>NZ_LS483447.1:1500000-2000000 GCF_900476255.1 Porphyromonas crevioricanis
GACATAACTTCCTCTGCTTTTCTCTCTACATCTACTATCCATATTTACCCCAATCCAGCTCAGGATTATTTATATGCCATCAGCATGCCTAATACAGAAGTGCGCTTACTTTCTCTTGGTGGAAGAGTGTTGCTTTCTTCCCACACAGATAGTGAGGGTGTTCTTTGTTTAGATATTTCCGGATTGCCTGCTGATACTTACCTTTTGCAGGCAGGCAAATCTGTGCAAAAGGTGATTATAAAGTAAGAGCTGCGGTGACATTGAACCAGAGAACATTGGTTTGAGAATTGTAGAAATAAGAGTGTATCGAAAATGTTTCGATACACTCTTGTTTTTTCTACAAATGCTGTCGGGTAGGGCTGTTGCGAACACAACTCAAAGCCCTTTTTTGTAAGTTTGCCATGCACTCTTTGGGTGCTTTTATGAGATAGAGATATTCAACAATTATTATTTTCAATGAAGCTATACGACGTTTTTTTTAGGATATGCTTGTGGACCCTTTTTCCTGGAGTATCCATTTGTTTGTCTGCTGAGGCACAACCGAATAGATCTCCAAAGGCACTCATGCACCCAGATGAAATACTCAAGTACAATGTGGAGTTTCAGTGGGGGCTTATTAGCCCGAATGCCGGTTCTGCTGAAATGAGGATGCGTGAGGTTCAGGATAGAGGACGCACATTGTATGCCTATAAAATCAGTCTACGTACATCCTCTTTCTTTGACAATATATATTATTTGCGAGACCAGGTTGAGTCTTTTTATTTGCCGGATCTCACTTTTGTTCGCTCTATTAAAGACTTGGTTGAACGGGAGAAGCCAAGCACCAGACGTATGACCGTTCATTTTGGAGCAGGTAATAAAGCCAGGGGATATCGGTATTATCAGAATAGAAGAGATTGGGTAATGTATGATACGATTGTTCCTCTTGATAGCAAATATCCTGTTGTGGACTTGTTCGGCTCGGTCATTTATCTTCGCTCTGTAGACTATAGCCAATTGTCTGAGGGGCAGCGTTTCTCCATTACGGTGATAGACAATGCCGACGTGATACAAGCAACGATCACCTACAAAGGGAAGGAAAAGCTCAAGGTGAGCAGAAAAAAGAAATATAAGACATTGAGATTCGTAATTGATATTCACTCAGATAAATTCGAGCAGCAGAAAGAATCTATGGAGGTATGGATCAGCGATGATGACAATCGTATCCCAATTCAAATGAAATCGCAGTTGAAGATAGGTGCGGGAGTAGCTGTATTGAAATCCACATCCGGCCTTAAGTATCCTTTTAGAGCAGCAGAGTAAATAAAATGGAAAAATCTAATATGACCAGCTTCTTTAGGCGAGAGTTCACGTTCGACCGTACTGCACGTATCGTTTTCCTTTTATTGTTGCTCTCTTTTTTGGCAGCATTGCTCTCAGGGCTCAAATCGGTTCTCATCCCTTTTGGATTGGCTTGGATATTTGCATATATCCTCCTGCCTTGGGTCCGCTTTATACAATACAAGCTTCGGGTGAAATATAGACTTCTCTCTGTTATCATTGTATTTCTATTGATAGCTGGGATATGTACCCTTATCGTCCTTACTATCATCCCGACCATTAGAGAAGAGATCAATAAGACATGGGTATTGATACAGCAGTACACTAATGAGGATTCCATATTGGGTATTTTGCCCGACAATATAGCCAAGCTCCTTACTAACAATGCCAACATAGGAGAATTTCTGCAAGACATCAGTCCCGAGAATATATTCGAGGGAGGGCGACAGATTATGGATCAGTTGAGTGGACTTGTCAGTGGTACTATATCTGTAATGTCGTGGGCTACAGTCTTTACCATGGGATTGATCTACTTTTTCTTTATACTGGTAGACTACGAATCCTTGATACATGGTTTGATCGGGCTTTTCCCTCTCAATATCAGGCGCACAGCTACGATGGCTCTATCCGATGTAGATTATTATATGAATAACTACTTTCGAGGTCAGGCCATGGTGGCTTTGAGTGTAGGGGTACTGTTGGCTATTGGCTATCGCATTATGGGCTTGCCCCTGGGTATTACCATCGGGTTATTTATCGGTATGCTGAACTTCATCCCCTATATGCAAATTCTGGGCATACTCCCCTTGACTTTTCTAGCAGGCCTATCTGCTGCCCAAACAGGATCGAACTTCTTTGTCGTTTGGGCTATTACACTCGGTATACTGATGCTGGTACAGATCATACAGGATACCGTGCTAGTCCCACACATTATGGGGCGTCAGATGGGGATGCGTCCTTCTTTGATACTGCTTTGTATCACTATTTGGGGAACGTTGTTGGGCTTTTTTGGCTTGATCATAGCTTTACCGATCACCATGACAATTTATTCTTTCTATATGCGTTTAGTGGTGAAAGATCCAAGTTATATCGATGCTCACAAAGAAGATCGAAACGACAAGAGGAAGCGTAGACGAATAAGACGGGCTAAACGGATGAAAAGAGAAAGTACTGATGCGATAGCTTCTTGAAGCTTCTATTGGATCTTTGCTTATAAAACAAACCGCTATCAAAGAAGTCAAAACTCTTTGATAGCGGTTTGTTTTTGTTCCCTATGCACCTTTTTTGCCTTGCGTGAGGCCGAGCTTTCTCGTCTAAATCATATATCTGAAAAGGGAGAGTCAAAAGGGAAATTGTCAGAGAACGGTCTTATCCCAGGTTGTTTCTCTACCACAAATACGATAGCCTTCCTTTCTGGCCAAAGCAAAGAAATAATCACTCAAACGATTAACGAACTTGAGTACGGCATCTTCCACTTTGGCCCCTTCCGAAATCAATCTGTATATATGCCGTTCTGCCCGTCGGCAAACGGTACGACATACATGGGCCAGAGCTCCCTGCCGCCCCCCAGCCGGTAGAATGAAAGCTGTCATCCGAGGCATAGCGCCATCAAGACGGTCAATTTCTTTTTCGATTCGCTCTATTGTTTTCGGAAATACATAACTCTCTACCATCAAGCTTGTAGTATCTTGATTCGTTGCCAAATATGAACCGATGGTAAACAGTTTGTGCTGAATCCAAGAGAGAAATTCATAGTCTTCGGGAAGCAACTCCTCCGCTATTAGTAGTCCGATGAAAGAATTAAGCTCGTCTATAGTCCCATAGGCTTCCAGCCGAGTATCAAATTTTGGGACGCGTTCGCCTCCTACCAGACTGGTGGTTCCTTTGTCTCCTCCACCGGTGTATATTCTGCTTTTTGTCATGATAAATTTATTTGTGAATAAAGTCTTCTTTATATGAAAGCGTTGTAATGCCTTTTGTGCAATCTGCTGTGAGTAAAGGCCATGCCAATCCGTCCCAAATCAATCGAAACAGATATATCCGGAGACTCCAACAGATGTCCCCAGAGAGAGAAACAACTCTCGGATCTTAGGTTGATAACAAGCATTTGTTCATCTGATTTCGATAATAGTGAGTCACAAATGCTTGCTTGGTCTGAAGCAAGGTTCAAGTCCTCGAGTACAATCAGATCAAAGAATCCGGAAGAAGGCTTTTTCTCTATGCTGTTGTCCAAATGTTGCACCTGTTCCAATTCAATTTTGCTGCTTGCCGCTCTTACATACTTTTCCACTAGAGAAGGGTCTTTTGCCAATAAAAGACAGCTCCGAATGTGCATTTGATCCACAATTCTGAAAATCAATTCCAATTCCCTGAAACTCCAATTGGGCGGTGTATTGGCATATTCGGCACGAAGGCTTGGGAAAGTATAGTATGGAGTTCGCTCTTCCACCAGACGAGTAATAAATCGGAACACAAAGGGAGAGTGTATACCGTACCCTCTGCGATGGAAGATAAAACGAAACGATCTCCGCAGAAACAGTTTGACGGCGGTTTTTGTCAGCATAGTCTTTCAGAACGACGACTAAAAGAAATATTTGCTCCTTATCGGATCTCCAGACTTGTGGGCTTTGAGAGGTTCAGACTGGGCAAACAGCGACTTCCCTCGGACAGAACCAAACAAAGCGGAGCTTACTCGTTTGAGTAGGCCTTTAGATTTACCCAATTCCTCGAAGTAACGGTCAATCGAGTATGTCCGAAATCCGATCTGATCATTCAATGAGTTGCTATCAGCGAAATATCCTCCGCTACCATTGCGAGTAGCAAAGCTATGGTCAGGAATATCCTTGAAATCAATATGCAGCTCAGAGAGGAAGCGTTTTATAAGTTGTTCGTATGTAATTCGGCAAGCCTCTCCACCTCCTACATTGTAGATATGTCCCCATAGCCTGTTACGTTGCTCGTATGACTTGATTACGGCTGTGCTCAAGTCTTGTGCATGTATCAGCTCCATGCGCGTGGATAGCGGAGTCTTGAATATTTCAGGGCTTAGTTTGATACCTTGTGTGTACAAAATGTAACCGGGACGATATATGATCCAATCCAGAGAAGCTTCTCTGACTATTTTCTCTGCTTGCATTTTGGTGATAGCATCATAATCCCCTAAAACAGGTCCAGGTATATCTTGAGCACTGATCATAGGAGACTTGAGACGGTCTCCATAAACTCCCATGGTAGAAATGTATAGTAGCAAAGCCGTGGGGCTGTACTGCTCCAGTGTTTCTACCAAGTTGTGTGTTCCCAGCACATTGATAGCTTCTGCCTGTTTGAGACTTTTGGAGGCTTGCTCCCTGGGGAGACTGTTGTTGTGTATCACAAAGTCCTGTCCGGCGCAAGCCTCCCGGAGAGCTTCTTCGTCCAGAATATCACCATAGTAAACGGTGATGGTTCCTTTGTGTTTCTCCAAGAAAGTCATATTGGCTGATGTCTTACGATCGAAAACGCTTATCTCAAATTGTTCCTTTTGGCTCATCAAGCCTGATAAAATCTCTTTCCCCAGAGGATTTGTGGCTCCAACGAGCAAGACTCTGATCTTTGAGGTATTGTTCATAGTTCCCATTGTTGTTGATGTTTTTGTTGTTTGAAAAAACTTGATACGGCAGTAACGAGGGAGGGGGAGAGGTGTCTATTGTCGTGCTAAACCAATTCAAAATCCAGTTGCCTGCGTTCGAGGTTGGCAGAAGCGATACGTACACTAAGGGGATCCCCTAGTGCATAACGTTTTTTGCTTCGTCTACCAATGAGACAATAGTTAGCCTCATCATATTCGTAAAAATCGTCGTCCAACGAACGCATTGGTACCAGACCTTCGCATTTGGATTCGTTCAACTCCACGTACACACCCCACTCGGCGACACTGGATATAACCCCATCAAACACTTGTCCCAACCTGCTTTGCATATACTCTACCTGTTTATACTTGATAGATTCTCGTTCAGCTTGAGCTGCAATTTGCTCCATCTCTGAGCAATGTACACAATCCTCCTCATATTTCGTCTTATCCAACGAACGTCCTCCCTGCAAATAGTGAGTAAGCATGCGATGTACCATCAGGTCGGGGTAGCGACGTATTGGCGAAGTGAAGTGGGTATAGTTTTCAAAAGCCAAACCATAGTGCCCTACATTGTCCGTGCTATAGCGGGCTTTTGCCATAGTACGGATAGCAATAGTCGAGATAAGTGACTCTTCCGGTTTGCCATGTATATCCGACAAAAGTCTATTGATGTCTTGTGAGACATTATCTCCTTTTCCCCTAAACTTGAAGCGGTATCCCAATCGATAGATGAAAGAGCTGAGGTTGTCCAGCTTTTCGGGATCGGGTTGTTCGTGTATTCGATAGACGAATGTTTTTCCTTTGCTTTGCGTGGAAGCCTTTTTCATTTGAGAGATGTGAGTGGCTACAGTTCGATTGGCCAAAAGCATAAACTCTTCTATCAACCAATTGGCTTCTTTGTTTTCTTTCACATAAACCCCGATAGGCTTTCCTCGCTCATCCAATTGGAATCTGACTTCTTCGGACTCGAAAGCGATAGCACCTTTATCAAAACGCTGTTTCCGTAGTTTGCCAGCCAATTCATTGAGTTTGAGGATTGCCTCTTTGCAGTCTCCTTCATTCCCATCAATGATCTCTTGAGCTTCTTCATAAGTAAATCTCCTCCGGCTTCGGATCAGTGTCCGAACAATACGATAGTCTATTACTTGCCCATCTTCATTCATCTCAAAGACACAACTGTAGGCAGGTCTGTCGCAGTCGGGTTTGAGGGAACACAGGTCGTTGCAGAGTTTCTCCGGCAGCATTGGGATAGTGCGATCTACCAAGTAAATACTTGTCGCCCTCTCATATGCTTCTCTATCTATTACACTTTTTGGCGTAACAAAGTAGGAGACGTCTGCGATATGTACACCAATTTGGTATTTGCCGTCCTCCAGTTGTGTAAATGAAATGGCATCATCGAAGTCTTTTGCATCCGCAGGGTCTATCGTGAGAGTGAGTGTCTCTCTGAAATCTTCCCGTTGAGCAACCTCTTCTGCAGAAAGATTTTCGGAGAGCTTTTCGGCAGCTTTTTCTACATTTTGAGGGTAAGAGTAGGGGAGAGAGAATTGGGCAAGGATTGCGTGCATTTCTGTTTCGTTGTCTCCCGAAGGGCCCAAAACGCTTATTATTTCTCCTACCGGATTTTTGGCATGCATTGGCCAGTCCGATATACGAGCTATTACTTTATCCCCGGCCTTTGCTCCCGAAAGTTTAGACTTGGGTATAAAGATGTCATAACCAACTCTGCGATCTTCGGTTGCTACAAAGGCAATGTCTCTCATTATCTCAACAGTTCCGACGAAAGAATAGGTTTTTCTCTCTATTATCTCTATCACCTGTCCTTCCAGATCTTTGTCTCGTCGTTTAGCAAACAATTGCGCTCTCACACGGTCGCCATTGATGGCATGGAGTGCATTCTGATCTGCAATCACAACAGAAGGGATGTCATCGGCTATGGGCAACAAAATGTTTCGTCCGTTTATACGTCGCTCAAAAATTCCTTCTATGGTTCGATTGGTAGCGTTGTATTTGTACCGACCTCGATCTACACGTACAAGGACATGGTCGATAGCCATTTCTTCCATGATGCTGTAAATCTGCTGCCTTATGGGCGGATATTCCACTCCTATGCGATGGCTTACCTGCTTGTAGTTGAATACCTGTCCGGGATTTGCTGACAGAAACGCAAACACAGTCTTCTCCAGCTCTTCCCTGTTGAAGCCGGTTATTCTTTTGTGCTGTTTGCCAGCCACTTTTTCCCGTAGTCTTTTCCTTGCAGGGGTTACTTTTTTCCTATTCTTTCTATTCATTCGTTGTACACACTCAGTCTATTAAGAGAGTAAAAAAAACAAGGGAGCCTCTTGCGCACCGCCATCAATCCACAGTTGCGGTCGTATGAGGCTCCCCGAAGAGGGGCAAGACGACATGTGCTCGACAGCATCGATGCACACAGCACAGAAGACAATCGTTCTTTGTGCCAACACGTCTGCTTATAAGGACTTACAATTTGCGAGTATTTTCCTCTATGTCGTTTATCGGGGTTACAAGACGATATCCTTTCCCATGCACGTTGCGGATCGTGATCGAAGGGTCGTCCTTGAGCAGTTTACGCAACTTCGTTACATAGACATCAATGCTTCTGCGTTTGTAATCATCACTGTCGATATCTGTCTTACCGGCATGCCATACTGTTCTGAGAGCGAAGTCTCTTTCCAGCGTGTTGTTTACATACATACACAAGAGGTTCAGCAGCTCAGACTCTTTGGTTGTCAGCTTCGTAACTTTGCCACCTATTTCGAGGGTCTGGTTGAGCGTATCGAAGTGATACTTCCCAATCTGATAGAAAGGCATTGCTTTAGCCTTACGGCCATTGATGCGTCTCATGATAGCCTCGATACGGAGCAAAAGTTCTTCCATTGAGAAAGGTTTAGTCAGGTAGTCATCAGCTCCGACCTGGAAGCCTTTGAGTCTGTCTTTGGGAACATCTCTGGCTGAGAGGAACACAATAGGGATATCCATATTTACACTACGGATATACTCTGCGACTTCAAACCCATCTTTCTTAGGCATCATGATGTCCAATATACAGAGGTCGTATTTCGATTTTGGGAAACCCTCTATCCCCAACTCACCATCCGTAAAGAGGTCTACATCAAAGCCTTTCGATATAAAGAACTCTTTCAGCAAAAGTCCCAAACTCTCATCGTCTTCACAAAAGAAGATTTTCATTTGTTCTTCCATATTCCAATTTGTTTTATTTACACGTTCATTACTCCTATTTTGGGGAAAACAGATTTATCATGTGTTTTGTTTAATATTCGGTAGCGTTATTATCATTTTTGTTCCTTCACCTACTTTACTTTCAGCTCGGATGGATCCTCCCATCTCCTGCAATACCATGTGTACATAGGCCAAACCAAGGCCAAACCCTTTTACATCATGTCTGTTTCCAGTATGTACACGATAGAAACGTTTGAATATCTTGTTCTGGCTTTCCGGAGGAATACCGATACCATTGTCTTGCACCACGATTTCTATCTTCTTCCCGACATTGCGAGAATGGATTGCCAACATCAGTTTCCTATCGGGTTGTCTGTACTTCACTGCGTTTTCCAGAAGATTAAAGATTGCATTTGTCAAATGCATTTCATCGGCAAGTATCCATGTGTCTTCGGCTTCCAAATCAAGATCCAAATTCCCTCCTGTTTGCTGAGCTTTGAAAGAATAGACCTCGGCCACACCAAGGATGATATCATTAGCATCCACTTCCTGCATCTTGAGCTTTATACGTTTGTCTTCAAAGAGAGAGAATTGCAATACTTTCTCTATCAGCATCGAGAGTCGCTGTGTTTCACTGGATATGACACCCAACAGCCGAGACATGGTCTGCGGATTGGAGGTAATAGCTTCGTCTCTCATCATTTGGCTAGCCAAGCTGATAGAGCTTACTGGAGTCTTTAACTCGTGTGTCATATTATTGATAAAGTCTGTCTTGGTCTGAGCAAATACTTGCTTCTTATACAGTATGTATACAGTCCATGTGGTCAGTACAAGAAGCACCAGAGCCGAAATCCCAACGGGGATAGCAAAGCCACATACTGTCTCTTCGTAGGTCTGTTTCTCCGGGAAGATAACATCCACATAAGCAGCCTCGGATGGAGAATCGTTTTCGCATAGAAAGAGGTACTGCCGTATGGTATTGTTTTTGTCGGGCTTTACATTCTTGTATTGAGGAAGGGTCTCAAAGTATTCCAGTCCCCCCTTTGCATTGTAGAGCTTGTATAGAAAAGCCGTTTTTAGGCCAACTTCATCCAGCTCATAGCGGATTGTTTCTGTAAGTCTATTTACCTTGATCCGCTGCTTAGTTGATTTGAATTCACTCTCAATGAGGGTACGCAGTATCACCTCATTGAGCAGCTCTCGTTTGTGCAAATATCTTCCCAACTGGGACATCTGCAGTCTCGTGGCTGTATTGGTCGATTTGTGTGTTGTCCCTAATTGGCTGGGGGTGTTTCCCTTGGCTTTTTGGGAAGCGACAAGCCATTCTACCGGTAGACTATCTGCAGAGTGTCCCCAGACGCCGGCAAAAATATCCTCATTGAATATTCGTCTGGAGGCTGATATATTGTGAGGGTGAGACTGCGGGAGCCCCGTTGGAGCTTCCAATGTAGAGGCAAAGTCCGTACTGTCGCTCATTAGATTTTCGTACAAGCATACCCGCATCTCGTCCAGCTCTAATTTGGCTGAGACCCGGCTCAAGGCCACCTTAGCCAGACGATTGAATTGCTCATCCTTGGCCTCGTAAACCTTGCGGATATAAAGCACCTGCACAACGAACAGCAAAACGAATGCCGTCATGAGCAAGACCACCAATATGCCTATTATACGATTCTTCATTTACAACAATAGAGTCAATCATATTATATAGGTTTAACACAGGTGGAGAAATTTTCTATTTGAGCTATTGAATTTTTTCTTCTTAAATCTAACTGCTTGTCTGTCTGCCTGAATAGTAAAGAATTATGAGCTGATAGGGGGACTTTCAACGAACTTTTTGATGAAAAGAATACCCACTAAGCTATTCTTAAATAGATCGAGAGGCCAACCCAAGTATTTCTACTACTCGGATTGGCCTCTCGGATGTAAAATAGAGGTGTAGGTGATAACCTTATTTTAGTATCGCTTTGCTACTTCTTCCCAATTTATTATTGTCCACAGATCTTTTATGTGATCAGCGCGTTTGTTTTGATAAGTCAGGTAGTAGGAGTGCTCCCAAACATCGAAGCCGAGAATAGGTTTCAATCCATTCTTGCAGGGGTTACTTCCATTGGGTTCCTTGGTAATTACCAATCTCCCATCTTTATCCGCTGCAAGCCAAGCCCATCCGGAGCCGAAAAGGGTAATGGCCGCATTGGTCATTTCTTCCTTAAACTTCTCGAAGCTGCCCCAAGTAGATTCGATCGCACTCAACAGTTTACCTTCCGGCTTCTCCTGTGCCTTCCCTTGTGGAGTGAATTGAGTGAAATAAAGGTTGTGGTTGAGGACTTGACCGGCATTGTTGAATACTCCACCTTCGCTCTTGGCGATGATTTCTTCTATGGGCATGTTTTCAAACTCAGTGCCGGCAATCAACTTATTGAGGTTATCCACATAAGTTTGTAGGTGCTTGCCATGGTGAAACTCTATGGTTTCTTTGCTGATAACCGGAGCCAAAGCGTCCGATGCGTAGGGGAGGTGAATCAATTCGTAGGTCATAATATCTTCTAACTTTCTGTATTAAATTAAATACCAGAGGTCTGCCTTGTTTATGTCAATAGACTCAGCCGGGCAACCTCATTCGGACGGCCTTGTCTTCTTTCGCTACTATAACACATCGTTTGAGATATTTGTTTTCATGAGCTTGTCGATTCGCCAAGAATTAAAGGAAGACAAACTTCCCCTCCTTTATCTCAAATTCAGAGAAGGCAGATCTAAGTTTCTTTTGTCTGTATAGCAGAAGGGTCTGTCAGCTGTCTGTATAGCAGAAGGGTCTGTCAGCTGTCTGTATAGCAGAGGGGGGCTGTCAGCGGAGGCGTTCCCATTCTTGCCGGATATGCTCTATACCGGCTTCGATGAGATTGTCTCGACCCGAAGCAGCTTCTTCCTCAGAGAAGGGAAGTCGTTTGTGAGGAGAAATTCCAAACTCTACATCCTGCATGTTTTTGTCTAAAGTGCGTGACGCCGAGTATCGTACCCCCCAGCCATTTGGAAGTTCCGAAGACATCGGCATGCCGGCTCCTCCTCCTGTTGTATCTCCCAACACAAGTACATGAGGGATATCTTTCATCTTTAGAACGAAATCGTTGGCTGCGCTATAGACCCCTCTATCTACTAATAGTACTACGGGTCTATACCAACGCACCCCTCTTGTCACCGGCTCTATATACATGGCTCGTGGCGAAGAGAAATCGTTGTGTCCCGGGCCGGTCTTGTGTCGCATATAACTCGTGAGAGTCTTCTCGCGCACAAAATGAGATGCCAGACGATCCGACAAGTTCACGTTGCCACCTCCATTTTCCCTTATATCAAAAATAATTCCCTTACAATCGGCCAATCGGCTAAGGGCTGCGTTGATATTAGCATGGCTTACCGGATAAGAAAAACTATTGTAGACAATGAGGGCTACGGAGTCCTTTTCGTGGTTGTTGTAGCGAATCCGTTCGTAATTCAGACCTCCTGCAATTCGGTAATCTCTCCCCAGGTATTTACCCCTCACATAGGTGTTTAGAGAGGTCGGATAGTTTTCTTTCCAACCCCAATAGCGTCCGTAGTCAAAAGGAGTGATGATATTCACATGCCCGTCTCTGAGCTCTCGTATCAGATCACTCATCTTGCGGAAAAGCTCATCCGTGGTCATATCGGGGCGCACTTGCTGAATGTGTTTTTCGTACAAGTCTTCCCACGTCGAGTCTTGTGGCAGCTTGAGGTCGAAATAACAATACCCCTTATCCAAAATTTCCCACAAGGCACGGAAATTACGTTTTGGATCAGCTGTGTAGTCATCCTCTGTACTGCAGCCGACAAAGAGACAGCTCAATAAAACGCCAAAGCTCAGAGCCGGGTATTTGAGCCTTCTCCATCTGAAATAGAGACTTCGTAGGGTTATATGTCTTTGGTTGTAGGTCTTTCTCATAGCTTGCAGTATCGAACACACAGCGCAAAGATAGTCATATCTATTCCTCTCCGAATTGTATGATTCCACATCCATTTTCCCGACTTTTTTTTCAGCACACGTCAGCCTTCTGAGTTTCCGTATATATATAGATAAATTTCTGTGCGCAAGGAAATAAATTTCCGTGCGCAAGAAAATATTTTTTTGTGCGCACGAAAATAATTTTTCTTGGCCACGAAAATTTTTCGTCGTATATGCCCAATCTGGAAGATGTGGCGAAAGTAAACCGAGAAGGGTGGTGTAGTGAAAAAATTGACAGTCGGAGAGATTGATTCGATGTAGGTCTTACACTTATCGCTAAATAGGAGCCATTGCACAATATAGTCTCGCTATGCTCTCTCTGCAAAGCCGAGATAGAGGGACTATTGAGAAGCATTTCCTTGACGCCCCCTGCAATGTTCTCCTCTATATAATGGGAAGTGTAGGGATACAAAAAGAGGGTGGCCAAAATATCCTTTTGACACACCCTCCTTCTTCGTTTCTTGTCGGATATATCTTCACACTGTCAGTGAAGTAAATATTCGACAGTCGTAGATGTTGCTTACCAAACAAGTACCCGATCTTCCGGGCTGAGGTACATCTTGTGTTCGGGACGTACATTGAATGCTTCGTAGAAGGCATCAATATTTCTCAAGGTTTGGTTTACGCGGTATTCGCCCAGGCTGTGCACATCTATAGTTGTAAGACGAAGAGCAGCCTCCTTACGGATATTTTGTCCCCACACACGAGCGTAGCCGATGAAGAAGCGTTGTTCCGGACTTAGACCGTCTATCACCTCTGCTTTCTTGTCTTTCATGGCTTCTTTCATCGCCATGTAGGCAATCATAAGACCTCCCTGGTCAGCAATATTTTCACCCAGAGTGAGTGCGCCGTTGGCATGGACGCCATCTGCTACTACAATATCATCGAATTGTGAAACGAGCTTCTTTGTTGCTGCTTCGAACTTCTCACTGTCTGTCTTGATCCACCAATCCAGCATATTGCCATCTTTATCGAAAAGACGTCCCTGATCATCAAAGCCGTGTGTCATTTCATGCCCGATAACAACACCGATAGCACCATAATTTACGGGGTCATCTGCATCTATGTTGAAGAAAGGAGGTTGCAGGATACCTGCCGGGAAGCATATTTCGTTTGACGAAGGCTCATAGTATGCATTCACCGTCTGCGGAGACATATGCCATCTTGTTTTGTCGACCTCTTTACCCAGCTGAGACATTTCGTAGTCTTGCTCGAACTGTATGGCTCGTTTTATGTTGGCATAATAATTATCCTCCTTTATATCCAGCTTGCTATAGTCTTTCCATTTGTCGGGATAACCGATTTTTACGGTAAAGCTGTTGAGCTTATCCTGCGCTCTCATCTTGGTAGAATCGCTCATCCATTCCAGCCCATTAATTCTCTGACTGAGGGCTTTGCGTAAGTTCTCCACCAATACGAGCATCTTGGATTTGGCTTCTGCTGAGAAATACTCCTTCACATAAATCTGCCCCAGAGCTTCCCCAAGCACGGCTTCGATAGTAGAGACGGCTCTTTTCCAGCTGGCCTTGCGCTCTGTTGTACCGCTAAGAGTCTTACCAAAGAAGTTGAATTGTGCAATTCCAAAGTCATCACTTAGATAACCGGCTGCATCGTTCATTACTCCGGCCAACAAGAAGTCCTTGATCTCTTCGAGAGGAGCAGCATCGAACCACTTGTCAAATTTTTCGAAGTAGGCAGGCTGCATTACATCCCATTCTTTCAGATCACTCAGGTTCCTTTCTGCGAGGTAGGCGTTCCAGTCAAAAGCCTTATGAGAAGCTACAAAGTCTGCTACATTCAGCTTGTTGTAGTTGGCTATTGGATCACGTAGCTCTACAGAAGAGAGGCTGATTTTGGCCAATTCTGTCTCAACTTTGAGCATGTTGTTTGCGATGCGCTCAGCTACACTTTGCTCATATCCGGACAGCTTGGCCAATTCCTTGAAATAGTCCAAATATGCCTGACGATAGGCTTTGTGTGGCTCGCTATCGTCTGTGTAATAGCTCTTGTCGCCCATCGTTAGGGATATTTGGGCGATATGCATCATGTTCATTTTGCTATTCTTCATGTCGGCAGCTACACCCGAACCGAAGAATGTACTGGCTCCTTGTTTGTCCCATTTTCCTGCCAGCTTTCCAAGCATCGCCTTGTCGGTGATGGCCTCTATCTCTTTCAGATCCTCTTTGATAGGTTCGGCTCCGTCACTATTACGCTTAGTGCTATCCATGGCTTGAGCATAAAGAGTGGCCATGCGGTATTCGTTCGTGCCGGGTTTCTGTTTTGTAGAAGAGTATTTCTCTACAATTCGGTGTATGCGAGCTTCGGTAGAATCGCGCAATACATCAAAAGATCCATAGCGGCTGTCTTCCGGCTTGAGAGGATTCTTAGCCATCCATCCACCGTTGGCATAGCGGAAGAAGTCGTCTTGTGGCGTCACTGTGGTATCCATCGCCGTGGGGTCAATGGCTGGAACTTTTTCTGCTTGTTGTCCGGTCTTACCTGAACAAGCACCCAAGACTAACGTACAGCCGGTAGCCATGGCGAGTAGAACATTTGTTTTTTTCATTGT
Source organism: Porphyromonas crevioricanis (assembly GCF_900476255.1). Lineage (NCBI taxonomy): Bacteria > Pseudomonadati > Bacteroidota > Bacteroidia > Bacteroidales > Porphyromonadaceae > Porphyromonas > Porphyromonas crevioricanis. Next base: position 1,514,713 of record NZ_LS483447.1, read on the forward strand.
TGCAATACTTTTATTGGTGTTTTGCTTGAAATAAATTATCGGGATAAAGGCCTTCACGAGTCATTTTTGCAAGAGTCTCGACTACCTGAGGGCGATCGGCTGCATAGGTGACTCCAAACCATTTGGCAGAGGAATGCAACACCTCTACTGTTGCTTTTTGGGAGCTGATTAGGTCGCTAACTACGGTTGGAATATAAAACTCGCTTTTCGGCTCATTGATTCGTTTATCCAAAAACTTATGCCACAACAAGTCTCCGTGTGCAAAATAGTCGGGCGTAAATCCCCACATATTCATAGACACAATAGATTCGGCTACGAGAACTTTAGTCTCTGTTGGATTTTTCGGGTCGGGGCATTGGATTTGTCCGTCTTTCATCTCAATACCGGAGTGCTCCACCACTGTGGAGAGCAGCCCTTGCTCGTCAATAGAACAGACTCCTCTGGATACGGCACCGCTTTCACTTAGAGTCTTGCCAAGCTCGAAGCCTACCATACAATACTGCCCATTCCTCCCATGCAGTTGATTAAGGCGATTGGCCAATACCTCAAAACTATGTCTGCCATAGAAATCATCGGCATTGATCACTCCAAACGGCTCATCTATCACTTCCGCTCCCATTTGTAGAGCATGTCCGGTACCCCAGGGTTTTTCTCTCCCATCGGGGCAGGTATAGCCCGATGGAAGCTTGCTTATCTCTTGAAAGACGACTTCCGTAGGTATGATGTGGTTGTATTTAGAAAGCACTTTCTCGCGGAATGCTTGCTCAAAGCTGTGCCGGATGACAAATACGACACGACCGAAGCCTGCTGCAACAGCATCGTATATGGAATAGTCCATGATAGTTTCTCCCTGAGGGCCTACTCCGTCAAGTTGTTTGAGACCTCCATAGCGGCTCCCCATACCGGCGGCGAGCACGAGTAATGTGGGTTTGTGGGTTTGTTCTTCCATTTCTTGATTTCTTGTGTAATCAGCGAGTCGACCTTCTCAATAGGGAACGAGGGAAGACGACATACTTCGCAAAATTAGTCAAAGCCAAACAAATATGGTTTCTACTGCGGAAGTTGCAGTTCCTGATAATCGTTGTGTTCGTCGGGATATTTGTTTTAGCACCGATTGAAGCTCGAACACATACAACGCCTTTGATGATCATTGTATTAGTCGGAAACGGCAATATACTTTCTCGAGATTGGCTATATATGCTTTGTTTGCAGAAAAAAAGCCCTCGGCAATGCTTATGCATCACCGAGGGCTGCTTGCTCTAGACTAAACTAAGAGCTTGTAGGTTAGCTTATTTCTTCTTTATGTTGGGAAGCTCCAAGCCATAGCCCTTCCTTCTATCTTCAGCTTTGAGCCAGAAGCCAAGGATAAGAGCTGCTATACCCAAGCTGGCGAATACCAGCATAGGGTTCATGTAGTTGTATTGCAAGGGATCTTTCACATTTGGATTGCTGGAGCGGAGTACATTACCGATAATCATCGGGAAGGAGTAGAGACCGATGTTCTGAATCCAGAAGATAACAGCATAGGCCGATCCGAGCAGTTTCCCTTCTACCAATTTGGGTACAGAAGGCCAAAGAGCTGCAGGTACCAGAGAGAAGGAAATACCCAAAAGAATAATCGCCAAGAAGGCAATAACAGTCTTAGCTCCGGCAAAATGGGGGAGGAATGCAAAAAGGCTATGACAAGAAATCATTAGTATGGCTCCGAGCATTAACATTGTTGCGCCTTTTCCCTTGTGATCAAGGAAGTTCCCAAGGAAGGGAGTGATAGCAGCCGCCCCGAGAGGGAAGAAGAAGAAAATCCATCCAGCATCTTCCGAACTCATATTGAGATTACACTGCAACATATTGATAGCATACTTTTGGAAAGGGAAAATGGCTGAATAGTAGAGCATGCACAAGAGTGCCACAATGAGGAATGTCTTGCTTCCAAACAGCCTGCCCAGATCCTTGAATTTGAAAGGATCATCTTTCTCTTCCGTGCTGTGGCCGATCTCTGCATCGAGTTTCTTGTCCATAAAGAAGAATGCAAAGAAACTCAGTAGACCTATACACATCAGAGCAGCGCAGAGCAATACCGGTCTTGATACATCCACCAATCCACTCATGTCTGCAATACGCGGGCCTAATAGTACGGCGGCAGCGACCCCCAAGCGGGCAATAGCCATTTCTACTCCCATGGCCATAGCCAATTCGTAACCTTGAAACCATTTAACGATAGCACGGGAAACAGTGATACCTGCCATCTCTACGCCACATCCAAAAATCATGAATGCCACCGAAGCCATTTTGGCTGAAGGAGCCATCCCCTCGAAGAAGGGAGTTACATTCCACCAGGCTTTGGGCAGGTTGAAGTTGTTGGTAAAGAAAGCTTCGGCAGCACTGCCTTCAAAAGCAGAAGAAACTGCATAATATTTCAGAAAAGCACCGATAACCATTACAACTCCTGAGAGGATAGCTGTACGGCGGGCTCCCATTTTGTCTAGGATAATCCCCGCAAAGATGAGGAAGAAAAAGAACACATTGAGGAACATTTCACTCCCGGCAAAATTCCCATAATCAACGGGAGACCAACCTTTGTTTGTTGTGAGCATTGCCTGCAGAGGAGACAGAATGTCCACAAACATATAGGCAAAGAGCATTGTGGACGCAAGCAGGATAAGGACGGTCCAGCGCAGGAGCGGCTTATCCCTCATCGTTTGTACTGTTTGATCCATAAGAAATGAATATTGGATTGATAATTAAGTGATGATTATATTGTCTATGAAATCTATTTCTTCAGTAAATGAAGGGTGGAAAGCAGATCCGCCACAACGAAGTTACTCCCCCCGACAAAGAGCGCATCCTCTTGTGATGCTTTTTTTCGGGCAGAAGCCAATGCTTTCTCCACGGAAACGAATTTCTCTCCATCGAGGCCACAGCCTTTGGCCAAAGAGTATAACTCGTCCACTGGCATAGCTCTGTCTACCGAGGCTTGGCAGAAATAGTAATATGCTTGTTTGGGTAGAAGCTCCAGCACCTGTTTCACATCTTTGTCAGCAGCCATTCCAAAGATGATATGCAAATGTGTCACTTTGAGCTTCTCCAGACGACTCACAATTTGAGCTATACCTCCGGCATTGTGTCCGGTGTCACAAATAAGCAGAGGCGAATGCTCCAATACTTGCCAACGCCCCATCAAACCGGTAAGAGATATTACATTCCTAAATCCAGACTGTATAGCACTTGTAGGGATCTGGAGTCGTTGTTGCAAAAGGGTTATAGCCGTCATTACAGTACGAGCATTGATTGGTTGGGCATCTCCGGTCAAACCGGACTGTATCTCTCCCCACAAAGCTGTTTGATAGGAAATATAACTTTGGTCCTCGGATAGCTTTGCTTCCAAAATATGTTTACTATCCTCTGCAAAATAAATAGGGGCGTATTCAGTAGAGGCCTTTTGGGTGAAAATTTCCCTTAGACATTTATTAGCTTCTCCTACTACTACAGGAACATGAGGCTTAATGACCCCGGCTTTCTCGATTGCAATATCTTCTATCGTATTACCGAGGAATTGAGTGTGATCAAGGCTGATACCGGTGATGATACTCAACATCGGCTTGATGATATTAGTGCTGTCCAGTCGGCCTCCCATCCCAACCTCTATCACGGCTATATCCACCTTTTCTTTTGCGAAGTGGCTAAATGCCATCACTGTGGTTAGCTCAAAGAAAGAGGGTCTAAGCTTCTCCACAAGCGTTTGTGACTCTTTGGTGAATTGCACTACATATTCTTCCGATACCTTTTGCCCATTGACACGGATTCGTTCACGAAAGTCTACCAAATGAGGTGAAGTAAATAATCCAACTTTGTATCCAGCTTTTTGCAATACAGCAGCTAGTGTGTGACAAGTAGAGCCCTTCCCATTGGTGCCTGCCACGTGGATGCAACACAGAGCCAAATGAGGGTTACCAAAGGCTTCTGACAAGGCTATGACAGTACTGAGACCCGGCTTGTATGCCGAGCCTCCACTGTGTTGAAATACCGGAGTAGCGCGATAGAGATACTCGATCGCTTCCTGATAATTCATCGTATGATAGTCTGATTACGGTCTGGTCCTACGGAGACAATCAAGATAGGTACACCCAGTTCTTCTTCCAAAAAGTCGAGATAACGCTTGAAATTGACTGGGAATTGGTCGTCTCGAGTCATCTTGTCCATAGGCTCTTGCCAACCGGGTAATTCGCGGTATATGGGAGTAATATCATCTGTGATGTCATACGGGAAATCCTTCAGTTCTACGCCGTTGTGTCGGTACGCCACACATGCTTTAATAATGGGGAATGTATCCATTACATCGCTTTTCATCATGATGAGTTTGGTAACTCCATTTAGCATGATCGTATAGCGTAGAGCCACCAAGTCGATCCAGCCACAACGACGCCTACGACCTGTCACTGCACCAAACTCATGCCCTCTTTCACACAGTTCATTGCCGATTTCGTCATCCAATTCTGTTGGGAATGGGCCTGCTCCCACACGAGTACAATAGGCCTTGAATATGCCGAATACATCTCCGATACGTCTTGGAGCAATCCCCAAACCTGTACAACATCCCGAAGCAACTGTATTGCTGGATGTGACAAAAGGATATGAACCGAAGTCCACATCAAGCAATGATCCCTGTGCTCCTTCGGCCAGAACCTTTTTCCCCTCAATCAGGGCCTGATTGATCAGAAATTCGCTGTCTGCAAAAGTATATGTCCTTAGGTATTCAATTGCTTCCATCCACTCCTTCTCACAGGACTCCAACTCTTCTGTTGGATAGCCTAAGTCGGACAACATTTTTACGTGCCTATCTCTGGCTTTTTCGTATCGAACAGAGAAATCTTGCTCTATATCTCCTACACGCAGCCCATAACGCCCGATCTTATCCGCATAAGTTGGTCCAATACCTTTCCCGGTAGTCCCGATCTTGGCATCCCCTTTGGCAATTTCATTTGCAGCATCAAGCATCCTGTGTGTAGGCATTATCAGATGCGCCTTGCGTGAGATGACTAAGCGTTCTCGTAGGTTATGTCCGCTTTTGGCCAAAGCCTCAGCTTCTTCTCGAAACAAGACAGGATCTAGCACTATACCATTGCCCATCACATTGATCTTATCTCCCTGGAATATGCCACTCGGTATAGAGCGTAGCACATATTTCTGTCCCTCGAACTCTAATGTATGTCCGGCATTCGGTCCTCCTTGGAAACGGGCTACTATGTCGTAGGCCGGGGTCAATACGTCCACGATCTTTCCTTTGCCCTCGTCTCCCCACTGGAGACCGAGTAATACGTCTACTTTCATTTTTTATCTTTTTGAGAAACAGGGCCTATTGACCTCTGTTTATTGTTTTTATTTCTTGTGTGACTTAGTCTTCTCTTTTTGGAGCTACATTGGGCACAAATCCCGTAGAGAAATACCGAATTGCTACCCACTACGCAACCTTTCGGGTGGATGACGGAAAGGGTATTTAAGAATCGGCTGCGTTTATACAGGTGGATTTTATTGCAATACAAGCACAGGTGAGCTATGGAATTGGAGAAATGATAACCCAAAAGGTATCCGATTCCTGATCCTACCAATACAGGCACTCTCACCACTATAGCAGCTCGTTCCAATAGCATTAACGTGTCGTATATACAGTTACGACCGGCCTGCCCTCCCAAATCTCGGTGTCGCTCGTATACTGTGCGAGCCGAAAAAGGCTCTACCTCCTTGTCCAAAGTCAACACTGCACGAAGTATTTCAAAGCGTTCCGAGGTATGGTTCAACCCATTGGCTGCCAAATAATCCTCCAGCAAACGAGACAAATATGTATCCAATTCGGGCTGCTTCATTTCTAGACAAGGTAGAAATAGGCCGACATTGTCGGCTTCAGATTCACGTACAAATGTAACGAAAAAAGCAACTTTCACAGGCGACAGAGTTTATTCACTCTTTCCATTTACTTCAATCCTCACCGTATATCAGAATCCTCTGTAAATCTTAGCAGAGAGTTAGTTGTGAGACAACCGTGCAATCTATAAATAAAGCCTTATACGGGAAATAAGAGAAAATAATAAATTGACACGGGGCTCACCTGATGAAGAATGGGCTAATGTTTTGGATAAGTTTTATGTCAATTGTTCCTCTCACAAAGGAGCTGTTACTCTAAACTACTTACTATCTTTGCCAAGCGGGTAGAAAGCGTGAGCTGTCTATGCTGCTTAACAGTTACCAAAAACGACAATTAACAAACAAAAGCTCGTAATGAGACTATTACTTATCAGCAACTCAGCCAGTCCGGGTGAGGGCTATTTGGAAAAAGCCTCGGAACACATCTGTGAGTTCCTGGGCAATCGTCCCCTCAACATCGTATTTATCCCCTTTGCTGCGGTTACTTACACCTATGACGAGTACGAAGAGAAGGTCAATAAACGCTTTTCTTCTTTTGGCCAGCGTGTGGTGAGTATCCATAGGGCCCAGCGTCCGATAGATGCCGTGACGCGTGCTGATGCAATCGTAGTAGGTGGAGGCAATACTTTTATTCTGGTTAAGAAAATGCAGGAAATGGGGCTTCTGGAGGCCATTCGTGAGCGCGTGCTCGGTGGAGTGCCCTATATCGGGTGGAGTGCAGGATCCAATGTTGCTTGTCCCACTCTTTGTACGACTAACGATATGCCTATTGTTCAGCCTCGTTCTTTTGACGTCTTCAACTTTGTGCCTTTTCAGATTAATCCGCACTATCTCGATGCACACCCCGAAGGACACGGCGGAGAGACTCGGGAGCAGCGTATCGCCGAGTATCTCGTTGCCAATCCCAATCGTTGGGTTGTGGGGCTTAGAGAAGGCTGTATGCTGAAAGTGGAGGGTACTCAGATCTCAATGCAGGGAGACAAGACTTTGAGAGTTTTCCGTCATGGCAAGGAGACTGTAGAACTGAAGCCGGGACAAGACTTGCATTTCCTTTTGCAATAATTAAGTATAGAACATAAAACATACTATTCGGAATCTTTTTACCTATGAATGAGGATTTCTCCAAATACGATGACCAGGCCGCTGTAGCCTTTATTCGTAGCAATCTGTCCAAAGGTCTTTCTGCCAAGTTGGATACAGACAAGCTCACCTATTTTATCGACCTTATCTATGACTATTACGAGAGTCGTGGCTACCTCGATGAAGATACCGACGGAGATACTGATGTTGATATAGATATAGATGTAGAGGAGATGTGCGAGTACATCCAGAAGAATGCCAAGCGCGATGAGATTGGTCACTTTTCGATTGAAGAAATTGAAGAAATTGTAAATGCTGAGATGGATTACTGTGACTCTTTGCAGAGATAAAAACAGATTAGAATAGATACACATCGAAATTGAGCAAGAATAAATTATCCAAATTCGCCGATATGGAGCAATACGAACGAGTATTGCAATACCCCTTTGCCAGACTGCAGGCTGAGGGGTTTCCGTTTCGGGGTAGTTGGGCTACAGAGCTTTTTGGCAACACGAAGCCTATTGTTTTAGAGTTAGGTTGTGGTAAAGGTGAATACACAGTAGGGTTAGCACGTCGTTTCCCGGATAAAAACTTTATCGGAATCGATATCAAGGGAGCCCGCATGTGGAGTGGGGCCCGTCAGGTCAATGAAGAGCACATCAAGAATGCTGCTTTTCTTCGTACTGACATTGGTTTGTTATCTGAGTTTTTCGCCTCGGAAGAGGTGTCTGAAATATGGGTTACTTTCCCGGATCCACAAATGAAAAAGGCTGGTAAGCGTCTTACAGGGACTCGTTTCTTGAAGCTATACAGTGAGATCTGCTGCCCGGGAGCTTTGCTGCATCTCAAAACAGACAGCCCATTTCTGTACACCTACACCAAAGCCTTGATTGAGGCCAATGGGCTTGAGCTGTTGCACGACACCTCGGATCTGTACGGAGGATCTTTTGCTAACATAGACAGGGATGTACTGGGGATACGAACTTACTACGAACAGCAGTGGCTGGATAGAGGTCTTTGTATCAAGTATATCGCATTTCAGATACCTCAAGGCAAGATCCTCACGGAACCAGATATAGATATAAAACCTGATAGCTATCGTAGTTTTAATCGATCTCGCAGATCACTCGAAGCTATGGAAAAAAATAAGGAGATCAACTGATGAATATTACTAAAGAAGCAATCGTTGATGCACTGAGTAAAGTCCGTTACCCTGGCAGCGGAAAGAATTTAATTGAAGCCGGTATGGTGGAGAATATTTGCATTGAAGGTAAGCAAGTATCGTTTTCTCTTCGTTTTGCCAAGGCTAAAGATCCTTTCATCAAGTCTGTGGTGAAAGCCAGTGAGACTGCCATTCTCACCTATGTAGACAAGGATGTAGATATTCGGGATCATATATCGATTGTCTTGCCAGAAGAAGCTGTTGCTCCATCCGAACGACCTTTGTTGCCGGGAGTTAAGAACATCGTAGCTGTATTCTCCGGCAAGGGAGGAGTAGGCAAAAGCACTGTTACTGCTAATTTGGCAGTTGCCTTGGCAAGAGAGGGATATAAGGTGGGCCTGCTTGATGCAGATGTTTTTGGCCCATCTATGCCACGAATGTTCGATGCGGAAGATGCCAGACCTACTCTTGATGTTGTAGATGGAAGAGAATTGATTAGTCCGATTGAAGTACATGGAGTTAAACTCCTATCAATGGGATTCTTTGTGGATAAGCATAGTCCGGTCTTGTGGAGAGGAACAATGGCCAGCAATGCACTACGGCAATTGATTAGTGATGGCAATTGGGGGGAACTGGACTATTTCCTTATTGATATGCCTCCAGGCACAAGTGATATTCATCTTACGATGGTACAGACTATTGCCCTAACAGGAGCCGTAGTTGTGACGACTCCCCAACAAATAGCATTGATAGATGCAATCAAGGGTATTGGAATGTTTCTTGAAGACAAGATCAATGTACCCGTACTGGGGTTAATTGAAAATATGGCTTGGTTTACCCCGGCCGAGTTGCCGGAAAATAAGTACTACATCTTCGGCAGAGATGGAGGTAAGAAATTGGCTGAAGAGTTAGGCATCCCGCTTTTAGCCCAAATACCATTGGTGCAGAGTATTTGTGAGGGATGTGACAATGGGGAACCGTCTGCAATCCAAGAGGACTCTCTTAGTGGTATTTATTTTCGCCAGTTGGCTCATTCATTGGTAGAGCGAGTTGCTTATCGCAATGAGCATCTCTCTCCGACAGAGAAGGTAAGCATGAATAGTTAGTGACATTGATGTTCTATTCTGTTTTCAGAAAGAGAGGGTGCTGCGTTGAATTTTATACACGGCACCCTCTCTTAAATTCTTGGTATATCGTTTGTGGCAATGCAATGTTTGCGTGGCTTGTAACGAGAGGTTATTTATTTTGAAGTCTTGATATGCGCTTTTATCTTCTTCATCGCCCAGTCGTAATGGCTTGCAGTTACCGAAATACAGTAGGAGCCGAGAGTGGAAGTCCCCGTCCAATCGAGAGCTCCCTTAGCAAAGAGTTCGTCGTTGGAGAATGTCTCAATTATGGTCATCACATCTCCATGGCTTTCTTTTAGCATTTTCTTCGCCTCTGCGAGCGATGTGCTTTGGTGTTTCTTCCAAAAACCGACATTCATTTTCGGATAAGTTTTCCAATTATACGGTTCTGGCAGAAAAGGTTTGTGCTCACCACCTTGACTGGATTTTACCCAATTCAATAATAACTGATGCCATTCGTACAAATGAACAAGTACATCACGCAAGTTTTTATCCCTGCTCCAATGTGCCTCCTTGCCCATTGTCGCCATTTCTTCCGCAAATGTTGCATCTTGTAGTCCCTCATTCATTCCGTCGATGAGTTTCCACAGTTTATCGAATTGCCCGTTGGCAGATGTTATCAAATCCGCTTTAGTCGTTGCTCGTGCCATACTAATACCCTTGTTTATTGATGTTGCACGGTAAAAAAAGTTGCGGAGCGATTGCCTCTATCAGCGGTCGCTCCGCAGGATTGATTAAGCACCCAGACCAGGATCCTCGCCTTCGTCAGGTTTGGGGGTAGAAGGCTTCGTGTCTTTCTTTGGTTTAGCGGTCGTCTGTTCGTAGCTCACGTCGGTAAGTGTAAAGTATTTGCGTGAAGGAGAAAGCCGAACAACCGGTTTTTCTATATGTTTTTGGACATTAAAGGCCTCACCTTGAGGAACGGATTTGCTTTTGAATGAAGGCTTGAGCGTACCCAGGTCTCCGAACTCTACGATGTCGCCATTTGCCACGATGTCTCGGGCAATCTCGGTAGCGTAGTTCAATACTGCTTCCACTTCCTGACGGTTAAATGTGGTGGATTTGGCCACCCGTTCGCAGAAACTGCGGAAACTCACTCGATGTCTGCCCGTTGGTTGGGCGATTTGCACGATTTTACCGGCATTCGGACCGACGTTCAATTTGCGTTCAAGAAGAATGAACTGCAATGGTTTGTTAGCCATAAATCAATAGTATTTCCTCCTATTACCTCCTTTGCCAAAGTCGGAGGTATTGACTTTCGGCAAAGGCTTCTTGTTCGATAACGCAAATGTATTTGATTTGACACAAAAAGCAACTAAGCTTTCCCAAAAAAGCTTAGTTGCTTTTGTCTGAAAGCTTAATTGCTTTTGATCGAAAGCTTAGTTGCTTTTGCCCGAAAGCTTAATTGCTTTTGATGCCTTCATCAAGTGCTTCCCGAAAAAAAGATATTGAGCAATCGACAAAAGGATACGGAGCGATTGTGAATTAGCTCAGTATCTTTTGAACCTCCATTCGGCAAATTCTTTCTATCTGGTTGCCAACAGCAGGAAAATGCCTCTTGTGAATGCTTTATTCTCGATAAAGAATTTTACTACGTAGTGCATTTCTCTTTTTGTGTTGTTTTGCCACATATTTTTCGAACTTTGCCTCTACAAATGCCGATGATATATAAAAAGAAAGATTACAGATCTATTCCTAAAAAAGTTTGGACTGTTTTTTCTTTGAGTGTTTGACAACATCGTGAATGCTAAATTTATCTTTGAAAATCATTATGAAAAAAAGAATTACTCTATTATCCCTCTTGATTGTGTCTGTTGGTATGGTCTCTTCTTTATGGGCACAAGAGGCCAAAAAGAACAATGTCGATATTAACCTCAGAGGTGGTATCGGCGTGATGACTATGACCCACAAACTGATTACTCCGTTTGTAAGTAACACTTCAATGACAGCTGATGCTTGGATACACAGCAACTTGAAAATCGGAGTGGAGGTGTCTTTTTTGTCAATGACTTTGCAGGATCAGTTCCCAGCCCTAACACCAAAACAACACGAGCTCAATCAATTATTCGTAGGGCCGGTTATTTCATTCTGTAAGCGTTCTGAATTACTCCATGGATGGGGAGCCAACGCTTCGCTTTCTTTGGGATATACCTACCTCTCCAGAGGTAACAGTAAAGGGGCGTTGTCTGGAGCCTACCAGTCATTCAATAAAGATCAACATGCTTTTGGAGCCAATCTCAATGCGGAAATACGTCGATACATTGGCCATTTCTATCTCGGATTGGGTTATACGTTAGGTGTGAGAGTGTTTGAAATGGGAGCCACCTCAAATACAAATACCCTCTTTAATAGGATAGGAATTCCTCAGTTAGCATTAGGAGTTGTTCTGTAAAGAATAGGCATTGTCGTGACATCATCCCTGATGCAATAGGCCCATCATAATTAAAAAATCGGACGGAAGTAAATCTTTTTCGCCCGATTCTTTTATTTATCCCTTTCTTCTCGGGAAGCGAGGCCTTTGAGGCTTAGCTATTTCTCTCTCTTGGAAAATGATTTTTCAAGAGAAGAAGTCACGCTTTTGGGCAGCTCAACATGTCGACTGGAAGATTTGTTTAAGGTTCTTATAAGTCTTACCTTTGCGTGGCTTTTGCCCAGTGTTTGGGTTTGTGGGTGAGGCTCCTTTGGTGCGAAAAATATAAGTGGGTAAAGATGCCGTTTGTAAACGAGTTGGTCAAGTATCGTTCAGTGTCTATTGTTGGGATGTCCAAGAATGCCGGCAAAACGGAGTGTCTGAATTATGTGCTTGGACGCTTGGAGAACAGCTATGACCTCTCTGTCTGCTTAAGTTCAATAGGGATAGATGGAGAAAAACGCGATCAAGTAACAGAAACCGATAAGCCCGAAATCAGTTTGCCAGCCGGAATGTACTTTGTCACTTCAGAGAAACACTATTTGGAGCGACGGCTCACATCCGAGATACTCGACGTGAGTAATGAGCGTACAGCTTTGGGAAGACTCATTACTGCCAAGGTGATAAACAGAGGCAAATTGCTCATATCTGGCCCCTCTTCCACAATTGGACTTCGCAGACTTATCAACCATACTTCTCGCTTGGGGATAGACCTTACCATTATAGATGGGGCTCTTTCTCGGCTGAGTCTTGCTTCCCCAACAGTTTCGGAAGCTATGATATTGGCCACAGGAGCAGCTGTATCCAAGAATATAGGAGAGTTGGTACGCCAAACAGCTGCCTTGTATAGCCTAATATGTCTTTGTGATACGGGAAACCCTCATCTGGTAGAACGTCTGTTACCCCTTGAAAAGGGATTGTTTGGAATTGACAAAGACGGCTATGTACATGACTTGGGGATACGAACAGCCCTACAAATACCGAGAGACAAACTACCGATTTTGCAACAGTACAGTACCATCTATGCCGCTGGGGCTGTAAACGACAAGTTACTCGAACAGCTCAGGGTGGATGCAGCCGGATGTAGACTGATAGTTCGCGACTTTACTCGTATCTTCGCCAAGCCTACTGCTGTGGATTTGTTTCTGCGCTCGGGAGCAGAGCTTCGGGTTTTGTTTGCTACAAAGCTTATCGCTCTTACTGTCAATCCGCAATCTCCGGACGGCTACCTCTTGGATTCAACCCGATTAAGGGAGGAAATGCAGGCTGCGTTGAAAATACCGGTGTATGATGTAAAGCAAATGGGATGAGGTTACGAGATCATATCAAAACAGTAAAGGGTATACGCTATTTAACCGAAGAGCTGGAGCTTTTGTCTCCAGCCGGCAGGCGTTGTATGCTCGACTTACCCATGATGACATCTGCCACGGAAATAGAGCAGAGCCTAAACCGTTTGGAGCTGGTACTTGACTGTATGAAAAACAAAGAGTTGCTCAAGGCTATTTCCGAGATTGCTCTACGCTTGATGCAGTTGCGTGATGTGGAAGGCTCAGTTACTGCCGTATATAGTGGAGCGATGCTCACGGATATAGATCTTTTTGAGATAAAAAACTTGGCCCTCATCTCTACTTCTGTAGCTGAGATCCAAACTCAATTACCTCATGAGCTGCCTCTCTTACCGAATTTGGATGAAACAGTCAAGATACTTGACCCCGAAGGGAAGCGTATTCCCACTTTTATGGTATACGACAGCTATAGCATAGAATTATCCGAGTTACGTAAGCAGTACCGTAATATCCCTGAAGGAGATGAAAAAGAAGCTCTTTGGATACAGATTTCTCAGGTAGAGGATAAAGTCAGACGTAGGTTGAGCCGTATGCTCCAGCCTATGGGGCCTGCCTTGAAAGAGGCTCTTGACTTGTTGGGCTATTACGATTTACTCATTGCCAAGGCTAAATTAGCTCTGACGCAGTCTTATGTAAGACCTCGTATAAACACTGAAGGCCGTATATCTTATAGCAATCTAAGGCATCCTCAAGTAGAAGCTATCCTAAAGACACGCGGGCAGAAATTTCAACCGGTAAGCATAACATTGTCCCCCGGTGTAGCTTTAGTTACCGGGGCTAATATGGCTGGTAAATCCGTCCTTCTTCGGTCTCTTGCTGTCGCTCAATTAATGTCTCAATATGGGTTCTTTTTGCCGGCTTCTGATGCCGATATCTATCCTGTAAAAGAGGTAATGCTATGTATTGGAGATGCCCAGGATGAAACAGAAGGATTGTCTTCCTATGGAGCTGAGATGGTCAGACTTTCTGAGATTTGCCATTTGGTGGCTGGAGGAGAGAGTGTATTAGCTCTGATAGATGAGCCGGCACGTACCACTAACCCGACAGAAGGACAGGCGATTGTAAGCGGTTTGGTGGAACTACTAACAGCTTATTCGCAGACTATAGCAGTTGTGACGACTCACTACAGTTCTGTTGATGTTCCCTGTCGCAGACTTAGAGTGAAAGGGTTTGTCGAAGAAAAGGTAAAATTGCCTCTCCATGTCAATGAACTGAATAGTTGCATCGATTACAGCTTGGAAGAGACCGATACATCGGATGTTCCTCATGAGGCCATTCGTATCGCTCAAATCCTGGGAGTATACCCCGATCTAATTGACAGAAGTATAAAGTATATCAAGAGATAAAGAATGAGAACAAGTAAAGTAGGTATTGACTACAACAAAGTAGATCATGCACGGAATGTGGCTGGAGAAATAGCCAATGATGTGCAGAGCTTTGTAGACCGATATACCACCGTAGCCGTGGAGCGCACGCTTTGCCGTTTGGTAGGCATAGATAATGTGGATGAAAATCAGGTGCCTCTTCCTAATCGTGTGGTAGACAGTCTGAATGAGAAGGGTGTGCTAGAGCATGGTGCTCTGTTCTTTTTAGCTAATGCCATGTTGACCACAGGGAAGACTCCTCAAGAACTGGCTGAAGCTGTAGCAAAGGAAGATTTAGATCTGACAAGCTTTGAATTCAGATCTCGTCAGGAGGTAGCGGATGTACTGGCTCCTTTCATCAAGGCCGGAATGGACAGAATAGCCGCCAACCGCAAGCGACGTGAGGATTATATCAATACCATTGGCGAAGGATCCAAACCTTACTTGTATATCATTGTTGCCACAGGTAATATTTATGAAGACGTTATACAGGCTCAAGCCGGAGCACGTCAAGGGGCAGATATTATAGCTGTGATCCGCACCACGGGGCAGAGTTTGCTCGACTATGTTCCCTATGGGGCGACAACCGAGGGGTTTGGTGGTACGTTCGCCACACAGGAGAATTTCCGTATTATGCGAAAAGCTCTTGATGAAGTAGGCGAAGAGGTTGGTCGTTACATCCGGCTCTGTAATTATTGCTCAGGGCTTTGTATGCCAGAAATTGCTGTGATGGGAGCTTTAGAAGGCCTTGATGTAATGCTCAATGATGCTCTGTACGGGATTCTTTTCCGAGATATCAATATGCAGCGCACGCTCGTAGACCAATACATGAGTCGTGTTATTAACGGTTTTGCCGGCGTTATCATCAATACCGGAGAGGATAATTATCTAACTACAGCTGATGCTGTGGAACAAGCTCACACGGTATTGGCTTCCGACCTGATCAATGAGCAATTTGCTTTGGCTGCCGGTTTACCAGAAGAGCAAATGGGCCTTGGACATGCTTTCGAAATGGATCCTACTCTCAAGAATGGCTTCCTATACGAACTTGCTCAAGCAATTATGACTCGTGAGATATTCCCTAAAGCTCCACTGAAGTATATGCCACCCACCAAGTTTATGACAGGTAATATATTCCGTGGACATATACAGGATGCCCTGTTCAATATTATTGGTATATGGTCACACCAAGGATTGCAGCTCTTGGGGATGCCTACCGAAGCTATTCACACTCCTTTCATGAGTGACCGTTATCTCTCTATCGAGAATGCACAATATATCTTCAACAATATGCACGATATTGGAGAAGAAGTCTATTTTAAGGAAGATGGTATCATACAGAGTCGTGCCAGAGAAGTTTTGGATAAGACTATTGAACTTCTTGAACAAATCAGGGAGGAAGGTCTCTTTACTGCTTTGGAGCTGGGAATCTTCGGTGATGTTAAGCGTCCAAAAGACGGAGGAAAGGGACTCAGTGGTGTATCTATCAAAGGTGCACATCACTACAATCCTGTAATAGAATTGATGAAGACCTTTAATATGGAGGGCAAGCTATGAGTGAAGGACTCTATTCTACCGAGAAAAAAGATTACGACCAGACACTGGATCTAACCAAGGTGAAGCCTTATGGCGACACTATGAATGACGGTAAGGTACAGCTTAGTTTTACCCTCCCTGTACCCGAAGGAGAAGAAGCCATAGAAGCGGCTAAGCAATTACTACGCAAGATGGGACTAGAGAATCCTCAGGTAGTGTATTACCATGAGCTCACCAAAGGGTTTACATTCTTTAATTGTTATGGCAGTTGTCAGCACACCGTGGACTATAGTTCTATCTATGTTCCCAAGGTGGAATCTACTAAATGGAGTATGGATGAAACGGATCAATTTATCCGGGAGCACATAGGTCGTCCATTGGTTGTTGTTGGGGCCAGTACCGGTACAGATGCCCACACAGTAGGGATCGATGCGATCATGAACATGAAGGGGTTTGCCGGTCGCTATGGTCTGGAGCGGTATGAAATGATAGAGGCATATAACTTGGGAAGCCAAGTGCCGAATGATGAGTTCATTGCCAAAGGATTGGAACTGAATGCTGATGCCTTGTTGGTATCACAAACTGTCACTCAAAAGGATATCCACATCAAGAATCTCACAGAGTTGATAGAAATGGTGGAAGCTGAAGGCCTTCGAGATAAAATGATTATCGCTTGTGGAGGTCCTCGTATTAGCTATGAGTTGGCCAAAGAGTTAGGTTATGATGCCGGTTTTGGAGCGAATACTTATGCTGATGATGTCGCTTCTTTCATTGCACAGGAAGTAGACCGAAGACTTAATGCCAGAACAGAGGACTGACCCTCTTGATTATGAGTAATACGAACGAAATAATTATAAAATCACCAGGACTATGGAAAAAAATCAAATAAGAGAAGTCATTGCCAGACGCGTGGCTCTTGAGCTCAAAGACGGTGATGTCGTAAACCTTGGTATCGGTCTGCCGACCATGGTCCCTGCTTACCTTGAACCAGGTGTGCAGGTAATGTTGCAGTCTGAGAATGGTATGATTGGTATGGGGCCTGCTCCCAAAGAGGGGGAGGAAGATGACAATTGGGTCAACGCAGGAGGGGGGGCTATTACAGCTAACGAAAGAGCTGCAACTTTCGATAGTGCCCAGAGTTTTGCTATCATCCGAGGAGGACACGTAGATGTGAGTGTCCTCGGGGCCTTGCAAGTAGACGAGAAAGGAGATTTGGCCAACTGGCTAATCCCTGGAAAAATGGCCCCGGGCATGGGGGGTGCCATGGACTTGTTGATGGGAACACGCAAAGTAATCCTTGCTATGGAGCACACAGCCAAAGGGAACCCCAAGATTATGAAAGAGTGTTCGTTGCCCCTTACGGCTGCCGGACAAGTAAATATGATCGTCACAGAAATGTGTGTAATAGAGGTGCGTAAAGGAGAAGGCTTGGTGGTAACAGAGCTTCATCCCGAATTTACTCGTGAGGATGTGATTGCAGCTACCGAAGCAAATCTTATCTTTGCCCCCGATCTCAAACCCATGCGTCAGTAATACTGTTATTCAAACCACATTTTATCAATAACATATGGAATTCTCTCAAACACCACAAGAGAAGCTGTTCCTCGAGATGATCAGAGCTTTCGCTGAGAAAGAAGTGAAGCCTCTGGCTGCAGAGATTGATGAACAAGAACGCTTCCCAATTGAAACTGTAAAGAAAATGGCCGAAATAGGCCTTATGGGTATCCCTTTCCCAAAAGAGTACGGAGGGGCTGGCGCGACCAACCAAATCTACTCCATGTGTGTAGAAGAGTTGAGCCGTGTATGTGCTACAACGGGTGTTGTAGTATCTGCTCATACCTCTCTTTGCTGTGCGCCTATCTTTGAGCATGGTACTGAAGAGCAGAAGATGAAATACCTGCCTAAGTTGTGCTCGGGAGAATGGATTGGAGCCTTTGGCCTTACTGAGCCCAATGCTGGAACGGATGCTGCTGCTCAGCAAACTTTCGCAGTAGAGGAAGGTGATCATTATGTGCTTAACGGCAACAAGATCTTTATCACCAATGCCGAATATGCTCATGTGTATATCATCTTTGCTATGACAGATAAGAGCCAGGGTACCAAGGGGATCACTGCCTTTATTGTAGAAAAGGATATGCCAGGCTTCAGCGTGGGTAAAAAAGAACTCAAACTAGGTATCCGTGGATCTGCTACCTGCGAGTTGATCATGGAAAACTGTATTGTACCCAAAGAGAATCTTTTGGGTAAAGTTGGAGGTGGATTCAAGATTGCCATGAAGACCCTTGATGGAGGTCGTGTAGGGATCGCATCTCAAGCTTTGGGTATTGCACAGGGAGCTATGGATGAAACTGTGAAATACACTAAGGAACGCAAGCAGTTCGGCAAGTCAATTGCTAAGTTTCAGAATACACAGTTCCAATTGGCAGACCTCGAAACTCGTATCCAAGCTGCTCGTTTGTTGGTGCGTCAGGCTTCTTGGAAGAAAGATCAAAAGCTTCCCTATAGCGTAGATGCTGCCATGGCAAAGCTTTTCTGTGCAGAGACTGCTATGGAGATGACTACGAAAGCCGTGCAATTCCATGGAGGTTATGGCTATACTCGCGAATATCCAGTAGAGCGTATGATGCGAGATGCCAAGATTACAGAGATATACGAAGGTACCAGCGAAGTTCAGCGTATGGTAATTAGTGCTAACCTTTTAAAGTAAAAGCCACACAATATGCTCAAGATTGTAGTATGTATAAAGCAAGTTCCCGATACCACAGAGATTAAACTCGATCCGGTGAAGGGAACGCTTATTCGCGAGGGTGTACCCAGTATTATGAACCCTGATGACAAGGGAGCCCTGGAACAGGCCCTGCGTCTGAAAGACAAGTTTGCAGCTCATGTCACAGTAATTACCATGGGACCTCCTCAGGCTGAGGCAGTATTGCGTGAAGCTTACGCAATGGGCGTAGACCGAGCCATCTTGCTGAGTGACCGTAAATTTGGAGGTGCAGACACTTTGGCCACAAGTTATACTATCACGCAAGCTATCCGTAATATCGACTATGATATTATCCTGGCTGGTCGTCAGGCTATAGATGGAGATACGGCTCAGGTTGGTCCCCAAATCGCCGAACAACTCGATTTGCCACAAATTACCTATGTAGAAGAAGCTGAATATGATGGCTGCAAAACCCTTACTGTGCGCAAGAGTACAGAAGAGGGGCATGAGATCCTCAGTGTAGATATGCCTTGTATGCTTACTCTTTTGGCGACTGCAAACCAGCCTCGTTACATGAGAATGCGTGGCATCATGGAGGCCTATGAGAAGGATGTAGAAGTTTGGGATAGCAATTCTATTCAGGTGGATCCTGAGCGTTTGGGCCTGAAAGGTTCTCCTACCAGTGTGAAGAAGGCTTTCACCAAGGGAGCTAAAGCGATGGGTACTTTGCATGAAGAACTTACACCTGAAGAGGCTGCAGAACTTATACTCCAAAAACTTAAAGAGAAATTCATCATCTAATAGCTCTTACCAATATGATAAACAAAGCTGACTATAAAGGAATAATGGTCTTCGCCGAGCAGCGTGCCGGCGTAGTTCAAAACGTGGCTTTCGAGCTTATCGGTAAGGCTAGAGAGCTCGCTGATAGCATAAATGAAAAAGTAACGGCTCTTTTGCTCGGGCATGGACTTGAAGGGTTGGAAAAAGAACTCATCGCAGCTGGTGCCGATAGAGTATTGGTTGTGGATGAACCCTGCCTAAAGGATTATATCACAGAGCCCTATGCACAAGCTATTGCTCACTTGATCACCGAGAATAAGCCTGAGATCGTACTTGTTGGTGCAACGACTATCGGCCGCGACTTGGGGCCTCGTCTTTCGGCTCGCTTGCTTTGCGGTCTCACTGCAGACTGCACTTCGCTGGAGGTCGGTGAAGATCGTGGCTTGTTAATGACTCGTCCTGCTTTTGGTGGCAATTTGATGGCCACAATTGTAAGTAAGGAACATCGTCCTCAGATGTCCACAGTACGCCCCGGTGTGATGCGTCAAAAAGAACGCGACTATAGCCGTTCCGGTGAAGTTGTAAAGGTTACTGTACCTTTCGATGAATCTAAGTTCAAGGTAAAGTTGATCAAGAAGGTTATCGAAGACAAGAACAAGATCGATATCACCGAAGCACATGTACTTGTCAGTGGTGGTCGTGGAGTTGGTACGACAGATGGCTTCGAAAAGCTTGAGGCATTGTCTTTGTGCTTGAATGCTGAGGTGTCTTCTTCAAGAGCCATGGTTGACGCAGGTTTGATCCCTCATGATAGACAAGTGGGTCAGACAGGTAAGACGGTTCGCCCTGACCTCTATTTGGCTTGTGGTATTTCTGGAGCTATCCAGCATTTGGCTGGCATGGAAGAGTCTGAGTATATCATTGCAATCAACAAAGATAAGTTCGCTCCGATATTCCAAGTCTCAGACTTGGGTATTGTAGGAGATTTGCACAAGATTATTCCTGTTCTCACAGCCAAATTGCAAGCAGAACAGGCAAAAACAAAGGCTTAAGGAACTGTTTATTCTGTTTTTATGGCAGATTATCAACATCTTATATTGAATAGAGAGGGAGGCATAGTCTTCCTCTCTATCAATCATCCGGAAACGCTCAATGCGCTTTCCTCCGACTTACTCGGGGAGTTGAGACAAGTTGTGGCTGAATTGGAGATCGATAGCTCTGTGCATGTTCTCGTTATTACAGGCAGTGGCAGGGCTTTTGTTGCCGGCGCAGATATAAAGGAAATGAGTCAGATGACTCCCATGCAAGCCAAGGCCTATGCTATCAACGGATCTGGAGTTTTCAGACGGATAGAGATGCTCCCATTTCCAGTGATTGCGGCAATCAATGGATTTGCTTTAGGAGGAGGATGTGAACTCGCCATGGCTTGCGATATACGAATTGCCTCCAATAAAGCAAAATTTGGACAGCCTGAAGTTGGATTAGGAATTCCTCCCGGCTTTAGCGGAACGCAAAGAATGTCTCGTCTGATAGGCGAACCAAAGGCAAAAGAGTTGATCTATACAGCCGATGTGATTGATGCTGAAGAAGCCCTCAGTATAGGTTTGGTGAATAAGGTTGTAGCTCCCGAAGAACTCCTTGATGCAGCCCGACAAATGGCTGAGAAGATTGCGTCTAAAAGCAGATCGGCCATAATGGCAGCTAAGGAGGCGATCAACAAGGGGGGGCAGACAGATATTGATACCGCTATCACGATAGAACAAAATCTCTTTGCCCACACTTTTGCTCATCCTGATCAGAAAGAAGGTATGACGGCTTTCTTGGAAAAGCGAAAGCCCAATTTTGAATAACCAAGGAGTAAGTATCTCCCAAATTTGGGGTGTAGAGCCTCTTCGGCCGACCGTCACGCAGCAATGGAGTGGCAGTCGGCTTCTGTATTTAGCCAAAGAGCTATAAAATGATCTCATAAGAGTTATGAGATGAGATTTATATCAAACTTCCTGTACTGAGGTATGTCCACTATATTGAGCAAATCCTGATCCCCGTTTGAATCTCCATATGCATAGCATCGGTATCTCGTCTCGAAGTTTGGGATGTAATGCTGTAGGTAGCGTATCTTCTCCTTTTTATTGCAGTTAGGGCCATTTAACCGGCCAGTGACAATCTGTCCTGCCTGCTCCAGCTTTGCTCCAATTACAAGGTCTATTCCTTTTGTTTTAGCCCAAGGAATGATCCAGTCGATAGGAGAGGCAGAAACGATACAAATGCGATGCCCCAATTCTTGATGTCTGCAGAGAGCAAGTATAGCTTCTTTTCTCTCTATTCTATGTAATTGTTGAATAACAAACTGCTCACAAAGGAGATTCAATTCTTCAGCTCTTTTCCCCTTTATTATGGGACGTAGCATTAGCTCCTTTGCTTGCTTGGCAGACAAGACTCCTTGTTTGAATCTTAAAAAACATAAACAGAAATAGGGCAGGTGGCGAAGTGTTCCGAAAATGCCCAGTCCATACTTTAGAAATAGGAGAAAACTATCTCTCCGGATAAGAGTTCCATCGAAATCAAATATTGCCAATGTTGGACGTAAGTCCTTTTTATCAAAAGAATCAGAAGACATAAGAGAGAAGAAAAAAGAGAAATCCCCAACATAGGACAATGATTTGTAAGCCACGATCCTTGTATAGCATTTCGGTGGGGTTATAATACTTGCCTTCCACAATCACCGCACGCAGGTAGTATATCAATCCCAATGCTACCAATGGAATAGAAGTGTATAGGTATGGACTATGTTGCTCCATTGTTGCATTATCCAAACAATAGAGCGTATAAAGAACAATCAGGATGGCTGATATTGTGGAAAAAATAGACTGAAGAAAGGCTGGAGAGTAGTGCTTTACCACGGGGCGAGAAGTTTCATTTCGCTCCGTTGCGAGCTTAAGGTCTTCCTGTCTTTTACCAAATGCTAAGAGTAGAGAGAGAAACAAGATCATCAAAAAGAGCCAGTGAGACACTTCTGTATAGGCTGCAGCTCCTCCCGCTTCTACTCTAAGGACGAAGCCTGCTGCGACAAAAAAGGCATCCAACACGGGCCAATGTTTTCCCCATAGAGAGTAAACTATGTTGATCAGTACATAACTTCCCACAATCAGTGTCGCAATTTGCCATCTTGAGTCTTCGTAAGGAGGAAGCAACATTAGAGAGAGGCTCCCCAATAGCAAAACCCCACACAATATATAGGCCTGAACTAAAGACACCTTGCCCGAAGCTATGGGCCTATACCGTTTCTTTGGATGGTTGCGATCAGATTGCCTGTCATAGATATCATTAAAGACATAGATGGCACTGGAGGCAAAAGAAAAGGCAAAGAAAAGGATACCCAATCTTCCCCAAACTTTTGGAAAAAGAATTTCATGACCAAAAAAAGCTGGCAGCAAGACGAAAAGGTTCTTTATCCACTGCTGAGGCCTTATCAATTTGATTGAGTCTTTCATGAAAGTTTTCTCCGGCTAATCGCTCATTAGCAGTTCCTGAAGTTCCTCACTGGAAATATCCACTTTCACCTCTCCTCTAAATGCAATTGAAATTTTCCCTCTTTCCTCACTTATTATGATCACCTTGGCATCTGTTTCTTGAGATAATCCGAGTGCGGCTCTGTGCCGTAACCCCAGATCTTTGTTTAAGTCCGTGGTTGAAGAAACCGGTAAGATACAGCCGGCGGCCTTTATCTCATTGTCGGCAATGATCATAGCTCCATCGTGCAGAGGACTATTTTTGAAGAATATATTTTCGATCAGCCGGGCTGTAATCTCAGATCGAAACCGCTCACCCGTATGTTCGTATGGGGTGAGATCCATCCCTTGCTGTATGGCAATGAGAGCTCCAGTCTTTTTGCGTGACATATTCATACACGCCAATACCACGGGGGCAACCCATTTGCGTTCTTCTTGTTTCTTGACCCTGCGATCTCTGTAAAAAAAGTGATTGAATATTCTCCATTTCTTGGTTGAGCCTAATGTCGCAAGGAATTTGCGTATCTCATCTTGGAAAATGATAACCAGAACAAAGAATCCTACATTGATAAACTTGTCAAGTATAGCTCCCATGACTCTCATCTGAAGCATCTGAGAGATGAAGATCCACAAGATGATAAAGAAGATAATCCCCAAAAACAGGGCTTTACTGCCAGAATTTCGGAGTATATAGTAGGTATAGTAGATAAAAAGGGCTACTAAGAGTATGTCTACAAAGTCTTTGAAAGAGAATGACAGCCACATAGCTCCAGTTTTTAGGTGGTGGTTGCTTTTTGTAATTGAGACACAATACGCACTGCTTCTACAGCTTGCCGCACGTCATGTACACGCAAGATATGTGCCCCCTGCAATAGTGCATAAGTATTAAGAATACTCGTCCCATTAAGGGAGTCATCAGCTGTGCAGCCCAATAGTCGATAGATCATACTTTTGCGAGAAATACCCACCAGTACTGGCAGCTCCAAAGGGTCACAAACTTCTCGCTGTCGGGACATCAGCTCGTAATTTTGCTCCAATGTTTTGGCAAAACCGTAGCCGGGATCAAGTATGATGTCTTTCACGTCTAACTCTCGAAGTTTGCCTACTCGTTCCACGAAATAATCAAGTACTTCCAATGCAATATCCCGATATTGACAGAGCTGCTGCATTGTCTTCGGTGTACCTTTCATATGCATCAAAATGTAGGGCACTCCCAACTCGGCCACAGTGCTATACATTTTTGGATCTAGGTCTCCCCCAGATATGTCGTTGATCATGTGTGCACCATACTCCTCTACACACATTCGGGCGATATCCGCCCGGAAAGTATCGACCGAAACTAGCAAAGACGGGTATTCGTCTCGTAGTATTTTGAGTGTAGGTTTGAGACGATTGATTTCATCTTGAGGAGACACTTCCGGGGCATCCGATCTGGAGCTGTATCCGCCAACATCAATGAAACTTCCTCCTTCAGATACAATCTCTTCTATTCTCTTTCGGATTGCCTCTTCTCCTTTGATACGACTGCCGGTGTAAAAAGAGTCCGGGGTAACATTTATGATCCCCATCACTCGAGGATGAGACAAATCTACCAGCTGCCCTCGAAGATTGATTGTAAGATGCTGCATGGATCTTTATTTCTTTTCTTTCACCTCAAACACCCAGGCTTCACCTTTGGCCCTTGTTGAAGCTGTATAGGCGTCTCCGGAAGACGAGAACATTTCGGAATAAACTCGATACCAGCGTTTGTCCTTGATTACACCGGATTGTTTGGAGAACTTTTCTTTCCGGCCAGAAACAAACTCCCTTACTTGCTCTTCTGTACGGAAACTTCCTATAACGACAAAGTAGGCTGGCCCTGTGATATGCTCTTTCTCCACCATCGGGAGTTCTGCTACGCGAGCAAAATCTTCGACCTCCGGCATCTTTGTTGTTGGCTCTTCCGGTTCTGTTTCTGTTGCCTGACTGTTGCCTGATTGCTTATCGTATTGACTCCAAACTTTACCAGCCACCAGTTCTGTCGGTATGAATCCGGCTTCACAGTTCTGTCTGGAAGAAGTAGTGCGAATGGGAAGAAAAAGTAGAGCTGTAAAGAGAAGCACAGCGGCTGCAATACCCGGCACATTACGATGTATGGGGAGGTAATAGTACTTCTCCGACTTGTTTGGTGCTGGGGATAAGGAGGAGATAGAAGTCTGTAGCAGAGGAAGAGATGCCGGGAATAAGCCGTAGGCATCAGGGTGCTGCCGTTTCTCGGACATATCAGAGGAGAAGCTTACCAAACCTTCATCACTCAAGCTCAATTTTCCGATGCTGTTGATTTCTGTACTTCGTTTGCTTACCAGTTCCGAACGCAGGGCTTTGACATCCTCGTCCAACATCATACGTGCCCGTCTGAGAGAAACACCAAAAGTCGTTGCATAAAGAGTCTCAAGCAATCCGTCTCGATGTCGTATGGCTGCATTGAAGTGTAATTCCTGTCCGGGAGGGTAAGCCCGATTCTCTTGCTCATCGTATCTGGCAGGTATTGTTTCCAATACAAAGCCTCCTATCTCTGGTATAGCAACACAGGCATGCTGAGAGAGGCACTTATTGATGTGTTCTGATAATCTGAGGTGAGACATGGTTTTTATTTGTGATGCGTTTGGTCAGCTTACTTGATACCAAACTTTGTACGAAGACAAAGGTAACTTTTTTGCTCTATATACTTCTTGAAATTGTCCAGTTATTTGAGTGCTATGGTTTACTAAACACCAGAGAGATCGATGTTAAGTGCATAAATACAATCTCACTCGGAACCTTGATGTACTTCCATTAGTACACAGCAGCCATTGCCATGCGGAGAGAGAGACTGTTGCACAAGCTCTACCGAGCCTTTGAAACACTTCTTCTGGATCCTTATATACAATCTTTTGTTTATTTCTGTATTGTTAAGTATCTTTTTTAGCTGCATTTTTATGCCCAAGTTGTAAGATTTTAGTAGGATTTTCTCTCGCCTTTTTTATGCTGAGGGGAGTCGTTTTTTGCTAACACGGGAGAGAACGAAAATTCTCTCCTGAGGAAATTATTTTTTTCTCCTGTGTTAGCAAAATTTCTCTCAGGAGAGAAATTCGACCTCTTCAGAACGCCGATGAATAGGGCATTCTGAAAGACCTATACAAAGCCGATAAAAAGGGTCTGATTTTCTCATTGACAACAAGTCCTTTCCCCTCCGTTTCCCTAATTTTTATGCGACTAAAATTTTACAAAACACACCAGGTTTAGAAGAGGGTGGGGCAGAGGTTGAGAGATTGGTATGAATCCTATTGAGGACTATGTGCACATCTTTCTTAGGAGAGGAGAGAGTTCATGTCTCCTTCCCTTGGGGAAGATAGAGAGGAGAAAAATGATCGACCTCTCCTATATGTTGTTGTCGGTTAGCTTTTTGTCATTTTTGAATCCAAAGGAGGACCCTTGCTACAACAGTCCAAAGGAGAAGGATCATCAATGATATAAAATAGAAGTCTCCCTTTTCCCATACTCTGGGAAACTCGTAGTTTAGGCAAGACCTCAATCCTAATACAGCCATCAGGGCAAGTACAACTCCTATTATTTGGGGTGCTTTATAGGGTACATATATTAGCCATGTAATGATGCAGGTGGGTAGCATTAGAAGAACAAATCCGTAATGGTTCAACCCATCTTCCATGTGAGTGATCAAAGCTCCTGCAATGATCAAGACTGTGTAGATGAGACAAGTGACGAGGAGTAGGATATTTGTCGTTTCCGGTTTCATAGACTTACGTTCCGAGCAAGTTTTGTTTGTCAATATTCTGGGTAATAACTGTTCACTCGGTGAATGTAGAAATTTTACCCTTTTCAAGTTCATTTTGTGTCTGTCAAATCTCCTTTTTGAGGTGATAAGACAAGTGAAGACCTTTGTTCTTGGATGATGTTTGAGAGACAAATCTCTATAATTCGGATCTCACGAAGGCCTCTAATAATTCTTACCTTTGTGCGATTGTCATCTCCTGCATAAGACTAAGGGAAGATTGCCGCACGAGGCCTTTTGACTATGGCTGCTTTTGTTGTAGCCAGTCATGTGGTAGGTCAAATGTCAGCCGAGAATAACCTCCAAGACAAATGCAAATGCCCAGTGTAAGGTGTTGCAGTAGCTCCTCGATATAAGGGATGGGGTGACTTTACATATCAATGTTACTACTATTATATGGATTACAAGCAAGGAAATAATGGCGATAGCTCTCGTGGTATGACAGCCGAGGGTTGTCGAAATACTCACCAAGCACCTCTTAACACATACGATTGGCTGAATGATATTCCAGAATCGGGAGGAGAATATGTAGAAGTTCAATTTAAGAATACTCGCAAGGGATACTATCTTAACAATTTTGAGCTGAAGCTGCGTAAGGGAGACAAGGTGGTGGTAGAATCCTCTCCCGGTTACGACTTGGGGATGATCACACTCACCGGCCCTTTGGTTGCCTCCGCCATGCGTCGTCATCGCCATGACACGCAGAGAATGGGGCCTAAATCTGTCCTAAGGTTGGCAGAGCAGAGCGATCTGGATAAACAGAAAGAGGCTCAAAGACACGAATATGACACAATGATCCGTTCTCGCCGTATAGCAGAAGAATTGGGCTTGGAGATGAAAATCGGCGATGTGGAGTACCAAGGAGACGGTACGAAGGCCATTTTTTATTACATCGCTGACGGTAGAGTAGATTTTCGCCAACTAATACGTGTATTGGCCGATGCATTCAAGGTGCGTATCGAAATGAAGCAGATAGGAGCCCGTCAGGAAGCCGGTCGCATCGGAGGAATTGGTTCTTGTGGTCGACCCTTGTGTTGTTCTTCCTGGATGAACAACTTTGTTTCTGTTGGCACCACAGCCGCTCGACTACAAGATCTATCACTGAACCCGCAGAAACTTACCGGTCAGTGTGCCAAACTGAAGTGTTGTCTCAATCACGAGGTCGATGTGTACGCAGAAGCCAAACGTAGGTTGCCACACCGAGACCTCACACTGGAGACCGAGGAAGGTACTTACTACCACTTCAAGACGGACGTTCTCAAGCGTGAGATTTCTTATTCCAAACAAAAGAATAATCCTTCGGACTTGATTACGATCCCAGCAGAACGAGCATTTGCCATTTTGAATCAGAACAAACGAGGCGAGATCCCCAAAACACTGGAGAACGACAACAAACAGAAATCCGCACAACAACCCTCTGCCGATATTTTGGATGACAGTCTCACTCGTTTTGACAGTGCCAAACGCAAGCGTAAACGTAAGCGTACAGATAAGCCACAAGATTCTTCTTTGGGTCATAATTCTTCTATCAATCTGGATACTTCAAAAAACGATACGCAGAAATCCGAACAAGAGACGAGCGAAGTGCGCTCAAATGGAAAGCCAAAATCCAATAAATCTTTCGAACCAAGCAAGCGGGTTGAAGCCGATCTCCCCTCCCAAATGAGAATGGCGGATAACAGACGAGGAAGAAACAGGCGGCCTGTAAGAAAAGTCGGAGGCGAAGCTATTGGCGCAATGTCTGGGAGCAAACCGGAACAGTCAGCAGCAGTACCATCCGATTCTCGCTATGGACAGCGGAATTAATGGAGAGTTGCGTTAGCGAACAATATCTTGATCAGGTCGGGTGGTGATATGTGTCGTATCGGGAGGAGGCTGTTAGGAATACTGTGTCTCGGTGGATGGATGCTCTCTTGTGTGCATAACCCTATGCCTCAAGAATACATCCGCTTTCAGCAGATCGAAGGTTCTCGTTGGGAAGCCGGTAAGAACTACGATTTTGAGCTGTTGATTCCAGATTGTAGCAAGAGCTACTCGGCAGAGCTGCTCTTAAGACATAACAATGATTACAAGTACACCCATATAGCCCTTGTGGCTTCTTTGCATGACTTCAAAGAAAAGATTGTTTGGGCTGATAGTGTCACTCCCTCCTTCTCTTTTTCTCCTCTTCATTGGAAAGGGCAGGGATTGGCTCAGAGAGAACTATCCGTCCCTCTTTTCGATGGCAGATATTTTGAATTGTCGGGTATCTATCGCTTGTCTTTGCGGACTCAACTGCAACAAGTGGCTCTACTCGGTATGGAAGCAGTGGGAATACGTTTTTGGCAATGTCCGGATGCGCCCCATGTATCGGATAACGAAGATTAGTTACCTTTGGTTCCCTTGGCAGTTTTTACAGCAAGCCGTGTATAAATGTAGATGCAACGCAGTTTGATTATAGATAGGGGAAATACCAACCTCAAAGTCGCAATCTTTGAGAACCAGGAGTTGGTGGGAGTTCGGCATCTGTCGGCTTCGACTTACATCGGCCTAAAGAATACCTTTTCTCCGGAAGAGCTGCTCTGTCACTCTTGTATTTTCTCTTCTGTGGCACAAGTAGAAGATCCAATCTTAGAGGATCTGAAAGGCCACTTTTGCCAAAACCTACATGTATTGAACGATCAAATGCCTATCCCTATAGAGATAGACTACGATCGGACAACCTTGGGGGCTGATAGGCTTGCTGCCGTGGTCGGAGCCGGATCTCTTTTCCCTCAAGAGGAAATTCTTGTGATAGATGCTGGTACGGCTGTGACCTACGAAAGGATTTCTTCGCAAGGAAAGTATCTCGGCGGAAATATATCTCCGGGGTTGGAGGTAAGATTTTCTTCGTTGCACCACTATACAGCACGTCTACCCCTGGTGCATATCCATGAATCGGACAACATTCCTCAATGGGGGACCAATACATCCGGAGCTATTATGGCGGGAGTTGTCAGAGGCCTCATACTTGAGATGGAGGGGTATATTGAGGCTGCGCGGCAAGAACATCCAGAGATAAGAGTGCTACTTACAGGTGGAGCTGCTTCCTATTTTGAGACAAAGCTAAAATATCAGACCTTTGTAGCTGACGATCTCGTTTTACGAGGTCTCAGTTGCATATTAGACTACCAAATACGGGAATGTACAGAATAATAGAACAGACAATAGGGCAATTTGCCAAAGCCGTGTTTCCGGCAACGTGTTTATTAGCTGGACTATTGGTTTGTGCCTCTTTGTCGGCCCAAAGTAACAGTTCGGAATCTCCCTACACCCGTTTCGGGCTGGGACGGTTCGACCCAAGTGGACACGCTTCCAATCGAGGGATGGGTGGTTTGGGTATCGGCATAAGAGATGCTCGGGCTGTTAATCCAATGAATCCAGCTTCTTATTCAGCAGTGGACTCGTTGACCTTTATCTTCGATTTGGGTGCATCTGCAGGATTCTATTGGGCCAAAGAAGGCTCGCACTCCAGTACTCGCAAACTTGGGAATTTCGAGTATGCTACAATGCTTTTCCCTGTGACCAAGTATGCCGGAGTAAGTCTTGGAATACTGCCTTTGGCTACAGCCGGTTATCAATACGGAAGTGTGCAGCCAATTGAAGGGCTGGACAAACAAAATTATACCCGTATTTACCAGGGAACCGGTAACCTGAACAACTTGTATATAGGAGCTGCAATAGAGCCGATTGAGGGTCTCTCTGTGGGAGCAAACTTTAGCTATTTGTTCGGCACCTACAATCATAGTCGTCGTGTTTCCTATTCGGTTGGCACAGCCTTGGATCCCACGATCAGTTCTCGTCTTGAGTTGGATGCCTTGAGGGGGAAAATCGGACTGCAGTATGCTTGGCAGCTTGCTAATCGCAGACGAATCGTATTTGGGGCGACATACGATACCTCTGTCAAATTCAAGAGTAAGCTTTTTACAGAGCAATTCTTGATCTCAAATCAGCAGATAGTAGAGCATTTGCATGGTGATACAGTTCGTGGCACAGGGCTTTATACAGCTCCTGAAATGTATGGATTAGGAGTAAGCGTGGATTTTTCGCCACGCCTGATAGCCGGAGTGGATCTGCAGTATGGACGATGGAGTGATGCCTCTTTTTATAAGTCACAGTGTGAATACCAGAATCAATGGCGAATAGCTATTGGAGGACAATATATACCCAATGCCGAAGAGATACATTCCACCAAGCAACTGCGCTATCGTGCAGGGCTCAGTTTGGGCAATTCTTACCTTAAACTTCCCACTACCAAGGGAGCTGAAGGATATCACCAGCTCGGACTTTCTGCCGGAATAGCCTTCCCTCTTGTGGATCGCCGCTCTTTTGTGCAGATGAGTCTGGAATATGATCGACTAATCCCAACCAATAAGGATATGATCTCCGAACATAGCTTGCGTTTGACATTGGGATTGACATTCAATGAGGGGTGGTTCCGAAAGCTTAAATTGAATTGATCTTCTCGGGGCATAATCGCATTAGCAAAGAATAGAATCAAAGAAATAAAAGCACAAAAAATTATCCGATAGTTATGAAAGCAATCAAGGTTTTCCTTACTGCTGCCCTTATGTTTTCGGGCGCAGTAGCTGCTTCGGCTCAAACAGGAGTAGCTTCCGGCACTCCTTATGGCAAAGGGGAGGATAGTGTCCGCTGTCTGCAAAACATAAGCCTCTTTACCTCCTATATCAAAGGGGGTGCAATGAAGGACGCTGTGGAATTTTGGCAAAAAGCCTACGAGGAGTGTCCAGGATCGACCAAAAGTATATACCTCTATGGTGTTAAGATCTACAAATGGCAGTTTGAACAAGAAACAGACCCAACCAAGAAGAAGCTGATCATCGACAAACTGATGCGACTGTATGACGATCGCATCAAATACTTTGGCAGTGATAGAAAATATGGAGAAGATTGGATCACGGCATC
This sequence comes from Porphyromonas crevioricanis, assembly GCF_900476255.1. Taxonomy (NCBI): domain Bacteria; kingdom Pseudomonadati; phylum Bacteroidota; class Bacteroidia; order Bacteroidales; family Porphyromonadaceae; genus Porphyromonas; species Porphyromonas crevioricanis. The sequence goes on from NZ_LS483447.1 coordinate 1,546,408, forward strand.
TCGAATAACGGACTACATTGTTCTAATGGGAGAGCAAGTAGATTATGATCAAATATATCGCTGGACTCTCCCTGTGGTAGACAAATACAAGGAACAGACTGATCCTCAAACGGTGTACTATTTCGTCTTCTCTTCCCTGAACAAAGCCATAAAAGATAAGGCCTGGTATGAGCCCTATATAAGAGACTTTGTGAGAGGAAATGATATTCTGGACAAACAGTTGGAAACAGCGGATGAAGCTCAACAACAGGCTATTCTGGCGTTGAAAAATCCGATGGAGAACCTTTTTGCCAAGAGTGGACTTGCCAGTTGCGAGATGATGGAGAAAATCTATGCAGGTCGCTATGAAGAGTCGAAAAAAGATGCTGATTTCTTATCCGGGATGTTGTCTATGATGAGCATCTCGGGCTGTGAAAACTCTCCTCTGTATATCAAGGCCAGCAAAAGTCTCTTTGAGATTAAACCTACAGCAGAGGCAGCCATGGGATTGGCAAAGGAAGCCTTGGACAACAAGAATACAACTGAGGCCGTAAACTACTTGCAGCAGGCGATCTCTTTGGCCAAGACCTCCAAAATGCGTGCTTCATGCAATTACACAATAGGAGTCATCTATATGAACCAGCGTAGCTATGGGCAAGCTCGTCAGTTCTTCAACAAGGCAATGGCCGAAGACCCCAATATGGGAGAGGCAATGTTGAATATCGGACAGATGATTGCAAGTTCCGCTTCCAGTCTCTTCCCTGATGATAGACTCAAACAGCGCTGCGTCTATTACTTGGCTATAGAAAAGCTCGAACGTGCACGCCAAATGGATCAGGGTGTGGCATCCAAGGCTGCCAGCCTGATTGGGCAATACAGACAATACTTGCCCTCAGCTGCAGACATATTCATGCACCCTGAATTGGAAAAAGGAAAGAGTTTCTATATCGGTGGATGGATAGGCGAATCCGTGGTGATACGCTAAGAATCTTTCCGTATGGGAGGTTTTTTTCTCTTCTTCGGGAAGTGATCCTATATAAATGCAATACCAACGATATTCGTTCAAATATAAAGGCACTGCTCCAGTTCTTGTAACTTGGGCAGTGCTTGTTGCGTCTGTTCTGTTGCCCGGATGCGGTGGCAGTAAGTTGGAGATGAGTAAGCAAGACTTGTTACTAGATACAGTGTATATGATGTGTACATATGACGTTCATACACTGGTGTCAGACTCTGGACTCACCCAATACAAATTGGACGCGAAAGAATGGCGTATCTACGACAAGGGAGAACGTCCTCACTGGTATTTCCCTCAGGGAATTTATTTTGAGCGATTCGATTCGCTCAAAAGACCCATAGCCAAAGTATCGTCCGATACAGCTTATAACTATACCTCAGAAGAGTTGTGGGAGTTGGTTGGACATGTACATATTCGCAATATGTCCGGAGTAGATTTCTATGCTCCTCGGATGTTTTGGGATAGTCGCAATGCCCGGGTTTATTCTCCTGATTCGGTATATATCAAAGCTCCAGACAGAGTATTACGCGGACAGTCTTTTGAAGCCAATCAAGACCTTAGTTCTTATTCTTTTGTGAATAGCTCTGCAGAAGTTGATTATCAAGAGCCAGAAGAGGATTCAAAAGAAAAAGAAGAGGAGAAGAACCCATTGGAAAAGCCTTAGTCTGTATCCTCAGGTTAATTCAAAATGATTTATATCGGCATCATCATAACCCTACTCCTTTCCGGATTTTTCTCCGGCATGGAGATCGCTTTCGTCTCTTCGGATAAGTTGCGATTGGAAATCGATCGCAAGGAACATGGATTTGTGGGGTATATTCTGGGGCTATTGTTCAGAAAACCAGATGAGTTTGTGACAACTCTATTGGTGGGTAACAATGTAGTGCTTGTCGTCTATGGCTTGCTAATGGCTCAACTGCTCGAAACTCCTATCAGGTTGTATGTCTCAACCAATGATGCTTTAGTCCTTCTGCTGCAGTCTTTACTATCCACTATGCTCATCCTCGTTACCGGTGAGTTTTTGCCTAAAGTTTTGTTTCGGCAAAAATCGAACCAAATGATGACATTATTCGCCCTGCCTGTTTCTCTCTTCTATATATTGCTTTTCCCTATCACTAAGCTATGTACTCTACTCACAAAATTGTTTTTCCTACTCGTGGGTGGACGTTCGGGTGTTTCTTCTGAGGGCGTTTTGTCTGGCTTCTCAACAGCAGATTTGGATCATTATCTATCTGAAAACATAGAGGATGATCGAGACGGAGATCTCAATACAGAAGTTAAAATTCTACAGAATGCTCTGGACTTCTCTAAGGTACAGGTACGCTATTGTATGGTTCCTCGTAATGAGATGGTAGCAGTGGAGCTTGGGGCGGATAAATCTCTTCTCGAAGAAAAATTCTCTTCTTCTGGCCTTTCGAAACTTATCGTTTATAAGGAAAATATCGATGATGTGGTCGGTTATATCCATTCATCAGAGATGTTTCAGCCTGATCCTTGGCAAAAGCGGGTTGTTCCAACTCTCTTTGTTCCGGAAAGTATGTATGCCAATAAACTCATGAAGCAGTTAATGCAGCGCAATAGAAGCATAGCTATTGTAATAGATGAGCTAGGAGGCACTTCTGGCATGGTGACTCTCGAAGATATTGTAGAAGAGATATTTGGAGATATAGAAGATGAACACGACAGACGAAAATTAGTGTCTAAACAGATTTCTGAGCATACCTATGTTTTCAGTGGTCGTATGGAGATCGATGACATCAATGAGCAGTTTGATCTACAGCTTCCCGAGAGCGAAGAATATCTCACAATAGCCGGATTTATACTCTACCATTATCAACATATACCAAGCAATGGCCAGTCGGTAACAATTGCTCCATACCGCTTTGATGTGCTGCATTCTACCAGCACAAAGATTGTGCTGGTCAAAATGACTGTAGAAGACAAAATAGAAGATAGATAAGTTCTTCGCACAGGCTCCAAAATGACAATTAAACTTGCCTTTTATTACACTTTGTAGAGAGTAGTAATCTTGAAGGTATTGAGATTGAGAAGATAGGCATACTTGTCATATACGACCAAACTCAGACATCGAAAAAAAATACAGCGAATACCGTGCTATCCAATAGTTTCTAAATGGAGGTTGCTTTTGAGAGGGGAGATAGATAGAGAATAGAGAAGAAACAAATTGAAAATACAGCATAAGTTTCCAGATGTTATATCAAAACAGACATTCTGGCATGACCTTAGTTAATACATTTTAGAATGAATGTGTAAAATAAGGGTAAGGCTAAAGCGGAGATCTTTCTCTCATGTATATAACCGCAGCCCCAATTAGGTGGCGAATATTGTATTGTGCAACAAGCTCAAGTTCTTTTTGCTGTGTTGTTTATAAGTACTCGAAGCCTTCTTAGCAAGCATTGCTCTATCTTTTCTTCTCCATTTTCCATTCTTAAGTTATCGTTGCATCCAGAGAGGGGAATATATATGAGAGAAAATAAATTGTCATGAATTTGTATGCAAACGAAAATTATGTACTTTTGGGGTGTTAGCTATCCATCGGAGGTTCTTTGGATCAGAAACTTAGAGGAGAAATCCGTTGGGAGAGTGAGCCGTTTTTTGACAAGAGGAATAAATAGATGTCTAATATTACAACAAGTAAAACGTATGAACAAAAGTGAATTCGTTGCTGCCGTAGCAGAAAAGTCCGGCCTTAAGAAAGGTGACGCCTTGAAGGCTGTGAATGCCTTTATCGAAGTTCTTATCGAAAGTCTCCGCAAAGGCTTGAAGATCTCTCTTCTGGGCTTTGGTACATTCTCCGTTGTAGATAAGGCTGAGCGCAAGGGTATTAACCCTGCCACGAAAAAGCCTATCATAATCAAGGCTCGCAAGGTTGCTAAATTTAAGCCGGGTGCCGGGCTTAAGCTGTAAGAAAATTACGCATGCATAAGCACAGGAGGCTGTCCCTCTCTTTTCGTGGGGACAGCCTTTTGTATGTTTGTTTGTAAAAACAAGTCGAAGGTGCTTCTCTCGACACTTCTTTTCCTGATTGTTTCTACCACAAAAGACCCAAGAAAAGAACTCTTGAGCTGTCTTCTGCTCTTTGTCAAACACTCCTAATAGTACTACCTTTGCGCCTATGAGACAGAAAGCATTACAACAAATAGGAGAGTATACCATCCTAATGGGGCGCACTTTTGCTTTGCCTCGCAGGTGGAGTATGTTTTTCCGACAATTGATACGTGAGATATATAAGCTTGGTGTCGATTCGGTGTGGATTGTTGTGATCATCTCTTTCTTCATAGGCACTGTAATTACTATTCAGCTGTCTATTAACATGACTTCTCCTCTTATCCCTCGTTTCACCATAGGTTATTCTACTCGAGAGATCATATTGTTGGAGTTTTCTTCTTCTATCATGTGTCTCATATTGGCAGGGAAGGTTGGTTCGAATATAGCCAGTGAGCTTGGCACGATGCGTGTGACAGAACAGGTTGATGCAATGGAAATTATGGGCATCAATTCCGCCAATTTTCTTATTCTGCCCAAGATATTAGGATTGATGCTATTTATCCCGGTGTTGTCTATAATCAGCATGGGAATGGGAATTATAGGGGGATATTTGGCTTGTGGACTTGTGGATAATCTTTCACCAAGTGACTTTGAATTTGGTTTGCAGTTATTCTTCAATCCTATTTTTGTGCTCTACTCTATTATTAAGTCTGTGGTATACGCTTTCATAATCAGTTCCGTGGCGAGCTTTTTCGGGTATACAGTAAAGGGAGGAGCCTTGGGGGTTGGAAAAGCCAGTACAGATGCAGTGGTTAGTACTAGTGTATTAATATTACTCTTCGATGTGTTGCTGACCAATATCTTGCTTACCTAGAATTGTGACCTTTCCGGGGAGCTTGCAAAACTTATTTAGTCATCTATCAGTGGGGAGTTCATGATCGAGGTAAAACAATTAGTCAAAGTATTTGAGGATAGAACTGTCCTCGACGGCCTGAATATAACTTTTGAGACAGGTAAGACCAACTTAATAATAGGTCGAAGTGGGGCAGGGAAGACCGTCCTGCTCAAGTGCGTCATAGGCTTAATAGAACCGACATCGGGGGCTGTACTGTATGATGGCCGAGATTTGGTGAAGATGCAGAAATCTGAATTACTTAATCTTCGCAGGGAGGTCGGTATGCTCTTCCAAGGGTCTGCTTTGTTTGATAGCATGACAGTAATGGAGAATGTTCTCTTTCCGATGGAAATGCTTTCTAAGATGAGCAAAGCTCAACGTAAGGATAGAGCCACGGATTTGTTGGAGCGAGTTGGTCTGATTGACGCCCGCCATAAGTACCCGAGTGATATATCGGGAGGGATGATGAAACGTGCTGCTATTGCCAGAGCATTAGCACTCGAACCTCGCTACCTATTTTGTGACGAACCCAATTCCGGTTTGGATCCAAAAACCTCTATTACGATAGACGAATTGATACATGGTCTGACGGCTGAATTTGGGATAACCACGATAGTCAACACGCATGATATGAATTCTGTACGTAAGATTGGCGACAAAATCATTTTCTTGCGCAAGGGCAAGAAGGAATGGGAAGGAAGCAGTGCAACCATAGACGAGACCGACAGCCCTGTATTGCTGAGTTTTATCAATGCAGCCAAAATGGCCTGAAAGGAGTCTTGATGAGAATGAATCTCATTTCTGATCCCTATCTAAATCGAAATAAGACAAATGACAAAACATAAAAAGACCCGTTCAAAAGCATTTTATCATACACATCTGTTATGTATTATCAGTATTGCTATGGTATTATTCATTGTCGGCTGCTTAGGCTTGGCAGAGATTGCTGGTAATGCGATCCGGAAAGAAGTAGAGGAGCAAATAGCTTTCAATATACTGCTCAAAGAAGGGAATTCGGATGAGGAGAATAAGGCTCTCTGCACCAAAATGGAACGAGAGCCGTTTGTGCAACGAATTCGATACATCTCAGCCAACGAAGTAGCCGAGGAATTAGGAAAAGAATTGGGCGAAGACCCTGTAATGGTATTGGGCTACAATCCATTGCAACCGCAGATGCAAGTCTATGTAAAGTCCGAGTATGCACATCCGGACAGTTTGCCAATCGTGGACACCAAAATTAGGGCTTGGGACAGCGTAGAGAGACTCTCCTACAGACAAGATCTATTCCACACCGTACATACTAAGATCAAGGCCACAGAGCGCATATTGCTCATACTGGCTATTGTTCTTCTTATCATCAGTTTTATACAGATCAACAATACTACCCGTTTGCTTATTTACAGCAAGCGTTATCAGATACGCACTCTTTCTCTTGTAGGGGCTTCTGCAGCTTTTATCCGACGCCCATTTGTTTGGCACAGTGTTTTCGATGGTCTGTTTGGTGCCACCTTAGCCTGTTTGCTCCTACTCGCAGCCATTTTTGCTCTGGACAAATACCAATTACCGATGTTATGGAATTATCTTCCTCTTAGAGATCTGGGGATGCTTGCTGTAACTCTGCTGATGATTGGCAGCCTTGTATCTGCATTCACAGCATACAGAGCTGCCAGACGCTATGTGCGTATGGATGGCAGTAAAATGTATTTGATATAAGCCTCCTACTCTTTTGTTGGGGAGGATATTCCAGATTATTAACTAACGAAATACTTATGTTGTACAACAAGAAGAATTATCTGCTCATGTTAGTCTCAGTCCTGCTGATAGTATTGGGTTTTGTGCTGATGTCGGGAGGAGCGCCAACTGATGGTGTTAGTTTTAATCCCGAGCTTTTTTCCACACGTCGCATCGTGATAGCCCCTATTGTCTGTGTCGCAGGCTTTAGTCTCATGGCTTATGCTATTATGGCAAAGCCATCTTCCGATTCATCGAGGAAAAACACCGAGAGACCAGAATAAGTATATTGTTGAAAGAAGTTTCATTTTTAGACAAATACTCTATACATGACCCATTTTCTTTCTCAAGAAAGATGGAGTCGTGTGTAGTGATGTTTTCACATTCGTAATCTTAGGATTATGACAGTTTTGCAGTCAATAATCTTAGCCATAGTAGAGGGGCTTACAGAGTTTCTACCGGTTTCTTCCACTGGTCACATGGTTTTAGCTGAGGGCCTCATGGGAATGGAGTCAGATAGCTACACAAAGGCTTTTACAGTGATTATCCAGTTCGGAGCCATGCTTTCTGTTTTAGTCTTGTATTGGAGACGGTTCTTTGATTTTAGGCCTCTTCCGGGAATGACACAGCCGGTCCTTCGTATGCTTAGTCGCTTCCGTTTCTATGGGTTGCTCCTTTTAGGAGTCTTACCTGCAGCAATATTAGGGCTACTATTTGAGAAATACATAGACCATATGCTTGGGAGTGTACTGGTTGTAGCTTTGATGCTTTTATTGGGAGGTGTATTTATGCTTTTTGTAGATAAGATGTTTGCTTCATCCAACTCCTCCAAGCCGACTCCTCGTTCAGCCCTTATTATAGGCCTTTATCAATGTTTGGCCATGGTGCCAGGAGTGTCACGCTCCATGGCTACTATTGTGGGGGGAATGCAACAGGAACTATCCAGAAAGGCAGCAGCAGAGTTTTCTTTTTTTCTGGCTCTACCAACAATGTTGGGAGCAACATTGCTAAAGATTTACAAGCTGTACAAAGAAGGAGGGCAAGAGATATTTATGCAGCATATGGATACTCTCTTGATCGGTAACATCTTGGCTTTCATTGTTGCATTGTTAGCTATCAAAGGCTTTGTTTCTTTTCTTACCAAATATGGATTTCGTGCATTCGGTTACTACCGTATTGCTATGGGATCATTGATATTGATACTCATGCTTTGTGGTATACCTCTCAATTTGCAATAGGGTTTGTTTACAGGACTTTTTCGATGGATAATATAAAAGATCGCAAGTGGCATCTGACGGAAGATGGTGAGGTTTTACTTTTCGATAAACCCTATCGATGGACTTCATTCGATCTTGTCAATAAGTTCAGATATTGGGCTTGCCGGAGACTTGGGGTCAAGAAACTCAAAGTAGGTCATGCCGGTACTTTGGACCCATTGGCTACCGGATTGATGATCATTTGTACCGGGCGTTGTACCAAACAACTTGATACTCTGCAACAAGGGAAAAAAGAATATATAGCTACACTTAAGCTTGGGCAGACAACTCCAAGCTTTGATCTGGAGACAGAGCCAGATGCAGAATATCCTACAGAGCACATTACCGAGCAGTTAATCTCTGAAGTATTGCCAAAGTTTGTGGGGATCATAGAGCAGACTCCTCCGGCTTATTCCGCTATCAGAGTAGATGGGAAAAGAGCTTATGCTCTGGCCAGAAAAGGTCGAGAAGTGAACCTTAAGCCTCGTTTGTTGGTTGTCGAAGAAATAGAGCTCCTATCGACTGATTTGCCCGAAATAATAATCCGGGTGGTTTGTTCCAAGGGAACTTATATACGGGCTTTAGCTCGAGATATAGGCGTAGCATTAGGCAGCGGTGCTCATCTAACTGCTTTGAGGCGCACTCGTATTGGTGAATACCGTATAGAAGATGCATACCCGATAGAACTGTTGGATGAGCTGCTTAAACGGTACGTAGAACCTCTCCCAAAAGAAGAGAAAGATGGCAAATAAGACAAAGAAAAATATCGCAGACCAAAATACAGAATAAAGCATATGAAACTATCGATGTTTAAGTTTAAGCTCCCAGAAGAGCTGATTGCCAAGTATCCTGCACGTTTTAGAGATGAGTCTCGAATGATGGTGTTGCATCGGGCTACGGGGGAGATCGAACACAAGCAGTTTTCCGATATCATAGATTATTTCGACAAGGATGATGCTTTTGTATTCAACAATACGAAAGTTTTTCCTGCTCGCATCTATGGCAATAAGGAAAAGACAGGAGCTAAGATAGAAGTCTTCTTGCTGCGAGAGCTCAATGAGCAACAAAAACTGTGGGACGTCGTGGTAGATCCGGCTCGCAAGATAAGGATCGGAAATAAGCTTTATTTCGGTGAGGATGACAGCCTAATTGCTGAGGTAATTGATAACACGACCTCACGTGGCCGCACACTTCGTTTTCTCTATGATGGACCTCATGATGAGTTCAAAAAAGTCCTTTTCGATTTTGGAGAAACTCCGATCCCCAAGTATTTGGATCGAGAGGCAGAGCCAGAAGATGAGGAGCGTTTCCAGAGTGTTTTTGCCCAAGAAGAAGGAGCTGTAATTGCTCCGGCAGCAAGCCTACATTTTAGTAGACAGCTCCTAAAGCGTTTGGAGATCAAAGATTGTCGCTTTGCATACCTCACAGTGCACAATAGCTTGGGCAACTATCGAGAGATAGATGTGGAAGACCTCTCCAAACACAAGATGGAAAGTGAGCAAATGTTTGTTGGAGCAGAAGCTTGCCAAGTGATAAACAAGGCCAAAGATGGTGGGCATAAGGTTTGCGCTGTTGGGACCTCGATTTTGCGAGCCATGGAGACGGCTGTGAGTACAGATGGGCACATCAAGGAATTTGAAGGCTGGACAAACCTTTTCATATTCCCTCCCTACAACTTCTCTTTGCCCAACGCCATGATTAGTAACTTCAATATGCCATACTCTATCTTATTGATGATGACAGCGGCCTTTGGTGGGTACGAACATGTGATGAATGCCTATGATGTTGCCATCAAAGAGAAATATCGCTTTGGTGTATATGGGGATGCGCTATTGATCATCTAAATACAGAAAAAGGATGTACACTTACACCTCTTTCGTCTCTGCGAGGGAGGTGTATGTTTTCTAAGCTATATGAGTACACTTTGTTTAGGGTTGGGGAGCAATATAGGGGATAGACTGAATTTTTTGTCCCAGGCTGTAGGCTATGTTCGTGAATACGCAGATGGCCTCATTGAGGTTTCTTCGGTATATCGCACGCAGCCGTTGGATTTTGACACTCCCAATTATTTTCTCAATGCCGTCGTACTCGTATACACAGAGCGTAGCCTGATCGATTGGCTCTACTTTACGCAAAAGGTGGAGCGAGAGATGGGGCGAACAGCCAAGAGTGTAAACAAAAAGTATTCGGACAGAATAATAGACATAGATCTACTTTTGTATGATAGGCAAGAATGGCACGTATGTTCGCCTCAAGCGTTATTTATACCTCATCCTGAGATGCACAAAAGAGCATTCGTCCTTTACCCATTGGCAGAACTCTTTCCTGATTGGGTTCATCCGTCGTTGGGGTATCGAGTTGTTGAGTTGCGAGATACGCTCGACCGTCTGTCTGATGAAAGACCGGTATTGATAAAAGACTTCTCTTTGTAGTAACCTACCATGGGGATTGTAATTCGTCAAAGTATCAAAGGGACAGCGGTGACTTATTTGGGAGCACTCATCGGCTTCTTTTCGACTTTTTTTATACAGACACGTTATTTATTGCCAGGAGAAATTGGTTTGTTACAAGTCCTCTTACAAGCTGCCACTCTAGTTTCAAGCTTTGCGATGATGGGACTCAACTCTTCAATTTATCGTTTCTATCCTTACTTTCGAAATTCAGGAGAACAGACAAGAGCTTCCTCCGAAAGAAATAATGGCTTCCTTTTCTATGCTTTGCTCATTTCTTTGGTGGGCTTAGTAGTTATCATTCCTTTGTATTATCTACTGAGAGGACCTATTTGTGATATGTACATGGACAATAGCCCGGAATTTGTCCAATACTTTCATTGGGTCGTACCATTGGTGGTTTTCCTCCTGTTTTGGCTGGTTTTTGAATTATATGCCGTACAGCTGATGCGCATAGCTGTCCCGAAATTGATCCGAGAGATCATACTCCGAGTCTTGCTTGTCGGGACCTATTTGGTTTACGCACTTGGTTGGGTCAGCTTTCCGATCATGGTAGGTATATACATATCCTGCTATGGCTTTTGTATGCTCCTTTCTATTGCTTATATCGGCCGTCTTGGCAGTCTGTCTCTAAAACACGATTGGAGCTACATTACCCCTGAATTAAGATGCAATTTCCTACGCTACACTCTTATCTATGTATCAGCTTCGATTGGGACAAAGCTAGGTAGCCAACTCGGATTATTTATGGTCGGAGCTTTGGACGCCGGAGGAATGGATAGTGCCGGCATCTATTCGATTGCCTTTTTTATGGTAGCAGTCGTAGAAATACCATCCAGGTCGATGCTCAATATTGCATCTCCAATCATGGCTGATTCCATGAAAAGGGAGGATTTGTCTCAAGCCAATCACTTGTTCAAAAGGGTAGCTTTGCATCAGGTACTAGCCGGTGGTTTTATTTTTCTCTTAGTCCTATTCAATATTGATAGTATCTACGCGATTCTGCCCAATGGAGCAAAATATATTTCTGGTAAATCGGTCTTTCTGTTTTTGGGTCTGGCCAAAATGCTGGAGATTACATTTAACTATGGCAATTCGTTATTGAGTTGTTCGAAATATTACCACTGGAACCTATACTATACACTCGGGGTTACCCTTCTGGGTGTCCTCTGGCAAGTGTTACTAATCCCAATATTGGGGATATCAGGTGCCGCAATTGCCACTCTTATCACCACGGCCCTGAGCTACTTTGTACAACAATTGATGATTTCTCTGAAGATGAAATGCAGTCCTTTTTCTAAGGACTTATTTGTTTCTCTTTGCATCTTTACGGCAATGTGTGCAATCAACTATGTTGTTCCCTGCATGTCTAATCCTTGGATTGACATACTGGTACGCTCTTTGCCAATAGGATTTTTCGGTTTGTGTGCGATCTATTTTAGTGGGATTAGTCCGGAAGCTAAGTCTGTAGTAGATCGTCTCCTTAAATGTAAAAATCATGGCAGGACTTAGCCATTTTACCTCTTTCCTCTATAAGATCTCCCCTCCAAGGGTACAGTATGTGATAACTCAGACGAAAGCCTGGCTTAGGGAGCGATTAGTCGATCCCAGACATTTTAGACAAGTTCGGCGGGATGTTGATCTTTTATACAGACAATTAAAAGGAAAGAGCCACTACCGGGTCCTATTTATTGTTTCCGTAGCAGCTCAGTGGAAGCAAGGGATATTGTTTCGCTTGTTAGAGCAAAATGCTCATTTTGAACCTGCTATTTTGCTCACTCCATATTCTGAAGAGCTAACCCCGGCAGTAATAGACAACTATCAAACCTCTTTGGCCAAGCTAAAAGAGAAGGGCTATACTCCTATCGAAGCTCTATCTCCTGATGGGCAGTTACTCAATATAGCCAAGCAATGTCCGCCTGATTTGATCTACTACATCACTCCCTACGATGTGTTACTGCCCAAGCAGTACCGCATGTCATCCACCTATAAGCACAGCTTGATTTGTTATTCCCGTTATGGCTATGTGCTTGATACAAGGGCAGAGTGGCACAAAATTCGCAATTTTGGTTACTGCTGGCAATTATTTCTCAGCTCCAAGATAGACTCCGATCTCTATCAAAGGCACTCTCTTTTCGGAGTGGAAAATGGATATGCTTCCGGTCCTCTGATTTATGACGAAATAAGAGAAGCTCTCCCTAAAAAAGAAAACCACGAAGATTTACCTCTGGTAATTCTAGCTCCTCACCATTCTATTGAATCATGGGGCTTTGCCTTGTCAAACTTCTTACGTCTGTCTGATTACTACTTATCGCTACCGCATCGCTTTGCTGGCCGTTTGCGATTTGCATTTAAGCCACATCCTCACCTGAAAGCAAAGTTGTATCGCCATTCTCAATGGGGTAGAGAACGCACGGATGAATACTACAAATTTTGGGATGAATCTGAAGGATGCTATCTGGAATTAGGACCCTATGCCGATTTGTTTGCTCATTCGGCTGCTATGGTGCACGATTGCGCAGCCTTTTCTGTGGAATACCTCCTAACCCAACATCCCGTGCTGTTCATTCGTCGTAACCATCGCCTTCCTCCAAAGCTCAATGAGATAGGTAAGCTCGCATACCAACTACACCAATTGGCAGATTCAGAAGAACAGATCGATCGCTTTTTGGAATCCGTGGCCGAAAAGAGAGAAGTAGAAAGCTCCGAATTATGGGACTCGTTTCGTCACTTAGTATTGCCTCATACAGAAATATCCATAGCTCAATCAATTATGTCTCGTCTAAATGAGCTATTAAATCCGGCTTCGTAAATCCATGAAACCACGACTATTGATCATACATCGAGCCTTGGCTCCCTACCGAATAGAGCTTTTCAACGAACTATACAACCGCTTTGATGCACATATTTATTTTGAATATCCATCTCCTTTTGAACAGCAATTTAATGATGCTGAGCTGCAAAAACGAATACATTTCTCTTACAGAATTCTCTCTTGTCCACGCCATGCTCCGGCAAATTTCAGATCTCAACTTTTTTCTTTAATAAAAGACCTTCGTCCACAATTGATCTTGTGTAGCGAGATCAACCTGATCACAGCTATTCTGTTTGTCTGTAAGAGTTTATATACCAAAGCACCGCTGATTAGTTTGGTGGATGACAATCTGACTCTATCCGATAAACGAAAGCAAAATATTCTCAAGAATTTTTCTATCCACCTCGCTGACGGTTTGATCTGTTGTGACCCACGTGTAACGAATGTCTATACTCAGCAGTATCGGTTACCTTGTCACTATCTGCCTATTGTTCAGGATGAACAATTTATTCATACCCAATTGCTCCAAGCATTGCCTCAAGCCAAGCAAATACGAGCACAGTACACCTTGTCCGAGAAAGATCGAATACTGCTCTTTGTAGGTCGCCTGGCTGAAGAAAAAAACTTACCGGCATTGATCTCTGCGTTTTCTCAATTAGCACAAAGCTATCCTCGTTGGCATTTGCTTTTGGTCGGGGATGGGCCACAAGTCAAGGATTTGTCGACTTTGGTAGAAAAAGAGAAATTATCGAAAAGGATACATATCGTTGGGAAGAAAGAAGGCACAGACCTATATGCTCATTATGCAGCGGCAGACTGCTTTGTATTGCCAAGCAGTAGAGAGCTATTCGGAGCAGTCACCTGTGAGGCTCTCATGTCTGGTCTCCCTTCGTTGGTGTCTACTGTTGCAGGAAGCGTGGGGCTAATCAATCAGAATAATGGAGAAGTTTTTTCTCCATTTGAGACAAATGATCTCACCCGATCCTTGAGCCGGATGTTGAGTTGGATAGAGGCCACTTCTCTCTGGCAGGCTGAAATAAAACCATCGCTTATGCCCAAAACATTCTCTCGTTATATGGAAGAGCTGGAGGAATATCTGTTGAGCTTCTTACAGAAGGAAGAAGGGTAGATACAAGAGGAACAAAGTTAGTTGATCTCGAGATTTTATGAAGCAATACGCATAGCCATCTTCATTACTGCATACGATGCAGATGCTGTAAAGAGTAGAAAAAAAAGCAGCACAAAAACCCATGAACGAAGGATTGGAGCAAAGACCCGGCTCGGAGGGGTTGTTCGTGCTCCTGGGATCCACCTAAATCGTAGTTTGGAATAAAGCCAATAGGTAAACCAACCGATTAGAAGTCCAATGGCAGCACCGGGTAGTACATCTGTGATAAAGTGAACTCCTATGTATATGCGACTGTAAGCTATGAGAGTAGCCAAGAAGAAAATAAGTACACTATACCTTTTGTCTCTGAAGAGTAGAGACGTGAACATGGCTAGAGAAAAATAATTCGCTGAATGTCCCGAAACAAAGCCATATAAAGCACCACGATATTCATAAACGATCTTGACCAATTCTTTGATTTCCGGAAAATGCGTCGGCCTCGGACGCATAAAGTATGGCTTGATGATATGAGAGGTAAGTTGATCGCAAACAAGGAGAGAAAAAAGCAAGGCAATAAGTACTAACACAGCCTCTTTTGCCGGTTGCTTGTAGAACAAAAGCATCACCAACAATACCCAAACCCCTATCCATGTATGTGTCGAAGTAAATAGATAGAAGAATGCATCGGTGTAGGGAGTATGCATACTATTTAGCCAAAGAAAAACCTCTCGCTCCATTTCTACAAGCTGATTCAGTACAGACATTTTATTTCAGAGTAGAGTAGTTATTGAAAAAAGTCCCCATCATAGCTACCCGGTGAAAGAGGGTGGGGATTTTCCCTCTGTACGGTGGTCTGCAATGACAAGACAAAGGTAAAAAAGCCTCCTGAATCTTCCGATTGTAAGAGTTATATTTTGAAATACTAAATTCTGCTACCAAACACTCCAGAATCTGACTACCATAAAAAAACTGATAACTGTGGAGAGAGAAGGGATCTTCTCTTAGGTAGATAAAAAAAGCAGAAGGCTACTCCTTTTCGGAGTAGCCTTCTGCTTTTTTGAAGAGAAAGAGGGGAGAGCCTCCTTCTCTCTGGAGGTATTTACATAGATCAGTTTTCTTCCTTCTGCCAATTGGAGGCTTCCAAGCGTTTGTAGTTACGATATCTCCATTGTGCATTCTCAAGTGCTGCTTGGAATAGCTCATCGGCCTCTTGTGGATACACCTTGGCAACAGAAGCGTAGCGAACCTCTCCTTTGAGATAATCCTTAAACAGTTCCCACTTAGGTTCTGCACTATCCAGCTGGAAGGGGTTCTTACCTTCGGATTCCAGTTGAGGATTGTATCTCCACAGATGCCAGTAGCCACATTCGACGGCATTCTTTCCTTCTGCCTGAGTCTTACCCATGCCGGCTTTTATACCATGTGATATACAAGGCGAATAGGCGATAACGAGTGACGGTCCATCATAAGCCTCTGCTTCTCTGATTGCTTTGAGAGTCTGAGCCTGATTCGCCCCAATTGCAATCTGAGCTACATAGACATAACCATAGGTAGCAGCAATCATACCAAGGTCTTTCTTTCTCACACGTTTACCACCGGAGGCAAACTTGGCAATGGCTCCGATAGGAGTACTCTTTGAGCTTTGTCCTCCAGTATTAGAATACACTTCAGTATCGAGTACTAATACATTGACATTCTTACCCGAAGCCAATACATGATCCAGACCGCCGAAACCGATGTCGTAAGCCCAACCATCACCACCAATAATCCATTGAGAATGCTTGATGAAGTGGTCTTTGAGAGACAATAATTTCTCCACAAGATCATTATCCTTGGCTGCTTCCAATTCGGGTACGATAGCATCGTACAAAGCTTTGCAGCGAGATGCATCGGAGATGTTTTCAATCCACTCGGAGAGCAAACATTTGATGTTTTGTCCTATCATCTCATCTTGCAAAGCCTCATTGGCTACGTTTAGCAGACGGCTACGGAGGGTTTCTTTTGCCATATGCATACCGAGACCAAACTCAGCATTGTCTTCAAACAGAGAGTTAGCCCAAGCCGGTCCTTCCCCTTTCTCATTTGTGGTGTATGGAGTAGAAGGAGCACTAGCAGAGTATATAGAAGAACAACCGGTTGCATTGGCAATCATCTGGCGACTTCCGAAGAGCTGAGAGAGCAACTTAACATAAGGAGTTTCGCCACAGCCGGCGCAGGCTCCACTATATTCGAAAAGAGGTTGTGAGAACTGAGAGTTTTTGACATTGGCAGCGATATCTACCAAATGAGCTTTGCTACTTACCTGAAGGAAAGCCTTATCCCAATTCTTTTGTTCCTCAAGTTGGGTCTGGATAGGCACCATCTCTAATGCCTTTTCTCCCTTACGGCCCGGACAAACGTCTACACAGTTGCCACAGCCCATACAGTCAAGTACATTGACCTGAATGCGGAAGTCCAAGCCATCAAATTGCTTACCGATAGCTTTGATTGTAGGTATGCCGGTCTTCTGTCGCTCTTCGTCATTGAGCAAGAATGGACGAATCGTAGCGTGAGGGCAAACGTAAGCACACTGGTTACATTGGATACAGTTGTCACTGTTCCACACTGGAACGAAAGGAGCTACTCCTCGTTTTTCAGAGGCTGCCGTACCGCTGTCCCAAGTACCGTCTTCACGACCACAGAAAGCCGATACGGGGAGCTCATCTCCTGCTTGAGCATTGACTACACGTACTACATTGTGCACAAAGTCAGTGTCATGCTCGTGACGTATTTCGAGTTCATCCGGAAGGTTGATCCATTCGGGATCAACTTTGACCTCCACCACTTCTGCACCGCGATCTATAGCTGCATAGTTTTTATTGACCACTTCTTCTCCCTTACGTCCATAACTCTTGACGATGAATTTCTTCATTTGTTCTACAGCCAAGTCATATGGGATTACTCCGGAGATTTTAAAGAAGGCAGATTGCAGAATAGTGTTGGTACGATTGCCCAAACCGATTTCCATGGCGATTTTTGTTGCATCAATGATGAAGAAGCGTATCTTATGCTTAGCCATGTATTTCTTCACTTTCACTGGAATGTTGTCAGCCACATGTTCTGCATCCCAAGGTGAGTTTAGCAAGAACGTACCATTGTCTCTTAAGCCTTTGAGTACTTTATACATTCTCAAATAAGCCGGTACATGGCAAGCTACGAAGTTAGGGGTCACCACAAGGTAGGTCGACCGGATTGGTTTATCTCCAAAGCGCAGGTGAGAGCAGGTGAATCCTCCGGATTTTTTGGAGTCGTAAGCGAAGTATGCTTGGCAATACTTATCCGTATTGTCCCCAATAATCTTTACAGAGTTCTTGTTGGCTCCTACTGTACCATCCGCTCCAAGACCAAAGAATTTAGCTTCGAAATAGTCACTCCCTAATTGAATATCTTCTCCCATTGGTAGAGAGGTGAAAGTCACATCATCTACAATCCCTATGGTGAAGCGATTTTTTGGTTCGTTAAGTTTCAGGTTGTCAAATACGGACATAATCTGAACCGGAGTCGTGTCTTTGGATGACAAACCATAGCGTCCACCTACGATCAGAGGAGCATTTGGTTGGTTGTAGTAGCAGTCTTTAACATCAAGGTAGAGGGGCTCTCCATTGGCTCCCGGCTCTTTCGTACGATCAAGTACAGCAATGCGCTTCACGGTCTCGGGCATAGCAGCAAGGAAGTGCTTAGCACTGAAAGGACGATAGAGATGTACAGACAGCAGCCCCACTTTCTCCCCCTGAGACATTCTCAAGTCTACCACTTCACGGATAGCCTCGGTTA
The DNA here is from genome assembly GCF_900476255.1 of Porphyromonas crevioricanis. Lineage (NCBI taxonomy): Bacteria > Pseudomonadati > Bacteroidota > Bacteroidia > Bacteroidales > Porphyromonadaceae > Porphyromonas > Porphyromonas crevioricanis. The sequence goes on from NZ_LS483447.1 coordinate 1,564,479, forward strand.
CAGATCCCATGGCGATGATCACGTGTTCGGCATCTTTATCTCCATAGTAGTCAAAGAGGTGGTACTTACGCCCCGTTACTTTAGCTACCTCATCCATATAATGCTGTACAATCTCTGGAACAGCATCGTAGAAACGATTGGAAGCTTCGCGTGACTGGAAATAAATATCAGGATTTTGGGCTGTACCTCGAACTACTGGATGCAAAGGAGAGAGGCCACGATTACGGAACTCGTTTAAAGCATCCCAGTCTATGAATTGAGCTAAATCCTCATTGTCGAGGGCTTCAATTTTCTGTATCTCATGCGAGGTGCGGAAGCCATCGAAGAAATGGATGAAAGGAATTCTTGAACGAATCGTAGACAGGTGAGCTACTCCAGCCAAGTCCATAACTTCCTGCACGGACCCTGTACACAATTGAGCAAAACCTGTAGATCTGGCAGACATCACGTCTTGGTGGTCTCCGAAAATAGATAGAGCTTGTGCTGCCAATGCACGTGCAGATACGTGGAATACACAAGGCAATAACTCCCCGGCTATCTTATACATATTGGGGAGCATCAATAGCAACCCTTGAGATGCGGTGAAAGTAGTGGTAAGGGCTCCAGCCTGGAGAGATCCATGCACAGCTCCGGCCGCTCCGGCTTCACTCTGCATCTCTTCAACTACTACTCTTTCTCCGAAGATATTTTTCCTGCCCTGTGCAGACCACTCATCTACATATTCAGCCATGGTAGAAGATGGCGTAATGGGGTAGATAGCGGCTACTTCACTAAACATATAAGCCACGTGAGCAGCAGCTTGGTTGCCGTCACAGGTTAGATATTTCTTTTCGCGTGCCATTTGATAGTGATTAATTTGGATTATTAAATTCTTGATCTTTTCTTTTTTATTGTGCGTAAAATCTCCACAGGATCTCTTAATAGAGGAAGCCAAAGAGCCATAATGGGATTACTTTTTCTTTCCCCACTTCGATGTTTGCCACAGCTGTATATTGACGAGGTTTAGATTTGCGAATACCCTCCTGATCTGTCTGGACAGAGTAGGAGTATTCATTGTCGAGCAAAAAGTCTATTCCGTTTTGTTTGGGAACAGACACATCGTGTCGCACCTTAACTTGATTGAGGAAAAATGTGGCATAAGTTTGGGCATCGAAAGCTGTTTGCGGATTCAATACAAAACAAAGATTAGGGTTATGGAGATAGTATTTCGATGGTTTTTTTTGAGAGTTGTCTCCTGATTTGTAGAGTAAGTTTACCAGACGAGCGTCCGCCAGATACTGCATGTAATTGCCGACCGTAGCACGAGACAACTCAAGAGTTTGGGAAAGTTTTGAAACATTTGGCCAAGCAGGGGCTTCCATTGACATCAGGTAGAGCATTCGGCGCAGTTTATGCAAAAAACGCTGATCTATCTGACGAATAAGTAGGACATCGACCTCCAGCATCATATTGATTGCTTTGAGCAAATTTTCTGAGTAGTTGTGTTTCTCCAAAAAGAAAGGATAGTGGCCATGATGGATGAAATCATTGAGCCATAGGGCTGGGTGAGCTTTGCTCACTATTTCTCTAGCAATTTCCTCGTGTTGCTGTTGAATTTCCGAAAGTTTCAGTACAGGAAATTTATGTCCTGTCATTTGATATAGAAATTCGCGGAAAGAAAAACCATTTAAGGTATAAGGTTGACAGATACCCCTAAGTTGTTCATTTTCTTCTTTCAGGCGCATTACAGTTGAACCTGTAAAAACAATCTTAAGAGAGGGGAAATGCTCATAGCAATAACGAAGTTCTTCCGACCAATTGGGGTATTTGAATACTTGATCCAAGAGTAAAACCTCGCCTCCGTCCTTTACAAACTGCTCAGCGAAGCCTATGATACTCATTTCGGAGAAACAAAACTGATTGAGGTTAGCATACAGGCAACGTCTGTCATCTATTTGATAATGTTCGGCTGCATAATCCAGCAAGAAGGTCGTCTTACCAACACCTCTGGCTCCTTTGATGCCGATAAGACGCTTGCTCCAGTCTATTTCATCCATCAGTCCCCGGCGAAGAGAGGAGTGACTGTTACTAAGCAAGTAACGGTGTGTTCTATGCATGTGGTCCATTGCCGACTACCTAATTGTTGCTACAAAGGTAGAACTAAATTTTATCGAAATGCAAACTGCTGTTTGCAAAATCAGTAATAAAAAAAGATAATCTCTGGTGATTTTTTCTCCCCCTCTCCAAAAAAGTTGTGCTGTCTTTGTAACAAATAGATAGGAGTATAGGAATAATTGTATGACGTGTACTGAAAAAAGTTGACAGTTGGCGTGCTTGTTTTTTATTAGCTGTTTACACACACCTTTCTTACTTCTGTTTTGGGTTTACACCTGCCGACTCAGACTCCTCAAATGGTTTACACTGGCAAATTTAGCCCTTTGCCTGGGATTCTCATCTTAGCGTACAATTTAGGAGCGATTTCCAATTTCTCTTCCACACTCGGGACGAGCAGGTTGTGTGCTCTGTTTTGATGAATCTGCATCGGTGTCAAGCCTCCATGGGCTTGGTGTCGATGCGCCTCATTATACATCAGCACCACCCGTGCCATGGCCTGCTCCAGTGTTTGCATTTCCTCGGAAATGAACCACGAGTTCTTGAGCGTATTGTTCATCCGCTCGGCTAAAGCATTATGCAGTGGATCACCAGTCTGAGTCATACTGACACGGTACTATTGCGCCTTAAGAAGATTTGTGTACTCCCAAGAAGCATATTGCACTCCTCGGTCGCTGTGATGAATCATACCCCTCGGGTTTACATTCTGTTCTCGATAAAAACTAAACACCTGTTTTAGAAGTATTAAGAGTTCTGAGCTTGCATTTATAGTAAGCCTGACGGCTGAAGCTAAGCAGTCCGCAGAGGGGAGCCACCGGCTGAGGTTGCTCCGACTCTGAGAAACGCTGAACTACTTGTCTGCGGAGTTTTTTCTTATCTCAATACTGTAGGTCTCTTCTGCCAGGTCGACAAGTATCTTATTATTGGTATCCGATAAAACTTTTCGAAAGCATAAAAAGGTATAGTTAAGCCCATAAATCAGCTCCTTTGGAGTCTTTTTTGTTTCTGTAAGCCCCTTTTTTCTTGCACTTCAGAACGAGAACCTGTTTTGGTATTCTCTTACCTCTTGTGGTGGCAAGAGCATGAGATTGTTTCCAAAAAGCTCTCCTAAGAGATTGACTATTCGGCTGTCCGATTAAATAGAACGACAATATACTTTGATGAAAAGGAGAAATTCTCTTAGAAAGAGAATAGTTGGTTATTTCTTAAGAATAGCAACCGGTAAAAAGAGAATGATAAGTCTCGAAAAACTTTTATCGGACACCAATAGTATCTTATAGGCCTTATGCCCCAGTTCTTCTCTTTTGAGTTTCACCTTGAGGGAGCGATTCTCTTGACGGAGTTGCGCTAACTCTTCCTATTCGCTCATGCTGAGCCTGCTCTCTTCTTTACGTTTCGGTTTCATACAATCTTGGGCTTGAGGTTTGTCCGATAAACTAAATTTACGAAGCCAAGAGGGAATAGGCCCTCTGGACAAGCCATATCTGTTCTGTATGGCATACTTACTGAAGGAGGTACTGAGGTACCCTTCCAAGATCCGAAGACGTTCGGAATTGCTGAGATGTTTGGACATAATGTTTTTGATTGATAGCACGCCAAACTGTCAACTTTTTTCAGTACACGGCAGGGGCAGGAAGATGATGAAAAACATTCGACAGATTCTGATCGACTCGAGATCCAGGAAGAATACTTCAGTGGTGTGATCAAAGCAAGTATGCGATAAACAAGAAATAAGGTCTCTCGCATGGTAATGTTAATCAACAGCTACATAAATTTACCCTTTGATGTAAACATCAAGAGACAATAAAAGAAAAAAAGATTCCTGCACGGGTCATTCAAGAAGAGAAAAGAAAAAAGAAGAACTTCAACGACTTCGAAAAGAGGATCGTAGTCCTAAAGCCCAATTTAAGCGAGAAAACTTGAGTCATGCAATATTCCTGAGTGGTTGAGATTGCCGTTGGCAGAATTGAGACCATTGGAAATATCTCTTACAGAGTCGCAGCTTGAGAATTGGCTGAACATCATACTAATAAACTGATTTCAAGCATTGTAGCCTTTGCAATGTTTATCTGTGCTAGACTCTCGAATAATCCTTTTCTCTTGGCAGTTTACTGATGGCTTGCGCGAAGAGTATTACATTCGTCATAAGAGTGAGGGGAGTTGGACTCTCTTTACGGAGGTGCCATTTTGTTCCTTAGCTCTACTTCCTTTTTTTTGATGGGGGTATCAAAACGTTTAGGACAACATTGGTAGGGAACTGCAAATGGAAAAACATAACGTACCGTATTTGGATGTATGAGAAATATGTCTACCTTTGCATCCGTATTCGGGGTGTAGCTCAGCCCGGTTAGAGTACACGTCTGGGGGGCGTGTGGTCGAAGGTTCGAATCCTTTCACCCCGACGAATACAAGCACCGAGTGTACGGTTTTGCCCTGCTTCGGTGCTTTTTTGCATCTATGAATTTCCCGATATGGAGTGTCTGGATTTGGCTACTTTTGTGCAAACTATAGAGATATATCTCTGATGAACACTTTCGGTAATATCTTTCGTTTGACCAGTTTTGGGGAAAGTCATGGTAAGATAATTGGAGGGGCAATAGATGGTTGTCCGGCCGGTTTACGTATAGATGGAGACTTTGTCTCCGAACTAATGAGTAGACGTAGTCCTGGGCAATCCAATCTGACCACACCTCGGAAGGAGCCTGACAGCGTTGAGTTTGTGTCTGGTTTGAAGAGAGGGTATACAACCGGAGCCCCTTTGGCCTTCTTAATACCCAATATTGATGTTAGGAGTGGGGATTATGAAGATATAGCAGAGGTATTCCGTCCGGGACATGCCGATTACACATATCACAGCAAATATGGTGGATATCAGGAGATTCTAGGAGGAGGACGAGCTTCGGCAAGAGAGACTGCTGTGCGCTGTGTGGGAGGGGCAGTTGCATCTATTCTATTGCATGAAATAGGGGTAGACCTCGCAGCCTTTATATCCCGAATAGGAAGCATAAGCATTTCCAATCAGGATCGAGAAAAGTTATTGTGTATGGATATTGCACAACTAAAGATCCTTACTACAGCTTCAGCCACATACTGTCCACTTCCTGAATTGGACTTGGCCATGGGAAAGGTGTTGCTTTCTGCTAAAGCAGATGGAGATAGTCTAGGTGGGGTCGTAGAATGTATTGCAAAAGGAGTCCCGGTCGGTTGGGGAGAACCCATATACTCCAAATTGGAATCTATGTTGGCAGCAGGAATGATGAGTATCAACGCTGCACGAGGTTTTGAGATTGGAGATGGCTTTTCGCTTGCTTCTATGAGAGGCTCTCAAGCAAATGATGTTTATGGCATAGGTAGTCATGGTCGGGTTTCTTTTCTGAGTAACCATTGTGGAGGAGTACTGGGAGGGATCAGCAGTGGTAGCCCTATTTTTTGTCGTGTGGCTTTCAAACCAACTCCCACGATTGCTCTACGACAGTCTACCGTAAGCCGCAACGGTCAGGTACGTGTTTTACAGGCAAAAGGTCGACATGATCCCTGTGTTGCCATACGAGCAGTAGCTGTGGTGGAGGCTATGGCTGCTTTGGTTTTGGCTGATGCTTATCTCATGAGTAGGGCTTCGGCTCTGTTGGGCTGAAAGAATAAAGTAGGAACGAATCATGTGGAATTTATTTTGGGTTGGACAACCGATTGTAGACATTGTTTACGTGACTATCGCCATTCAGCTTCTGTTGATCGGTATAATGGTGTGGCATATACCTGAGATCTTCCGATTGAGTCTTTCCTCTTTATGGGCAGGCAAAGAGAAAGACCTTCATACCTATCTCCTCCGGCATATGCCATTTGCTTCATTTTCTATTTTGACTTTTGTTCAGACGAGTATAAGTGGAGCTTTTGTAACATGGCTCATATTGCGTAAATATGGTATTTGTACGATTTGGGAGGTAGGAGAATTTTATTTCCCTTTGTTAATTTTGGGAGTAGTGATATTGACTCTATCAATTCGCTTGCTCTCGTATCGGCTGTGGAAATGGTTGTTTCTGCCTTTGCATAGGTTGGATTATTCTTCTCTCAGGTATATCTTGTGTTCCTGGTTTTGGTCGGTTTCTTTATCTTTTTGTTCTTTGTTGTTCTTATTGCCTTGCCCTGTACATATTTGTGGCATAACAGTTTTGAGTTTATTCCTCTTGTGGAGAATTGCTGTTATAATCTTTTCAGCCCGGGATTTAAGAGTGGCTGGCTTATGTCAGGCACATGTTTTTTTGTACCTTTGCGCCCACGAAATTCTGCCATATGCCTACTTGTCAGTGGCTATTATGGGAGGGATGTTGAATAGCGAAATGCAAGAATTTTTATGGCAACAGGTATAAAGAAAATCTTGGTCTCTCAACCGAAACCTCTTACGGGAAAATCTTCTTATTACGATGTAGCAGAGAAGTATGGTGTTGAAATTGTATTTCGTCCTTTCATTCAGGTAGAATGTGTTTCAGCCAGGGAGTTTCGAGATCAGAAAGTAAATATACTGGAACACACGGCTATCGTTTTTACAGCTCGGACAGCTATAGACAAATTTTTCAGTCTACTGGAAGAACTCAGGCTCACGATGCCAGAGACTATGAAGTATTTCTGTGTGAGCGAGTCTGTAGCTGTCTACTTGCAGAAATACATTGTATACCGCAAGCGTAAGGTTTTCTTTGGGGCTTCTAATGAGATTGCGGATTTGGTGACAGTTATCAAAAAGCACAACAAGGAAAAGTATTTTATTCCTGTGGCAGAGGAGCATAAGGAAGATTTATTAGATATGCTCAGAGCAGCAAAAATCCAGTTCGACAAGGCAATTATGTACCGAACTGTAAGCAACGATTTTGCTGAGGATGAGCGTCTGGATCATGATGTGCTTCTTTTCTTCAGTCCTTCAGGTGTTTCTGCGTTGAGGAAGAACTTCCCGAATTTTGACCAAGGAAGTATTCGTATTGGAGCCTTCGGTCCCTCTACGTGCAAGGCCGTAGAGGAGGCTGGGTTGAGATTGGATATTTCAGCTCCCACTCCAGAGGCCAAATCGATGCCCATGGCTTTGGAGTTGTACCTATCTCAATTTATTAAAAAGGCTAAATAAAATTGTTTAAAGGAACCCGAACGAAGAGAGAAAGGCAAAGCTTTGCTCTTTGTGGCATAAAGATTTACTCTCAATCGCACCCTCCATGTCTAACTCCTCGTATTCGCTATCTAAGGCAGAGCGGCTGTATTTACGAGAGCAAATAGCCGATCTCCACCGGAAAGGGAAATCTTTTGTAGCCTATCCTTTGAGAGTGGTGTGGTTGGTCTGTCCGATACAAGAAGAAGTTCCTCCTCTGCGGATGTTGGTCTCTGTTGCTAAAAGACGTTTTCGCAGAGCTAACAAAAGAAATAGAATAAAACGCTTAGTACGAGAGAATCATCGTTTGAGGAAGCTCGAAATATCAGAATTCCTTAGTGACCATGGCCTGCAATTGGATTTGGCCTATATGATGGTAGGAGAACAGTTACCCTCTTTCGATGAAATAGGCAAAGCTGTAACTAGAGCATTGAACCGAATACAAAAAGAGTTAGTGTAGACGATGCGACTGATTCCTTTTTTATTGAAACTTTTTGAGATAGCCAAGATATTCCTTACGCATGTATTGAGTCTTCCAATCTATTTCTATAGAGGAGCTATTTCCCCTCTTTTGCCTCCTTCTTGTCGTTTTACTCCCACTTGTTCGACCTATGCATTAGAGGCCCTTCGCAAATACGGTCCATTTAAGGGCTTGTATCTGTCTATACGTCGTATCTTCCGTTGTCACCCCTGGGGAGGAAGTGGGTACGATCCTGTGCCCTGATTCTTACTTTTTCCCAATATGTATTTTGATATACACACCCATCTATCAAAGAGAAAAACTCCTTTTTCGATAAGCTCCTATGATGTTGGAGAGATATCCTTTTCCACACTGCCTGTTTTCCCTTTCAGCTTAGGGTTTCATCCTTATTACTTGGAACGAGAGCCAACCATAGACCAAAAGAAATTATTCGTTCGTATGGCGACATCAAGATCTTGTGTGGCCATCGGAGAGTGTGGTCTGGATAAGTGTGTAAAGAGTGATTGGGATCTTCAGATAGCAGTCCTGCGATTTCAACATAAAGTATCAGAGGATTTGGCCAAGCCTATTATTCTTCATCTTGTAAGAGCTTGGTCAGATCTGTTTTTTCTTCACAAAGAACTTAGGCCGAAACAACCATGGATTGTACATGGTTTTAGGAAGAATATTACTCTGGCAAAGCAGCTGATCGACAGGGGTATATATCTGAGTTTTGGGGTTAATTTCTCCGTTGAAAGTTTACGATTGGCATATTATTCCAACCGACTGCTGGTGGAGTCGGATAACTCTGGGCTACCCATAGAACAGATATATCTCAGTCAGAGTGAAGCTCTGAACATTCCTATCGACATCTATTGTAAGCGGGTACGCTTGTCCATTTCAGAGCTTTGGCCTTCTTTGCTTTCTCCTACCTTCTTCTGAGGAATTAGACATTTCTTCTTCTCATCCATCCTTTGAGATTATTTTACTAATATTACGAGGCTGAAAAGGAGATTTTCAGCCTGAAAGAAAGCGAACGAAAATATTATGTTGCATTATGATAGCCAAACAGTTGATCCACCCGCAATCCATCGCTATTGTCGGAGCTTCTGACGATTATTCAAAACCAGGAGGACGAGTACTTAAAAACCTTATAGAAAGTCATTTCCCCGGACGGCTGGTCCCAGTCAATCCAAAATCAGAAGAGATTCAAGGACTGAAAACCGTTTCTTCGATTACTGATTTGCCACCAATAGATCTTGGAATATTAGCCATACCGGCACGTTTTTGTCCGGACACTGTGAGGGAACTTGTTGTAGAAAAAGGAGCTAAAGGAATTATTATTTTCTCGGCTGGATTCTCTGAATTGGGCATTGAAGGAAAGACCATGGAGAGAGAGATTGCCGAAATTGCAAATGCTCATGGAGCTACAATTATAGGCCCCAACTGCATTGGTATGATGAATACATTCCACAGCTCGGTTTTTACAGAACCAGTACCCATTCTCAACTCTCACGGCTGTGAACTGGTTTCAGGATCTGGGGCTACTTGTGTGTTTATCATGGAGTCTGCTTTATGTAGAGGGCTAAGTTTTTCTTCTGTCTATTCGGTTGGTAACGCGGCACAGACGGGTATCGAGGATGTACTTGCTTACCTTGATGAAGCCTATATCTCAGGACAATCTTCTTCTACTTTACTGCTCTATATCGAGAGTATTTCCAAACCCGCCATGTTTTTGGAACATGCCCGATCTCTTGTGGAGAAAGGCTGTCATATAGCAGCTATAAAGGCAGGCTCTTCTGAAGCTGGCAGTAGAGCTGCAGCATCCCATACAGGAGCTATGCTCAGCTCAGATATGGCTGTAGAAGCTTTGTTAAACAAGGCTGGAGTCATTCGTTGCTATGGCAGGGAAGAGTTGTGCTCAGTAGGAGCTGTCCTACAACACAAACCTCTTCGGGGGAACAGGCTTGCTATTATCACTAATGCCGGGGGGCCAGGGGTAATGCTTACGGATGCTTTGTCTAAGATAGGGATGTCGGTACCTTCTCTCTCCGATACTGGAGCAGAGCGTTTACTCTCTGATTTGTTTGATGGCTCTTCCGTTGCCAATCCCATAGATATTTTGGCCACAGGTACCCCTCAACAGTTGGAAATCTGCATAGACTATTGTGATAAAGAGGCCCAGGAGGTAGACGGCATTATCATTATATTTGGTAGCCCGGGCTTGCGTTCTCTGACAGATGTCTATGAATTACTCCTGAAAAAGCAAAAGAGCTGCAGAAAACCTTTGTATGTAGTGATGCCTTCGGTGCTCAATACAAAGTCTGATATGGAAGAGTATGTACGGAGAGGTGGATTGTTTTTCCAAGACGAAGTGGGCTTGGCCCAAGCTTTGTCCAAAGTTTACCACAGCCATGCTCCCAACAAGACTCAACTGGCTTCTTTACCTCAACTTGATGAAATACGAGCTTTAGTAAATAGAAATGCATCGGGTCTGCTCCCAACCTCGGAAGCTCTTCATTTGCTCGATTTGTCCGGTATAAACCGTCCTCAGGAGGCTATCGTGACATCTGCAAAGGCTGCCGTGGAAAAGGCCAAAAGTATTGGCTATCCTCTGGCAATAAAAGTAGTCGGTCCGGCTCATAAATCGGAGCTTGGCGGTGTAGCTCTAGGTATAGCTGATCCTGTCACCGTTGAAACAACTTATGAACGTATGATGAGGATAGAAGGAGCCGAAGGTGTGCAAGTTTCGGAGATGATCGATGGTGTAGAGGTCATGATCGGAGTAAAAAAAGAAGGAGCTTATGGCCACCTCATCACTTGTGGTTTGGGAGGGATATTTGTAGAGGTCATGAACGATATACAAGTAGCTCTGTCCCCCTTAAGTTTTGAGGAAGCTCTTGGCATGGTAGGGCGACTCAAGTCTTATCCTATCATCAAGGGGATAAGGGGGAAGCAGGGGATAGACGAAGATTTGATTGCTCGTACTTTATGCCAAGTCTCTGCTTTAGTTGCAGCAGCCCCGGAAATTGAAGAAATGGATATCAATCCTTTAATAGGTAGAGGGGAAAGGCTTGTTGCTGTCGATGTAGTGGTAAAACTGCAGAAATAACTTCTCTCTGAGAACTAAAGATGAAACAATAAACACAACAAACAATACAATACCCAATGAACTTACCAATTTCAGAAGAGCTCATCAAGGAGCAGATGGCCAAGTTGCATATTGAGAATGTAGCTATAGCTTCTATCCGTGATCTTGTAGCTTTGGTTAATGCCTTAGAAGAAGCTACTCAGACAAAATTCGTGCGCATGGAGATGGGAGTGCCAGGTCTACCTGCACCTAAAGTTGGCATTGAGAAGGAAATAGAAAAGTTGAGAGAAGGAGTAGCTGCTGTCTATCCCAATTTGAACGGACTACCCGAACTCAAACAAGAGGGAAGCCGATTTGCTAAACTATTTCTTGACATTGAAGTCGATGCTCGTTGCTGTGTACCTACTGTAGGTTCCATGATGGGAGGATTTTCCTCTTTTTTAGTTGCAAATAATACTTTCAAGAACAGAGAAAAGGGAACTCTCTTTATTGATCCCGGCTTTAATCTGAATAAACTGCAGTGTCGTATCTTGCAGCAGAAATTTGATAGCTTCGACCTATATGAATATCGAGGAGAGAAACTTAGAGGCAAGCTTCGCTCTTATCTGGAGACCGGCCAGTATTGCACGATATTTTATTCCAATCCCAACAATCCTACTTGGCAATGTCTCACAGAGGAAGAGTTACGTATTATAGGTGAATTGGCCACGGAGTTTGATTGTATTGTGGTTGAAGATTTGGCCTATTTTGGCATGGATTTTCGACAAGATTACTCTCGCCCTGGACAGCCTCCTTATCAACCTACAGTAGCGCATTACACGGATCACTATATCCTTACAGTATCCGGTTCTAAAGCATTCAGTTATGCGGGGCAGCGTATTGGATTGATGATCATGAGCAATAAACTTTTTGACAGACAATATCCCGATTTGCAACCCATATTCGGTCGTTTGCACTTTGGGGATGCAATGATTTCTTCTGCTCTTTATGCTATCTCTGCCGGTGTGACACACTCTGCACAGTGGGCTTTGGCTGCTATCTTGAAAGCGACCAACGATGGTACGTACAACTACCGAGATGCTACGATTGAATATGGTCTGAAAGCCAAAGAGATGAAGCAAATGTTTCTGAACAATGGCTTCCATATTGTATACGACAAGGATGGAGAAAGAGATATTGCCGATGGTTTCTATTTCACCGTCGCTTACGGCAATATGGATAGTGAAAAGCTCCTGTTTAAGATGATCCAATATGGGATTTGTGCTATTACGTTGCGAACTACCGGTAGTGATCGCATGGAAGCAATACGCATTTGTACTTCTTTAATACCGAAGGCGCAATTCCCCGATCTCGAAACACGACTTCAATTGTTACATCGTAGTGAATCATAAGCTGAGACAGCCTTGTGTCTTAATCCATGGGATAGCAAAGAGCCTCGGCAATGGAGAAACTCCATTGTCGAGGCTCTTTTTTGTCGATTAACCCCGCAGAAGAGCTGTTGTTAAGGAGGGGACACTATCCAATCGCTTCAATGAGTACGAGTGAACCATCAGAAAGGGTTGTTGCCACTAAATAAGGAGACTCTGCTTCCCGAATCTTCAGTTTTTTTCGGAGTTCGAGAGGAGAAAGAGGAAAATTTCGAGAAACCAAATTAGCCGCCGGTAGACTTTGAGTAAGGGCTTTGACTTCTTTGTGATGATAGGGAATAATGCGTGCTATTCGGAAACTCTTACCCGGAAAATCAGATACTGCCTTCTCCGAAGAATAGAGGTGGCTATTGGGATGCAGTTTGTAAACCTCATATTTCTGACAAAGAAACCTATGACAACCAGCCTTCATGATACCAGAGTGGGGGAGATATAGGTAAGAAAGCGGTTGATCTGCTATCAAAGCCCGACTTGTCTTTTCTTGCGCCAAACAAAAGGTAAAATGGAGTCCCGAAGAGACGTCCGACACTATGATAGGGATTTCTTCTGTTGGTAGAGAGACTCCCGGTTCAATGAGAGCAAGGAGTTCCTTTACTTCCCCTTTTTGAGCCACGATGTGCAACTGGCTGATGAAAGTCAATTTGTTTAACGTGTCAGACAAGTCGAGCATAGGGGAGAGCTTGGCTAACAATCGTATAGAGCCATCTTGAGGGAGATGCTGCAATAGCTCGGATACATTGGGCTTACAGTCTTCAATACTATACTGACGATGATATTGCTTACCCTTGTCTATTCCTTCTCGTCTGGCTGGATCTATATAGAAAAAAGTTACACCACTCTCTATCAGTTGGGGTATTATCTTTTCAGCATTTGCCTGTAGAAAGCGTCGTGGAGAGGATGAAAGTCGAGATAGATTATATCGAGCAGCTTGGATAAGCTCAGGTTGCAACTCCACGTAGTATGACGGTTGCTCAGAAACAGATTCAAGAGCCCAAAAATCAACACCCATCCCTCCCGTAAGGTCAGCTAATGTATCATCTAGGTTAATGAAACGTTTTTTATAATTCGCTACTTCTTCAGAGCTGCACTGCTCCAGGGCTAAGCGAGAAGGGATGTAGCATGACAGAGAGGCCCAAGATGGCAATTTGTGGGAGAACTTGCCTTGTAAGGCTAGTTGCAAGGCTACTCGTGCTCTCAACTTTGCCGGTACGTTGTTAGATCCAAGCAGAAGCCTCTCGGGGCTAATCTCTCGAGAGGCTTTTGTATATTCCATTATAAGGTTTATATGTTCGATATCTTCATCCATTCGATTAGTCATTTTGGGGTGAAGAGTACCAAGAGGCGTAGGTCGTGTAGTTGTGTGCAATACGAAGGTTGATCTCTGCTGCCTGTTCAGGATCTATATTTTTGACAAATTTGGCGGGTACTCCTGCGTATATGCTCCCTGGCTCTACATGAGTACCAGATAACACCACGGAACCGGCCGCAATGATAGCACCTTTTCCGATTACCGCATGATCTAAGACTACTGATCCCATACCGATAAGTGCATAATCCTCCACTGTGGCACCATGTACAACTACATTGTGTCCCAGAGAGACGTAATTCCCCAACACTGTTTGAGACTTCTCATAGAGCGTGTGTATTACTGCGCCGTCTTGTATATTCACATTGTTCCCAATGCGTATACTATTAACATCGCCACGTACCACTGCTCCAAACCAAACACTGCAATTGTCCCCCATGACCACATCCCCGATCACGGTGGCGTTTTCTGCCAAAAAGCAGTTATCCCCAAACTGAGGTTGAAAACCTCTGACTTCCTTTATTAAGGCCATTCTGTACGAATTTAGATTGCTTGAGTTTTTCCTTTTAACCAAAGGGCTTCCTCTGCACTTAGTAGGGGAGACAGAGTCTTATATACTCTTTCTTGATAAGCATTGTACCACTCAATCTCCTGTTCTGTGAGCATGCTCTTGTCGATCATATTATTGTCGAAATAACAAAGAGTGAGTGTCTCAAATCCGAAGAAACGACCAAAATCCGTTTCACAATTCAGCTTTGTCACAACAAGGTTTTCGATACGTATCCCCCATTGATCAGCCCTATAAATCCCCGGCTCATTACTGGTGATCATACCGACTTTGAGAGGGGTAGGGTTCACTTCCATACGGATGTTCTGTGGCCCTTCGTGTACATTCAGAAAGCAGCCAACTCCATGCCCTGTGCCATGACCATAGTGCAATCCTCTATCCCATAGTGGTTTGCGAGCTAATACATCTATCTGATTCCCTCTTGTGCCTTCGAGGTACTGTGCTGTAGCAATGGCGATATGCCCCTTCATGACAAGAGTATAGTCCTCCTGTAGCTGCTTAGACGGTTTGCCGTCAAGAGAGATGGTACGAGTAATGTCTGTTGTACCATCGAAATACTGACCTCCGCTGTCAAGTAGTAGTACTCCTTCCTTTTTCACTCTGTAGGCTGTTGGTTCTTCGGCTCGATAATGCACAATTGCTCCATGTCCTTGATATCCAGCAATTGTATCGAAGCTGTCACCGAAATATAGATCTTGTAAAGCCCGGAAAGCTGTGAGTTTCTCTCCAATCTCAACCTCGCTAGGAGTTAGCCCCTTGTCGAGAGTTTTTTCCAACCAGATAAAAAAGCGTGTCAAAGCCACTCCATCTCGCTTCATGGCATTGCGTACACCCTGCAATTCTATCTCATTCTTTACAGCTTTCATAAGTGTGATAGGGGAGACTGCTTCTATGATCCGGCAATGAGCAGGAATAGCCTTATAGAGGGCTTCGTTGATGCGACGACCGTCTACCAGTACTTTATGAGAATCGGACAGGGATGATACATAGTTGTAGATCTCTCCATAAGGTTTGAGAGTGATACCTTGTACCTCAAGTTCATTACGCAGATCTGAATCTATTTTTTCAGGAAGCACGAAAAGAATTGCAGTTTGCTCCGAAACAAATCCATATGCTACACCTACGGGGTTGCATTCTACATCTTTCCCTCTGATGTTGAAGATCCAAGCCAACTCGTCAAGCATATTGATTATGTAGCAATTGGCCCCATGTTCAGACAAAGCTTTGCGACAGCGAGCAATCTTGCCTTTTGCCGTCTCTCCACTGTATTGGGTGAGCTGACCAAATAGTTTTCCTGTAGGAATGGCCGGGCGATCGGGCCACACTGTTTGGTCAAATAAATCTGTGGAACAATCGAAACGAATCCCGAATGCTTCCAACTTACTTTCCAAAGCTTGAGCTTCGGCATGAGGGTAGCAACGTCCGTCACAAGCAACCACATCTCCCGGCTGCAGCTCTGATGTTAAGAAGCTGTCTATCCCCGGTGTCTCGGGCAGACCCTCTTTGTAAAGTTTGATACCAGAGCCTCGCAATTGTTCTTCTGCCTGAAGAAAATAGCGCGAGTCTGTCCAAAGACCGGCCTTGTCTGGTGTGATGAGTACTGTTCCTGCCGAGCCCGAAAAGCCGGAAATCCAAAGACGAGCTTTCCAATGCTCAGGTGTATATTCGCTCAGGTGAGCATCGGAAGATGGGATAATATAAGCCTTGAAACCATTCTTATGCATGGCAGCTCTAAGCCTTTCTACGTGTTCCTTGATCTGCATATTTTCAGTATCTGTTTTGTTGTTTGTGTATTTAGCTGTTGATTGATCCTACTGATGGACAGGATCTAGTAGGTCATTTACTTCCTTGACAGGAGAGAAAGTAGTAAGAGGCACCTCTACAAAAAGAGTCAGCCAATGGTGCATACCTCCATTCCATAATCCCGGCAATTCTAATCCTAATAGAGGCTTGCCATTGTAGGTTTTCTCGGATACAAAGGCCGTTTTCGCATTTACAAACTCATTGAGGTCATAATGTCCACCCTCCGGACGCAGTTTGGAACAAACCAAGTCTACAGGGTTGAAGAAACTGCCCTCACGGAATAGGGCCAGCTGATCTTCTCGAGAAGTATCTATCTGCGAACTTTCCAGTATTTGCAAAGATGAAGATCCATCCGGCTCTCGAATAATGAAAGGCCCTCCGCCCGGTTCTCCCTCATTCTTGACCATACCACAGACCCTGAGAGGTCTATCCAGTTTACTCAAGAGGGCTGCCTGAAGTCTATTGTCATCTATCTTGTCTACATCTGGAAGGCAAATAGCAAAGTTCTCTCGTAGGAAAGAATATATCTCATTCAACTCGTTGCGACTCGTTTTTGCCTGCTTTAGTTTACCTACATAAGCAAATACCTGTCTACGAAGAGCTACCAATATCCCCCCAAGCAGCTTTTTGTATACGATAGTATCACAAAGCTGCTCTTCGGGAACTACATTGTCAATGTTCTTTATGAAAACGATGTCTGCATCGAGGTCATTGAGATTCTGTATCAAAGCTCCATGTCCACCAGGGCGAAATAGCATTTCACCCTCAGGCAAACGGAATATCTCCCCTTGTGGAGTAAGAGCTATAGTATCTGTAGATGATTTTTGTTCGCTGAGGCTAATGTCGTATCGAACACAGTAGTAATCTTCGTATTCGATTTTCTTTTTCTCTATCAATGCCATGAAAGCCTCGCGATGCTCAGTCGAGACGGTGAAGTGCAACTTTACCAGTCCATCGTTTGGCCTTGTGTAGATGGCAGCTTCCACCATATGCTCCTCCACTGCAGTGCGCGGATGTTTAAGTCCTTTGTGAAAAAGCAGCAGCCCTTTGGGGAGATTGCCATAGTTGATACCGTCTTTTTGTAGCAAATTTTTTACTACAAGTTTGAAATCCTCTTGAGAAACGAGCTTCTGTATAGGCCTCCAATTGTTTCGTAGACAAGCCTCATTAAGCAAACCATAGAAAGCAAAGTCTTGTATCCGTTCGAAAAAGAGTTGTTCCGATTCCGTTTGAGGGATATCATATGGAGCTTCAAGGAAAGCATACAGATCTTTGAACATACGTGTGGCTGCTCCCGAAGCAGGCACCATTTTAGTCACATTGGCTTCGAGACTTTGCATATAGTCTTCCCATAAATCCAGATAAGCGGACTTCTCCGATAGATCTATACGTACAATGCCTCTATCCAGAGATGCTGAGGTGATGATTTCAGGATAGGGGGTTCCCTCGCTGATCATACGCACCTGCTCCAGAGCTTTATCCGGAGTAATGCCTCGTGCCTCCATTTGCATAAGGTCTTGAGGGCTAAAAAGATCGGCTTGTAATTCTTCCTTATATTCCATACATACTATACCGGACGAAGAACAGTTGTCGTTCCACTTAATTTATGGGGGATGGGCACTGATATTTACGACAGTAATCGCTTTACAATGCCTGCAATGACGGCTCCTTCGGCTTTCCCTTCAAGTTTTTTTTGAGCGGCTCCGATTACCTTGCCCATCATTTTTATATCAGAAACCCCTAATTCAGCAATAAGTTCTCTAATAATTGGCTCAACCTGTTCTTCACTAAGCATTGCCGGTAAGAAAGAGGCGATTACTTCGGCCTCTGCTAATTCGACTTCCGCCAATTCGGGACGATTGTTCTGCTTGTATATCTCGGCCGATTCCATCCGTTGTTTATGCAATTTTCGCAAGATTTTCAGGGCTTGTTCATCGTGTAGTGTGCCATCCGAACCTTTGGCTGTGACAGCTTCCATGAATTCCTTCTTTATGCTTCGCAATGCTTCCAAACGCACCTTCTCGCGTGCCAGCATAGCTGTTTTGATCTCACCATTGATGTCCTCAAATAAGCTCATATTATACTGTACTTTTTTACGTGTGTTCTGTTTGTATTTATCCACTACCAAAGTTAATAATTACCAGACAATCCGATTTAGAATATACTATTTATTATGTAATCATTGTTATGTTTAATAATGAAGCTTGAATAAAGCCTCTCCGCTATTGTGTAAGCTAACTCTTCTCTTCTCTTCTCTTCTCTTCTGAACTCTTAATTAGATATTTTATTCATTCGGGTCACATGGGATTTATGCTAAAACAAGGAAGTTGCCTATGCGGGTTTGTATATCAGAAAATCACTTGCTATCTCACAGAACTGCTCGGGATGCATCATCACCAGTTCTCCGTGTTCCATATCAGGAATTTCTCTCGTATGTATGCCATTCACATATTTCGAAACCCATTGAAGATCTCTCTTTCGAGAGTCTTTTTCTCGAGAACCGTACCAAAATAGAATCTCTGTTGCCAATGCTGGCATAGTTATGGGCATCTTGTAGTTGTTAGCCGAGTCAAAAATATTCCAAATGGTCCTTCGAGATAATCCCCTGAGAAAAGAAAACATATCTTGGTATCTCTCTTTACCATTATCCCCAGCCGGAGTCCAGCGATTGGGGCTGACAAATCGTTTGAAAATAAATATGTTACTTCTGATAAGTTGGATCATTAGATAATCCCTGAGAAGGATAAGACGTGTAATCCAACGTGGGAAATTATAAGGAGTAATTCCCCCATCAATGATAGCCTTGTGGATCGTGATGCGATGTTCTGCCAGCATACGCAAAGCCATTGCTCCACCTATACTCAATCCATACACTCCCCAAAGTTCTCCATAGCCATGTTTTAGCAAATAGTCCGTTGTATCACTCACTGTCTTCTCTACAGAAACGAAATCTTTCTTTTCCGTCGGATCATGCCCCTCAATAGCCGGAACAATGATATGCAGGTGTTTTGCCAACAATTTGATGGAGGGCATATAATCCGTCCAACAAGTACAAGATCCCTGAAAGAACAGTAGCCTCTTGGAGTTCTCTCTTCCAAATTCATAGACTTTCATAGCCTGCTAATACCCAAGATTTGTCTTCGCTTAAGAGTAAATCTTCATGCTGATCAGATTGGGGAGTTGGCACAGCTCATTGGAGAGCTCTGTTTCGTTGTTTATAGAGGAAATACGGACACTCAAAGAAATAGCAAAACTCATGTTTTGTAAATCGTGTTCTGTGCTGAAGTTTATGATTTTCACATTGTGTTTGGCCATAATTTGGGTCACTGTTTCCATCCCCCCCGATTGGCTACAAAACTGCAACTCAATCAACTTGTTGTATCCTCCGATGCGTCTGGATATTTCCAAACGATCCATCATGGACAATACGGCAATAACAAGAGCGGTGACAACTACCGATGGGACATACAACCCAGCCCCAATAGCCAACCCAATCACTGCGGAGACCCAGATGCCAGCAGCTGTAGTAAGCCCTTGTATACTCGCCTTCGTGCGCATAATGGCTCCAGCTCCCAGAAAACCGACACCGGTAAGTACCTGTGCCGCAATGCGTGCCGGGTCTCCTGGATTGCTACTACTCAGATGTGTGGACAAAGGAGTCCAGATAGAAATAAGCATTGCCAACGTGGAGCCCAGACATATCAACGTAAACGTTCGGAAACCAGCTGAGTGATATTTTGCTTCGCGCTCCAAACCAATTGCCCCTCCCAAAAGAAGGCTGAGCAATATACGGACCCCAGCTTCAAACAAAGACGGATGAGAGTATTCAAACAAGGAGGAAAGAGAAAAGTCCGGCATATATCAAAGTCTCCGTTTTATTAGCAAATCAAGCCTCCGATCAGCTCATTTACATCACTTATACCCTCGGATTCGAGGTAATTGTTCAATTCCTGTACGAGACGTCCTGACACGGTTGGATCCACAAAGTTGTAATATCCGACTTGTATGGCAGTGGCTCCAGCTAAAAGAAAAGCTACGACATCCTCGATACAGGATATTCCTCCCATCCCTATCACGGGGACCGACACAGCTTGTGCAACCTGCCATACCATACGCAGGGCCACGGGTTTGATGGCCGGGCCGGATAATCCTCCAGTAATGGTACTGAGGATAGGCTTTCTACTTCGCACGTCAATAGCCATTCCAAGCAAGGTATTGATCAGAGATACAGCATCGGCTCCAGCAGCTTCCACGGCTCGGGCTATAGCACATATATCTGAGACATTTGGGGAGAGTTTCACAATCAAAGTTTTAGGATAAGAAGCCCTCACCGCAGCCACTACCTCTGCTGCAGAGGGGGGACAAACTCCAAAGGCCATCCCTCCTTCCTTGACATTAGGGCAGGATATATTTAACTCTATTGCATGTATCCTGTCGAGTTGAGCCACCTTTCTGGCTGTCTCTGCATAATCTTCTATGCGAGATCCACTTACATTTACTATAAACTCTGTATTGTAAGCCTCAAGAGTTGGATATATGTGCTCGGCAAAGTAGTCTACCCCTTTATTTTGCAATCCGACAGCATTCAACATTCCAGAAGCTGTCTCAGCCATGCGAGGATAAGGGTTTCCTTCTCTATGGTGAAGGGTTGTCCCTTTCACAACTATTCCTCCCAAAGAAGAAATATCCATCAGGTCTGAAAATTCCGTCCCATAGCCAAAAGTACCGGAAGCGGTCATTATAGGGTTTTTTAGCTTTAGACCACCTATGTTTACTGCTGTTTGAGCCATGTTAGTTCCTCCAATTTGAATACGGGTCCTTCTGTACACACACATCGATTGCCGGTAACGGTCTGTTCCACACAACAGAGGCAGGCACCTAAGCCACAAGCCATCATATTTTCCAGAGAGAATTCCACACAAGCATCTCCTCCAGCCACTTTATGAGCTACGGACTTCATCATCGGTTTAGGGCCACATACATATACATAAGAGTGCTTTTGCTGCCAAATCTCGTGGTCTGTGACAAAGCCTTTTTTTCCAAGAGTGCCATCATCCGTACACAAATAGAGTTGGGAAAACTCGGAAAAGCGATCTGCAATACCCTTCAGATACGCAGCATTTTTTGCACCTAAAAGGACTTTCGGTTTTTCACCGGAATGGCGGTAAATACTTCTGGCTAAGTATAACATGGGAGCTATACCGACCCCTCCTCCCACCAGAAGAGGAGAAGCCTTAGAAGAAGATGGGAGTGAGAAGCCTTTCCCCAATGGGAAAAGAATATCAAGGCTGTCTCCACTCTTCACTTGAGTGATAAGTCGTGTTCCTTCTCCTACTGCATCTACAAGTAACAGCAGGTGGTTTTTCTGCTCGTCTATATCACAAATGGATATTGGACGACGCAGCATGAACTTGCGGCCGGGTACGGATATTTCCACGAATTGTCCCGGATCAACATCTCTTAGTGGTATCTCTGCCGGGCAAGCCAACTCAATCAGATGGTAAGTGCCTCCGGGTTGGCTTATGCCTACAACCGGCATGAGTTGTTGGTATTTCTGAAGCATTGTAATATAATATGGGCTATGTTGTCCGATACAAAGATAAAGGTATCCTTGCAAGCACCATGGATAAGTCTATGCTGTTTATGGCGGAGCATTTGTAACAATTGTCCTCATTAGATTTCAGACTTGGTTATATACAGCAGGCAATACTCCCCGTGTCTTCAGTTTCTCCCTTCGCTTATTGGCCTGTTTCACCCATATCAGAAGGCATAAAGGTTTGATAACTGCTATCTGTATAGAATACGATGATCTTTTCTATGGCCTTGGTTGGCTGTTGTATCACGATAGTCGGAGGGGAAGTTGTTTCCGATTGAGTGGCTACTGCATCTTTTTCTCGTTTTTTCTCAACCCCTGATGGCTGCGATTTTTGAAACAAGTCAGTAGAATGGTCAGGATTTCTCGATTCTTGACGCATTCCCTGATCTAGCTCCTCTGTTGAAAAGAGAGACTGTTCTTCGTGAGCCAAATGTTGCATGGGGCCTGTACCGAATAATAGCCAAGCATGAGACCAATCAGGAAATGTCCGGATAATCTTATTCAAGACTTCCAACGTCACATTGGACTTCCCATTGAGAATATTCGACACAGTAGCTCTCGGAAGTTCGCAACTGTCAGCGAAAGCAGAAGACTTCATTTCCAATACATTTAGCATGTACTGGATACGATCTCTTATTTGAACGGCATCCAAGCCTATTTCTTCTGACATTATGTCTACAATTTTGAGTTTGTTCTTATGAATACAAATATATAAAGACAAATCACATCCCAAAGAGTATATTTATAAATCCACCCCTGTTATAATTTAGATATATGCATTCCCACACTGGTTTACATCTCTATATTGAGGCAACAAACACCTCACATACATGTATATATCAATCATATTGATATATATAATCATCTGATAATAAGACTATTAAGCATTATATTTATATGGTTTTAGGAATATATGTTACTAACAGTACTCTACAAAGCCAATACTTGTGCTGTAAAACTTCTAATCATATAGTATAAGAGTTTGGCTAACAAGTATATATGCAATACTCATAGTGATGAATAAAAGAAGTATATATGCATGGTATATAATCCCGAAAAATGATCGAAAGACTATTTTGTAATTATAAATAAGCATAGAAACTCTCACTGAAATACTTCTCCCCTACCCTCCTCTATTATCTTTTATATATATAAATCGCATGATAAAGGATTACATTTTATACTTGTAGATTTACTTCTCTATATACAGTCAAATTGTCATTCTATTTAGAAGCGTGATTTTAGAAAGAGAGACGATCTCTTTTTGATGGCAATCATCAAAATGCCCTCCTTGCGTTTTTGGCATAAGATGTCACACGAATTGCCTTTTTTCTTAATCATGGAGAGTTTAAGAGACTAAAATAGACGACTATTTATTTGAATATCAAGTAGATATATAGATAAAGTAAACCATATCATAAGTGCTCAAAACAGAGATTTGGGAAATTTCTGAAGAGAACTTTGCGAAATGTGAGATATTTGCGAGAAGTCCGGATATAAAAGGAGGAAACCAAACGAAGCTCACTATCAATAAACATCTCCGATCTGTGTATAAGTAAAAGGGCTGCGCCAAATTTTAATTTGGACACAGCCCTCTTATGGTGGAGCCCGGAATGTGTAGCTCTCTTAGTTGGGTTGTTTAAGCCTCATTTGCAAGGCTTTTCCTATTATGCTTATCAACTGCGCTTGCCGTGCATAACGAGCAAAGGAGTACCAGCATGGAAAAGCATACGTCTGGCCATGCTGGGATTGAAGAATTGTGAGAAGAAATTCCTGCGATAGGTATTAACCACAATCATATCTATATCCTCCATTCGGATAAATTTCTCCAATGCCAGAGAGAAATCTCCCGGATCCAAAGGATTATAACTGATATCGATGTTTGGATAATAATGTTTGTAATATTCCTGTATCGCTTTAAGCTGAACCTCATTCCATTCCGGCGTAGAAGTAGAGATATTAAATAAGCGAATAGACGCGTTGATATGTGATCCCAAAAGCTCCATGAAAGAGTCGAAAAGAACCATATCTCTCTGGTCGAAGCTGGTAGCTACTGCCACACGATCGGCCTTTTTTAGGTCATTAAATGGAACTTCTTCGGGGATAACCAGCACAGGTACCCGGCTTGAGTCTATTACTTCAGCGGCCACACTGCCTATCAGGTCGGAGTCTTTGCGAGATTTCCCTCTTGTCCCCATTATAATGATTACCGGCGGATGACGACGGCTATAACTTAGTATCACATCTTCCGGCGTGCCGTTGCGTATAATAGAGGTGAATTTTACTTCAGGCAACTCCCCCGCTGCAACTCGTTCCCGTAGCTCTTTCTTCAGTTTGCTCATCTGTCTGTTAGCCTTAGCCAGTTCCTTGGAAAGATTGGTTTCGACAGGTACCTGAAACATTGCGGCATCCCCTATTGAGAAGAATGCAGAGCCAATGGGGGTGAAGTGAACATGGAATAGGACCACATTTAGTCCTTTTCTATGTGCAAAATTGAACCCTAACTCACATATCTTCATGCTATATTCGCTGAAGTCTACAGGAATCAATACATAGTCACTGGGATGAGATGGTTTCTCTTCGGGAACATCTTTTTCTTCTTGGTCCCATTTGTTGTCTTCTATGATACGCAGAGCCTTGGGCAAGTCAGTCTCTTTGATACGTACCCGCACTCCGGCCGAAACGACCGGTTGTATCTGGTTTACATTGTGCAACTGAGTCTCAAT
Source organism: Porphyromonas crevioricanis (assembly GCF_900476255.1). Lineage (NCBI taxonomy): Bacteria > Pseudomonadati > Bacteroidota > Bacteroidia > Bacteroidales > Porphyromonadaceae > Porphyromonas > Porphyromonas crevioricanis. The sequence continues at coordinate 1,588,678 of NZ_LS483447.1, forward strand.
TCCTTCGCTCTCTAATAGTGTTTTTAGGATCTGTGCCTTTTCATATGTATGAATGGCTATGGTAACTAATTTGCTTTCAGACATAACGTACTGCTTTGTGTTGGTTGTGTTCAATCATAAACGCAGGACTACAAGGGGAAACAGCCCGACAAGTCCGGCAACTCATATAGCTCAAGAGAGACGCTCTCTCGACGTATCAAGAGACGAAAAACAATCAAAAGGGGAGACCTTCTACCCCACTCTTTAACAGATATGCAAGATCTCCCCTCTCTTTCATGGTATCATTAGGACTCAGATGCCATTTCTTCCTCGAGGGGCTTTTCCCCAAGAATAGCCTTAGCCTTATTGAGTATGGTGGGGTCGTCAATCTCAACCAGACCGCCATCGGGGCCGGGTTCTATATGTATACCGCAACTCCGACCTTCTTCGTAGTTGGCACCGCCAAAGTAATTCCTCACTGTATCCGGGCGAAGATCAAGCTCCTCGGCGATGCGTGTCATGGCGCCGTCAGGCAGACTATCTTTTATTCTTCGCAATTCGTTGAAAGAAATGGTGATTGACATAGTGTTGTTGTTATTAGTGGTTGGACATTATTGATTATTCATTTCACCGCTAATTTATATTTTCCCTGACAAAAAAGCAAACCCGAAAGCTTCTGTTTTCGAGATCGTTGCGCAGGCTCCCAAGACGCTTGTTTCAGTAGCCCTTTGTCAAGCTTTATGGAATGCAATAATTACGACATGGCGTTGACACTAATTTATATATAACAAGCGATCACTTTGACTAAGGAGCTAATTCCACTCTTCTGTAATTTAAATTTCATATCGCATTATAACTAAAGCAATACGATTTTAGAAAAGCTGTCTTCCACCTAATGGTGATGCCATTTGACTGGGAAATAGCCAAACAAAAAGAACTTTTAGGTCTCCAAAAGCTCTTCTCAAAAGGCCCTATTCATCGGCATTCTGAGGGGGTCAAAATTCTCTCCTGAGAAAACAAAAATTCTCTCCTGTGTTAGCAAAAATTCTCTCCTGAGAGAATTTTTGCTCTCTCCCCAGTTATTGTACAAGAGTTGGGGAGGCATGGCAAATGAGATCTCTTTTTCCAACATCGTAGGAGTTGTTTTCGGAAAAACTTGGCTCTTCTATTTGTGAAAAAAAGTATATTCGCAAAAGGGTATAGAAAGGATCTACCAAATACTTTCTTTCTATAAATTTGACAATCTGCAGCGGTTTTGGCTTAGTCGTCCCTTGTGCCAACGAACAGGCGCAGAGCGGGAGTTGCTCGCCTTCCTCCCATTCGGGGATGATGATGCCTTCCCCATTTTCTCGACTTTCTCGTTCTTCAGCTTCTAACTGCTCCTTATCTTTTTTCCTGCTGTTTTTGAGGATGGCACGCCAACCCCCTTCCTTGATGATTTCTCCTTTGAGCGTGAACTTTACACCTTCGCACAAGGCGGTTACGGTGGTAACGTCTTTCTCACACCGAGCGGAGAAGGCTTCCAGCATACGCCCTACAATCATATTATAGATGACCGCTTCCTCTCCAAATACATCTATCGGCTTTTTGCCTGTAATGAGCAGGGCATGGTGGTCGGTCACTTTCTTCCCGTTTACCGATCGGGCATTGAGGACGGAAAGGTTACGGGCATGGATACCCCATACGGGATGGTCATGCAGGAATGCGATCAATGCGGGGATTTCCTCCAAGACATCCTCTGAGATATAACGACTTCCGGTACGCGGATAAGTGATGTATCCCTTTTCATAAAGTTTTTGTGCCAGTGTAAGGATTTGCTCTGCCGAATAACGGTGTTGGCTATTGGCTTCCTTCTGCAGGGTGGTCAGGTCGTACAAAAGAGGTGGTTCCTGCTTCGCTTCCTTGCGGACAATCGTCTCTATCGTGATTTGAGAGGCTGCTTTAGTTTCTCATACAAGGCGGTGGCTTCTTCCTTGTTGAAGTAGCGTTCGGGCGATGAGAAACGGAAGCTCTCATCGCCGTCCTTTACAGAAAGGCTCAGTTGCCAAAACGGTTGTGGCGTAAACTTCTTATGTTCCCAGAAGCGTGAGCAGACCATGCAGAGTGTCGGAGTCTGCACCCTGCCTAACGAGTAAGTGCCATAACCTGCCGCTATGGAAACGGCTTGAGTGGCATTGATACCCACGAGCCAGTCGGCTTCGCTGCGTGCTCGAGCGGCATAATAAAGATTGTCGTACTCGGCTCCGCTTTTGAGCTGGACAAGTCCTTCCCGAATGGCTTTGTCTGTGAGCGAACTGATCCAGAGTCGCTCAAAAGGCTTGGCGATGCCGAGATACTCGTAGATGAACCTGAATATTAACTCACCCTCACGTCCTGCGTCGGTGGCTACGATGATGCTCTCTGCCGCTTTGAAGAGTTTTTCAATGACTTTGAGCTGGGCAAGGGCACTCGGGTCTGCCTTGTAGCCTTTACCGCTCTTGACTTGACGGGGAATAAGGGTAAAGACGGGAGGCAGGATGGGAAGATTTTCACGATGGAAACCTTTGAAACCGTAGGCTTCGGGCATGGGCACCGTTATCAGGTGTCCCAATGCCCATGTGACGGTGTAGTTACTGCCTTCTATATAGCCCTCTTTTCTGTTCGTTGCCCGAACGACGCGGGCAATCTCACGGGCTACGCTCGGTTTTTCTGCTATGATGACTTTCATACGATTTTACTTTTGGATGTTAGTGGTGGCGGATTACATTTTCATTCCCTTGGAACGCTTCTGTTCCTACTTCTCTTCTTTCTGCTCTGCGGTGGGTGGTAGAGTCTTCAGTCCGCCTTTCTCGTCCGTCCCTGCGACGGCTTTGAGAGTTTTGTCCTTCTGATCCTCGACTAAAAGGACTTCTTGGTCTTTGATTTTTTCGTCCATATTACAATGTATTTAATGACACCAACAGCGGTGCATGGGAAAAGGTAAATCAAAGAAACCGTGCATGTTAGCAGTTGGGAATAACTGCGTACTTGTGGCATTGATATGGTGGGAAGTGGCTCTTCCATATACAACGAATGGGATATACCGCAAAGATATATCCCATCGTCATGCCCATTAACCCAAAAGGGACTTGTGTATTCAGCTCCCCTCTTGTCTGTACTGTGAGGGAGAGATGTTGTAGAGTTTCTTGAAAGCGTGGTAGAACACCGAGTAGCTCTCGAAGCCGCAAGAGTCTGCCACCACTTCTATCGTCCATTCGGGTTGGGAGACGAGTAGCTGCTTGGCACGCTCCATACGGGTATGCTGTATGAAGGAAGCAGGGGAGTCGCCCGTCAGAGCTGTTAGCTTGCGGCGGAGTTGGCGTTCGCTCAGGCAAAGTTTATCGGCAAGCAATGTGGTGTTCAGCTCACGTTGTTCCATCAGCATATAGATGGCATTCACCGTCTTAGAGAGGAACCTGCGGTCAGTATCGTTCATGACTACCTCAGTTTCCTTGCCCTCTGTCACGGCTTTGGTATATTTCTCTCGCAACAGGCGACGCTGCTCGAGGAGTTTCTCCACACGCACTCGTAGCTCATCGTGGTTGAACGGTTTGGCAAGATAGGCATCCGCCCCCGCTTCAAAGCCTTTCACACGGTCTTCCTCGCTTACCTTTGCCGTTACGATGATTACGGGAATATGGCTCAGTATTTCATTGCCACGCACTGCTCGGCACACTTCCAAGCCGTCCATACCGGGCATCATCAGGTCGGTGATGATCAGGTCGGGCACCAATTCCATGGCTTTTTCCAATCCCTGCGTGCCGTCAGCAGCGTACGCCACGGCGTAGCCATCTGTTAGTTGTGAGCCGATATACGCAGCCACGTCGATATTATCTTCGATGATCAAAATACGGCAGTCGGCATCCGAGTTGGTACTATCATCGGGTATCTGTAAGGCTTCGGGGATCAGGGGGGGTTGCCCATCATACTGGTATCTTCCAAGAGGCGTTTCTTACTTTCGTGGCGTATAGGTACGGCAATGTGGAAAGTTGTTCCCTTGCCCACGGTACTCTCCACGCTTATCGTACCCTCTACGTTGTCGATGATCTGCTTCACGAGCGCCAATCCCACGCCTGTGCCGACGTTGCCTGCATCCTGCTCCGACTGGTAAAACGGCTTGAAGATATGCGGAATAGAACTCTCGGCTATTCCTCTGCCCGTGTCACTCACGTCAATACGCAGTTGCTCGTGATGTTGCCACAACGAAACTCTTATCTTGCCATACTCCGGCGTGAATTTGAGGGCATTGGAAAGCAGGTTATTCAGCACCTTGGTCACATAGTCGGGCACGAAGTCCATCTCCACCTTGTCCTTACCGATGAACTGGAGCTTCACGCCTCGGCTCTCGGCATAGTCTTGATAACTATCTACCAGCATTTCGATGTAGGTCGTGATGTTGCCGGCATACCAATCGGGGGCACCCACAGACGACTTGATTTTGGAAATGTCCAAGAGTTGATTGATAAGCGTCAGCAGACTATTGCCCTGACGCTTGATAACCTCTGCCTTTTCCCGTGTCGTCGGTCGTGCCTTTTCATCGTCGACAAGCTCACGGCTCAGTCCCAAGATGACGGTGAGCGGTGTGCGGAACTCATGGGTGATGTTGGTGAAGAACGTCTCGCGCATCATACTCATTTGCTTTAGTGCATGATGGCTGCGTGCACGGAGACGTTGTATGTAGAACAACGCTGTTATTCCGCCACCCGACAGGAGCAGTAGCAAGACGAAAGCACCAATCCCCCAATGCCGTATCGTTCGTTCACTTTCCAATTTATAATTTACCTCCGCCATTTGTTGTTGCTGCCGTCTTCGCTCTATGGCGAGGCTGGTGCTCTGCATGCGGTTGATTTTTTCCATATCCACCACGCTGTCTTGCAAAGCCGTCGCACGCTCATAGCATACCAAGGCTTGCGAGAGATTGCCCGAATGTTTGTGGTGCTTATAATATAAGGTGTAGATTTCCGCCTGATGCTCCACCGACTTGATGCGCTCCGCCACTGTCTTGGCTCTGTCCAGATAGGCGAGAGTCTGCCTGTCGTTGCCCGAGGCACAGTGTATGCCCGCCAGTGCGATGAGCGAGTTCAGTGCGTGCCACTCGTCTTGGGATGCCTCCATCAGCTTGTAAGCGGCTTCATACTCTGCGATCGACTTGTCGTAGTCCTTCGCTTTCTCATACAGCGAGCCAAAGTAGGTGTGGCAAAGCGATATGCCCAACGTATTGTTTGCCTTTTGGTTGAGTTCCATAGAGCGACGATAATAGACCCATGCCGAGTCTGTCTGCCCCCGATGCTCAAAGATGGAGCCGAGGTTAGCATAGTTGATCGCCATGCCCACGGCACTGTTCAGCTCCTGCTCGCCTGCCAGAGCCATGTGCAGGGCACTGTCGGCACGGTTGTAATTGCCGATGGTCATATAGATGTTGCCCAATCCGTTGAGCGACATCACACGGTTCTTCTTTGCGGTGAAGGTGGTGTCCGAGTATTCTTCGCTCAGTTTCCACGCCCTATAGTGATACTCCTGAGCTACGTCCAGTACGCCCAGTCGGCGGTAGTCCGTACCAATGTTGTTGAGTGCCTGCACCCATTCGAGGGTATCTCGTGCGGCTTCTGCCTGCTTCAATTCCTCGCTGTGGACATAGAGAGCCTCGTCGAAAAGGCTTTTGTTGCGTAGAGCCTTGCCCTGTTCTCGCAGGGCAACGATGCTCATAAGCGTTTTCCCCTCCTTCTCCCACTGCTTCTGAAGCACGGCGAGCGAGTCGCTGTTCTTTATCGACTTTACAATGCTGTCTGCCTCGTGCCGCTCTTCAGCCGTAAAAGAAACTGGCTCTCTCCCGCACGAAACAAGCAGAAAACCAACCGATACAAACGTCGTTATAACGCTTAAAATCAGCCGATAGCGTTTACAATCCCCCATAAATATTAAAAGGCTCGTGGTGAGGCTGTAAAGAGGTTTTAAGACCATGTTTGTGGTGTTGCACAAGTATGATTTTTTGTGATTGTTCATAGGTGTGTTTATTGTCGGGTCAGCCATTCTGCGGCAGGAACCATACGGATGCAATGTCCGTTCTTCTCCACTTCACGGTCTTCGTCGAAGTTGATGAGCAGCAGGTTTTCGCAATGGAATTTCGTGGCGGCTTTCAGCAGAGCGTTGATCTCACGGTTCAAGGTCTTCTCCGCACTGATGTCATAGGACACCTGCACCAACTGTTCCACCTTTCCTCCCTTGGCGATGACAAAATCCACTTCCCATTGGTTGTCGCGGTAATAGAACACGTCAGCATACTCGGGGCGGTAGCGACGGAGCAGTTCCACATAGACCACATTCTCTAATCGCCAACCCATATTCTCGGTGGAGAAAGTGCCGCTGCGTTCCGATACGAAAGCCACATCTACCACATACACTTTCTCGTTGCGTACCCGCTCCCGACTCTTATAAGAGAACTTGGGAACACCCAGCAGCAGGAATGCCTCCTTCAGATGGGAATAGTAGTTCTCTATGGTGTGGTTCGACACACCAAAAAGTTTGGCAAGGTCTGTTGCCACGAACTCCTGGCAGAAATTGTCGGCAAGGTAGGTTGCCATTCGCCGAAGCACCTCCACGTGCCTCAGACGGAACCGCCGTGCGATGTCGTTCTTGATGATCGAATTGAGCAGTGCCTCAATGTACCCCCTTTTGTTCTGCTCGTTCATCAGTTCGGGAAAGCCGCCGTCCATCAGGTATTCATGCAGGGCTTTCTTGCGCAGGGCTTTGGCTTTGGTGGAGAGGGAGCGAAGTTCCACGCCACGCATCGTGGCATATTCGGTAAACGAGAACGGATAGAGTTCCACCTTGTTGTGTCGTCCTGTCAGGTGGGTGGTCAGTTCGCTGCTCAGCAGTTTGGAGTTGGAACCCGTGACAAACAGGTGCACTTTCTGGCGAAGCAGGCGGTTGACAAACAACTGCCAGCCCTTGATGTTCTGCACCTCGTCAAGGAAAAGATACTTGAAATCACCATATATCTGATACAAGGCATCAAGCACACGGTCGAAATCGTCGGTCTCCATTCCTGTCAGTCGGTCGTCATCGAAGTTGGCATAGGCAAATTCCCCCCCCTGCTGCCGTATGAACTTCTCGCACAGGGTGGATTTTCCGCTTCGGCGCACGCCTATCACAATCTGGGCAAGGTTGCTCGACGGCGACAGCTGCCTCTCCTCCATTCTGCTGCACAACAGCGACGGGTCGTGCGACAGCAGTTCTTCCTTTTGGTCGGAAAAGATGGTGGTCAATCTTCTTGCATCCATAAATCCATATTTTAATCTGCTTGCAAAGGTAACAAAAGCTCCATAATCCATAATACAACGCCAAGAAAACTTCCATAAGAAATCAAATATTCATTTCGTAAGTTCTTTTCCGCACTGCATGCAAAGCAATCACAGAAAGAAAAGCGAAAGAAAATACTGACGAAAAACACTCGAAACTCTCCCAAAGTCCTCAAAACTATTTTTCGGACTATCTGCGAGCTTTTTCGGCATTTTTCGCTGATATTCAATGGAATGCGATTTCTCGATGTCCGAAATATGCAGGTGGGGTACTTGAAGAATGTCCGATTTCTGCAGGTTTTTGTCCGAAATCAACATATCCCTTTGGCAGATGCGGGGGTAGCTTTGCAGAAAAGAAAACAGACGTTTTGAAATGGCACGAAAAAAAGATACTTCAAACCGTCGCATCTCCCCCGACGAGATTGCTCGTATTACAAGCGACCGCTTAGAACTCTTGGATGTGATCCGCGATATGGTACGCATCGAAGTGGACAAGCAGCTAAAGGGCAACCTCGCCAGAGAAAAGCTACCCGATACGCTCGGGGGCGACAGCGACCCTCCGAAATCCGATACACGAAAAGACTAATACAATCACCTAGTATTCATTAAACAAAAGTAATTATGAACAGAAGCGAACATCAGTCATCGTCACTGCCTCTCTTAGGCAGGATGACCCGAATGGGGCTGACGGCTCTGCTCTCCTGCACGATTGCCGTCGTTGCCCACGGGCAGACCTCGGAGTCATCGGGAGGCACGCCGACACAGCCCGACTTCAATCGACAAGCCCGCACCCATACTTGGAGCATCTATGCCGAGGGTGGCACGTCGTGGGCATCGGGCGTGTGGTATCAGAACCTTGATGCCAAACGTAGTTACAGTCTGTCGCCTGCCGTGGGCGGCGGCATTGACTACCACATCGTGCCGTGGGTGCGTGTTGGTGCGGAGTATCTCTACTCACGCTACCGTCGCGAGCAGAGGTTCTCTACCATCGACCCGAAGCAGATGCCCGTCAAGACCTATGGCAACTATGTGGTGAACTACCACAAAGTACGCCTCGGTGCTGACTTCAACATCATGGAGCTATGGAGCAGCCGAAAGGCGCAATGGCTCAACATCTATGCCGGCACGGGCGTGGGATACCTCTTTGCCAAAGGCAACGAGTATGGCATCTACTTCAACAACACCATCTCGGAGGGTGGCACTACGTCGCCACTTACTCCCGATGCCACCATCAGCAACGAGTCGAGCCTCACGCTCACGGGCAACGTGCGTACCACCAATACGCACACCGACTTCCGCAATTTCTACATCCCTGCATCGCTCCACATTGAGGCGAACCTCTCGCCACGCATTGCCGTAGGCATAAAGGGAGAAATGGACTGGCTCATCGCCCGCAAGGAGATGGCACCGAAGAACCTCATCTTCGCCCTCGCCACCATGCGATACAGCTTCGCCCCCAGCCATGCCAAGGCATTGGCGGCACGCTATGATGGTGAAATTGCCACCCTCAACGACCAGTTGAACGCCCTGCGACAGCAAGCCGAGAACGACCGACAGCGTGCCGACCGTGCCGAGAGCAAGCAGCAGGAACTCTCCAAGCGTCTCAGCGAGTGCGAGCAGAGCAAGCCCGTCGTGCAGCAGCCTGCCGCCGCAGTGGCTCCCCACTTCGTGCAGTTCGCCCACGACAGTTCCTACTTCGACCGCACCGAGGCAGAGCGTCTCCGCACCTTTGCACAGAGCGTACAGGGTCGCAGACTCAACCTCATCGCCGAGGCAAGCACGCCCGGCGACACCGACTACAACCAGCAGCTCTCGGAGCGTCGCTTGCAACGTGTCATCGACTTCCTCGTCAAGGAGGGCTTCAGCCGCGACAATCTCCGCCCCACCGTTGCCGTGGGCGAGCAGAACGACAAGCCGAGTGCTGAGGGACGCCGAGTAACCATTACCGTAGAATAGAGTTTATTAACCCATCTCAAGATGCTCGAAAGGCAACGGAAGCAACGCACCGACGGAACGTCAATCAATGCTCCAATAGAACGTCCATCGACGTTCCAATAGGATGTCACTCGATGTTTCGACAGCACATTCGGGCAGAGATAAAACAACAAAAGACTATGATTCTATACAGCGTCAAGAAAGTCGTCGTAAACATTGGCAAGCACAAGGGCAAGACCATGTACTATGCCGCCCCTGCGACACAAGACAAGATTACCTCCCGTCAGGTGGAGGATCGCATCATCAATGCCACCGCCCTCTCGCGTGCCGACGTGCGTGCCGCCATCACGGCACTGGCAGAGGTCGTGCGTGAGGAGATGTTTGCCGGTCGTGCCGTCGACCTTGCCGACCTCGGTTCGTTCAAGGTCGTCTCCACGGGAAAGCGTATGGAAACCGAAAAGGAGGTTACCGCCGACACGTTGAAGACACCCCGCATACAGTTCTTCCCCCGACACGAGATGCGCGACCAAGCCAAGGCGGTGCAGCGTATGGTGACACGTCCCGACGGCATCTCTACCCAAAGCGGTACACCCACTCCGACGCCTACGCCCCCGGACGAAAGTTCCATAGGAGCATGACTTTGCTATTTTCCAAACAACTAAGTAACAATAATGATTAAAACAATAGAGATTATGAAACGAATAACATCTATCCTGTTTGCCATCACCATGCTGTTGGCAGCACCCACGTTCCTCACCTCATGTCAGGAAGACGCACCCGAGATCAACTACACGATGAACGTGACAGTGAACAACGACTTCACCAAGGTGGTGGAAGCCATCAACAATGGTACAATGAAGATGGAAGAGGCTATTGCCAAGCTCTCCTCATCCATTGACCAGATGAAAGCCACGCAAGCCGAGAAATTGCAGATGCTCATCGAAGTAATCACCAATCAGAGCAATGCGCTTGCGGCTAAGCTCGCTGCCATAGAGGCAGCTATCAAGGCACAGACGCTCTCACTCGAAAGCAAGTTGCTACTCTTGGGGACAGCGGTGAACAACAACACCATCAAGCTCGACGAGATGACCACCAAATTAGCACAGGCCATCGACAACATGAGCGGAGCCCTCTCCGAGAAGCTCGAAGCTATCCGCGGCATCATCGAGAGCACATCTGCTGCCACCGCCCAGAAGCTCGCTGCCATCGAGGCTGCCATCAAGGCACAGACCCTCTCACTCGAAAGCAAGTTGCAACTCTTGGAGACAGCGGTGAACAACAACACCATCAAGCTCGACGAGATGACCACCAAATTAGCACAGGCCATCGACAACATGAGCGGAGCACTCTCCGAGAAGCTCGAAGCTATCCGCGGCATCATCGAGAGCACATCTGCTACCACCGCCCAGAAGCTCGCTGCCATCGAGGCTGCCATCAAGGCACAGACCCTCTCCATGGAAAGCAAAATGCAGCTGCTCGAAGATGCTATCAAGGCACTGCCCGACTACTCCGCGCAGCTTGAAGCCATCAAGACGGCCATTGCCAACCTGCCCGACTATGGCGACAAACTCTCTGCCATCAAGGCGGCCATCAATGCTATGCCGGACTATAGCGACAAGTTCGACGCCGTAGTCGCCGCCCTCAATGCCATGAAGACGCAGATTGAAGCACTCGGCGACGCACAGGCAGGCATCGCCACACAGATTGCCAACGTAACCACCGCCATCAACAACCTCATCGCCTCTGTGAACTCCGGCAACACCTCGGCAGCCGCAGCCCTCGCACAAATCATCGCCAAGCTCGACGAACTCAAAGCAGCCATCGGAAGTGGCGGCAGCGGCGGTGGAGGAGGCGAAGGTGGAGGAGGCGAAGGTGGAGGAGGCACCACTCCTTCAACGATGGAATATGTCGACCTCGGCCTGCCAAGCAGTTTGAAGTGGGCGAAGTGCAACCTCGGTGCATCGAAGCCGGGCGATAACGGCGACTACTACGCATGGGGCGAGACAAAGCCCAAGACTGACTACGTATGGGCAACCTACAAGTGGGGTACGGAGGATAACTTGAATAAATACAACAAAACCGACCGAAAAACCGTCCTCGACCCCGAGGACGATGCCGCCACCGCCGCGCTCGGCGCACCCTGGCGCATGCCGACCGCAGGTGAAATCCTAGAACTGATAAACCCAGACAACTGCACCTGGACTTGGATCAAGAGGGACGATGTGAACGGCTACGGCGTGAACGGCTACAAGGTGGTATCGAAGAAGAACGGCAACAGCATCTTCCTGCCGGCCGCCGGCAACCGCAATGGTTACGATCTCGACGGTGCCGGCAGGTGGGGCGGCTGTTGGTCGAGTTCGCTCGTCGGGCCCGGCAGCGACTACGCCCGCAGCCTCGGCTTCGGTTCGGGCCAGCACGACTGGAGCTCCAGCCGCCGCTGCTACGGGTGGGCGGTGCGGGCCGTCCGCCCATGAATTTGCCTTGCCCCACGGGCATGACACGATAAAATAAACCTCTCCTCCTGTCCTTGAAAGTGGCGGGAGGAGAGTTACCTAAAAAAATTACTGATGATCTCCGTGTGAGCAAGGCTCTCTGATGAAACCTTCACATCATGATCAACGCGGCAATCGCCGGACCATGACCGAAAATTGCACATTCAATCTCCGCAAATCGCCTTGCTGTTTTGCGGAGATTTTTTAATTCAAACTCGTTGTGAACATGAAAAGATTAGTAAACCTGCCTTGGACAGGCATCATCACTTCCGACCGTGCCACGGCGGAAGAACGAAAGAGGCTTTGGGCAACTTAAACGAGACAAGAGTGTACAAAACGATGATATGAAAACAGGGGTGATCTGATAAGCTCCCCCCTGAATGGTATTGTTCAAAGGAAAAAAGAGGGTTGCGCTGTCATATAAGCAGCACAACCCTCTTTTCATATCGGGGAGGTTAGGGTAAAAGATACCCTACTCTACTTCAATCTTGTAGTAGGATCTCCAACACTTTTACAGCAGAGAAAGCCACCGGAGTACCCGGACCGAAGATTGCTACCACACCGGCTTTGTATAGGAAATCATAGTCCTGCGCGGGGATAACACCACCGGCTGTTACCAAAATATCGGGACGTCCTAATTTCTTCAGCTCTTCTATTACTTGTGGGATCAACGTCTTGTGCCCTGCAGCCAATGAGCTGACACCCATTACATGAACGTCATTCTCTACAGCCTGCCGAGCAGCCTCTTCCGGAGTTTGGAACAAAGGCCCCATGTCTACGTCGAAACCGCAGTCGGCATAGCCTGTGGCAACTACTTTGGCTCCACGGTCGTGTCCGTCTTGCCCCATTTTGGCAATCATGATACGAGGCTGACGCCCTTCTTTCTTAGCGAACTCTTCTGCGAGCTGCTTGGCGCGATCAAATACTTTGTCGCCACCCGATTCTGATGAATACACGCCTGATATAGTTCGGATTACAGCTTTGTATCTACCTACGACTTCTTCGCAAGCGTCAGATATTTCACCCAAAGAAGCACGCAAACCAGCTGCCTTTACAGCCAATTCGAGCAAGTTCCCTTCTTTGGTGCGCACACAATTGGTGATGTCTTCGAGAGCCTTCTTTACAGCCTCTTCGTCTCGATCTTTGCGCAGCTCGTTCAAGCGACCAATTTGTTGTTCTCGTACGGCCGTATTGTCGATCTCCAGAATATCAATAGGATCTTCTTTGTCCAGACGATATTTATTAACTCCCACAATTGTTTGTTGGTTGGAGTCAATGCGGGCTTGAGTGCGTGCTGCCGCCTCTTCGATACGCAATTTCGGCAGTCCGGTCTCGATTGCCTTGGCCATACCACCCATGCCTTCGATCTCTTGGATATGAGCCCAGGCTTTATGCATCAGCTCATTTGTAAGACTTTCCACATAGTAAGAACCTCCCCATGGGTCGATTTGCTTACAAACCATGGTTTCTTCCTGAATGTAGATCTGTGTATTACGTGCGATACGAGCTGAGAAGTCTGTAGGCAAAGCAATAGCCTCATCCAACGCATTGGTGTGCAAGGATTGAGTATGCCCCAAAACGGCAGCCATTGCTTCTATACAAGTACGTCCGACATTGTTGAAGGGGTCTTGCTCCGTAAGCGACCAACCGGAAGTCTGGCTATGGGTACGCAGTGGTAAACTCTTGGGGTTTTCTGCGCCAAAGCTCTTGACTATTTTGGCCCAAAGCATACGAGCTGCACGCATTTTTGCGATCTCCATGAAGTGGTTTACTCCAATAGCCCAGAAGAAAGACAAACGTGGTGCAAACTTGTCTACAGGTATACCAGCATTGATACCGGCACGCAGATACTCCATACCATCGGACAGCGTATAAGCCATTTCGATGTCTGCCGTCGCTCCGGCCTCCTGCATATGGTAGCCAGAGATAGAGATAGAGTTGAACTTAGGCATCTTTTGAGAGGTGTACTCAAAGATGTCTGCAATAATCTTCATTGAGAATTCAGGTGGGTAGATGTAGGTATTACGCACCATAAACTCTTTCAGAATATCATTCTGTATTGTACCGGCCATCTCCTCAAGTTTGGCTCCTTGTTCCAAACCGGCGTTGATATAGAAAGCCAAGACTGGCAATACAGCTCCATTCATGGTCATGGACACCGACATTTTGGACAAGGGGATCCCATCGAAGAGTACCTTCATATCTTCGAGAGAGCAGATAGAAACACCTGCCTTTCCCACATCACCTACAACTCGGCTGTGATCGGCATCATAGCCACGGTGGGTTGCCAAGTCGAAGGCCACCGACAAACCTTTCTGTCCTGACGCAAGGTTACGTCTGTAGAAAGCATTTGATTCCTCTGCCGTAGAGAATCCGGCATATTGTCTAATGGTCCATGGACGAAGAGGGTACATGGCACTGTACGGGCCACGCAAGAAAGGAGGTAAGCCCGAGGCATAATGCAAGTGCTCCATTCCTTCTAGATCGTCTTGTGTATAGACCGGACGTACATCGATCTGTTCAGGGGTACGCCAGTTGGCTGATATATGGTTGTCCTCAGCCCACTTGGTAGCATTCATTGCCGCAAAGCCGGCGGACTTGATGTCTATATTTCTGAAATTTGGCTTCATACTATTCGGCTGTTAGGCGTTAATACCAAGTCTTTTATTGAAGTCTTGGAGCACTTCCAAGACATTGGACTTCACATTTACGTAATCCTTTATCCCTGCTTCCTGCAACTCCGGCATACAAGCAGGAGCTCCGGCTACTACAAACTCGGCACGACCATTGAGGTAGCGATATGCCGGTATGGCATAAGTTGCATACTCATCATCACTGGAGCATAGACAAACAATGTCTGCTCCTGCTTTCATAGCCGCATCTACCCCCTCTTCAACTGTCTCAAAACCGAGGTTATCTATCAGTTTGTAACCAGCACAAGCAAAGAAGTTTGATGAGAACTGAGATCTTGCCAAGCGCATTGCCAAATTACCGATAGTAAGCATGAAGACAGTAGGAGTTTTTCCACTACGTTCGGTAGAGAGGCGAAGGTCCTCAAAATCCGAAGCCGCACGAGAGAAGGACAGAGCCTCGATAGTACTGTTGCATCCTCCACAGCCACAGCCATGTTTGCCCGCAGATTTTTCCTCTGTTTGGGCAACCTTACCAGCAACCAATTCGGTGAAATTGGGGAACTGGTTCGTTCCTAGCAAGCTTTCTTTGCGGCGAGCTACAGCCTCATGTCGCTTGGCGTTAGAAGCGTTTACAGCTGCCTGCACTTTGCCTTCATTAGCTTGCTTGCAGAAACCACCATCTTCAATAACAGAGAGGAAGAGTTTCCAGCCTTCAGTGGCTATACTGTTAGTAAGATGTTCGATATAATACGATCCGGCAGAAGGGTCTATCACCTTGTCGAAATTACATTCCTCTTTGAGCAGAAGTTGCTGATTTCGAGCAATACGTTCGGAGAATTCGTCCGGTTGCTGATATATGCCATCAAAAGGGAGTACTGTAATGGAATTTACACCACCCAAGGAGGCGGACATTGTTTCTGTTTGCGTACGAAGGAGGTTGACATAGGAGTCGTATAGAGTCTTATTCCAAGTTGTGCTTATGGCGTGCATATAAATCTTAGCCGCATCCCCCTTGTATTGATCACCATAGGCCCCTACTATTTCAGCCCATAGCCATCGAGCAGCTCTGAACTTGGCTATCTCCATGAAATAGTTGGTCCCCACACCAAAATTAAACTGTATACGTCTACCAAGTGTGTCTATCGAATACCCCTCATCTGAGAGGGTATCAAGCAATTGTTGTCCCCAAGCTAAAGCAAACCCCAATTGTTGAGTAATATAGGCACCGGCATCAGCCAGTAGATAGGCATCTATATGCAGCACACGGAAACCGGGTATCGGCTCTACTGCAAGTAGAATTTCCTTGGCTGTGGTAGCCCAGTCTTCCTTGACTACACCTCGTACAAGTTGTTTTTTGAAGGGATTGTAATTGATTGATCCACGGCATGCAGCAGGATCTTGAGATTTAGCGGAGAGATACTCAGCCAAAGCCTTAGCCAGCTTTACAACAACTGACTGGCAACAACTGAAATGTAGTTCAACAGCTTCGGGGACAATGTCTTTGAGCAATTTTTCTAAAGCCTCTACGGTTGTCTGGTCTCTTTTAAGCTTGAATCCCAAAGCCGTAACACCTCTCTGTAACAAATCCAAAGCTTTGATATTGGCTTCGGATAGGTCTTCTACTACCAGGTCTTGGCGAACTGTCCACTCATTGTCCATACGTGTTGAGCGCACGTAAGGGAATTGAGCCGGCAGGTTTTTCGCTGTGTTCAACCCCTCTATATCCTCCATTCTGTAGAAGGGGTAAAGATCGAAGCCTTCGGGAGTGCGCCACACCAACTTTTTGTCGAATGGGGCACCCTTGAGGTCGGCCGTGATTTTGGCCACCCATTCATCAGTTGTAATAGGCGGGAAGTCACTGAGGAGCTTCTCTTTTTTGTTTGCCATAATTGATAACTATTTAGTGGATTATTTAGGTTGTTTGTTTCAGTTGAACTACAAATCATTGGGCATGAGCTTGTACCCTATGCTTTGTACTTCAGAAATAAGGCGAAGTAAGTTGCCTCCCAAGATAGCCTTGAGCTCCGCTGTGCTATGACCTCGTCTGAGCAGTTCGATCGTGATCCGTATTAAGTCTGCCTCGTTGCGACATCCGGGAAGATCTGTCCCTCCATCGAAATCACTTCCGATGCCAACGGCTTCTATCCCTACCAATTCAATGATATATTCAATATGATCTACAGCATCGAACAATGTGGCTTTGTCAGCTTCTTTATTGAGAAAACCTGGGTAGAGACAAACTTGTATCACTCCTCCTTTTTGCGCAATTGCCCGAATCAATTCATCAGGCAAATTTCGAGGATGATCAGCTAAAGCTCTCACAGAAGAATGCGATGCTAAGATGGGAGCTTTGCTACATTCCAGCACTTGGCTTATAGTACTGTCGGCAGCATGAGAAACATCAATGGCAATACCCAGCCTATTCATTTCGGCTATGGCATAACGCCCCAAAGAACTCAGCCCCTTGTGAGTCTGGCAAGACCGTGAAGATGAGTCACATAACTGATTATCTCCATTGTGACACAGGGTGATATAAGCCACTCCCAGTTCTTTATACTTGCGCAGCAAGCTAAGATCATTTCCTATTGCGTAGCCATTCTCAATAACAGGCATAATTGCTTTCCGACCTCTGCGCTTAGCTCGTAAAATATCTATAGGAGCCCTAGCTATGCACAATTTGTCGGGAGCTAAGCGAGAGAGAGCATGAATTCCCTCTAATAGACGAGTTGCATTCTGTTCGACTTTTGAAAAATCGCTATCAGACAAGTCTCCTTGTGGCAGATAAGCAGCCATCAATACGGCATCAACATGCCCAGCCTGCATCTTAGGTAGATCTACCAGACAGTCTGTATCCAAGTCAAAGCGAGGAGATTTTTCGAAATGCATTGGCGTATCCACATGTGAGTCGACAACGGCTACATGACGATGAATCGTACGAGCACGCCGATACAAGTCAGCTTCCTCTATCAAATGAGTAAAGAGCGACGACTGCCGCTCTTTGTCCACGCCTCCATAGATCATCTGTTCGGGATGCCATTGTACGGAGAAGATTGCCTTTTCTGGATAGGCTTCCATTGCCTCATTTATCCCGTCTAGGGCAACAGCTGTCTCTGTAAATTTGGGCGGCACACTCTTTACAGCTTGATGATGCAAACTGTTTACCCAAAGTTCCCCTTGTGGATATAGTAAACGAGATAGCAAACTGTCGGGTCGCTTATCCAACAGTATGCGATGAGCATACTGCTGTTTAGGGAGTTTGGGATTGTGTCCCAAGACAGAAGAGGAGGTTTGATATTGGGAATAGATATCCTGATAAATTGTACCGCCGAATGCGGCTGCAAGAAGTTGATGCCCTCGACAAATACCGAATATGGGGATATTGCGACGGGCTGCCAGGCGAATTAATTCTAAGTCATAGCGATCTCGTTCCGGACAAACCTCTCCAAGGTGTTGCTTAGCATCCTCACTCAAATAATACGGGTATATGTCACCTCCTCCACTTACTAAAAGGCCGTCGATAGAGTCGAGATAAGTTTCGATTACCGCCTCATCGTCAGTAAGTGGTAAAATAAAAGGGGTTCCTCCGGCTTGGATGACAGCATCACTATAAGCTCGGCTTAGGCATGACCCCAAAATATCGTTGTAATTGGCAGATATACCAATACGAGGAGAGCCCCCCGTGGGGGATGCTGTTCGCAAACATTTTGAGCGTGTTTGCTCGATTTTGCGATAAAGTCCTTCGTCAGGCATCAATCCGGGCATAAGTGGCATTCTCTTCGATAAAGGTACGCCTTGGGGCTACTTCATCTCCCATGAGCATGGAGAAGACCTCGTCAGCATCTTGTGCGTTCTCTATCGTTATCCTGCGAAGAGTCCGATTGTCTGGATTCATGGTTGTTTCCCACAGCTGGTCATCGTTCATTTCCCCAAGACCCTTGTATCGTTGTATATGTACTTTGCTTTCATCTCCATCTGCAAACCGAGACACAAAGTCGTGTCGCTGCTTGTCGTCCCAACAATACTGTTGTTCCTTCCCTTTTTTACAGAGATAGAGAGGCGGAGTAGCTATATACACGTATCCTTTTTCAATGAGAGGCCTCATGTTGCGGAAAAGGAATGTGAGGATAAGGGTCGCAATGTGACTACCATCGACATCGGCATCAGTCATGATGATAATCTTATGATACCGCAGCTTGGACAAATTCAACTCTTTACTGTCTTCTTCTGTCCCGATTGTTACCCCCAAGGCCGTGTAGATATTGCGTATTTCTTCACTCTCTAATACACGGTGTGGCATTGCTTTTTCCACATTCAAGATTTTACCTCTCAGAGGCAAAATGGCCTGAAACTCTCTGTTGCGACCCTGCTTAGCTGTTCCACCTGCTGAATCTCCCTCAACGAGGAATAGCTCGCATAGTGCTGGATCTTTAGAAGAACAGTCACTCAACTTGCCCGGCAATCCTCCTCCGGCCAAGGGAGATTTCCGCTGTACCATTTCCCGTGCCTTACGGGCAGCGTGTCTGGCTGTAGCTGCAATAATTACTTTGTCAATAATCAGCTTGGCCTCTTTGGGGTGTTCTTCCAGATAATTTTCTAGCGCCTCACCAACGGCCATATCCACAGCTCCAATTACTTCGGTGTTCCCCAGTTTTGTTTTGGTTTGCCCTTCAAACTGGGGCTCTGCAACTTTGATACTGACCACGGCTGTGAGCCCTTCTCGGAAGTCATCTCCCGATATCTCTACTTTCACCTTGTCCAGCATTTTGGAGTCGGTTGCATATTTTTTGAGCGTACGTGTCAAACCTCGGCGGAAACCTGCAAGATGCGTACCCCCTTCTATAGTGTTAATATTATTGACATAGCTGTACACATTCTCCTGATAAGTCGTATTGTAGGTCATGGCCACCTCTACGGGGATGCCCTGCTTCTCCGTTACCAGATGGATAATATCGTTTACAAGAGATTCTTTGGAGCGATCTAGATAGGTTACAAACTCTTTCAACCCCTCTCTAGAGAAGAACTCTTCTCTGCGTGGATTTCCTGATTCATCTCTGTCTCGTTCATCAATGAGGGTGAGAGAGAGACCTGCATTGAGGAATGCCAACTCTCGGAGACGGTTCGATAAAATACGCCACTCATAGACAGTGGTAGAGAAAATTGTCGGATCTGGTTTAAAGGAGACAATAGTACCGGTGTCATGAGCTTCCCCTTCTGTACGAATTGGAGCCATTGGTTTCCCACGCTCAAATTCTTGGATGTAGATATGTCCCTGTCGATGTACTTCAGCCTTGAGATAGGTGGACAAAGCGTTTACACAAGAAACCCCTACACCATGTAAACCTCCAGAAACTTTATAACTGTCTTTGTTGAATTTTCCTCCAGCATGAAGCACCGTAAGCACTACTTCCAAGGCACTTCGCTGCTCTTTTTCGTGCAAATCTACTGGGATCCCTCGGCCATTGTCCTTTACACGAATGGAATTGTCCTGACAAATGGAAACCTCTATATGCGTACAATGCCCGGCCAAGGCTTCATCAATAGAATTATCCACCACCTCGTACACTAGATGATGCAAACCTTTCTCCCCCGTGTCTCCAATATACATCGCCGGACGTTTACGCACGGCTTCAAGTCCTTCCAGTACTTGGATGCTACCGGCCGAATATTCTTCTTCGGGCGGAGTCAGGTTGTTTTCCTCGATCATATTATTGATTTGGCTGATTTTATACTTCTGTTACAACAGCACAAAGGTAACAAAACGAAGATAAATTACCCAGTCTATACTTACTCCTACACATTTACAGAATACTGTTTGAGAAATCTCTTTTCGCATCATCAAAAAGTCTCTTTCCTCTGCATTCATTACGATTTTATTCTTAGACCCATATTTACATATCTACAACTTGCGAATTACCACAATGCTGACAAGCTCAGATATCACCGAAAACAGTAAAAATTCTCTTCTGAAGAAACAAACACTTTCTCCCGTGTTGGCAAAAATTCTCTCAGGAGATAAATTCGAATCCTCTCAGAATACCCTATTCATCGGCTCCTTTGAAGTGTCCTCAAAATTGATTTTTCGTTCTTTTACAAGGACTATTACTGCATTTTGGCTATTAAATCCTACCCGGAAAATATGAAGAATGGCCTCTCTCCACAGAAAGAGAGACTTCAACCTCCATATATCTTTCCTTAATGAGATGTTTCTAGATGGCTTCCCAATACAGATATGGAAATGTCTTCAAATTCATTTTGTTGTAATACAAAGAATAGGTACCTTTGGTCGCATAAAACCACAAGATGGGCTCTTTCGGTACCTACCTATAGGTAAATCCGGGCGATTCGTTGAGTGGTGGCAGAATATCAATTACAACACAAATGTTATAATGGCTAAAATCAGAGGAGCTGTGGTGGTAAATACCCAGCGTTGTAAAGGCTGTAATCTCTGCGTTGTGTCTTGCCCGGTCAAGGTACTCGAGCTGCACCCGCAGGAAGTGAACGACAAGGGCTATCATTATGCCTATATGAAAAATCCAGAAGATTGTATCGGTTGCGCAAGCTGTGGTACTGTTTGCCCCGACGGTTGTATTACTGTCTATAAGGTGAAGTTGTAAATTTCTAAATTGCTAATTGCTGCAAATCATGGCAGGAGAAGTAAAATTGATGAAGGGCAATGAAGCCCTTGCTCATTCAGCTATATTGAATGGTACGGATGGATACTTTGGATATCCCATCACCCCTCAGTCGGAAGTGTTGGAGACGCTTACAGAGCAGGCTCCTTGGAACACCACAGGTATGGTCGTATTACAAGCCGAAAGTGAAGTGGCTGCCATCAACATGGTGTATGGTGGAGCTTCTTGTGGTAAGCGAGTGATGACTTCGTCTTCCAGCCCCGGCGTCAGCCTCAAGCAAGAGGGCATAAGTTATTGTGCAGGAGCTGAATTGCCTTGCCTTATCGTCAATGTGATGCGTGGAGGCCCCGGCCTTGGTACAATTCAACCCAGTCAGGCAGACTATTTCCAGAGTGTGAAAGGCGGTGGTCATGGTGACTACAGACTTATCACTTTGGCTCCCTATTCTGTGCAAGAGATGGTAGATTTTGTTGAGTTGGGATATGACTTGGCTTTCAAATATCGTAACCCATCTCTCATTTTGTCCGATGGCATTATTGGACAGATGATGGAGAAAGTTGTTCTTCCTGAACAAAAGGCTCGTCGTACAGAAGATGAAATACGTACAGAATGTCCTTGGGCAACGCTCGGACGTAAGGGAATGCGTGAGAAGAATTTCATCACGTCTCTTGAGCTTGACTCAGCGGTGATGGAGCAAAACAACAAACGCTTCCAAGCTAAGTATGCTGAAATCGAAGCCAAAGAAGTGCGTTATGCTGAATATCAGACAGAAGATGCTGAATACCTGTTGGTTGCTTTCGGTTCTTCTGCTCGTATTTGTATGAAAGTGCTCCAGCTGGCTCGTGAGCAAGGTATCAAAGTTGGCCTGCTCCGTCCGATCACCCTTTGGCCATTCCCGTCTAAGGTACTGGCTGAGTATGCCAATCGTGTGAAGGGTATGCTTTCTGTGGAGTTGAATGCTGGCCAGATGGTAGAGGATGTTCGTTTGGCTGTGAATGGAAAAGTTCCCGTAGAGCACTACGGGCGCATGGGAGGTATGATATTTACCCCCGATGAAGTATTGGAGGCACTCAAAGCCAAGCTGATAAAATAAATGATAGCTCTATAAGTTGTCCGACTTCTCTACCCCTTTGGTAAAAGATGAACAATCCCAAACTCGGTCGTCTGGTAACATTTCTCACAATATTGTTCCTAACACTTGTGGTCGCCACTTTTGTGTCTTACTTTTTGTGGAGACAAACTCCGGCGATTTTTGTCACTCTGGGGTTTTGTGCTATCGGAGTGAGAGTGGCCACTTATCTGATCAATCATTTCAATCGTTAAATCTCCAAATAATCAAACACAATGGATATCAAGGATATTATCAAGCCTGAGAACTTGGTGTACAAAAAGCCAGAACTTCTCAATGATATAAACATGCACTACTGCCCGGGTTGCAGCCATGGCGTAGTACATAAACTGATTGCCGAAGTGATCGAAGAAATGGGTCTTACCGAAGATGCCATTGGTATAGCACCCGTAGGTTGTGCTGTATTTGCATACAAGTACATCGATATTGATTGGCAAGAAGCTGCTCACGGCCGCGCTCCCGCCTTGGCAACAGCTACTAAGCGTCTGTTACCTAACAAGCTCGTATTTACCTACCAAGGAGATGGAGACTTGGCCGCTATTGGTACAGCAGAGACAATTCATGCTTGTAACCGTGGTGAAAATATTGTGATTGTATTTATCAACAATGGTATCTATGGTATGACAGGAGGTCAAATGGCCCCGACTACCCTCGAAGGTATGCCCACTGCGACTTGTCCGGCAGGGCGCAATGTTGAGCTCAACGGATATCCTCTGAAAATCTCTGATTTGCTCGCCCAATTGGATGGAACTTGCTATGTAACACGTCAATCCGTACACACGGCAGCCGCTGTTCGTAAGGCAAAGAAAGCTCTCATGAAAGCTTTCCAAAACTCTATGGATCGCAAGGGCACCTCTGTAGTAGAAGTTGTTTCTACTTGTAATTCCGGCTGGAAAATGTCCCCTTCGGCTTCCAACGAATGGATGGTAGAACATATGGCCAAGAAATATCCTTTGGGAGATCTCAAAGACATAGAATAATAATCATTACAATCCCAATATTATGACATACGAAATAGTGATTGCCGGCTTTGGAGGACAAGGCGTGCTGTCTATGGGTAAAATACTGGCTTATTCCGGTCTAATGGAGAACAAAGAGGTTTCTTGGATGCCTTCTTATGGTCCAGAACAGCGTGGTGGCACATCCAATGTAACTGTAATCGTAAGCGATGATGCTGTAAGCTCTCCAGTCGTGAATGAATATGATATCGTTATCGTATTGAACCAACCTTCTATGGACAAATTTGAACCTAAAGTGAAGAAGGGAGGAATTCTCATATACGATCCAAATGGTATACATCGCAAACCATCTCGTACAGATGTGAGCATTTATGAAGTAGATGCTACGGATGAGTCTATGGCAATGGGTAACCAGAAAGCTTTCAATATGATTGTACTTGGGGGTATGCTTAAGGTTGCACCCATGGTTACCATAGAAAGTGTTGTTGCCGGTCTGCGCAAGTCTCTCCCTGAGCGTCATCATAAACTCATTCCGATGAATGAAGATGCCATCAAGAGAGGGATGGATATTATTCGCAAGACTAATTAAGACTCTTGAGTCAACAACCTTTTGTAGGTTGTTTTGACAATCAAACAATAGAGATGAGGCCGACCCGTTAGAGGGTCGGCCTCTCTTTTTCTCTGGATCAAAAAAATTATGAAGAAAGCCTATTGTATGAACTACCAAAGGATCCTTTTCGGCAATGTTTTGAGGGCTGAGCCTTGCAGGATGTAGAAATTAAAAGCATTGAGAATGAAAAGAGAAAGGAGAGAGCTTCGAGCATGAGGCCAAGCCCAAACGTTAATGAAAAAGCATCAAGTATTGTATTTGCAGTATCAATTAAGCATAACCTCTTAATCTGCTCCTCCAAAGTCTTTCATTGTCTCAGTATGTTGTGTAGTATCAGTTAAGTGTAATCTTATTTTTGGAGGATGTATTTTACTTGACCAATCTCACATATCTATAGATTCCGATAAATGTCAAAAAGAAAATAAACGTTGTATTATATGAGGGGTATTGGAGATATGATGTAATAGTTTAATTTTGTGCTGAGAGCGGTAGCATTGGGCTATTGCAGGAACGTAAAAAACGAAAGGAAAAGAAGATGAAGAAATTTGCATGGTCATTTGTAGCACTCATGGTGATGTTGGTGGCTTTCTCAGCTTGTAGTAGTGACGACCCTACTCCACGTCCGAACACAATTCCCAAAGAGATAGCTGCTACAGGTACAAAGGCTCTGGATTTGGCAGGTAACAAACAAATCTCTGACTATATCGAGTTCTCTTTAGATGATTTCAAAGAGCTCTCCCAAATAGGCAAGGAGAACTATGGGTGGATAGAGAAAATATCTGTAGATATCAGTAGTGGCGCAATGCGTGAATTCAACTTCCAACTACCAGGTGATGTGGAATTGAGTGATGTGGAGGTTGCTTGTGCAGATCAAACCATATCAGTAGGATCTATTAAGGAGTCTGGCCCTGTGAGGATTGGTAACATGGCATCCGAGGAGATCAGGTTTTATGAGACTATTCTGAATGAAGTTGCCAAAAGAGGAAAAGCCAAGATCTCGTTCAAGATGAATTTGAGTAAGCCTATGATTTCGATCCCGGGCAAAGTTTCTGTTACTATTTCTGCACTCTTTTCCATGAGAGATGAAATGAAATAACGATTAAATCTTTGGAGAAGAAAAGGTGTAGCTTGGCTCATCTCTTTCATTCAAAAAGGAAACCAACGGCAGATTTCTAAGCCCGGAGGTTTCCTTTTTTTTTACTCAACGGATCCAATATCGTACCTTTGCATGGCTCCGCCCCGACAGGGAACAAGACTAATACCAACTTCTCTACAGAAGCCGATGGGTGGGTATGAAATACAAAGAGTGATATATGGCAAATCGGCAAAATACAGGCAGAAAGAAAATAAATAGCAATAAGGGAAAGTCTCGAGATACCCAAAAGTCAAAACGAGGCAAAGGCTTCAAATGGCCGGTATCTGAAGGGTCGATAACTGGATTTATTGTTGGTTGTGTTCTCGTATTCTTAGCCTTGTACGGATTTTTGGCGTGTTGTTCATTCTTCTTCACCGGAGGGATGGATCAGTCATTGGTGATTGACAGAGGGTTGGCACAGCCCACAGAGGTGGAATCCGCACATAATATTTGCAGCACAATGGGAGCTCGTCTATCTCATTGGTTGATCAATGACCAATTTGGCTTGGGGAGCTTTTTTCTTCTTTTTCTTCTTCTGTCAATAGGAGCCAAACTGATTGGATTCGACAAAATCGAAAACTCTCGTTTCAAGATAAATCTCGTTAGTCGAATCATTTTTTCCTCTGTAATGTGCGTATACATATCGCTACTTATGGGCTGGATTACAAATCGCTTTTTAGGTGATGGATTTATCCTGTGGGGAGGAGCACATGGATCGCTATGGGCAGGCAAATTGGACGGCTACATAGGCGTTCCTGGTATGCTCTTGTTACTTAGCTCTTTGGCAATCGTTATAAGTGTATTCTATAGCACAGAAAATATTCGCAGGTATCGGAGTTTAGCCAAATTAGGAAACAAGAAGACTTCTCCAGTAGGTTCGATAGAGGAAACAGAACTCCCAATCGAAGACCTTTCCGGAGCTGGAGAAAATCAGAAAAAAGAGAGTTTGGAAACAGATTTCACGGAACTTGATTCATCTCACTATTCTGGAGAAGTGGACAAGCTTAAAGGTATTTCTACTATAGAGGAGAGTTCTATTCAGTCAGCTTCTCCACAAATGGCTCCCATACCTGAAAAAATGCAGATAGATGGAGTGGAGATTGAGATAGCAAAGGGAGAGGAGCCTTGCGATCTCTCAGATATAGAGGCAGAACAGGAGAAAGCCGGCCGTTGGATGCACCTAAGGTCATACACCATACCTTCAGTGGAATTGCTCAATGAGCCGGAAGATTCAGCTCCACAGTATGACCAAAAGGAAATTGAATACAACAAGGAGCGAATCATATCCACCTTGGATAGTTTTAAGATAAAGGTTTCCATGGCCAAGGTGACAGTTGGCCCCACAATCACCCTATATGAAGTAATCCCTGAGCCAGGCATCAAGATCTCTCGCATACGCTCCATGGAAGATGACATTGCAATGAGTCTAAAAAGTGAGGGAATACGTATTATTGCCCCTATGCCCGGAAAAGGAACTATTGGGATAGAGGTTCCCAATTCTCAACCTCGTACCGTGCCGATGCGCTCGGTATTGGCTTCAAAGAAGTATCAAGAATCAAAGTTTGAACTGCCTATAGCCATCGGTAAGACAATCACCAATGAGGTATTTATGTTTGACCTGACAAAAATGCCTCACCTCTTGATAGCAGGAGCAACAGGTCAAGGCAAGTCAGTCGGGTTAAATGCTATGATAGCTTCCTTGTTGTTCAAAAAAAGGCCTGAAGAGCTCAAGTTCGTGTTGGTAGACCCGAAGATGCTGGAATTTTCTCTCTATGAGGGAATAGAGCGACATTTCCTTGCGAAACTCCCTGATGCCGAACATGCCATTGTAACGGATATGTCTATGGTTGTCCCTACTCTCAAATCCCTTTGTGTGCTGATGGATGAGAGATACAAGTTGCTCACCAGAGCAAGGGTACGCAACATAAAAGAATACAATGAACTATTCAAGGCAAAGAAACTCTCTCCGCTGCAGGGGCATGAATTTATGTCTTATATCGTACTGATCATAGACGAGTTTGCAGACTTGATCATGACAGCAGGTAAAGAGGTGGAGATGCCTATCACACGTATTGCCCAAAAAGCGAGAGCAGCTGGTATACACATGGTGATTGCAACACAAAGGCCCACAACCGATATTATCACAGGAGTAATTAAGGCAAACTTCCCTGCTCGTATTGCATTCAAGGTATTTAGTGCAGTGGATTCTCGCACAATCCTCGACCAAAATGGAGCAAACCAACTTGTCGGAAGAGGAGATATGCTTTTCAACCAAGGGAAAGAAACAATCCGACTGCAATGTGCCTTTATGGATACTCCGGAAAGTGAACAGCTTGTAGAAAAAATCAGTATGCAGGAAAGTTTTGGTTCAGCCTATCTACTCCCAGAAGCTCCTGTAGAGAAGGAGGAAAGAGTCGTGAGCGGTTCTCACCAAGAGCTCGATCCCATGTTTGCAGAAGTTGCAAGAATGGTTGTATCAACACAACTCGGCTCTACATCCAACATTCAGCGACGATTCAACATCGGATACAATCGAGCAGGACGTCTCATGGATCAACTTGAGGCAATGGGTATTGTATCGGCACAGGATGGGAGCAAGCCACGACAGGTATTAATCCAAGACGAAATGAGATTAGAAGCTATATTGGGAAATGCCGATGAAGAATAAATCTGACACTCCATCTATTGTCATAGATACTAAACGTAGGAACAAATAAAGACTCTAACCCTAACAGAGAAGGACTAAAATGATACAGATAGGTGATACTTACAATTGCTCAACTTTCGTAAATGAAAAGAATACAGCTGCAGCAATGTTCTCTGGAGATTTGGCTGTATTTTCCACCCCTTCTATGGCCGCTCTCATGGAGCAGGCAGCCCTCACTTTACTTAGCAAACATCTGTCAGCCGAAGATACTTCCGTAGGCATTGCCCTGAATATAACTCACAGCAAAGCCAGTAAACTGGGAGCTGAAATTACTGCAACAGCTACCGTAACGGCCATAGATGGCAGAAAGATCAGCTTCGATGTAGAGGCTTGGGATCCAGATGGTCTTATTGGAAAGGGGACGCATGAGCGCTTTGTAGTGAATCGAGAGCGTTTCTTGAGCAAGCTCTAACTCTTTTATCCCCCTCGCTCTAATCAACAACGTATTTCCAATATCCATGAAAAGGAAAAGAAATATTTTGCTTGTCTGGATGATTATTCTATTCTCCAGCTTATCAGCAGCTTACGCCCAGAATGCAGTACAGCTATTGCGCAAAAGTGCTTCGGCCTTGGGTATGAATAGAGGTGTTTCTGTGAGCTACGAATCCTCTTTCTTTGACAATAGAGGTCGTGGAATAAGCAGTAGTAAAGGTCGCTTGGATGTGTTGGGCAAAAAGTTTCGTTTGCAAGATGCAGTAACAGCTGTCTATGATGGTAAGAGTCTGACATTCTACAATAAGGAGGATAACACACTGAATATTTCATCTCCGACCTCAGACGAACTGGCACAAATAAATCCTCTGGTTTTGCTTGATCAACCCGATGGAGGATTTCATGTCTTTGATTTGCCAGAAACAAAACTAGGCCCTGTGATCGGACTTACACCTAAACAAAAGAGTAACTTCTCCCAAATAGAAGTCTGTCTCAATAGAGAAAATAATCTACCCCTGTACATAAAGGTTTCTCTTACAGATAGGAGCTATATCTCCATCAAGATAATGGGAGTTGTTCCTATGCCAAGTCTTGCAAAATACTCCTTTAAGATTGATCCCAAAGACTATCCAAAGGCTGAGATTATAGATCTCAGGTAAGTTCCAATAGAAAATTTAGCTGAACGAATATAGTAACCAAACTCAATTTAAGTCAATCGTCTATGAGTTTCCTAACAAACGAAAAACTGACTATTGTCGGTGCTGCCGGTATGATCGGCTCCAACATGGCCCAAACAGCTGCCATGATGCGTCTAACTCCGAATCTTTGCCTATACGATCCCTTTTCTCAAGGTCTCGAAGGTGTGGCAGAAGAGATTCGCCACTGTGGCTTCGAAGGCCTGAATCTTACCTATACCTCCGATATCAAAGAGGCTCTTACCGGAGCTAAATTTCTTGTTTCTTCTGGTGGAGCACCTCGGAAAGAGGGGATGACTCGTGAAGATCTTCTGAAAGGGAATGCTACCATAGCGGCTCAACTGGGAAAAGATATCAAGGCTTATTGCCCAGATCTAAAACATGTTGTAATTATTTTCAACCCAGCTGACATAACGGGGCTTATAACACTTATCGAAAGCGGTCTCAAACCCTCACAAGTTACTACTCTAGCTGGATTGGATAGCACCAGATTACAGAGCGAATTGGCCAAACACTTCGGCATAGAACAAAGTAAGGTTACCAATTGTCGCACCTATGGAGGTCATGGGGAACAGATGGCCGTATTTGCCAGCACTGCTCAAGTAGATGGACGGCCTCTTACTGATTTGATCGGTACTGACAAACTTACAGAGGAGGAATGGGTTGCTCTGAAACAAAGAGTAATTAAAGGAGGTGCCAACATTATCAAGCTCCGTGGCAGATCGTCTTTCCAAAGCCCGTCCTATGTGTCTATTGAAATGATCAGGGCAGCAATGGGAGGCGAAGCATTCCGCTGGCCAGCAGGTTGCTATGTGAATATCCCCGATTTCCAACACATTATGATGGCTATGGAGGCCCATATTGATAGCAATGGTGTCTCTTTTGCTCCTATCAAAGGAACAGATGCAGAGATACAGGAACTCAAAAAGAGCTACTTGCATCTGAGCAAACTCCGGGACGAAGTAATCGCCATGGGCATTATCCCACCTGCAGAAGAATGGGGGAAAATTAACCCCAATCTGTAAGTAGTTATTCCCTAAATAACTTTTCTGATATTCAGCGAATTATTCTACAAAACTCCTTTGATAAATCTGCAAGTTTTCTTATCCCTATACTAAGAGACTTGCAGATTTTCATGATTAAAGGGGCAATTCGATACGACTTTCGAGCCTTTGTATTATCAGAACAATGGTCGCCCTGGAAGCCAATTCATTCGATGTGTGGATTGTTGCTTCTCGGATATCTTCGTAATCTCTCGGACGAATCCGTCGTGGAGCAATGGAGTGAAAAAGCTTAGCTCCCGCATCAAAATCGCATTGAGCATGGTTGTCGTGGGTTGACTCGAACCAGTTTCTTCTGAATACGAGGTATTGAAGACTTCATATTGCTTTTCAGTGGCTCTATAATGAGTAAAGCTGATCTCTTGAATGCTATCCATAATCTACGCTATATTCTTCGTTCTCTCGCACGAGACATCCAGAGCCGAAGAGTGGCGCAACCTATTCTCTATCAACTTACTTCGATAACGAAAGATTTGTCCATAGCAAAAGGAAATCCAAAAGCCATTGAGAGACCACTCAAAAGCTTAGTTGCTTTCGATGTGCTCATTAGATGCTTCCCAGAAAAGATGCCGAGCGATCGACAAAAAGATACCGAGTAATCGAGAGAATTGAGTGCTTATCAAAATGGTAAGCGGGCACCATTTGCCAATGCTTTCCCGCTAAAAAAGGCTAGGCAATCTAGCCTAAGCAAGAAAAACCGACCTGCCTCAAAACTCTCTCTCCCTTTTGAATGGGGATTTAGAGTGTGAGGCAGGTCCTTTTTTGTGTCTACTGTCTGACTTGTTTACAAAGATTCCATACAATGACCCTTACAAATAAGCCAAGTACTCACCACTTCTCCAGATGAATGATATCATCATACCCTTTACGTCTCTTCTCTCTAGAGGGGTCGGTTGAGTAACCAAGTAGGACATCAAACAACACCCGTTTAGAATCGGGGATACCCAGAGTTTTTCGGATCTTTTTCTCGTCTATCCATCCCAGAATACAGCTACCCAGCCCTTCGGCTGTAGCCGCCAAGGTTAGGTGAGATAGAGCAATGCCGATGTCGAAGTGAGCAAAGTGCATTTTCTTGATTAGATTGCCCATGGCAGCCGTAAAGTTAGCCCGATCCTCCACCACAATGATATGTACTGGAGCCTGGTAGGAGAAATGATTAAGACCAAGCAATTTGGAACTGCAGGCTGAAGCAATCTCGTGTCGCTTGGCCTCATCTGTTACCACAACAAAGCTCCATGGCTGAGAATTACACGCAGAGGGAGCCAAACGAACAGCTCGCATAATGCGAGTTATTACCTCCGGATCCACCGGACGAGTATCGTAAGCCCTGTCGCTCTGTCGCCTATTGATCAGATCATATATGTATGTATCCTGTTTCATTATTGAAGATAAGCCTGCATCTTACTTAGATATTTGCCAACAATATCAAACTCTAGATTAACGACCGATCCAACCTTTATATCACGAAAATTGGTGTTATCGTGTGTGTAAGGTATAATAGCGACCCGGAAAGATTGCAGTTCAGAATCACAAACAGTGAGACTTACTCCGTTCACGGTTATAGATCCTTTTTCCACTGTCATATAGCCTTTACGAGCCATTTCCCGATCTAATTCGTACTCGAAAGTATAGTACCAACTGCCATCCAATTGTTTCAGATCCACACATTTGGCTGTTTGGTCTACGTGCCCCTGCACGATGTGCCCATCGAGACGTCCTCCTATGAGCATTGAACGCTCGAGATTTACAGCATCTCCAACTTTCAGTAATCCCAAATTGGAGCGATCCAAAGTTTCTTGAATGGCTGTCACCGTGTAGGTGCTCTCCGTCTTGCGCACCACGGTGAGACAAACCCCATTGTGGGCAATAGACTGGTCAATACTCAACTCTGATACAAAGCTGCAACTGAGAGTGAGATCTATATTTGTACCGTTGCGTTCGATGGCCTCCAATCGACCACATTCTTCTACAATACCTGAAAACATAGCTTCTGATTGATATTAGGATTAGTTTGTATTCTCTTTATTCTTGTTGATTGTCTCGTTTGATCTGCTCCAGGGCTTTGGCCAAAGAGTGTTTGATTCTTCTACTCTTCGGTTTGAGTTTCAATGCCTTCTTATAGTTCCGCAATGCAGCTTCGTACTCCCCTACTTCCATGCACATTTGCCCCATATCGGTAAATTCATCGGCAAAACTACGAAGCAACAGCTCCTGCTCTCTGAGTTGCTCGCGGAGCTGTTGTAGCTCTTGTTGCATTGTAGTTAGTTTGCCCAACTTGTAGCGCAACAAGCGGTTCGGAAGCCGATCTGTAAAGATATTCGCCTCTCCTAAAGCCTCAGCAAATAGAAGCGAAGCACTTTCCAGTTTGCCTGCATTACATAGTCTGGCCACATGTACGAATTTGCGTTCGGCTTCGGCTTGTATCAAAGCCAAAGAGATTTGCTCTTGGTTGTTAGCTGTGCGATAGAAATCAATTACCTCCTTCCTCACAATTATACCGAAGGGATTGAATGCTAGTCGCAGAACAATACCTTCCAGAGATCGACACCTGCTCAAAGCTACATACGCCTGCCCCGCCGCAAAGCTCCCTCCGGAGAAATCTATGACTACCCTATCGAAAGTAAGTCCTTGACTTTTGTGTATCGTAATAGCCCAAGCCAATTTAAGAGGGAACTGCTGAAAGCTACCAATTACCTCGCTTTCTATACTTTGCGTCTCTTCGTCATATCTATACTTTACGTTGTTCCATACAGACATCGACACTCGCACTGTATGTCCATCCTCTTTTTTTACGATAATAGAAGAGACATCATCATCGATCTCCTCTATTACCCCTACACTGCCATTTACCCATTGATGATTTGGGTCATTTTGCACGAAAATCACTTGAGCCCCTAGTTTGAGGCGCAATTCCAAATCTGTTGGCAAAGTCCGTTCTGGCATTTCACCATTGATAATCCCCAAACAAATAACCTCTTTTCCTTCTCGACGAGACAGGTGATACTCATTGATCTCATTCACTCGTTTTCTCGTGTTGCAGAGGGTTATAATCATCTCCCCCTCATTGATCCGATAATCTCGTATGAAGCGTCCATTGAGCATATCGACATCACTTTGGGTTGGCATCCCGATGCGGATCCTATCTAAGAGCTGTACAAAGCCCGAATCTTCTTGCCGGTATACGGTCTTTAATTCGATTGGAACAATCGCTGCATCGGAAAAGACTTTGGCAGAGAAAAAGTATTGGTTGGGATAAAAACGATCGAGGATTTCCTTTTCGTCCGGACTTATCACGGGCTCCAACTGGTATAAGTCTCCGACAAATAAAAGCTGTACTCCGCCGAATGGAAGCAGAGGTTTCCCTCTCACTTTTCTCAATACCTTATCCATCGCATCGACCAAGTCGGCTCTCACCATAGATACTTCGTCTATTACGATTAGCTCCACCTTGCGCAATATCTTTTTCTCATCGGCTTTAAGTCTTTTTGTCATCGTTTTGATGATCTTGAAATCATCAGGTAAGAAAGGTTCCAAAGGAAGATGAAAGAAAGAGTGGATGGTTTGCCCACCTACATTAAGAGCTGCCAATCCAGTTGGAGCGAGTACTATATGTTGTTTCTTGGTATTTGCACAGATGTAACGAAGCAGCGTTGATTTTCCCGTACCGGCTTTACCTGTGAGGAAAACATTGCAGTTAGTCGAATTGACTAACTGTAAGGCATAACTCATCTCTGCATTTTCGGGATCAGGAGAGAGTAATCCGGGTACTGTATTTTTTTTTTCTTTGGCAGGCATTTGGCACAAAGGTACAAACAAAGGTTTGCGGATATTGCCTCTCAAATAACTGTGAACACGAAAGAGAGAGATAAAGAGGGGAATAAGAACAAAAATCTTTAGTCTGATCGCATAATCTTTTGCCACATATCAAAATAGGTATATAGAGTTTCTGTACTTTTGCAGTCGAATTGATCTAACTAATCAGGTAAAACAAATAATGAAGAACATCCTTATTATCGGATCCACCGGACAGATAGGTTCGGAGCTGACAATGGAGTTAAGACGCCGCTATCCCAACGGCAACGTAGTTGCAGGGTATATTCCCGGGGCTGAGCCTAAAGGCGAGTTGCTTGAGAGTGGCCCTTCTGCTGTAGTCGATATCACCAATGCAGCCCATATTGCGGAGGCTGTGGATAAGTACAAAGTAGATACGATCTACAATTTGGCTGCTCTACTCTCAGCTGTAGCCGAAAATAAGCCCCAATTGGCGTGGCACATTGGTTTGGGTGGTCTCTTCAATACACTTGAGGTTGCCAGAGAAAAAGGCTGTGCAGTGTTCACTCCAAGCTCTATCGGAGCATTTGGCGATGATACTCCCAAAGACAAAACACCTCAAGACACAATCCAGCGTCCTAAGACGATGTACGGTGTGACAAAAGTTTCGGGAGAATTGCTCAGCGACTACTATTTCAAGCGTTTTGGTGTAGATACCAGATCCGTACGTTTCCCCGGACTCATATCTAATGTGACACCTCCGGGTGGTGGTACAACGGATTATGCAGTAGATATCTACTACGCAGCCGTGAAAGAAGGACGCTTTGTTTGTCCCATAAAGCAGGGTACATATATGGATATGATGTATATGCCCGATGCACTGAATGGGGCTATCGAACTGATGGAAGCAGACCCGACTCGATTGAAGCACCGTAATAGCTTCAACATTGCCTCAATGAGCTTTGCTCCAGAACATATTGCAGCAGCAGTCAAGAAGATTATACCCGATTTCGAGATGCTCTATGATGTAGACCCTTTGCGTCAGGGTATTGCAGAGTCTTGGCCAAACTCTCTTGATGATAGTTGTGCCAGAGCAGAATGGGATTGGGCTCCCAAATATGACCTGGATAGTATGTCGCAAGACATGATCAAGGTATTAAAGGCTCGTTTCGGAAAATAATAAAAAAGTCTCCTCTTTTTCATTCTCTCTACAGGACGTTTGTAGAGGTTTCCGAGAAAAGAATAATAGGCAGCTTGCTTGGGGAAAACTCCCAAGTAAGCTGCTTTTTTATGTCTCCTATTCAAGGTATTTCGCAGGTTCTGAGAGATGCAGAAAGCCTCCCCCCAGGGAGATAAGGTAAATAGGTTACGGAATAAACCTATAGTAAAGTGTTGAGATGCAGATTTGGGGTCGTATTTCCCCTGACAACTTTCCAGATATGATTTTAGCTCAAAAAGATGTGTTTTTCCATCATTTTTATACTATTTATGTAAACCACTTATTGGTTTTTAGGGCCTGAAAAGAGACCTATTCGTCTTTAATTTTTCTCTCATTTCTGTCCTCTACGGGTTCTATTTTTTCGTGACACGGGAGAAAACAAAAATTCTCTCCTGAGGAAAAAAAATCTCTCTCCTGTGTTAGCAAAATTTTTCTGAGGAGAGAAATTCGACCCTCTCAGAATCCCGATGAATAGGGCTTTTTAGAAGAGCATTCACCTCCCCAAAAAGGGAGAATATTGAGTCCAATATTCAGGCCCTTTTTCTTTGATTTTTTTCTTGCTTAGATCTTCGATCGTTTTTACATGAATATACATTACGCAATGTTGGAAAAGGATACTGTGCCTTGTGCAATAGTCTCAATAGATGACAGAGCTCAATTTGAGAGCTACTGTATAGTGGAATGTTTATAAAGCCTCCTCTCTCCCGATCACTTTACCTCTACAAATCTCTACGTATCACACACAATATGACTCTCGCTACATTGGTATTGATTTTTAGGTTTCCAAACAGGAGAAAAAAACTCTCCACACTTCAGACTTCTGATTCTGAAGTGTGGAGAATAACGAGAAGATAGGAGCAGAAACTGCTATCCTCTACCATAAAGGTATTTATCTAGGGGTACTCTTAATACTCTTGATAATGGGATATACCTGTGAGTACAAAGGTTCCGATATTTCTTTTACTTCAGTTATTCCTCTAAAGTCTGAAGGGGAAAAGTATTTCATCAATTGCAGATAGAAAACTTTACCCTTCGCATCCTCATGGATATACAACTGGAGAGGATTATTGTGGGCATCAGGAGCATCGGCAAGACCTTCAAAGTCATTTTCATCGAACATTCTCATGATTTCGGCTTCGTTCACCAAGTTTCTATCGAATTTTTTGATTGCACTTTGGGTAATCTTCCCTCCAGAGGCAATATTGAAATAGTCTTCCCCTCCGAAGTAAGCGGCAAAACCAAAAATCAATATCCCCAAAACAGCCAGAATTCTCACCAAAAGAGATGAGAGAGGCAGTAGGGATGGCATAATCAATAGAATGACACACAGAGCGACCAAGGCATAGTATATGACTTTCTTGATCATGTTTGTCCTCTTCTCAAATTTGTCACTGTTGACATAATACTGATACAAACTCTCAGGATAGTTGCTTGAATTTGTGCTTGTCTCCATTTTACTTTAAGTTTTATTGATTGGTAAATATTCTGCTGTTCAATTTCAGCTCTTGCACTATACTTTTCGTTGTCTCTATACTTGCGGACAATTCTCCTATTGGGGATGTTTTTTTCGTCTGCTTTCCATGCAGAGAGAGGAAACCCTCCGGGATAGGGACAAACAAAGTAAACGTATTTCTCACAAAAGAGCACATTATATCTCGACCATATTGATTTCTCAAAGCCGTTATCCGTAGCATCATAGATGGGGTGAGAATGTATCGAGCCAAAATCTCATCATCTGAATAGACTACAAACTTTCTTTCAAACTCCGGATCTTCCATGAATACCGGTTTGCTACCATGAACACTCTTGAGAGATTGGATCGCTTGTGCCAAGTAATCAATCTTTTCCTCCATATGATCCGGTAAGATGATTACTTTCCCCTCAAAAGATCGATTCAGAGGGATTTGTACAAACATTCCTTTTGCCCCATATCCTGCATCAGGATAGGGAGAAACGATATTTTCCAGCAAATACTTGATCGTTACTAAGAATGCTCCGATTTGACTCTTTTCTAAAGTCGCAGTCTTGCCAAATGACGGAATAACAATATCGTGGGCCGTAATGGTGGGGGAACCATCAGCTGAGGCTAGTTTTACATAACCATAGCTGTGACAAGACTTGATGTGAGCTCTTCCAAAAAGGAGGCTGCCGACAATTTTGCTTCTGCTGAAAGGTGCATGTCCCAAAGAACATTCAACATCAGGATATAAACAGGCAATCACTTTTTGGATCATCGCCTGCTGTGTCTTGCTGATTTGCTTGTACAGACTTGGGAGTACACCGGCACTTATACTAATAAGGAGAAATGCTGGGAGTATTATAACCAAAGCTCGGTTGGCCTCCCAAAAGCTGGGGTAAGGATTTGCCTCGTAATCATGTGCAAGGATATAATTACCCAAGAATACTGCAGAAATGCAGAAAAGGATGTAACAAAGCGATAAGCCAAAAGAAATAGCTCTGGCAACAACGAAAATATGTCGGGTACGTCTTGCTTTGTTCAGGATGTCCGACATTTCTCTGTCGAGTTTTTGTATTCTGTCTCCTGTTTCCATAAGCCTTTATCTTGGTGTCATATCTGTTAGGAAAGAGGTACTTTTTTCTCACTCTGGAATCTGTATCAGTTGTACGGGTTTGTGTTTGGCAAGAGAAGCCACAATGTTTGATGGGAACATACGAATTGTGTTGTTATAACTGACGGCTGCCGCATTGTATGTTCTTCTGATAGCCTGCAATCGATCCTCCACCTCCTCGATCGAATTTTCCAATTTGAGAAATTGGGTGTCAGCTTTCAGTAGCGGATATTTTTCTACCAAGATTGGGAGTTTTGATAGTTCTTGAGAAAGAGCCGTGTCAAGCCCCTGTTTTTCCTCTTTCCTCATCGTTTCAGCGGCAAGGGAACGCAATTCAGTTATTTTCTTCAAAAGATTGTTTTCATATCCAACATATCCTTTAACGGAAGAAACAAGAGCAGGAATCATGTCGCTCCGCTGTTTCAAAGCAACTGAAATACCACTCTCACATTGTTCCAGTTTGTTTTGTCTCGCAATCAACTTGTTATAGGTATAAATCCCCCAAAGTATAATAGTCAACAAAACAACTGTGATGGGAAGAAGTAAAGAAGAACTCATTTAGCATGTATGTATTTAGCTGTTAATCAAAAAGCATGATGGTGCAGGAGAACTTCTACCAGCATTTCCGTTCTATCAGGTTGCATACTTGATCTATCTCCAGACCTGTGCTTGAACTTTCTCTCCCAGGACGTCCGCTGATATAAGCCACCAGATCATCGGGTTTGATCATACCTTCCAGAATCAGATGTTTTAGTGCTGCAGACAGGTTTTCCAAAGAACCTTTTTCCAATGGCTGGTAGGAAGTCCACACCCCGTAGCTGAGAGTGAGTTGTCGGGTTACCCGTTCATTGTAGCATATAGCATAGATGGGGACTTTTCCTCGAAAAGCAGCTAAGACTCGGGCTGTTCGACCAGTAAAACTATCTGTAACAATCGCTTTTACGCCTAATTTGGCAACTGACTTCACAGCCTGTTTAGCAAGAAAAGAAGTTGTATCCAAATCATCGTTCCCGAATGGAACTCGTATGTCATTGGCTTCAAGTTTAGATTTCTCAGCCTCGAGGATAATACGTTTCATTGTCTCTACTGCAGCTTCGGGGTAGCGTCCTTTGGCTGTCTCTCCACTAAGCATCACCGCATCGGTACGATAATATATAGCATTAGCCACATCAGTTACTTCAGCTCGTGTGGGACGTGGGTTTTCTATCATTGTATGCAGCATCTGTGTGGCTACGATTACGGGCTTTTGGTGTTCTACACATTTTCGTATGAGTTGCCGTTGCAGAGCTGGGATTTTCTCTTGTGGTACCTCTATCCCCAAATCCCCACGAGCGATCATCATACCATAGGCGTGTTTCAGTATTTCGTCTGCATTGTCCACCCCCTCCTGATTTTCAATCTTTGCTATGATCTTGATGTGACTGCCAGCAGCATCCAGTATTTTCTGAATGTCCAAAACATCTTGAGCCGAGCGAACAAAGGAATGAGCAATAAAGTCTATATCCTTTCTGATAGCATAATCAATGTACCGTTTGTCTCGCTCTGTCAGTGAGGGCAAATTGATGCGTACTCCTGGCACATTCACACTCTTGCGACTACCGATTTCCCCATCGTTAAGTGCACGGCAATAGAGCCGGTCCTCAATTCGTTCGAGGACCTCTATTTCCAAGATTCCATCATCGATAAGAATACAACTGCCAACATTTACATCTCTCACAAAATTGGTATAGTTCACCGAGAGACACTCTTTGGTAGAAATGGAGCTTGGATCACCCTTTATGTAGAAGTTATCGCCCTCTCTATAGACTATCGGAGACTCTACTGTGGTAGTACGGACCTCCGGTCCTTTGGTATCCATGAGGATTCCCACAAAAGAAGAAATGGATCGTACCCTATCAATGATACGATCCATTCCTTCTTCATCCATATGAGCTGTATTGAGGCGTACAACATTTACTCCGGCATTTATCAGCCGGGTCAGAAAATCTTTTTCGCAACGAAGGTCAGAGATTGTTGCTACAATCTTAGTTTGTTTCATGTATTTGTTCTTTGTTTAAGTACAGATGTAGGAAATAATGGACAGCTAATGTATAAGATTCTAAACCTAAACCTGTAATCGTCCCCTTACAAGCAGAGGCAATGAGAGAACATTGACGAATTTCCTCTCGTGCGGCTGTATTGCTGATGTGCACCTCTATCACCGGCAGCACAATGGAGCGTATAGCATCAGCCAAAGCTAATGATGTATGCGTATAAGCTCCGGCATTGAGGACTATGCCCAAACAGCCGGGATTAGACTCTGCTTCGTAGAGTTTGTCTATGAGAGCTCCCTCGTGGTTACTTTGGTAGTAAAGAATTTTGGTCTGAGGATAGCATTGACGAAGCTCTGCAAGGTAGGAGTCGAAATCTCTCCGACCATATATGTCAGGTTCGCGCCTTCCTAAAGCATTTAGATTTGGGCCATTGAGTATAAGCAGATATTCAGGTGTCATTCTATTTTTTGCTTATTGCCACAAAGATAATCTTTAAGAGCATTCCCAATCTTGCTTTTTAATCAATACCCAAGCCCATTGGTTTTCGCTTCCAGGATTACTAATACCGGTATCTCTATCTTCTCTAAAGGGATTATTTTGAGTATGGAGCTACTTTCCTGATAGAGGTTATTCTTGTCTATCATCATTTTCTCATTTACGACATGCAATGTCTCCCAATCGACATCCTTGAATAGAGGTTCGGAAAACTTGTACCTCCCTTCTTGCATCTTCTCCTTATGCCACAAATTATACCCTCCTAAGAGATATTTTCCATCAGTATAGAAATCAGTTTTTTGATTGTTGGCAAGTATGGCTTTCATTTTTTTTATATCGACTTTTGTCTCGACAAGGTTTGCATCAGTCTCGTATAGATTCCCCTTATACAAATAGAAGTTTGCTGTAAGCCTCTTGTACTGCTCTATTTCAATCGGTTCATGCTTTTTCTTCTTGGCATCATAAATCATTACCTGATCAATTACTTTCGCCTCTAAATGTTCTGAAGAACCGGTCAGTCCATAAAATCCGCTCGGAGTCTTTATCAGTGTATAGTAGCTCCCCCCATTGGCATAATGCCCGGGTGAAGAGAAATACAAGGTATTACCTTCTTTGTTTCCTCTGACCGTGAGTATATCTATGAACTGCCATTTGTGGAAAGGGGCCTGAGGTCTTCCTTTCTCAACCATTCTCCAGGGTTTTATGAGACTGGGGGAGATGGTTCTTGAAAAGTTGTTTGATAGCTTGAATATTTTACTATCATCACCCAGATAAGTATCATATACAGTGGATACTTTTTGCGTGGTCTTTGCATTCAGCCTAAATCTTTTTGGATCGGCATCACAGACATAAGGATATGCGGCATCTCCGTACACAAAATATTTCTCGTACAAAATGGGGCGAAGATTCCTTCCATTGCTTTTCTCCAATTGACACCTAGTGTTTTCTCCCAAATAGTACAATCCATTCTTGTCCGAATAGAAATTTCCTGCCGTATGTTGCAGACTTTTTTCATCCAGAGAGATATCTACTTCCAATAGCTTTCCCTCTCTCATGGGTATAAAGAAGAGCTTCCCTCTTTCATCTTTGAAAAGCAATTGTCTGATATGTGTATATCCGGAAATATCGATTTTTGAAGGAGCTCGCATATCCCCCTCCAGCAGATATACGATGTTTTCAAATGGAGACAAGAGGTAGGTATAGTTGGATTCATATCCAAATGATTGAAAGATTAGGCACAAAGTAGTCGGGTCTACCGAATGTATTGGAAAAAGTTCTTTGAAGAAAATGATACTTCCTGCAACGATAAGTTTGGTTGTTCCAAAGTTCACAGTTCGAGAGGGTACGTATCTATATCCATCCCAATGGATTACATTCCCATCCGAATCCATATCTGTTCCCGATGTATATTCTTTCTCATAGACAGTCTGCTCTGCCGGCACGATTTTGAAGTTTCCTATTTGCACGGAGTAGTTCTCTTTCTTGATATTCGACTTTGACTGTGTGAATGCCATATAGGTAAAACAAAAGAAAGTACAGAGTAGAGATAGGTATTGTTTCATAGGTCAGAGATTCTACTTTTTCTATAGTTAGCCTTTTGGGCTGTCTTGCACATGATGGTTTTTCAGGGTTTAACATCTGAGACAAATGTATGAAAAGTATGGTGGCACCAAGCTATAAAGAAGACAAAGACATATCACCTTTATGGTGGTTATCAAATAGCTTACAACCCCTTAATAGCTTGTTTTGAGTCTAAAATGATTGTGTACGCCAAATAATGATTAGAGAGCCATGTGCTGAAATTATTTTTGATACATTTGTATAACATGTAGTCTCAACCGGTAGTAGTGTTGGATGAATAGGATGGAAAAAGTAGAAGAGATGCTTCGTTTGGCCACTGAAAGTTTGAAAAATGGTGACTATGGAGTGGAGGATTTGTTGAAGTTGCAAGGATTGGCTTTGGCCTTTGCCACGCAGTGTGGCGCACTGGCCCAAGTTTGTCTGGGGAAAAAGGGTATAAATACTTCGCAAACATTCCCTATCGGTTCGCGAGTTTGCTACTCCGGAGAAGAGAAGAGCAATACAATGGAAGTCTCCCTTCCTGCTACATTTTCTCTCAAAGCTCTTTTACCAATAGTGGACTACTATAGCGTAGTGAAAGAGGTTTTCGATAATAGAGAGGAAAATTTGCAAAACTTTCAGATCAAGATTTCGGCATCCTCTTCCGGTATCGAAGCATTGCAGCATGTTCGGGCATTGGGTCTGAAAGATGATAGTTCGGTATGGAGCATACTACGGGGGGCTATAGACCGTTATTACTCGGGTCTCCATTAAGAAGACCCTTAATAGTTGCAGTATGGCTAAACTTGTAATCGTACCAACTCCTATCGGCAATCTGTCCGATATGACATACAGAGCTGTGGAGGTGCTTTGTTCTGCCGATTTGATATTGGCTGAGGATACGCGCACCAGCTCTGTTTTGTTGCAGAAGTATGGTATACACAAGCCCATGCTTAGCCATCATAAGTTTAATGAACACCGCACTGTACAATCAGTAATAGAACGCATTGAAGCTGGTGAAGAAGTTGCTCTTATTAGTGATGCAGGGACACCAGGGATTAGTGATCCAGGCTTCATGCTGAGTCGAGCTTGTGCTGAAGCAGGGATAGAAGTGGATTGTTTGCCTGGTCCTTGTGCTTTTGTACCTGCTCTTGTTGCTTCTGGCCTACCATGCGATCGATTCGTCTTTGAGGGATTTTTGCCCATGAAGAAAGGTCGGCAAACTCGCTTGGTCTCTTTGGCAGAAGAAACTCGCACAGTGGTTATATATGAATCTCCGTACCGAGTGTTACGGACCTTGCAGCAGCTGGCAGAGCATTGTGGTTTGGAACGACCTGCAGCAGCCTGTCGAGAATTGACAAAGCTCCATCAGGAAATAAAGAGAGGTTCTCTAGAGGAGTTGATTGCTCATTTTAGTGAAACTCCTCCACGTGGCGAGTTTGTACTCGTTATTGGAGGAAAGAAATAAGAACGAAACCCCAAATTAAGAAGATGTTATGAACAAGAAAGTAATCTTTGGCTTGGCTTTAGTGGCAGCCTTCACTTCGTCTTGTGGTCGAAATTCATCGGCTTACAAAGAACTCAAAGCTCAGTACGACAGCGTATTTGCTATCAACGCAGCTCATGAAGCCGAACTGGGAGAGATGGACTCTCTGATTAGCACTGTCTTGACGAACTTCCAGGAGATTTCTCAAATGGAAGGTATGATCAATGTAAATCCTATAAGCGGAGACTTCAAGAAAAGTCAGAGAGACAGAATTAGAGATAACATGCAGTTAATCAATGAGAAACTCCAATCCAATAGAGAAAACATCCAGAAGCTATCCCAACAGATCGAAAAGTTCGGACGAGAGAACAAGGGCTTGCAACGTACTTTGGCTTCTTTGAGAAAACAGTTTGCAGACAAAACGGCTGAAATACAGCATCTGAACGATGAGCTTGTTCGCAAGAATTTGTACATCGGTATGCAAGACTCTATCATAGGTCTTCAAAATGCACATCTCAACGATATGGCTGCAGAGAATGCCTCACAGAGAACCGAGCTAATGGCACAGGAGAGGGAACTTAACACAGTGCGCTATGCGATTGGTACGGCAAGAGACCTGAAAGATATGGGATTGCTGAAAGATGGCAAGGTAGTAACTGATAAGGCCAATATGGGCTATTTCAGTAGTGCTGACCTGCGAGAACTCAATCAAATTGCCCTGCAAGCGAAGAAGGCCGAATTACTTACTTCTCACCCGGCTTCTTCCTATGAATTGCGTGCAGGAAACAAGGGTGAACTTTCTATCATTATCAAAGACGCCAAACAGTTCTGGAGTGTATCCAAGATCTTGATTGTGAAAGTGAAGTAATATGATCAAAACGCTCTTTGTTGATCTGGACGATACCCTTTGGGACACGTTTGACAACAACAAAGAAAGCCTCAAAGAGCTATATGTTGCCCGGAATTGGGGACAGCATTTTGCTTCTTTTGAGGCTTTCTTCGATTCCTACTACCGAATAAATGATTGTCTTT
The DNA here is from genome assembly GCF_900476255.1 of Porphyromonas crevioricanis. Classification (NCBI taxonomy): domain Bacteria; kingdom Pseudomonadati; phylum Bacteroidota; class Bacteroidia; order Bacteroidales; family Porphyromonadaceae; genus Porphyromonas; species Porphyromonas crevioricanis. Next base: position 1,632,559 of record NZ_LS483447.1, read on the forward strand.
GGGACGAATACAGGAGAGGTTTGATAGATAAACATACACTCACTTTGAATCGATTTCGCAAACCGTTACAGGGAGTGATAGATCCAACAGACAGTGAGATACTGCAATACAATGATGATTTCCTATCCCGTACAGCCCAAAAAACACGTACCTGCCCCGGAGCTCTCGAAGTGATGCCCTATTTACACAGGTATTATAAGATTTGCATTGTCAGCAATGGCTTTAGAGAGATACAAAGAGCCAAGCTGGAAAACAGCGGACTTGCTACATACGTAGACCACATGGTCTTGTCTGAAGATGTAGGGATCAATAAACCTCACAAGAGGATCTTCGATAGAGCTCTGTCTTGCTGCTCTGCTCTGCGAGAGGAAACTTTAATGATCGGAGATAGTTGGGCTGCAGATATTGTGGGTGCTCACAATGCCAAAATAGCTTCTATCTGGTACAACCCTTATAAGCTTGAGATGCCACAGGATGAAATCAGACGCCCTATACATCAGGTGCAACAGTTGACAGAACTCCTTGAATTATTGTAGAGATCCTCACTACCCTTTTACACACCTATATCCTCCGTGCAAATCACTACCCGTGCGATTGTACTACATCGCTTTCGATACAATGATACAAACAGTATTGCGCATCTCTATTCCAGAGAAGCTGGAAAAATTAGTTGCATCTTTCCGGAGGCTAAGGGGAGTCGGAGAGGAGGGCGGCTCTCTTCTTTGATTTCCCCACCCATCGAACTTGAATTCGTGACAGATATTCGTCGACATAACGACCTTTGCAGGCTTTCACAGGTACAGGTAATAAATCCGATGCCTCTACTACGAATGGATCCTGTGAAGCAGAGCATCTCTCTCTTTGTTTGTGAACTCTTGCACCGAATACTCGGAGGATTACCTTCGGAAGCCAATTTATATGACTTTATAGCTGCATCCCTATCCTTTTTGGATAGCACAGAAAAATCTGCGGCTAACTTTCATCTGTGTTTCCTTCTTCGATTACTGGACTTTTTGGGGTTCTCCCCTGATATACTCTCTTCTCCCATATCGGATGGTCCGATTTTTTTTGATTTGAAAGAGAGTTGTTACTCTCTCTCTCATCCGGCCGGGCCTTCTATTCCTCCACGGAGACGAAGTGCATTGGTTTTATTTGCTCGAATTAATTACGTCAATATGCATTTGTTTCAGTATTCAAGAAACGAAAGACGAGAGATTCTTGAGTATTTATTGGCTTATTACCGGCTCCATCTTCCCCCATTTGGAGAACTTCGAACCTTATCCATCTTATCCGAACTTTTCAACTGACTAAGCGAAAATGCAGGGTATTTCTAAAGTTTGTTGAGAATTTCACACTAGAAGATGTTGAATAGACGATTTCGAGGATCATATCACCAAAGAGTAATAATACAGTAAACAATCAGTCATACAAGGCTTTTTTCTTTGTATTTTTGCGCTATCGGTGATATGTAAGAAGCCCATAGGATCTCTGTTTACAGGAAGACTTTGATATGATCCGAATGAAGAAGCTCACCATAAGGGGGTATTATGCCCATGAGTTATGTTATGCAACTTTCTTTCCAATAAAAGAGTAAAAGATAATAGATATATGTACAGAACAAAGACTTGTGGCGAACTTCGCCTGACGGATGTCGATACGAGAGTAAAACTTGCCGGATGGGTACAACGCAGCCGAAAAATGGGAGGGATGACATTCATAGATCTCCGAGATCGATATGGAATCACCCAACTCGTTTTTAATGCAGAAGGGTGTTCTTCTGATATGATGGAACAGGCTGAGCATCTTGGCCGTGAATACGTGATAGAGGCGGAAGGTACTGTTATCAAGAGACAAAGTATCAACAACCAAATACCGACAGGAGAGATTGAGATCATCGTCGATAAGCTGATAGTGCTTAATAAGTCCGAAACGCCTCCTTTTACAATAGAAGATGAGACGGATGGAGGAGATGATTTGAGGATGAAATTCCGCTATTTGGATATACGCAGGTCAGCTGTGCGTTCAAATCTAGAACTTAGACATAAGATGTGTCTTGAAGTTCGACGCTACCTGGATAGCTTGAATTTTATAGAGGTTGAAACTCCTGTCCTGATCAAATCAACTCCTGAGGGGGCCAGAGATTTTGTCGTTCCGTCTCGCATGAATCAAGGACAATTCTATGCTTTGCCTCAATCTCCTCAGACATTCAAGCAGTTGCTCATGGTGGCAGGAATGGATCGTTACTTCCAGATTGTAAAATGTTTCCGAGACGAAGACCTCAGGGCAGACCGCCAGCCTGAGTTTACGCAGATAGATTGCGAAATGAGTTTTGTGGAACAAGAGGATATACTCAACACTTTTGAAGGGATGACACGTCATCTTTTCAAGAAGCTACGCAATGTCGATTTGCCCGATCGTTTCCCCCGGATTACTTGGGCTAATGCTATGAAACTTTACGGGTCAGACAAACCAGACCTTCGTTTTGACATGCACTTTGTAGAAGTGGAAGATATCATGCAGGGACATGGATTTGGGGTATTTGACACTGCAGCCTACATTGGGGGAATAGTAGCTCCTAACGCAGCATCTTTCACTCGTAAGCAACTTGATGAGCTCACTGAATATGTCAAAAGACCTCAAATAGGGGCCAAAGGATTGGTGTATGCACGAGTGACAGAAGATGGATCAGTAAAGAGCTCCGCAGACAAGTTCTACAACCAGGATATTTTGTTGCGCTTAGCCGATAAAATGCAGGCTAAGAAAGGGGATTTGATTTTATTAATGTGTGGAGAAGATCCGATGAAAACGCGAAAGCAACTTTGTGAATTGCGGCTGGAAGTTGCTCAGCGATTGGGTCTTCGGGACAAGAACAAGTTCGAATGCCTTTGGGTCGTGGACTTCCCTCTTTTGGAATGGGATGAGGAAACGGCCCGATACTATGCTATGCACCACCCCTTCACCTCTCCCAAGGCAGAGGATATTCCTCTGTTGGAGACAGATCCGGGAAAAGTAAGAGCCAACGCCTACGATATGGTTATCAATGGAGTGGAAGTTGGCGGAGGATCGATCCGGATACATGACAAACAGCTACAGAGAAAGATGTTCGATGTATTGGGATTTACTCCCGAAAAAACAGAAGAGCAGTTCGGATTTTTGATGAATGCTTTCAAATACGGAGCACCTCCTCATGGTGGTATCGCTTACGGATTGGACCGCTGGGTATCACTCTTTGCAGGCCTTGACTCCATTAGAGATTGCATTGCATTCCCCAAAAACACATCGGGACGGGATGTAATGATAGATGCACCTTCTGCATTGGATGCCGAGCAGCTCCAAGACTTGGCTTTAGAAGTCATAGCACAGAAATAATGAAAGTATCCGACATTGTAGATTGTCTAGAAGAGGCTTTCCCCCTGTCTTTTCAAGAAAGCTATGACAATAGCGGTCTGCAAATAGGAGACCGATCGGCAGAGGTGACAGGTATCCTGATTGCTGTCGATGTCGACGAAGCTGTATTGACCGAAGCTATAGAAACGGGTTGCAATATGGTGGTGACGCACCACCCCCTGCTCTTTAATGCTGTCAAGCGGCTTGGAAATTCTTCTTACATAGAGCGGAGTATCCGTCTGGCTGCACGCCATGACCTTCATGTCTACGCAGCTCATACCAATGCAGACAATGCTTTGCCAGGGATCAACAGTATTCTGGCAGAACATTTAGGACTAGAGAATTGTCTGCCACTAATTCCATTGAAGAATAAGCTACGTAAGCTGGTTACATTTGTACCTGCAAATCATATCCGATCTGTTCAAAATGCAATCTGGCAAGCCGGAGCTGGAGAAATCGGAGCATACGACTGTTGTAGTTATCAGGTAGAAGGTCTCGGTTCTTTTCGTCCTGGACAAGAGACGCATCCTCACACTGGAGAAGAGGGGAAACTCTGCGTTGTACCGGAGACTTGCATCAGCACGATATTCCCGGCACACAAAGAGAGCCAAATTGTAGAGGTCCTATGTAAGGCACACCCCTATGAGGAACCGGCTTTTGACACAGTCTCTCTCGACAATAGTTGGGATACACAAGGAGGAGGCCTTATTGGTCTTCTTCCCCGCCCTATTCCTTACATTGAGTTTTTGCATCAAATCAAAAGGCTACTTTCTGCAGATCGACTGTGCTATAGTCGACCAAAATTTCCCGATCAACTGATACAGAGGGTGGCTATTTGTGGAGGATCTGGAGCTTTCATGTATAAATCTGCAATGCAGAAAAAAGCGGACATATTTCTCACCGGTGAAGCTAAATACAACGATTTCTACGATGCTGTCGATGGTCCCATGCTAGTGACCGCAGGTCATTACGAGACTGAACAATATGCAACGGAACTTTTCCAACGTACATTATTGCAGAAATTCCCTAACTTTGCGATTCGCATTAGCGTACGAATAAGTAACCCGGTAAATTATCTATAATACAATACTGATGGCTAAAACAAACGAAACCCCACTGACCCAGACTGCAGGAGCAGACAAACCGGAAACCACAGTAGAACAAAAACAAATTGCACTGGCAATACTACAGCGAACACTCTCTGAAATCGACAAGATAAGAAAGCTCAGAGGGGAACTTCCGTTGGAGGTTCAAGATCTTGAGGACGAAATCGCCGGTATGGAGACACGTTTGGCTAATTTTACCGCAGACAACAAAACGCTCTCCGCAACTGTAACCCAAGAAAAAACCAAAGCCTCAAAAGCAAAAGACTTGATCGAGAAGTATAAGGCTCAACTTGATATGGTGCGCAACAACAAGGAATACGACAACCTGCAAAAGGAAATCGAATTTCAGGAGTTAGAGGTACAATTGTCAGAAAAAAAGCTGAAAGAGAATAATGCTGAGATACAGGGGCGCAAGGTTGAGATAGCATCGCTCAAGGAGCATATCGAAGAGCGTAAGAGCGACTTGGAAGCTAAAAAGAGCGAATTAGATGCCATCATTTCCGAAACGAAACAAGACGAGGAGACTCTCCATGATCAAGCAAAAGAATTGGAAAAGCAAATTGAGCCACGTCTCCTTTTGGCATTCAAGCGAATCAGAAAAGGTGCTCGCAACGGTCTTGCTGTTGTGCCAGTAGATAGAGGGGCTTGTGGCGGATGCTTCAATAAGATTCCTCCGCAGCGACAACTTGATGTTAAGCTGCACAAGAAGATTATTGTATGTGAATACTGTGGTCGCATCATGATTGACCCAGAGTTAATTGCTTCGGAAGCCGATAAAAAACAAGATTGAGTCTCTCTTACGGAGATATAGAGACTTCTTCCTTGCGGTTTATCTGAAAGCTTACAATAACATAGCCCCACCGAAACATATCCTCCAAACTTGGGGAATATGTCTCGATGGGGCCTTTCTTTTTGTCCAATAAATATGCAACAAGGTATCCATACTCCTCATACGGAAGCGATAGAGAAGCAGATAAAAAAGGAGTTGAATCAGGCAGGCTTGCGAGTCCAAGACCTGATAATAGTGGGAGTAAGTGGAGGGGCCGATTCCGTGGCATTGCTGTTAAGTCTGTATCGTCTGGGCTGCCTTGTCGAAGCAGCGCACTGTAATTTTAGCCTCAGACCAGGAGACTGTGAAGAGGATGAAGTTTTTGTCCAGAAGCTTTGCCAGGATTTAGATATCCCTATTCGTCACATAACATTTGACACCACTTCTTACGCCCAAAAACATGGCATTTCCATAGAAATGTCTGCTCGCAAACTGCGGTATACTTGGTTTGAAGAACTAATGCAATCGAGACAAGCTTCCGCTTTGGCTTTGGCACACCATCGGGATGACAATATAGAGACGCTATTACTAAATCTGACAGCTGGTACCGGCCTACGAGGTCTCACAGCGATGCGTACATGGAGCAAACAGCGCATATTCCGTCCCTTATTACATTTTAGTCGGAAGGAAATAGAGGAATATCTATCAGATATTGATCAAGACTATCGTATAGATAAAAGCAATACAGATACGACCTACAAACGGAACTTCGTGCGGCATCGCCTAATCCCTCTACTCAAAGAAATCAATCCTTCTGTAGAAAAAGCCATAGATCGAACCATAGATAACCTGCAAGGAGTTGAAGATATATTTGAGGAGCAGTTATCAGAGTCGGTGATTCGCTTTTACAGGGAAGGTAAAATATCAATGGAAGAAGTTCTATCTTCCGCCTCTGTCCCTACATTCCTTTTTGAACTTCTCCGTCCGGCTCATTTCTCCAGAGTGATGATTCGAGATATTTACCAACGCCTTTCCAATTCATCTGGAGCCGTATATGACTCACCAACTCATCGATTGGTGCGCAGTACAAATTCTCTGCATATCTACCCATTGGCTTCTCTATTGGATCAGCATGATGTAAAAGAAATTCTCATCCCTATAAACAATACAGAGCAGGGAGAATGTCTATTTCCTCACAACAAGGACTTGAAACTATGTTGGAGAATAGTTGACCGACAAATGTTTGGAGCATCTCTCCGTCTTCCCCTCAATATGGCTCTTTTCGATTACAACAAATTGGGACAGCTCTCTCTACGCCTTAAACAAGCAGGAGAAAAGATCTATCCTTTTGGTATGAAAGGCTCGAAAAAGATCTCTAAGCTACTGATTGATTGCAAATACCCTCTTCAAGAACGAGATATGGATCTGTTATGCTCAGACAATACTCCTATTTGGGTTCCCGGATTGGTAGCTGATAGGCGATTCGGAGTAGATGCGAATACCAAATGTTGCTTGCTTTGCTCCATATCAAAAACAACCAACGAAGAATAGCAAGCTTTGCATTAACTGCAAAAAAAATCATTTGGGGCTGTGTTCGCCTTATCTAGTCTTTATTCTTACCTTTGACGTCAATTTAGAATATTAAATACTGTCGATTTTTCACTTGTTACAGCTATTATGAAGAATAGGATTGTCGAGAAAGAGTATTTCTCTCCCAAGGTTGTGAAGTTGGTAGTAGAGGCTCCACGCATAGCCAAAGCCAGACGTGCTGGACACTTTGTAATCGTTCGTACGGGACCCAAAGGAGAGCGCGTACCTCTTACCATCGCAGCTGCGGATCCGGACCGTGGCACAATCACTCTAGTAATACAAGTCGTAGGTCGTTCCTCTGAGAAGATTTGTGCCTTGGAAGTAGGTGATTGCATAGATGACATTGTAGGACCGTTGGGTAAAAGCACACATGTAGAAAAGGTCGGTACTGTCGTTTGTGCTGGGGGAGGTGTGGGAGTAGCTCCTCTGCTGCCTATTGTAGAGGCTTTCCATAAGGCAGGTAACAAAGTTATCGTAGTGTTGGCTGCACGAACCAAAGAGCTTGTAATATTGGAGGAGCAAATGAAGACCAATAGCGACGAAGTTATCATCATGACAGACGATGGCTCTTATGGCCATAAAGGACTTGTGACTGAAGGAGTAGAATCTGTGATACAGAGAGAAAAAGTCGATTTGTGCGTGACTATAGGCCCTGCCATAATGATGAAGTTCGTAGCTCTTCTGACAAAGAAATACGAAATCCCAACAATTGCATCCCTCAATACAATCATGGTGGATGGTACGGGGATGTGTGGAGCCTGTCGCATCACGGTAGATGGTAAGACTAAGTTTGTTTGTGTAGACGGACCTGAGTTTGATGCTCATAAGGTGGATTTTGATGAAATGATCATGCGCCTTGGCGCTTATAAGAGTTTGGAGCAATGACACAGACTACTCATACGGCTATGCGTAGAGCCGAAGCCTGGCGCGAAGAGCTACGCAATAAGATGAAAAACAAGGAGCGTATGCAACTCCCGAGGGTTGTGATGCCGGAGTTGGATCCGGCCTATCGTGCAACTCAACTGGATAAGGAAGTGAACTTGGGACTTACCGAAGAGCAAGCAATGGCAGAGGCCAAACGCTGCTTGGACTGTCCCAAACCCGGATGTATGGAAGGATGCCCTGTAAGCATCAGTATACCGGACTTTATCAAAAATATCGAGCGAGGTGAGTTTGCTGAGGCTGCCGCAATTTTGCGTGAGACGAGTTCTTTGCCAGCCGTATGTGGGCGTGTTTGTCCACAGGAAAAGCAGTGCGAGAGCCGTTGTATATACACCACAGGGCTTAAGAAAGAAGCGGTAGCAATTGGCTATTTGGAGCGTTTTGCAGCAGACTATGAGCGCACACATGGAGAGATAGCTCTACCGCAAATGGCTGAATCCAACGGAAAAAGTATTGCAGTTGTGGGCAGTGGACCTGCTGGGTTGTCTTTTGCTGGAGATATGGCCAAGCTCGGCTATAGTGTGACTGTGTTTGAAGCCCTACATGAAATAGGAGGAGTGCTCAAGTATGGCATTCCTGAATACAGATTGCCCAATAGTGTTGTACAGAGTGAGATAGATCTGTTAGAACGAATGGGGGTTGTATTTGAGAATGACACAATTATCGGTCGTACACTGAGCTATGATGATATTGTGGAGATGGGATTCTCCGGAATGTTCGTAGGAAGCGGAGCCGGATTGCCCAATTTCATGAATATCCCTGGAGAAAACCTCATTGGAGTGATGTCTTCTAATGAATATCTCACCCGTGTCAACCTGATGCATGCAGCCGATAGTGATAGTGACACACCTGTGTTCAAGGGTAAAAATGTGGCTGTAATAGGCGGTGGCAATACGGCTATGGACTCCGTGCGTACAGCCAAGAGACTTGGGGCAGACCGAGCTATGATCGTATACCGGCGTTCTGAACAGGAAATGCCTGCTCGACTGGAAGAAGTGAAGCATGCCAAGGAAGAGGGGGTAGAATTTCTGACCCTGCATAACCCGATTGAGTATCTCGCCGATGACAAGGGAAAGGTGCGAGCCATGCGCCTGCAAAAAATGGAGCTTGGGGAACCTGACCAGAGTGGACGTCGCAAACCGGTAGAGATTGTTGGAGCCATAGAAGAGATAGCTGTAGATGAGGTTATCGTAAGTATCGGTGTATCTCCCAATCCCCTTATTCCTCGCTCAATAGATGGCTTAAAGATATCTCCTAAGGGAACGATCTTGGTGGATGAAGAGAACCGAACAGATATTCCTACCATTTTTGCAGGTGGAGATATTGTGCGTGGAGGAGCCACCGTAATTCTCGCGATGGGCGATGGGCGCAAAGCTGCTGCTGCCATGCACAAGCAACTAAGTAAATAATCATTGGGGCGTAATTTTGAGGTCGGGTGTTCCGACTGCCTTATAGCAATCTGCCGGACGGAATAGCAAGGATTTCCGTCCGGCATTTTTTGTAAAGGTCTCATTCTTCCTATCTTTGTCCTCCATAATCAAGTCAATACAAAAGAAATCGGATATGTCTCTTCAGTGTGGTATTGTTGGTTTACCCAATGTGGGTAAGAGTACCTTGTTCAACTGTCTTTCTAATGCAAAAGCTCAGTCGGCTAATTTCCCTTTTTGTACTATCGAGCCTAATGTCGGTGTCATCACTGTTCCTGATGAACGGCTCAATAAGTTGGCCGAACTCATTCAACCTGAACGCATCGTCCCCACCACCGTGGAAATCGTTGATATAGCAGGATTAGTCAAAGGCGCCAGCAAAGGAGAAGGATTGGGCAATAAGTTTTTGGCAAATATTCGTGAGACTGATGCAATCTTGCATGTGCTGCGTTGCTTTGATGATGACAATATCACGCATGTGGATGGAAGTGTAGATCCCCTCCGTGATAAGGAGATTATAGATACCGAACTACAGCTCAAAGACCTTGAGACTGTGGAGAGTCGCCTGCAGAAAGTTTACAAGCAAGCTCAGACAGGTGGGGACAAACAGGCCAAACTCTCTTGCGAGGTGTTGTTGAGGTATAAAGACGTTTTGGAACAAGGATTGAACGCCCGTACCGTATCTTTTGAGACGAAAGACGAACTCAAGGTAGCCAAAGATTTATGTCTTCTTACGGCCAAGCCTGTGTTGTATATATGTAATGTGGACGAGGCTTCGGCTCTTTCCGGGAACCAATATGTGGAGCAAGTTCGCCAAGCTATAGCTAATGAACAAGCCGAACTATTGGTTGTAGCAGCCAAAATAGAGAGTGAAATAGCTGAACTTGAGACTTACGAAGAACGGCAAATGTTTCTTGCCGAAATAGGATTGGAAGAGAGTGGTGTAAGCAGGCTTATTCGGTCAGCATACAAACTTCTGGATTTGGAAACCTTCCTTACTGCCGGCAAACAAGAGGTGCGAGCCTGGACATACCACAAAGGCTCCAAAGCTCCCGTATGTGCTGGCGTGATCCATACCGATTTTGAAAAGGGCTTCATTCGTGCTGAAGTAATCAAGTATGAAGACTATATAGCCCTTGGATCGGAGTCTGCTGTTCGAGAAGCCGGGAAGATGAATGTCGAAGGCAAAGACTATGTAGTGCAGGATGGAGACATTATGCACTTCCGATTTAATGTATAAGTTGGCTTACCTCATAGCTACCTTCCTCTACAAGACAGTATAATTTGAAAGTAATCGGAATAAGGTGAAAGAAATAAAAGACGGTAACCTCTCTTTGACAAGCAGACCTGCGATGTGGAAGCAGGTGATCTTCTATGTTTTCACTCTTGTGGTATGTGCCTTAGCCATCATTCTTGGTATTAGGTTAGGTTCGTCAGTCGAGTCTGTGGGAGCTGTCCATCCAGAGTCTACCTCCGGAGAATATGGCTGGATCGCTGCATTTGATTCTTTTTCAGACTCCGTAGCAGAGCATACAATTAGCCCGATAGGGCTATTGCTGCTGCAGATTATAGTAATCCTTTCAGTTGCCCGCTTTGTCGGTTGGATATTCAATCGAATAGGTCAGCCAACCGTTATTGGGGAGATTCTTTCTGGTATCATCCTTGGTCCATCTCTTTTGGGAGCTGTTTGGCCGGAGGCTTTCCAATTTCTTTTTCCCGAGCACAGTCTCGGAAGTATTGGGCTATTAAGTGAGATTGGTCTTATTCTCTTCATGTTCGCTATTGGCATGGAGCTTAGCCTAAAAGAGGTAAAGCAAAAGTTCCGCTCTTCTCTGATCATCAGCCATGCTGGTATCTGCTTGCCTTTTGCCTTAGGTGTGTGGTTGAGCTTCTATACCTATGAGCCGTATGCCATGTCTCAAACTTCATTTCTCCCCTATGCCCTGTTTGTAGGAGTAGCCATGAGCATTACCGCTTTTCCTGTACTGGCAAGAATCATACAGGAGCGCCGCCTTGGACGTACTCACCTAGGAAGTTTGGCACTAAACACCGCGGCTACAGGGGACATTACAGCTTGGCTTATTTTGGCAGCTGTCATGGCGATTTCTTCTTCTGGCAGTATGCTCAGCTCCGTGTACAACTTCGTTTTCCTTTTGCTGTATTTGCTGGTGATGTTCTTTGTCATACGGCCTTTCTTCTCCTTTGTTAGCAAAATCTATGACAATACGGAGGTGGTGGGTAAATCCATGGTCGGGATTATATTCATCCTGCTTATCGTATCTTCCTATGTTACAGATCTTCTGAGTATGCATGCCATTTTTGGCGCATTTATCATGGGCTTAGTGATGCCCGACAACTTGAAGTTCCGTCATCTCATAACTGAGAAGGTAGAAGATGTTTCTCTCAGCTTTTTTCTTCCTCTTTTCTTTGCCAGTTCAGGGTTGGCAACTCAGGTAGGACTGATCAATACTGCTTCTTTATGGATCTTGTTTTTGATTTTTACTCTAGTGGCTATATTCGGTAAGGTAGTGGGTACTTACGTAGCAGCAAGAGCTGTAGGTGAGACACGGAAAGACAGTCTATATCTTGGTGCTTTTATGAATACACGAGGGCTTATGGAATTGGTTGTTCTCGCCTTAGGCTTCGACTTGGGCATTTTGCCTCCGGTGATATTCACAATCTTGGTACTGATGACATTGGTTACTACCTTCATGACAACACCTCTAATTAGTCTAATCAATGCAGGATACCGTAGGCTGGAAAAAAGAAAGAAACGCCTGAGCAATGTAAATCGAGTATACCAATCGGCCAAAGTGCTCATCTCTTTTGGCCGCCCAGCTTCGGGAGCTCTATTGCTCAGATTGGCTGATCAATTGACTAGAAGAGGGAAAGACATCATACCGGATGTAACTGCATTGCATATTACCCCTCATGCTGAAACCAATCCTATTATGGCAGCCAGGTTTAAGGAATCAAGCTTTACTCCAATGTTGGAGGAAAGCCAGCGGTTGGGAACAAAGCTTAAGACACAGTATGAGCTATCCGATCATCCGGAACAAATGATTGTTGAAGTAGCTGAAGAGGGTAATTATGGTTTGCTATTGGTAGGAGGAGGCGTGAAACACTCCGGTCTCAAGAGTCATCGTGAGGTAGAGGCTCGTCGCTCTCGCCTGAAAAGGCGTATCGGAGGTATAGGAGTCTCAGCGGGAGAGAGTCTGTTGGCAGCAGCTCCAATGCTTCGGGACAAGATGTCTTACTTTTTTTCCCATGTCTCTTGTTCAGTGGGGGTACTCATAGATAGAGGGTTTAGTCAGCCCAAAAACATTCTCCTGCAGATAGGGGAGGAAAGCGATATCAAATTGCTACCATATGCCAGAACAATGGCAGAAAATAATGGAGCCAAACTAAGTATCTTGCCAACCTCCCCACAAATAGATCTGCAAGGGAAACTGCACGGTACAGAATCATTGCTGTCAGCAGAGTTACTCCCAACTACATCAATCTTGCAGGATTACGACTTCATAATACTCAGCCGTAATCGTTGGAACTTCCTTTCGACCAATGATGTGGATGCAATGGCAGAGATGCCCTCTACCTTAGTCCTTAGTCTGCATTGTTGAGGTTCCCTACCTTTTGGGTGAGAGGTTGGGGTTACAGAATCTTTTCGCAGCCGAACAAATTGCTTTGCAAATCGGTTCCCACAGCAAGACTCCCTCTATAAATCCCTAAGAATAGCGATACTGGAGGAGATAGAGTTCTATATTTTTGTCCCTAAAACAGATACGAATGAATCGTCAATCAACAGGGAGCAGAAAAAAGAGGAGTTTCTTTTTTTCTCTTTTTGACAAGAGGCCTTACCTCAAAGAGGTCTCAGAAGACATATTGAAGCTACTTTTTCACCACGAAGAAGAGGGGCGCAGGCCGAGACTGACCAGAATGGCGTCCGAAATAGGCTGCAGCCAAAAGATCTTGGCAGCAGCAATAGAGCACCTACGGAACTATGCTGATATCGATTCGAATCTCGTGCTTACTCAGAAAGGTCGCCAACGAGCATTAGTTCTCATTCGCAGGCACAGATTGTACGAAACTTATCTGGCCGAGCATTCGAGCTTTGCCCCTCAAGAGTGGCACAGTAAAGCCGAGAGAGTGGAGCATGCCATGGATGAAGCAGAAGAAGAGCGTATATCACGTCTATTGGGTAATCCTCGATTTGATCCTCATGGAGATCCTATCCCAACGAAAGACGGTCATATGCCGATAGCTAAGGGACAGTCTCTGGCAGGGAAAATGCAAATTCCGGGTTACGCACGTATTCTGCACATGGAGGATGAGCCGGAAGATGCTTTCCTCAAACTAGTGAAGATAGGTTTGTATCCCGGGGCTATTCTGCAGCTACTGGAAGAAACACAAGATGGTTTGCAAATCCTTTTTGAGGGGAAAAAATACCTACTGTCCCCGGTCATGCGTTCCCAGATTACAGTCTCTACCTCTCTGGATGTTTCCATTATATCTGAGGAACTCGATTGTATTCGACTTCATCAACTGCCCTCCGGTACACGAGCTCTGGTTGTAGGCATCAGCGACCTATACCGAGGAGCTGGTAGGCGTCGGTTGTTAGACCTTGGTTTCGTGCCCGGAAGCATTGTAAGTATCGATTTGAGATCCCCCTTGGGAAACCCTACAGCCTACTTGGTAAGAGGTAGCACCATTGCCTTGAGACATGATCAAGCAGCTCATATCCGAGTCAGGCCTATATCAGCAAACAAAAATCCTTTATGATACATAAATCGACTTGTACATCGTCTTCCTGTTCCGGTTGCTCACAAGGAGATGCTTTGCGTCAATTGGGAGATTCGGAGAGCAGGCGAGGCAACTATACAGTTGCTCTCGCTGGGAATCCCAATACCGGTAAGAGCACTATTTTCAATCGCCTGACAGGGCTTAAACAACATACTGGGAATTGGCCGGGTAAGACCGTAGAGAGGGCCGAAGGTGCATATGCCTATGGGCAAGATGAGTATCGGATTGTGGATTTGCCGGGAACCTATTCTCTGCTCTCCACCTCTGAAGATGAAGAAGTAGCAAGGAACTTTATTCTTTTCGGAAACCCTGATGTAACAGTGATTGTAGCTGATGCTACCAGATTGGAGCGTAACCTTAATTTGGTATTGCAGACGATGCAAATTTCCGACAAAGTCGTTCTGTGTATCAACCTACTGGATGAAGCCCGGCGTAATAAGGTGGACATTGATCTGAGAGCATTGGGGAAACGGTTGGGAATACCGGTGGTAGGTTGTTCTGCCAGATCGGGAGAAGGAATAAATGGGCTATTATCCACAATCGCAGGGCTAGCTCATGAGGAAATTCGTTGTAAGCCTTATCGAAGCAACCCTCTCGAAGGGGCTTCTGAAGTTGCAGTCGGCGAGATTGTTGATAAACTGACCGAAATTCTCCCTGACTACCGACATAAACGTTGGTTGGCATATCGATTGATCGAACGAGATGATGAAGTAATAGATCGACTTAGTAAGGGATATGCTCTATCCGGGCAGCTTTTAGCCGATTCAGTTCGTTGGAAGGCTTTGATTGCTCGAGCTGGTGAATTAGGTGATGAACTGGGAGATGATCTGCACGATAAATTAACCGAAGGTCTTTACAAAGAATCGGTATCGCTATGCGAGGGTATTATTCGCTACGAATATGCCAATGGACGAGCTCCTTTGGATGTAAAACTGGACCGCATCCTCACCAGCCGGCTGTGGGGCTTCCCCATTATGCTGTTGATGTTAGTGGCTGTCCTCTGGCTCACTATTGTAGGAAGCAACTATCCGAGTTCCTTCTTAGGAGAGCTATTGGTGGGTCAGGGGCATCCCTGGTTGAGAGGGCTTTTTGAATCTTGGGCCCCATGGTGGCTCACCGGCTTCTTGATCGACGGGGTTTATTTATCCACAGCTTGGGTGGTATCGGTGATGTTGCCTCCCATGGCTATATTTTTCCCTCTCTTCACATTGCTCGAAGATTTTGGCTATCTGCCTCGTGTCGCCTTTAACCTCGATGAATTGTTCCGTCGATCAGGAGCACACGGCAAGCAGGCTCTCACAATGACAATGGGGTTTGGCTGTAATGCCGCCGGGGTCGTTTCCACTCGTATTATAGACAGCCCGAGAGAGAGGCTGATTGCTATTGTGACAAACAATTTTTCCCTTTGTAATGGTCGCTGGCCTTTGCAAATCCTCATCGCGTCTCTCTATATAGGGGCTTCGGTGCCTGCAGCTTTTCGTGCTACGGCCTCTATCGGAGCTGTAGTTGTTGTTGCATTGCTTGGTATCGCTTTTATGTTTTTCTCTTCATGGGGTTTGTCGCGCACATTGCTCAAAGGCTCGGTGTCCACTTTTCACTTGGAGTTACCTCCATACAGGCCTCCACAGTTTTGGCAAACACTCTATACATCCCTTGTCGATCGTACACTTATCGTTCTGTGGCGTGCAATTATCTTCGCCATTCCGGCCGGTGCTCTTATTTGGCTTTCTTCCAACATCATGATTGGAGATCTCAGTATAGCTGCCAGATTGGCTCATTCTCTGGATGGTATCGGCTGGCTAATGGGGTTGAATGGAGTCATATTGCTGGCATATATTTTAGCCATACCAGCCAATGAGATTGTGATCCCCACAATACTGATGCTAACTCTTTTGGTGACAGGCAATACGGAAATTGGAGCCGGAGCTGGAGTGATGTTTGAAGATGAGAATATCACCAAACAAGTATTCGATATGGGAGGTTGGACCTTGCTGACCGGTGTCAATTTGATGCTATTCAGCCTGCTGCACAATCCTTGCAGCACCACCTTATACACAATTTACAAGGAGACCAAGAGTGGCAAGTGGACAGCTATCTCAGCCTTTTTGCCTCTCTTACTTGGCTTTCTGATGACTTCTTTTGTCGCTTTTGTGTGGAGGCTGTTTTAGCTCTCTTGTGAGGAGCTTCGATATTGAAGAGTACGTAAGAAATTCTCCTCCTTACATACTGAATTTTTCTTCCTCATGATAGATTCCATCGAAAACTAATTGACTTCTTCCAAATTGGTAATACACTTTCTTAAGGGTGTTTACATCCAAATCGCAGGAAAGTCCTCCATCGACTCTCTGGCACAAACTGACTATCGCAAGAGAACTATTAGAGATAAAGCATTCGCTTGAGGGGATGTTTCTGCTCCATTTAGGTGCCACGCAAAAGAAGTTGCCGAATGGTGGTCCAAAAGATACCGAACGATCGCAAGATTGCTCGGTATCTTTTTATTGATTGCTCAGTATCCTTTCTGGGAAACTTCTAATTAGTGCATCAAAAACTCCTAAGCTTTTGATTGATTGCTTGGCACATTTTTCAGGAAACAGCTGATGAGAGTATCAAAAGCAATAAAGCTTTCAGACAAAAGCAACTAAGCTTTCACGCAAAAGCAACTAAGCTTTCGAACAAAAGCAACTAAGCTTTCAGACAAAAGCAACTAAGCTTTCAGACAAAAGCAACTAAGCTTTCGAGCAAAAGCAACTAAGCTTTCACGCAAAAGCAACTAAGCTTTCAGACAAAAGCAACTAAGCTTTCACGCAAAAGCAATAAAGCTTTTGATTGATCGCTCGGCATCTTTTTTCAACAAGTCAATTCAAGTACCTCTCTATGCAAAGAAACCGATATTAGTTTCAGAGAAAGTAGAACATCATAGCTCCCTGAAAATGACACAAACAGAGCTACCAGAAAGGGAATAAGCCTCTCTTGAAATCACGAAATAATCCCCCCATGTGGTAATTGCAAACAGCCAGAAAAGTATATACTTTTGAGTGCCAAAATGCTTTATAGATAGAAGGTATGTATCGTTTGAAAACACAACAGAGACCATTTGTGTGTATCTCCCTATGTAAACAAAAGTCTCCCTCCTTTTCCTCGAATCAATACTAATAATCAAACCACAATATGACTATGCAATACATCATCATCACTTTTATTGTCTTTTTTGCTCTCCGACTGACGACTCTCTCTTTCTCTATTCGTAATGAAAAGCTCCTACTCAAAAAAGGTGGCGTTCAATACGGCAAGACCAATTCTCTTCTGCTGACACTGGCACACATTGCCTTCTATTTCTCAGCTCTGTACGAAGCTTACATCTCGGAAGTGAGTTTCAACCATTTATCCGTAGCCGGTGTTGCCGTTATGACTTTTGCTTATGGGATGCTCTTTTATGTTATCTATAAACTGAAAGATATTTGGACGGTGAAACTCTACATTGTTCCCAACCAACGTATAGAGAAGAGTTTCTTGTTTAGGACGGTACGCCATCCGAACTATTATTTGAACATAATGCCCGAACTCATCGGAGTTGCTTTGCTCTGCAATGCGTGGGTGACTCTTTGTATCGGGTTCCCTCTGTATTCCTGTCTTCTCTTTGTTCGGATTCGACAAGAGGAAAATGCAATGAAAGGATTGTGGAATGCGTAATGTAATTTTCGACATCCTTGCATATAGGGCATAAGCAAAATGGCGATTGGCAAATTAGTCAATCGCCTTTTTGTTGCAGTATTTATCCAAGCAGAAATGCTCCTTCAACTAATTGGTGAATTCATTGTACATTTGGATCCGGCTGGTCATTTTTACACCATCGGAATTAAACACAGCTCTCTATCTCTACCTAATGCACGAACCTCTTTCGCTACATATTGTCTCCTTTAATGTTCCCTGGCCTGCTAATTATGGGGGAGTTATAGACGTGTATTACAAATTATTGGCTCTGCACGATTTAAAAGTAAAAATAACACTGCACTGCTTCCAATATGAGCGAGAACCAGCTCCAGAGTTGGAGACCATTTGCCAAAAAGTTTATTACTACCCTCGCCAAAGAGGTGTTACTGCAAACCTGAGCTTACTTCCTTACAACGTCTACGGACGTCGCAGTCGCGAATTGTTGTCGAATCTTTTGACTGACGAAGCTCCGATACTCTTCGAAGGTCTTCATTCATGTTATTGGCTTGATCACCCAGCCTTGAGCAATCGATTGTTGATTGTCCGCCCTTGCAATATAGAGCATCACTACTACCAAGCTATATCTCGTGCTGAGCGAGGGCTTATTTCCAAAGCTTTTCACAAGATTGAAGGGTGGAAATTTAAGAAATATGAAAACGTACTGAAACATGCCGACTTGATTGCTCCGGTCTCTCTTTCTGATGCTGACTACCTGCACCAACACTTTCCGGAAAAAAACATTGCATTCATTCCCTGCTTTCATGCTCATCGTTCAATCAGTAGCCAAACGGGAGTGTCTGATTTTATCCTCTATCATGCCAAACTATCGGTAGCGGAGAATGAGCAAGCTGCTCTTTGGCTTATCGAAAACGTCCTCAAGTATATCCCCTACCCTGCAGTAATTGCGGGAATGAATCCGTCGGATCAGCTAAAAAAAGTCGTAGCTCGCTATCCCCGTATCAGATTGGAAGCAAATCCCGATGAAGAGCGTATGCAGGAGCTAATAAGCCAAGCACAAATTCATCTGCTTTGGACAGATCAGCCAACCGGACTCAAGCTCAAGTTACTCAATAGTCTATTCTCCGGAAGACATATCGTGGCAAACGATCTAATGCTTGTAGGCACAGGTCTGGATTCTCTATGCCACATTGCCCAAAATGCCGAAGAAGCCCAAAGTCTCTGCCAACAACTCATGAAAGAGCCCTTCTCCCCAGATGAACTAAAGTATCGGGAAATACAACTCTCCTCTCTGTATTCCCCCATAAATCAGGCAAAAACCTTATGTGATCTGATTTCAAAAGAAGCACGAACAAAGGGGAAGAATCTGAGAACAAAGAAAAAAGCCTAAAAGAGAAAAAGACCCCTTTTCTCCAAAGAGCTCGGAGAGTTTAAGAGGAGATAAGAAACCGCAGTCGATTGATCAACAATCCACTGCGGCATAAAAAATAAGACAGTCGGGGTGAGAAGACTCGAACTTCCGACCTCCACGTCCCGAACGTGGCGCGCTGCCAACTGTGCTACACCCCGAAAGCGGCAGCAAAGGTAGAAAATATTCTATTCCTTCCAAAACGCAGGGCGTAGAATACTCAATACAGTAAAAATCTCTAATCTACCAGCCAACATTAGAAAGCTCAAGACCCATTTTGAAAAGGGAGATATCTCAGCAAAATTACTTCTCAAGGAACCCAAGGCTGGGCCAACATTGCCTGTGGCAGAAACAGAAGCTGAAATACTTTCAATAAAAGGTATTCCATCAAAAGTAAGAAGAAGAACTCCTACACAAATAAGTCCCAAATAAGCAAAAAAGAAAGCCAACACCTGACTGACTAATGCTCCCGGAATTACAATCCCATTGGCCTTGACTGGCACAACCGCATTTGGATGAATGCGTTTCTTAAACTCATTTCTAAGATTCTTGACCAAGACCATAAAACGACTGACCTTCAACCCTCCGGAAGTGGAACCCGAACATCCACAAATGAACATTAGCAGCAGCATTATAACCCAAAAGAAAGGTTGCCATTGTGTAATGTCAGAAGTTAGATAACCAGTAGTAGAAATCAGGGAAGTCACTTGAAAAAGGGCTGTCCGGATTGTCTCCTCCACCGAGTCATTTTGCCAATGTGCCCAGAGCCACAAGCTTGTGATTAAAATGGCTGCCAAAACCAGTATAGAGTACCAGCGGAATTCTTCGTCACGCAACAATTTGGTCGGTTTTCCCACAAAGCAAAAATAAATGAGGGTAAGACTCAAACTTGCAATGAACATGAAAGCAGAGAGGACATACTCTACATAGGCAGAATTGTAATAAGCGACACTAGAATCTTTAGTAGAATAGCCACCTGTAGAGATACAAGTGAGAGCATGGCAGACAGCATCGAAAGAGTTCATCGGCCCTATCCATAGCAGAAAGAAAAGAAGTGTGGTCATCACCACATAGACCAAGGCGAGACGTTTCGAGACTGTGCTTATACGAGGCAAAAAGCGATCATGCATAATCCCTGTTGTTTCCGCATTGTAGATAGTGGAGGCTCCCCTATCTCCCGTAATTACAGGTAACAAAGCAAGTGTAAACACTACAATCCCAATACCTCCCTGCCATTGCAACAGACTTCTCCAGAATAAAATTCCATGAGGTAAATGCTCTACAGAAGGAAAAATGGTAGCCCCGGTTGTCGTATAGCCGGACATAGTCTCAAAAAAAGCATCTGAGATGGAACCAACATACCCTCCTAGCCAAAAAGGCAACATTCCGATGGAAGATAGCACAACCCAAATGAGTGTGACAATGAGCATACCTTCTCGACGACTGAGCCGGGCTAAACGGGTACGAAAACCGGAAAGCCATCCAACAAGCCCAACACCAAGCATAAACAGGGTTGT
The DNA here is from genome assembly GCF_900476255.1 of Porphyromonas crevioricanis. Lineage (NCBI taxonomy): Bacteria > Pseudomonadati > Bacteroidota > Bacteroidia > Bacteroidales > Porphyromonadaceae > Porphyromonas > Porphyromonas crevioricanis. The sequence goes on from NZ_LS483447.1 coordinate 1,653,174, forward strand.
GTAGATAAGCGGCATCAAATCTTCCTCTCTATAGAGAAAAGCAATCACGATAGCCAAAAACAAGAAGCCTGACTCCATGATACATGCTAACCCAACAGTCTTTAGTACAAATCGAAAATTGATATGTCTCACAATGCTTTCTTTTTAGCGGAATAGCTCTGCCAATTTATTCATGGAAGTACCCAGGCAGAATACTACCACATGATCATAGGGTTGTATAATGGTATTCCCATCAATCATAGAGGGAACACCACCTCGCACCATTCCCCCCAGAGTCATTCCATCCGGCAAGTCAAGATCTCTGACTCGCTTACGAGTGATCTTAGAGTCTTTTCGTGCGATCAACTCAGCCACGTCGGCATTCGCAATAGTCAGACATTTGACTGATTCGGTATCTACACCCAATAGCATTCGATGTATATGACCTGCTGCTATCAACTTCTTGTTGATCAGAGTACCAATATCCATTCGTTCGGCCAAAGGAATGTAGTCAATATTCTCTTCTTTTGCGATAGTTTTAAACACTCCATACCGTTTAGCTCCGAGACAAGCTAATATGTTTGTCTCCGAATTTCCTGTGAGAGCAATGAAAACATCTGTTGTATCAATCCCAACTTCTCTCAACAATTCCGGATCTCGCCCATCTCCATTGAATACTTGTACGTTAGCCGGCACCATAGCTGCTACCTGTATACAACGCTGAGGATCCTGATCAATGATACAAACCTGCATACTATGGGGGAGCTTGTTAGCTGTAAGCACAGAGATCTGGCTGGCTCCCATAATAATGACTTTATTTGCATCCCGTTTATCCTTACCAGAAAGGTGACGCACCAAGGATAGATGGGACTTACTACATGTATAGAAGAGAATATCTCCATGCATTACCTGAGTACTACCAGAGGGGATAATAGTCTCCATATCCCTCTTGATAGCCACGATATGAAAAGTCTTCTCCGTATTGATAGATAAGTCTTTAAGCTGTTTACCGACAAGAGGAGCCCCACGACGAATCTTAACCCCGACCAGAGCTAAGGCTCCATCGAAAAGGTCAATATACTGTCTAGCCCAAGGATTCTTGATGGAAGACACGATCTCATCTGCAGCCAATAATTCCGGAAAGATGAACATATCAATCCCCATATCCTTAAAAAACTTGGCATAATGGGATTGCATATATTCCTGATTATCTATCCGCGCAATACACTTTTTTGCCCCTAAACGCATTGCGAGAATGCAAGCCAAAATATTGGAAGCACTCTCATTCAAAACGCTCACAAACAGATCAGCGGATTCTATCCCACTGTCTTGCAGTGTGAGAATCGAAGTTGGATCTCCTTTGATAGTCAGAATATCCGTACTAAATCCAGCAAAGTGCAATCTCTTCTCATCTCTGTCTATAAGAGTGATATCCTGATCCTCATTGGACAACATTCTGGCCAAATGTGTACCGACTGCACCGGCTCCTGCTATTATAACTCTCATCGAGATAGAAATTCAACAGATATATTGTAAATCGATTCGGCATCGAGAGCACAATAGGCCCGCTGCTGTGCCTGAGTGCCGTGTTCTATAAATTCATCAGGCAAACCCAATATTTTCAATTTTGGATTCCTTCCATTCTCCAATAACAAAGAGGCAATCTGAGCTCCTACTCCTCCGCAAAGGGTGCCCTCCTCCACAGTAATGACATGAGAGAAACGGTTGGAAACATTTAAAATCAGCTCTGTATCCAAAGGCTTAGCATAAATCAAATCATACCAAGCAGCCTGAATCCCGTCTTCTTCCCTAAGACGGTTCACAACAGAGCGAATTATATTACCAATAGGGCCAATCGACAAAAAGGCCAAATCTTTTCCCTCCACCATCTCTCGCCCTTTTCCAATGGGGAGAATTTGAGGAGTATTTCGCCAATCAAACAATACCCCCTTACCTCTGGGGTATCTTATGGCCATCGGTCCATTCTGTCCCTTATAGGCAGTAAACATCAAATTGCGAAGCTGATGTTCATCCAAAGGAGAAGAAACTACCATATTGGGAATTGTGCAGAGGTAAGCCAAATCGAAAGCCCCCTGATGGGTAGCCCCATCTTCTCCTACCAGACCAGCTCTATCTAAACAAAAAACTACATGTTGTCTGCTAATAGCAACATCATGTATAAGCTGATCATAAGCCCTCTGCATAAAAGAAGAGTAGATATTGCAAAAAGGAATCATACCCTCTCTAGAAAGTCCTGCCGAGAAAGTAACAGCGTGTCCCTCTGCAATACCCACATCATAGGTACGATGTGGATAGGCCTGTTGCATATAAGTAAGCGAACATCCTGTAGGCATGGCTGGTGTTACACCAACAATACGACTATCTTCAGCAGCCATCTCAACCAATGTGTGCCCAAAAACGTCTTGGTAAAGACTGGGAGAAGATATTTCGGATTTGCTTTCTCTAATACCTGTATTGATATCAAATTTTCCAGGAGCATGCCACACAGTAGCATCTGCCTCCGCAGGTGCATAGCCCTTACCTTTTTGTGTTTTCAAATGCAGAATTTTTGGCCCTTTCATTTCCTTGATATCACGAAGTATTTGCACTGTACGCAATACATCATTGCCATCTATGGGGCCAAAGTAACGAATGCTAAATCCCTCAAATAAATTAGACTGCTGACTGATAAGAGCCTTAAAACTATTGTTGAAGCGGATCAACCCTCTACGTTTGCTCTCTGTAATGAGATTCATCCTTTGCATGGTCTTGTAAAGGTCATACCTCAAAGCATTATAAGTCTTACTGGTAAGAATGTCTACCATGTATCTATTAAGGCCACCGACATTCTTATCAATAGACATATTATTGTCATTGAGCACTATCAGAAGGTCATTCGGGAAAGAGGATGCATTGTTGAGCCCTTCAAAAGCCAAACCTCCGGTCATGGAGCCATCACCTATAACAGCCACAACTTTGCGTGCGATCCCTTGTCTTTTAGTTGCCACAGCCATCCCCAAAGCTGCAGAAATTGAATTGGAAGCATGTCCGGCTGTAAAAGTATCATATTCGCTCTCCGATGTTGAGGGAAATCCAGCCAAACCACCCCACTGCCGAAGAGAGGGAAATCGATCTCTCCGCCCCGTGAGAATCTTGTGTCCATAGGCTTGATGTCCCACATCCCATACCAGACGATCATGTGGAGTGTCGAATACATAGTGGAGGGCAACCGTCAGCTCTACAGCTCCGAGGCTTGAACCCAAGTGCCCCGGATGCTGAGCTACAATCTCCAAAATATATTTCCTCAACTCATCGCAAAGCTGAGGAAGAGATTCCTCCGGCAGCAATCTCAAATCTGCCGGAGTATCGATATTGTTGAGTATCGGATATTTCTGTTCCGTCATTGTGATAAATCATCAGGGTCTCCCTAAAAAATAAAAGTCGGAGATCCCAGTTTGCGAATATCACAGAAAAGATTTACAGCAAGAAAGTAGTCTGCAAAATTGACAACAACTCTTCCACAGAGACACTCTTCTGATCTCCTTTCTGCATGTCTTTGAGCATTATACAACGCTGCTCATATTCTTCGTCTCCAACCAGAGCGACATAAGGAATACTCAAATTGTTGGCATAAGACATTTGTTTCTTAAGCTTCACATCATCGGTGTAGTAGGAGCAACGAATACCTCCAGCACGCAGCTTACTCATAACTGATAAGACATAGTCTGCATACTCATGTCCCAAATTGAGGAAAAGTAGATGAGTTCCCACTCCGAGTTCTTTTGGAAAAAGATCCAGCTGTGTCATGACATCATATATGCGGTCGGCACCAAAAGAAATGCCTACTCCACTCATTCCCTCAAAACCGAATATGCCTGTCAAGTTGTCGTACCGCCCTCCTCCGGTGATGCTACCCATCTCAACAGTCATCGCTTTCACTTCCAATATCGCACCAGTGTAGTAAGAGAGACCTCGAGCTAAACTGATATCCACAATAAGCTCTGCTTGCAAAGGCAAGTGCTCCATCCGGTCTAAAACAAAACGCAACTCTTCGATTCCTTTCAGCCCTACTTCCGATCCAGACAGATGCTGCTCCACTTGAGCCAACTTTTCCCGATTGTCACCATCAACCAAAAGCAGGGGTTTCAAACGATCTATTTGGGCCTCTGTAAAACCTTTCGAAGATAATTCGAGAAAGACCTTATCGGCCCCTATCTTATCGATCTTGTCTATGGCAACAGTGATGTCTACAATTCTTTCCGCACAACCAACTGTTTCGGCTATACCACTGAGAATCTTCCTATTATTGAGCAGAATCTTCACTGGGATTTTCAATCTGGAGAAGACCTCATTGATGATACAAATCAACTCAACCTCATTCAGGAGAGAATCTGACCCTATGATATCAGCATCACACTGATAAAACTCCCGATATCGTCCTTTTTGTGGTCTGTCTGCTCGCCAAACCGGTTGTATCTGATAACGTTTGAAGGGGAAAGACAAATCATTCCGGTGCATGGCAACATAGCGAGCAAAGGGGACAGTAAGGTCGTAACGCAACCCCTTCTCACAGACTTTGGCAGCAAAAGACAAAGAGGAAATATCTGCCAACTGTTCACGGTCAAAATCAGAAAGAAAATCTCCGGAGTTAAGTACTTTGAAAAGTAATCTGTCCCCTTCTTCTCCATATTTCCCCATCAGGCATGATAATGTTTCCATAGCCGGAGTCTCTATACAAGAAAAACCGTATAAAGCATATACCTGACGAATCACAGAAAAAATATAATTGCGTTTGGCCATCTCTTCAGGACCAAAATCTCGCATTCCTTTAGGTATGGATGGTTTGTTCATTTTTGTGGCATGAAAAAAAATAAAAAGGTCATCAAAAACAATCCCAACATTAACTTGGCCGTTCATACACTCGATGTGTACAATCATAAGGGTTGTTACTATCTGCAGGCCATTCCTCTTCACTGACGAGCTGCCAATGTATAGGATCAATTTCCGGGAAATAGGTATCAGCTTCAGATTCAACAGTATGTACGTGGGTTACATACAATTTATCTGCAATGTCTATCGTAGCGGCATATAGCTGTCCCCCTCCTATCACAAAAAGCTCCGTTTCACCGGATTTCTGGGCTATCTCAATGGCTTCCTCTACAGAGGACACAAGCTCTCCCGCCTCTACAGATCCAAGGGTGGAACTGAGAACTAAATTTCGGCGGTTAGGCAAAGCTCCATTGGGCAGCGAAAGAAAAGTGTTTCGTCCCATCAATATGGTATGTCCTGTAGTTTTTGCCTTAAAAAACTTTAAGTCCCTCGGCAAATGCCAAATCAAATCATTGTCCTTGCCTATGGCCATATCATCGGATATTGCTACTATAAGAGAGAGTTTCATAAACAATATAGAAAGAAAAAGACTTACACAGAGACCCTACCGGCTATGTGTGGGTGAGCTTGGTAATCGGTCAACTCAAAGTCTGCGTACGAAAAAGAGAATAAATCTCGAACCTCAGGGTTGAGTTTCATTTGAGGTAAAGGCAAGGGAGATCGAGTCAGTTGTAGTTGTACTTGCTCCAAATGATTGAGATAAATGTGGGCATCTCCTAAAGAATGGACAAAGACTCCAGGCTGAAAACCCGAAACTTGCGCTACCATCAATAGTAACAAAGCATATGAAGCAATATTAAAAGGGACTCCTAAAAACACATCAGCCGAACGCTGGTATAACTGCAAACTCAGCCTGTTGTCTGCCATATAAAACTGCATCAGACAATGACACGGAGCCAAATGCATTGCAGGTAGATCTGCCACATTCCATGCTGAAACCAACATCCGCCGACTATAAGGATCGTGTTTGAGAGTGTCAAGTACTTGTTGTATCTGGTCTATAGATTCACCGGAGACTGTTGTCCACGAACGCCACTGATGGCCATAGATGGGGCCCAGCTCTCCCGTTTGTGGGTCCGCCCACTCATTCCAGATCCTTACATCATGCTCCTGCAAGAATCTCACATTGGTCGAACCACTGAGAAACCACAACAACTCATATATGATACTCTTTAGATGAAGTTTTTTGGTTGTAAGCAAAGGAAATCCCTCTGCCAAATCGAATCTCATTTGGTATCCAAAAATGGACTTTGTGCCTGTACCCGTACGATCGGATCGTTCGACCCCCTCATCCAAAATTTTTCTGACTAAATCCAAATAAGCCTTCATAAACTTCAAAAACACTTAGACACGACAAAACCGCCTAGCACCAAAGGTACAACATCTTCGGAAATCCCCGTATCTCAACAAATACAAAACCTGTATACTCTATATTTCGCAGAGAAAGCCGCTATATTGAGCAACAAGCCTCTTACACAATGGCTTCCTTGAACTTTTATATCGAAGAGTTCGAGAGCGGATAAGAAGAAACAGACATAAGGCGAGAAAAAAAAATAAGAGAGATCATCGTGGAGATCTTTATAACCTCCGCGACAATCTCCGCTCTTCATACTACCTCCTCTCGGAAGCTTCAAAAAACAACTGCAGGCATTCTGCCTTGCAGTTAATCAGCTTTTATTCAGGTTTGTTTTCCTGAGGTTGAGAAACTGGAGTGGCATTTGGGGTAGTCGGCAAAGCAAAGTTAGGCTTGGCAGCTTCTTCTTTTTCATTACGTACAACCTCTTCTTTCACCTCTTTCTCAAGGTCTGAAGTCTTACCGTCTGTGGCTGTGAATAGGAAATGAGAAGAAACGATACTCAACACCACTACAGCACCGGCAAGATACCAAGTTGCTTTTTCCAAAAAATCAGTGGTCTTACGTACCCCCATGATCTGGTTGCTAGATGAAAAACCAGCAGCCAAACCACCTCCTTTGGAATTTTGGATAATGACGATAAGCGTGAGCAAGATGCTTGCCAATACAATAAGGATGGTCAGAAAGATATACATTGCTATTCCTGTTTGTTATTCTTTATAATCTTCTCTAAAAACCTAATTTGGTCTGCAAAGTAAAGACTTTTTTCTGGGAATTTCAAGCTCAAAGACTTGACAATGCGCAAAGCCTTTTCGTAATGCCCCTGCTTAATATATATTTTGGCCAAAGTTTCTGTAAACAGGGAATCTTCTACATTGATCTCATTAACATCCATCGTCTCTGTTTTCTCATCCAAAGATTCGTAAAAGGCTCCAACAGATGGAGATGTAAATTGTGAAAAGACAGCAGCAGAAGATTCAGAATTCTTCTGCGATAAGGAAGAGGCGAAAGAGACAACGCCTCCTCTATCCAAATAATCAGGCACCATACTGTGGGTGTAAGTAATCTCATCGGGCAAATCAGCTCCGGCAGCCTTCATCTCAGACAAAAATTCCTCAATTACAGCAAAGCTGTCCGTGGTCTCCTCAGTAGCTTCAACTATTAGAGCTTGCTCATAGATTTTTCCTCCAACAAAAGGGGCCACTTGGTGAAATAATTTAGCTCGACTGGGTAAAAGAGGAGCAAAACGACCCAATTCGACCGAAAAGCAAACATCACTTTCCGTAGCGGCCTTGTATAAATATAGATACACACAAGTCGCAGAATAGGGATAAGTCATAGCTAAGGTACGGAGTTCATCCAAAGACTCATGCTCCACCTTTGTAGGATCTGCCAAGCAACCATATAAACTATCCTTCGTCATTCCTCATTACCAGTTTTCAACCGTTGCGGCATAGATCTGCTTGAGTATTCTCTCAGAAAGTTCCTCTACCAGCTGATCCTCAATGGTATTAAATAGAATATCACTTTTGAAATCCGTAAACTCAGTAAAGGTGCGCTTAAAGTTCTGGGAGGGAGTTACATTGTTAGTGAAAACGACTTCCACTCCCATCGTAAAACGCGTTTCCGCCGACAGTGCATTTTCCTGAATCGCCATCGGTGCCAAATCATAGGAAACGATTGTACACTCCAGCTCCAGATCCCCATTATAAGGAACCATTTCCAACTTGGTGCGCCTGATGTAAAGATCTCTAAGAGACTCAGTAAGGCGTGAAGCCAAAGGTGCATACTGATGTTGTGCACTATTTATCACATCAGCAATATAGATTGTCTTGGTAGTGTTGTAATCGATAGAGGCTCCATCAAATTTATAAGAGATACGACAAGACAAGGCCAATATCAGAAAAAGGAACAAGACACTTCCCTTCAACAAAGAGGAGTAGGCAAAACGATCACTGTACATCTTCAATGTCATATTCTTTCAGTTTTCGATATAATGTACGCTCCGATATGCCAAGTGCGTCGGCTGCAGCCTTTTTGTTTTTGACACCATATCTCTCCATAGCCAATCTGACCAATTGTGCTTCAGCCTCGGCAATAGTTGTTAAAGATTTTTCTGCAAACTTCTCTCCTTCCTCCTGCCACAAGGCTGCCTCTTCAGCTTCTCCCTCTCTATCTGTATCAATAAGCATTATAGGCTTACTTTCTCTATGATGAGTAGTGGAATGTTCCATCAGAGAATCTCCATGAACAGACGTAATTGGCACTCTACCTTGCATAATATCCTGTACAAGATCTTTGAGTTCGTTCATGTCCTTACGCATATCAAAAAGCACTTGGAAAAGAATCTCCCGCTCAGAGCCAAAAGAATGACTCTCGGAATGTGCCTGTGAACGGAGTAGCACAGGATGACGGTCGGCAAAAGCACTGTCTGGTAAATAGGCTTTCATCCTGTCGGCTGAAACCATTCGTTCTTCCTCCAATACGGACATACGCTCAGCTACATTCCGTAACTCTCGAATATTTCCTGGCCATTGATAAGAGCAAACGACAGTCTCGGCTTCGGAACTAAGCCTCAGGGTGGGCATTTGGTATCGTTCAGCTGTATCAAGCGCAAATTTGCGAAATAGGAGGGGAATATCCTCGGAACGATCTCTCAAAGACGGTACCTCTATTGGCACCGTATTGAGTCTAAAAAGAAGGTCTTCCCTAAATCGTCCTTTGGCTACTGCATCACGCAGATTAACATTAGTAGCGGCAACGATACGAACATCTGTCTTATAGGCAACACTGGCCCCCACAGGTATAAACTCGCCACTCTCTAAAACTCGCAACAGTCGGGCCTGAGTAGATAAGGGAAGCTCTCCGACCTCATCCAAGAAGATAGTACCTCCATTAGCTTCCTCGAAATACCCCTTCCGATCAGCCAGAGCTCCTGTAAAAGATCCCTTACGGTGACCAAAAAGCTCTGAATCAATAGTTCCCTCAGGGATTGCACCACAATTGACTGCGATATAAGGATTATGCTTACGACTACTATACTGATGCACTATCTTCGGAAAGAATTCTTTCCCCGCCCCACTCTCTCCCGTTACTAAAACGGACATATCTGTGGGAGCTACCTGCACTGCTATGCGTATAGCTCGATCAAGTATTGGACTATTTCCGATGATGCCAAAGCGTTGTTTTACCTGTCTGAGATCTATATTCGTTGCCATAGAGAATACAAAATTGGGCTGGTAGAGTTCATCTCTCTTTATCTGTTAATGGATAAAGAGAATGAAAATCAAGCCAGACCTCTGCACAAAAATAAGAAAAAGAGAACGTTGGCGAATTCCCAGAAACAGCTGCGAGCTAAGACCACAACAATGAAGTCTAATAAAAAAGACAAAAGACGTGAAGATGTTATTACAGGAAGGTTGATCTCGGGATAGACATTGAATGGTTTCACTCTCTTTTTGCAATAAAAAAAGGGGAGAAACTCCCCTCTCTTTTGAGCCTCTTGTCGGATTCGAACCAACGACCCCGAGATTACAAATCACGTGCTCTGGCCAACTGAGCTAAAGAGGCAGCGGGTAAGCTTACCACATCGCGCTGCTACGACCCTCTACCCTTGCTGCGATCAAGCCCTGGGGGAGTCAAGGGGAGCTAGCCGTGTAGGACTTACCCGATGCAAAAGTAGTACATTTTCTGAAATAGACAAACCGGCTTGCTCTTTGCATGGCACAATTTCCTGTCATGGGTATGACAGGAAATATAAAAAGATTGATCAAGAGCCTAAAAATGGATCTGGATTAGTCAGAATGTTTTTTTAAACGATTCAACTGTCTGCGAAAAAGTGTCATTATTTTCTTTCCCCTATACGAAAGGGTGTGAGTTTTCTGGGACAAGGGGTATTGTTGCATAGCGATCTTGTCCGTCGTCCGCCTATCCTGTTCGGATACAATCAAGAGAATGTCCCCTTCCTGCAAGTGCATAGGCCCTTTAGGCACACGATAAGAGCCATGGCGACTAATCAGGATAACAAGCTCTTTCTCATCCAAATCAATATCCATCAGACGATCTCCGGCAGATATCATTTCTTCGGTAACAATCCGCTCCTCCATTGTTGTTCCCGTTTCTTCCGGAATCTCAACTCCAAAGAGATTTCCTTCGGCAGAAGAAGGGATAGCCAGTCCCAACCAGCGCGCTGCAGAAGAAACAGTACTGCCTTGGATCAACAGAGAGACGATTGTAATAAAGAAAACAACGTTGAAAAGAATCTTCGCCTCAGGTATATTCATAAGAATAGGATAGGTTGCAAAAATGATTGGAACGGCTCCTCTAAGACCAACCCACGAGAGATAAATCCGCCCCCTAAAACTCAACTTACGGAAAGGAAGCAGTGAAATCAACACGCTCAATGGACGTCCCACGAAAATCAAAAAAAGAGCTGTCGCCAGAGCAAAACCCGCTATCGGCAACATCTCCGAGGGATTGACCAACAAGCCCAAAAGAATAAACAAGATAATCTGCACTAACCAAGTAATACCATCGAAAAAGGTAATGATACTCTTCTTGTGCACCAATCGGCTGTTCCCAACTACAATCCCTGCAATGTAGATCGTCAAATAGCCATTACCCCCGAAAAGAGAGGAAAGAGAGAAGGTTACGAAGACCAAACAAAGAAGGATAATCGGGTAGATCATATCATTTTCGATATTGATCCTATTGAGTAGAAACACCGAAATCTTCCCAAAGATATACCCCAAAACACAGCCTAGAGCAAACTGGAGGAGCAGTTCTCCTGCTATCACAGCAATATCGGCCTGCCCCATCCCTATGTACTGAATCAAAGCCAGAGTGAGCATATAAGCCATTGGATCATTGCTTCCGCTCTCGAGCTCAAGAGCAGGTTTGAGATTCTCCTTGAGGTGCATCTTTTGCGATCGCAAGATGGCGAATACAGAAGCTGAGTCCGTACTTGACATCAGAGCAGCCAACAAAAGAGCGGCAGGGAGGGAGATATGCACAGGTGACAAGTCGTAGTAGCTCAATAGGTAGACAAAAAGCCCGGTACTCAGGGTGGTCAGTATCACTCCCAGAGTTGAGAGTGTAACCCCCTCCCTAAGTACTGGGCGTATTTCCCGTATCTTGGTATCCATACCGCCAGAAAAGAGTATAACGGACAAGGCTACCATACCTGTAAATTGTGCTACACCGGCATCATCAAACTTAATACCCAACCCCGAGCTACCAAAGATCATCCCTGTGAAAAGGAACAACAACAACCCAGGAATACCGAATTTATATCCGACCTTGCCGGCCAAGATACCCGCCAAGATTACTAAAGAACCCAGCAATAGATAATGTTCTGTTCCGAATTCGGCAAGCATCTGTAGTTATGGTATTTTATTTTTAGTTCAGCTCAGCTTCTATCCGGCTGTGCAACTCCTCAAGCAAAGAAGGATCGTTGTCCAAATGCCCTATTACCTCCTCAGCAAAGGCTTTGACCAGCATTTTTCGAGCTTCCGTCAGAGGAATTCCTCTTTGACACAAATAGAAGAGGGCTTCATCACTCAGCTGACCTGTAGTCATCCCATGAGAGCATTTGACATCATCGGCATAAATCTCCAATTGAGGTTTACTATGCATGTTTCCAGTACCGGAAAGCAGCAAGTTGCGATTATTCTGGTAGGCCAACGTTTTTTGAGCAACCTGATCCACATAAATACGCCCACTAAAAACCCCATAGCCATTGTCATCGACAATGTATTTGAATAATTCGTCTGTATGACAATGAGGAGCCAAATGCTCTATTTTGGCATAATTATCTATATGCCTATTCTTTGTTGCCAAAGCCAATCCCTTGAGAAAGACCTCTGCACCTGGCTCAAACAGCTTGCTGTAGAAGTTATTTCGATTCAATCCACAAGACAAGGTGTATTCACTCCAACTGAGCATCGAATCTCTCCGTTGTTCCACCCAACAAGTCGCTATACGTCTCGCTGTTTCCTTTGCCTGTACTTCCTCGTGCACTTCCAAACGCGCCCCTGGACCAAGACAAACGCTCACGTGCTGCAAAACGGCTGTATGATCTCCTGCCAAATCCCGAAGAATTAGCTTAGCAGAAGCCTGCTCCTCCAGCAGAATCCTCAAAGAACGAAGTCCCAATTGCTCAGGATTTTGTTCGGAAAAACTAAGTTCGATGGGCTCTTCAAGAGTTTGCTTTTCAGAAACGTACAGCACACATACATCAGAAGAAAGAGCTTCATTTAGCAAGATGTAGCCATCTGTCGAAAAAGGACTCTTATCGCTTAGCAAAGAGGATACTTTATCTGGGAATTCTTTTGCAAACTCAGAAAAAGGGCCAAAGAAAAAGGCTTTGTCCAAGGGCAGAAAGGCCTGCCGATTAGATGTACACATAGACAGTCTCAAGGACATCAAGCCATCAAAAAAAGTGGACAAATCCGTCCGCTGGTAATCTTCTAAACCAAAAAGAGGCAGCCCCTCATTTTGCAAATGCAATCGAGCCTGCTCGGATCTTCTGCTCCAAGACGAAGAGCTAACAATCGGCTGTTTGAGGGAAAGAGCCGTATCTAAAGAACTCCTATCCATATATCATTCGTCTGCTTCGTTTTTGAGCCAATCGTAACCTCGTTCTTCCAATTCGAGTGCTAATTCAGGGCCTCCACTACGTATAATCCGTCCCTTGTACAATACATGAACAAAATCCGGTTTGATGTAGTCCAGCAAACGCTGATAATGAGTTATCACGATAGTGGCATTATCCTTTGAACGAAGACGATTAACACCCTCTGCAACAATCCTCAAAGCATCGATATCCAACCCACTGTCGGTCTCGTCCAAGATAGACAGAGTAGGCTCTAACATAGCCATCTGGAATATCTCGTTGCGCTTTTTCTCTCCACCAGAAAAACCAACATTGACGGAACGACCGGAAAAAGACTTATCTATCTCCACTAAGGCCTGTTTCTCTTTCATCAGTTTGAGGAAATCTGCGGCAGAAAGCTGGGGTAAGCCCAAGGCTTTTCTCCGCTCGATAACAGCCGAACGAATAAAATTGGTCATGGACACTCCCGGAATCTCCACCGGATACTGGAAACTCAGAAACAATCCTTTGTGAGAGCGTTCCTCCGGGCTAAACTCCAGTAAGTTTTCTCCATTATATTCTACAAATCCTTCCGTAACAGTAAAAGCTGGATGGCCCACCAATACCGAAGACAGAGTGCTTTTGCCCGATCCGTTCGGTCCCATAATGGAGTGAACCTCTCCCCTGTTTACCTGCAAATTGATTCCTCTGAGAATTGATTTGTCTCCGATAGAAGCGTGCAGATTATTTATATTAAGCAGCATAGAACTATAAAAGCTATTTGTAATTGTGAGTATTGTATTCTTCTGAGAAAGCACAAACGATCAACCTACGGATCCTTCCAAAGATACGCTAAGCAGTTTCTGTGCTTCAACGGCAAATTCCATGGGTAACTTTTGCATTACCTCCTTTGCATACCCTCCTACAATGAGAGCCACGGCCTCTTCTACCCCTATCCCCCGCTGGTTGCAGTAGAAAAGCTGGTCTTCACTAATCTTGGAGGTTGTGGCCTCATGCTCGATAATAGCGGTTTCGTTATTGACCTGTGCATAAGGGAAGGTATGGGCTCCGCAACGATCTCCAATCAACAAGCTGTCGCACTGCGAATAGTTGCGAGCAAACTTTGCATTGGGAGCTATCTGTACAAGACCTCGATAACTATTTTGGCTTTTTCCTGCTGAAATCCCTTTGGAAACAATCCGGCTTCTGCTATTTTTCCCGATATGGAGCATCTTGGTACCGGTGTCAGCTTGTTGGAAATTATTTGTAACGGCAACCGAATAAAACTCGCCTACAGATTCTTCACCCTTCAGGATACAACTGGGGTATTTCCACGTAATGGCCGAGCCAGTTTCCACCTGCGTCCAAGAAAGTTTGGAGCGAAATCCTTTACATATACCTCTCTTTGTCACAAAATTGTATATCCCGCCATTACCATCTTTGTCTCCTGGGTACCAATTCTGAACAGTAGAATATTTGACCTCAGCTTCTGCCTCGACAAATATCTCTACAATGGCAGCGTGGAGTTGGTTCTCATCTCGCATTGGAGCTGTACATCCCTCAAGATAACTGACATAGGAGCCTTCGTCTGCCACAATAAGTGTTCGCTCAAACTGCCCGGTCTGAGCAGCATTGATGCGAAAATAAGTAGACAATTCCATGGGACACCGGACCCCTTTGGGGATGTAAACGAATGAACCATCGCTAAAGACAGCCGAATTGAGAGCCGCGAAATAATTGTCATTGTAAGGCACCACCTTACCCAGATATTTGCGGACCAACTCAGGATGTTCTTTCACAGCTTCGCTAAAAGAGCAGAAAATAATCCCTTTCTCGGCAAGTTGCTCTCGAAAGGTAGTTTTCACAGACACACTATCCATTACAGCATCTACGGCCATTCCCGATAAGGCTGCACGCTCATGTAGAGGAATACCCAACTTGTCGAAAGTCTTGAGCAACTCCGGATCTATCTCCTTCTTTTCCCCACTGACTTTCTGTTTCGGAGCTGCGTAGTAGATAATATCCTGATAGTCAATCTCCGGTATCTGCAAATGTGCCCATTTAGGAGCCCTCATGCTCAGCCACTTATGATAAGCCTTAAGCCGAAAATCAAGTAACCACTCTGGTTCTCCCTTTTTATTAGAAATGAGCCTCACTACATCCTCGCTCAAACCATGCGGAATTACCTCGGTATCTATATCTGTGGTGAATCCATATTTGTACTCACCTGATGTTACTTCTTCTATTATATCTCGTTGAATGTCTTTTTCGTCTTTCATATACACCCTGTATACTAAACTACCATCACCCCCTGTTTTTAATCAGGCTGGATTTACCTTGCTGGAGAACAAACCAAAGGAGACAAAAGTTGGCAGAATATCTCTAATCGGAATATAGAGAAGAGAATTAACCCTTGCCGAGGAGGAATCCACTTCTTTCTTCTCCCGCAAATCATCTGCCAAATCATAAGCATTAAAGGCTAAACTAAGCAGAAAGATAACCGTAACTCCATGCAATAATCCACCAGAAAATTTATTAAACAAACCTAATGGACTGGTATTGATCAATTTATTGACCCCAATGAACACAAATGAAACAGCCAAAACTATCAACACGATACTAAACAGCTTGCTTACAAACAATATAGCAGTATCCGACATTCCTGAAGAGAGTGATCTTAAACAATCCGCAAGAAATGGAGAAAACACTGCATAAAAAGCAATCGCCAATATCACAGACAACAAAGTACCTGCAGATCGGATAAGCCCCTTGCTCCAGCCTCGAAAGAAGGCTATCCCCAAGAGGAGCACGATAAGAATATCCAGCCAATTCATATTACAACAGTGAATCTCATTTGTGAAAATCAATCTACGTATCTTAGCTCACAAGAAACAAAGCTCAAACCCGGAAGTCTGTCTCCTTGTTTAGACATCTCCTTGTTTGAGCTTTGCAACAGAATACTGCTAATGACTATAATTAGAGAGACTTCTTTACTTCTATTTCGGTGAAGGCTTCGATCAAGTCCCCCTCCATGATGTTGTTGTAGTTCTCAATATTTAGACCGCAATCAAGCCCTGCCACAACTTCCTTGACGTCATCTTTGAAGCGTTTGAGAGAGCCCAACTCTCCGGTATGGATCACAATACCATCGCGTATCAAGCGCACCTTGTTCGAACGCTTGATCTTGCCTTCCTTAACCATACAACCTGCAATTGTTCCAACTTTGGAAATCTTGAATGTTTGCTGTACTTCCAATGTAGCAGTAACCTCTTCTCGTATTTCGGGAGCAAGCATACCCTCCATGGCAGTCTTGATTTCCTCGATGGTATCGTAGATGATGCTGTAAGTACGTATTTCCACACCCTCCTGTTCTGCCATTTTGCGAGCAGCTTGGGATGGGCGCACCTGGAACCCGATAATGATAGCAGAAGAGGCTGCAGCCAGCACAACATCGGACTCCGATATCTGTCCGACAGCTTTGTGAATCACATTAACCTGTACCTCCTCGGTAGAAAGACGGATGAGCGAATCGGCCAAAGCTTCTACAGAACCGTCCACATCCCCTTTTATTATCACATTCAGCTCGTGGAAGTTACCCATCTCTTTTCGACGAGCCACCTCGTCCAAAGTAAGCACCTTACGAGTACGGTCGTTTTGTTCGCGCTGCAACTGCTCTCGCTTGTTGGCTATACTGCGAGCTTCCTGCTCTGAATCCAGGACATTAAAGCCGTCCCCTGCTGTAGGAGCTCCGCTCAATCCTAAGATTTGCACTGGATCACTTGGTCCGGCAGATTTAACACGCTGATTGCGCACATTGAACATAGCCTTGACCCTTCCGTGATGTGTACCGGCCAAGACAACGTCTCCTATCTGCAATGTTCCATTCTGAACAAGCACAGTAGCCACATAGCCACGTCCCTTATCCAATGAAGACTCTATAATGGAACCACTCGCTTTTCGTTTTGGATTAGCCTGCAAACCAAGCATGTCGGCTTCAAGTAGAACTTTTTCGAGCAGTTCGTTAACGCCTATACCTTTCTTGGCCGATATCTCTTGACACTGATATTTACCTCCCCAATCTTCGACGAGATAGTTCATATTGGCCAAAGCTTCTTTTATCTTCTCCGGATTAGCAGCAGGCTTATCCACCTTATTAATTGCAAAAACAATGGGGACACCAGCTGCAGCTGCATGATTGATCGCCTCTACTGTTTGAGGCATCACATCATCATCTGCTGCCACTATGATAATAGCGATGTCTGTTACCTTAGCTCCACGAGCACGCATAGCCGTGAAGGCTTCATGCCCCGGGGTATCCAAGAAAGTGATGCGACGTCCATTTTTAAGCTCCAAATTATAAGCTCCGATATGCTGAGTAATCCCTCCTGCTTCACCGGCAATCACATTTGTCTTACGGATATTATCCAAGAGCGAGGTCTTTCCATGGTCTACGTGACCCATTACGGTAATAATCGGAGGGCGAGCTATGAGATCGTCTGGATCTTCGGCTTCTTCTTCCTCCTGATTGATCGTTTCAACCACATCAGCACTAACAAACTCAGTCTTGAAGTCGAACTCCTCTGCAACCAAATTGAGAGTCTCGGCATCTAAGCGTTGATTGATAGAAACGAATAGACCGATACTCATACAAGTGGCGATAACTTCGTTTACGGGCACATCCATCATCACCGCCAAATCACTCACTGTCACAAATTCCGTAATCTTAAGAATACGGCTCTCCTGTCTCTCCTCACGGATAGCGTCCATAGCAGCCTTGCTGGCAGCCTCTCTCTTATCTTTTCTATACTTTGCCCCTTTGCTTAGGTTGGACGTTTTAGAAGTCAGCCTGGCTAATGTCTCCTTGATCTGCTTCTGCACATCTTCGTCGCTTACCTCCGGCTGTACAGGTGGACGCTTGGCAGACTTGGCTTTGCGAGAAGTGTTGTCTCGTCCAGCGGTCCTCTCTCCTGCATTCTTACGCTTGTCATCATCTTTCACCTTAGCAGCTTCGCTCTTGACATCCACAGCCTTTTTGTTGATGCGTTTGCGCTTACGCTTGGCATTCTCCGTTGTATTGTTACGCTCCTGTTGTCTCTCTTCTCGTGTTTTCTTCTTGGGGCGCATCGAAGAGTTGATCGAATCAAGATCGATCTTCCCTACCACTTTAACTTGTGGCTCCGGCAAGGTCTCTCCAGGACGATATATCTCTTCCTTCGGCTTTTCTTGCAACGACTCAGCCACCGCAAGTGTAGAATCCTTTGGGGAATTTTCTTTCACTGTAGCAGGAACAGTCTTGCTCTCCTCTTTCTTCTGTACAATGGGAGAAGCAACTTTCTTTTCTGGCTCTTCTTTTTTCTTTGTTTCGATTGAGATTTCTATTTTTTCCACACGATCTTGTTTGACCGGCTTAGGCTGTTGTTTAACTGGAGACGGAGATGTTTTTGGAGCATTTTTCACATCATCCACAAGCTTTGGTTCATCAACCAAAACTTTCTCTTTCTCAACTGCTTTCACCTCGAGCTTTTCCTTTGAGGCTGGAACAACCATGGCTTTCTTCTCTATGGGAGCTGATTGAGGCTCAGCCTTTTCGACAGGAGCGTCTGTTTTCTTTATCAACGGACGAGTTGGCTCTTCCGGCGGTAGAGTCTCTTTCTTATCTCGCTTAATCTTAGGGTGAACTCCATCCAAGTTCTCTATCCTGCCCTTGACAGTCAATTGAGGCTTGAAGGTCTCGGGGACTTCTGTCCAGATTGCGCCAGTCTCGGAAGGCTGACTATCCGAAGAGGAGGAAGCTCCCTCAGAAGGAGTAGCGTCAGACACGGAAGAAGCAGATTTTGGGGCAAACTTTTTGCGTATCTTCTCCACCGTAGCAACAGGGACATCCTTGCCAAACTCTGCAACAAGGCATTCGAATTCTTTCTTATCGATACGCATATTGGGGTTAGACTCCTCCACTTCAAAGCCCTTCTCTTTGAGCTTCGAAGCCAAGGTCCCTACTCCAACATTAAATTCTTTTGCTAAACTGAATAACTTTACTGACATATCTTCCTTACTATCTACGCTCCTTATATTGTTTATTGCTCCTTGATCTATTTCTTACTGCTCCATAGAGGTACCCTCAATCTCATCTTCTTCCTCCATTGTGTCAGAAAAATCAGATTCTTCGTACTCTGCGGGCAGACCTTGCTCCGAAGACAAGTCTGAAAGATCATCTTCGTCATCTTCCTCAAATTCTGCTCTCAACACACCCAGTACATAATCTATAGTAGCCTCCTCCAAGTCTGTTGTATGGATCAATTCTTCGCGACTCTTACGAAGAACACTCTTGGCAGTGGTACACCCCTTGTCTTTGAGAATATCAAGCACCCATGTATCAATCTCATCAGCAAATTCATCCAAATAGATATCCTCCTCATCTACTACGTCTACATCTCTGAATACCTCTATCTGATAGCCGGTGAGAGCAGAAGCTAACTTGATGTTAGAGGCATTTTTCCCGATTGCCAAAGGCACCTGATCGGGACGCAAATAAACCTCAGCTCGCTTGTCATCTTCAAAGATGTTGATTGTAGATACGTGAGCGGGGCTGAGAGCTCGCTGAATGAAGAGGGTTTTGTTGGTCGTATAAGAAGTTACATCTATGTTCTCACCTCTCAACTCCCTCACAATACCACGTATACGAGATCCGTTCATACCCACACAAGCTCCTACAGGGTCTATACGGTCATCATAGCTTTCGACTGCCATTTTGGCCCTCTCTCCCGGGATACGGGCAACGCTCCGTATCGTGATCAACCCATCGGCAATCTCGGGAACATTCAGCTCAAAAAGACGTTTAAGAAACTCTCCACTCGTGCGGCTGAGAATAACTTTCGGGTTATTGTTGTCATTTTCCACTCGGTCTATAACAGCGTGTACCGTCTCTCCTTTACGGAAAAAGTCACTCGGTATCTGCTCTGCCTTGGGTATGATCAACTCATTGCCATCATCATCCAAAAGCAAGGCCTCTCGTTTCCATACCTGATACACTTCGGCGGAGATCAGCTGACCTACACGCTGCGAAAAACCTTCATAGAAATTCTCCTTCTGCAACTCCAAGATCTTACTCGAAAGAGCCTGTCTAAGATTAAGAATGGCACGACGCCCAAACTCCTCGAAATGGATTTGATCGGTGACATCATCACCCTCTTCTGCTTCGGGGTCAATGGTATGAGCCTCGGAGAGACCTACTTCTCGATTGACATCCTGTACTTGACCATCTTGCACCACCTGACGAGTGCGATAGATCTCGAAATCCCCTTTCTCGGGATTTATGATCACATCGTAATTCTCATCTGTGCCAAACATTTTGGACAACACATTGCGAAACGAATCTTCCAATACGTGGATCATCGTTTCTTTATCAATATTCTTCAGCTCCTTAAATTCTGCCAAGGAGTCGATCATGCTTATGGTCTCTTGTTTCTTAGCCATTCTTAAATACGTGTATTCTATATAATACGTGTTCCTTTCCTGTTTTGTGCCACCCAACTTGTCACATCTCTACCTTATAACAGGCTCGTTTGATATCATCCAAAGCCAATTGTACCTCCGTCGGGACATCTTTCTTGCGCTTACTACCCTCTGGTTTGATACGACGTACCACTTCCAGACAAATGCTTGCAGAATCGACAAAGAGCAATCGTCCCTCTTCTTTCACTCCTGTTTTGAGCAAAATCTCTACGGGCTTGTCGATATACTTCTGCCACTGACGCAAAGAGACAATAGGAGAGCTAATACCGGCAGATCCGACTTCAAGCTCAAAGTCTTCAATATCCCTGTCCAGACAAGACTCTATATGTTTACTCAGAGCAACACAGATAGATATATCCACAGAGCTGTCACTGTCAATCGTGACAGTGATACGATTCTGGGAATCAACTGTTACTTCCACGAGGAAAAGACAGGGATCAGACGCCAGATAGGTCTCTACTATTTGTTCTATTTCTGCTTTGCTGATCATACTGTATCTGACACTTCTTTATAAAAACGAGGAGGAAGCAAGTCACTCGCCTCCTCCACCTTCGCCACAAAGGTAACAAATAATTCTATATCATAGCTAATTGCCTGATTTGCGAGGACTATGCACACTCTCCATTCTGTATGTGCAACGATCTCTTATTAATCGCTTCTCAAGGCTTGAATTAAGATTTTCCTCAATCAATTGTCATATCTCTTGAATTTCATCGTTTTCAAATCAAAAATAAGCTCAAGGGTATTATCCAACTCGACCTCATAATGACGCCTGTCACGAGATATCTTTACGACCTTGGAATCTGGATGCTTGGTATTTACAAACACATTGATTTTGCTCGGAATCACCGAAACAGGGAGCATTACGGTATTACCGTCGATCTCCGTCCAGCGACCAAACTTGTCAAAATCAACAGAGACTCCATTTCTCATCCTCACTTCATACGAAGTAGAAAACACCTCATTGTCCATCATCACGAGGCTCACATCTGTACCCTTAAAGTGTTTATGCACAAACTCCTGAGCTTGCTTGGGAAGTTGATCGAACCGAATCGGTTTATCCTCAGCCCTTGCTACAAGAAAAACAGATGCTACAAACACCAAGACAAAAACAACTCTTCTAATCATGACTCTTCGTTTTATTGATTACTACAAACACACAAAGACATAGAAAAGCCTATATCTACTGTCGCTAAGATAACACATTACGAAGCATATAGTTCTTCATATCCTCAAGAAATAGATCAAAAAGATTCCAGACAAGGAGGATAAATTACAAAACAGCCATGGTATGCGAACAAGTTCACACAAAAAAAACTCAATCTTATAGACTCCTTGTGGATCAATTCCTCCTCTTCACAATAAGCCTTTCTTTCATCAAAATGGAGAGAATTCAGAGAAAATCCGCCTCTCCGATAGCCCGGAGAGCTTCTATTCGCTCCAGACAAGTAGCACATTTTCTACAAGGAGTCATTTCTCCCTTGTAGCAGCTCCATGTGCGACGATAGTCGATTCCCAAGGTCTTTCCTCGTTTGGCAATATCAATTTTAGACCATCCAGTATAGGGAGCTTTCAGGCAAACGGCATTGGAGGTGCCGTGTGCTATCGCTTCTCCCATAGGTAAAACAAAATCAGCTCGACAGTCCGGATATATGCTGTGATCCCCAAAATGATTGGCGATATAAATTTCAGCCAAGCCATAAGATTCAGCCAAGCCAGCTGCTATACTCAGCATGATTCCATTGCGAAAAGGAACAACAGTCGAAGCCATATTGTCTTCGGCATACTGCCCTTCAGGAATTTCTCCCCCACTCTGCAATAGATCACTCCGAAAGTATTGATTCATAAAAGACAAAGGAATGACGATATGGCGTATCCCCAGACGTTCGCAATGTTCCTTCGCAAATGGTATCTCTTTGGCATTATGCTTGGCACCATAGTCAAAGCTAACCCCCAAAGCTATGCGATCGGCAAAATCGTAGAGCATGGTCACACTATCCATTCCTCCGGACACAATGATCAGCCCTTTCCGAGTTTGATCCTCCTTCTTATTTAGTCTCATTTCTTGCATTTTGGCTCTTGCTTCCTAAATTTTCCGAGCAAAGATAATAGGAGAGTATTGTATGTATCTTCCTAAAGTCAACTTCGATCGTTTTTTGATAGATTTTAGAGAAAACAATGATCAGAATCAATGCTCGAAGAAAGCCTATTTATACACTATGTAAGAAACTAATCAAATCATAACATTGGAATCGATATGGCAAGAATCCCATTTTGCGATAGCTCGAAGAAACCCTTGTTCCCCATCTCTAAATACACATGTTATGTAAAAACACAATCGCAGAAAAACTAAAAAACGGAGAGGGAATAGGCTACATAGACGACTGAATACTCTCCTATTTTGGATGCTCTATACCGACCTCTCAAGATCCCGATGAACAGGGCGTTCTGGAGGGGG
Organism: Porphyromonas crevioricanis; assembly: GCF_900476255.1. Lineage (NCBI taxonomy): Bacteria > Pseudomonadati > Bacteroidota > Bacteroidia > Bacteroidales > Porphyromonadaceae > Porphyromonas > Porphyromonas crevioricanis. Next base: position 1,675,959 of record NZ_LS483447.1, read on the forward strand.
CGAAATTCTCTCCTGAGAGAAATTTTGCTAACACAGGAGAAAAAAATAATTTCCACAGGAGAGAATTTTCGTTCTCTCCCGTGTCAGCAAAAAACATCTCCTTACGGTATCAAAATAGAGACGAAAAAGGAAGCCTAAAACCCCCTATCAGGGTCTGAAAGAAGCCCTCTAATTAAAAACATAAATACACAAGATAAAACAAAAAACATACTTAAAAAAAGGAAGAGATAGCATATTAAGATCATTTCGGAAGTCTAAGCAGGGATCACCTATCTTGCGATTGGCAACACAATTGATTCTGAAACAAGCAAACCTAGATAAACTCGGAGACACAAAACAAATACACTCAAAGATCTTCTAAATTTTGACGCGGTTGCTCCGGCTGAGTTAGGCTAATTTTGACCCAGTTTATTTAGTACTTTTGCCCCTCGTAGTATGCAATCAACAAAACGCAATTGTATTATCGTCCGGCCATGAGACTGCTGCCCGTCAAACGACTGCATTGGTATATGTTACGCACATTTGTGCCTCTGCTGGTGATGACCTTCGGCATCTGCTGGTTCGTTGTGCTGATGCAATTTCTTTGGAAATATGTCGATGATATGGCCGGAAAAGGTCTGTCTCTCGACATATTGGGACAAATGCTCTTCTATTCGGCCATGCAGCTGGTCCCCATGGCTCTCCCGCTGGGCATACTTTTGGCCTCCCTAATGACTTTCGGCAACCTGGGTGAACGATTGGAGTTATTGGCAATGAAATCTGCTGGTGTTCCTCTACATCGCATCATGTTGCCACTATTTTTCGCCGTATGTGCTTGTGCTATAGGCTTGCTACTCTTCCAAAACAATCAGATAGCGAAAGCACAAGTCAAGCTATATACCATCATCTATTCGGCCCGAAACGCAACTCCGGAGCTGGAAATTCCTGAGGGGATTTTCTACAACGGGATCAAAGGTTACAATGTATATGTGACAAGCAAGAACCGCAAATCACACATGCTCTACGACATGATGATCTACGACCACAGTCAAGGTTTCGAGACGGCTCGCATTATACGCGCTGACTCGGGGAAACTGACTATGGATGAATCAAAAACCTTCCTTACTCTCAATCTTTTCTCAGGACGAAGTTTCCAAACATTAAGGAGGCAATCCTTTGCAGACCAACCAGAAGCAGTTCCCTCTTTCGATGAGCGATTCTCAAAAAAAGAGATTGTTATCCCCTTCGACACCAACTTCAAGATGGAAGATGAGGAAGGGATGCGTGGCACATACGTTGGTAAAAACTTGGTCGAATTACAGGGCATTGCAGACAGTGCCCTCTATGCCATTGACAGCATACGTATTGCCATAACACCCGGTCTTGAGAAAGACCTTGCGAAGAGCAGATTTTCTCCGAGCAGCCTCCTCTCACCTACACAAAAATCTCCTGAGGCGGTTGCTGAAAGGAACAACATTTGGAAAAAAGCCGAGCAAGAGCCATTAGATATGGACAGCCTGTGGGCAACCAGCTCTCCCTACACCATGCTTTCCGCCCTTCGAGAGGCAAATGACAGAATAAGCATGGTACGAAACGACATTGCATATGCCACGAGCGATTTACAACAAGAACTTTGGGTATATCGCGTACACAAGATGGAATGGTTTAGCCGATTTGCCTTTCCTGCTGCCTGCATTGTCTTTTTCTTTATAGGGGCCCCACTCGGAGCCATTATACGCAAGGGAGGGCTGGGTACACCTATCGTAGCCTCTGTACTCCTCTTCCTAATCTATTATATGCTGGATACTTTTGGCCGTAAAATGGTAAACTCCGGCGAATGGGCCGTATGGCAAGGGAAATGGCTCTCTACTGCCGTCCTGCTACCTTTGGGTATATTCCTTACCTACAAAGCTTCCCGAGACTCTTCCACACTCAACATAGACACCTACGTTCTCTTTATCAAAAGGCTTCTCAATCCTCGTCGAATACGGAAGATAGAGTACAAAGATGTGATTATCATAGAGGCTGATATCCATCAGGCTCATAAACAGATAAATGGGATACGAACCCAAATTGCACAGACAGTGGCCAGCCACGTGATGAGCTGTGCGTGGCCTCTGATATGGATATACGGATCTGAGCAGAGACAGCTGGTGCAGTTGCATACGCAATTGGAGCAGATGATAGATTACCTGAGGGATTGCCCCAAACGACTCGTTCAGGTTAAATTGATGGATATACCCTTGCTACCCAAACGCATTAGCAAATGGATTCCTCAATCGCGAATAGCAGCCTATATGCTAATGCTCCTACTACCCTTATCTTTGCCACTGACTGTCTATTTGGCTGTCAGACGGATACATATACACCGTGATATACGGCAACTGGCTCCTGTACTGGATGAGTTGGACAAGTTGTTGGACACCGATTATGAAGAATAAACAACACATATAATTATGGATACAGTGGACACCTTCAAACTTAATACTATTGAGGAGGCTCTTGAGGACTTTAAACAGGGCAAATTCCTCATAGTGGTAGATGACGAAGATCGCGAAAACGAGGGCGACTTCATCATTGCTGCGGAGAAAGTAACTCCGGAAAAGATCAACTTCATGATGCGCTACGGTCGTGGCGTGCTTTGTGCTCCCATCTCGGAAGAAAGAGCCGCTCAACTGGAATTAGAAATGCAAGTGCCAAATAACACTTCGGTACACGAAACCCCATTTACAATCACTGTAGACCGTCTGGGGAATGGCTGTACAACCGGTGTCTCCATGTACGACAGAGCACAAACCATATTAGCACTGGCAGACCCCAAAACATTGCCCACAGACCTCGGCCGACCGGGACATATCTGCCCACTCAGAGCCCGGTCTCGAGGAGTATTGAGACGCGCCGGACACACAGAAGCTGCTGTAGACCTCACTAAGCTGTGCGGTATGCAACCTGCAGCTGCACTCATAGAGATTATCAATGAAGATGGCACTATGGCTCGTATGCCACAACTGATAGAGGCTAGCGAAAAATGGGGAATCAAGATTATCACTATCAAAGACTTGATTGCTTATCGTCTGAAAAGGGATTGTATCATAGAGCGAGGCGTAGAAGTGAAAATGCCCACGCAGTATGGAGATTTCAGACTCATTCCTTATAGACAAAAGAGCAATGGACAGGAACATATAGCTCTCTTTAAAGGAGATATAAGCGGATCCACCCCTTTGCTCGTACGTATGCACTCCAGCTGCTCCACAGGAGATATATTTGCATCCAAACGTTGTGATTGCGGAGAACAACTCCACAAGGCCATGGAGATCATCGAAGCTGAAGGTCGAGGCTTGATTGTTTACCTTAACCAAGAAGGGCGTGGCATAGGGCTGATGGACAAGATGAGAGCATACCGATTGCAAGAGGAAGGAATGGATACGGTAGAAGCCAATCTGCACATTGGTCATGATGCTGATGAAAGAGACTATGGAGTGGGTGCGCAAATACTTAGAGATTTAGGGGTTAGCAAAATGCGCCTGATGACTAACAACCCGGTAAAAAGAGTTGGGCTGGAAGCCTACGGATTAGAGATATCCGAAGTGGTTCCTTTGGAAGTGACTCCGAATGCTTACAACAAAAAATACCTTGAGACCAAGCGCGACCGCATGGGGCACTCCCTGCACAAGCTAAAATAAGCAATGACCAATACCTTTTCGCCTCACCTCACAGAGTCTATCTGCTGAAGGTGAGGCGAACTGATATCTAGACAAAGAGACACATTTCCTCAAAAGCTGAAAGGCCTTTGAGGGTACTCAATCCGAAAACAATCCGGCATAAGCTATTACAAAACAAACCAAGCCAACCTCCTCTCTCGACCTTATATGAAAGACAGATCTCTACATTGGAGCTTAGACAAGAGCCTTCTCTCTGATATCATGCTCCTTATTTTCGGTTCTTTTTTGGAAGCCTTTGCTTATGCTGCATTCTGCCAGCCAAGTCAAATTGTTCCAGGTGGGGTCTACGGTCTTACGATTGCCATCAATCATGTGACCAAAGGCTTTTTAGGCTTTGCAGATGGCCTACCGATTGGCACAACAGCCCTATTTTTCAACGTACCTCTCTTCCTTCTTGCATGGCGCAAATTAGGGCTTTCCTCAGCAGGAAAAACAGTAGCTACTTTCTTGATGATCTCATTCTTCTCGGATTTGATTGGCAAACTAATGGGAGATATACGACTGGCAGAGGGAGATACCCTGCTGTCATCTTTCTATGGAGGGGCTATTTTGGGTGTAGGAGTTTTCTGTGTTTTCAAAGCTGGAGGGACGAGTGCTGGTACAGATGTTTTGGGTCGAATATTTACCCATAAAAACAACTTCAAACTCAGCTCCATGATCATCATCATAGACTCTGTGGTGGTGCTTATAGGACTTTTAGCTTTCAGAGATTGGACAGTCCCTCTCTATTCTTGGCTTACAATCGTGATCTATGGGCAAATTATCAATGTATTTATGCCAGAAAATCCTCTCAGAGCAGTCTTCATTATATCGTCCAAATCAACAGAATTAAGAGAACTGATCGTAAACAAGCTACACATGAGTGCAACCTACCTGCATGGTAAGGGCATGTACAGCAATGAAAACAAGGATGTCATATTCATGATTGTGGAGCGAAAGGATGTTCGCAAGCTCAAACAGCATATCCTGCAAGAGGATCCTTCTGCATTTATCTCTACAACCTCTGCTGCTCGGGATTCTCTGGCTCAACTCTCCGAAAAAGTCGGATAGAAGCGAAAAAGCAGAGGGAGCGGAGAAGTTGCAGGCAAAAACCTTTATTCTACTTTGTTTGGAGAGTTGGGTAAATGCTCTATCTTTGTCGTTGCTAACAAAAAGGCATTCGCGGCCGTGGTGTAATTGGTAGCCACGCTAGACTTAGGATCTAGTGACGAGAGTCGTGAGGGTTCGAGTCCCTCCGGCCGCACTTCCCCCTCTAAAAGGTCCCTGAGAGGTATCTCTTGGGGACCTTTTCGTATATCTTTGCGCATTATGTTGCAGGTAGAAAATCTTAGCAAGAGTTTTGGCGAACTTAAACTGTTGGAGAGTGTCTCTTTCAGTATAGAAAATGGTGAAAAAGTAGGGCTCATAGCCCCCAATGGAAATGGGAAGACTACACTACTAAAAATGCTGACAGGGGAACTTCAGCCGGATGAAGGACGTATTGTTTACAGCTCCGATATGAGAATCGCCTATCTCGAACAGCAACCTTATATAAATCCCAAACATACGATCATAGAGGCCTGTCTTGATGGGGATGATGCCCTAAGTCAGTTGCTGCGACAATGGGAACTTGCTGTACAAAAGGGCGACGGAGAGGCAATGGGCAAGCTATCCGAAAGAATGGATAGTATGCAGGCCTGGAGCGTGGAGCACAATGTGGCTGAAATACTCGGGAAACTTGGCATTACGGATATTCATCGCCCCTGCCAAAAGCTCTCCGGAGGAGAAGCAAAACGCATCGCTCTGGCAAGAGTGCTCATACAGGAGCCTAACCTGCTGATATTTGACGAACCGACTAACCACCTAGATCTCGACTCAATAGAGTGGCTGGAGGATTATCTTTCTCAGGCTCACATGGGGCTGTTATTGGTAACACACGACCGATACTTTCTGGATAGAGTTTGCTCTCGCATTATAGAAATCGATGACCTCTCGCTATACTCCTATCAAGGGAACTATCACTACTATGTCGAGAAAAGAGAAGAAAGACTCGCTGCACGAGAGGCATCTGTGGGCAAAGCTCGTAATCTTATGCGGAAAGAGCTAGATTGGATACGAAGACAGCCTCAAGCCAGGGGAACAAAAGCCAAATATCGTATTGAGGCTTTTGAAAAACTGAAGTTGCAGGCTCAATCCGGCAATATCCAAACAGAAATAGACCTAAGCAAGCATCAGTCTACCTACCTCGGCAAGAAGATATTCGAAGCAAAAAATGTATCTAAGCGTTTTGGCGAAAAAGTAATTTTGGACAATTTCTGCTACACTTTCAGCCGCTACGACAAGGTGGGAATTATTGGTCCAAATGGAGTGGGTAAAACCACTTTCCTAAAACTTCTTCTGGGTTTGGAGCAGCCTGATAATGGCTGTTTTGATATCGGGGAAACTGTCCGTTTCGGGTATTACAGACAAGAAATGCCCCCTTTCGACCCGGGGAAAAGAGTTATAGACACAATCACCGACATTGCTGACACTATCATTTATCCAGATGGAGGCAGTATCTCGGCCTCGCAATTGCTGAATCGTTTTTTATTTCCTCCACATAAGCAATACAGCCCAATTTGCAAGCTGTCCGGTGGCGAATTACGACGACTCTATCTATGCACCGTCCTCATCTCCGCTCCCAACTTTTTGATTCTTGACGAACCAACCAACGACTTGGATATAGTCACTCTAAACGTGCTGGAAGATTATCTGAGTGAGTTCACAGGTTGCGTGCTTGTAGTTTCTCACGACCGGTTTTTCATGGACAAAATTGTATCACATCTATTCTATTTCGAAGGCAACGGATGTATCAAGGATTTCCCTGGTAATTACAGCCAGTGGCGTTTGTTAAAGGAATTTCGAGAATCCGAATCCGTTGTCTCTACAAACTCCGACAAGCAAACAACAGCCAAAGAAGAAAAGAAAAAGCCAGTCCAGAGAGAAAAATACAAACTCTCATTCAAGGAGCAGAAGGAATACGACAATAACAAAAATCGCATCGAAGAGCTGGAAAAAGAGCAAAAAGAACTGGAAAAGATACTTTCTTCGGGGACATTACAAGATATAGAACTACGAGAGCAGTCTATCCGAATCGGAAAAATCATGGAGGAGATGGAGCTGCTTATTTTCCGGCAATTAGAGCTGGAAGACAGCATTGAGGACAAATCGGGTCAATGACCTCAACAAATACGATTAATTATTCTCCAGAACAAAAAAACAAGCATGAGTTTTCTACTACTTATTATCGGATTGATATTGGTGGTGGGTGGAGCCCACTACCTCACAGACGGAGCCTCATCCATAGCTCATAACAAAGGAGTCTCTCCGTTAGTCATAGGTCTTACTGTCGTAGCTTTCGGCACCTCTGCTCCGGAATTGGCCGTGAGTGTCAGTTCCGCTTTACAAGGGAGTGGAGATATAGCGGTCGGTAATGTGGTCGGATCCAACATCCTGAATATCCTACTCATAGGAGGGCTCTCTGCTATTATCAGCACTCTCTCAGTAAGTCGATCGTCTATTAAATATGAGATCCCGATGTGTCTGCTTTTCAGCATCCTTTTGTCAGCTATGTGTCTGGATCATTTTTTGGGGGGAGGAGTCAACCAGATTTCTCGTTTTGAAGGGATGATGCTACTACTCTGTTTTTTCGCATTCTTCGGATATACTTTTTGGATTACTCGCCAAAGCAAAAGAGCTGCCGAAAATACTTCCGTAAACGTCAAGAGCAAAAGCACATGGCTGTCTATCATCCTTGTGGGAGGAGGACTGGCCGGGCTTATATTCGGTGGTGATCTCTTTGTCAAAAACGCAATAGATATAGCCAGGCAGTACAAAGTACCGGAGTCTGTCATTGGTCTCACCATTGTAGCCATAGGCACCTCTCTACCCGAACTTGCGACCTCTGTAATAGCGGCCATAAAAGGGGAGCATGATATTGCCATCGGAAATATCGTAGGCTCCAATATCTTCAATATGACTCTTATCTTGGGTACATCAGCCTGCATCACCCCACTCTCAATGTCGGGTATCTCCTGGACGGATTTGCTGGTCATGATCATAGCTGTGGCCATGCTTTTTCTATTCAGTCTCCTATGGGGTGAGAGGAAAATAAATCGAGTAGAAGGAACATTACTCCTAATTACATTCACCGGATATATGTATTTTCTTCTGTCTTCCTCCAACATTTGAAATTTGTGGTCCCTACCCGATACTCAAAATATGCGACAGGGTGAACAAGTAAGACTCTTTGCAGTTATTGTGAATATACAGAGAGGGTATGTCGTGTACCCCAAATATTTGGATAAAGCAATCGAAAGAATATGGATAAAAAATTAGCAGATCTCGCACGGGCCTATCATGCTGGAGAAAAGCCCGGAAAAATAGAAATAAGACCCACCAAACCATACTCAACACAGCACGATCTGACTCTGGCGTACAGCCCAGGAGTAGCGGTGCCTTGTCTGGACATACAAAAGCACGAATCATCTGCATATGACTATACATCCAAGGGCAATCTCGTTGCTGTTATCTCCAATGGCACAGCAGTGCTTGGGTTGGGAGACATAGGAGCCTTGGCTGGCAAGCCGGTAATGGAGGGGAAAGGACTTCTCTTCAAGATATATGCGGGGATAGATGTTTTCGACATAGAAGTTAATGAGAAAGACCCCAAGAAATTTATCGAGATAGTAAAGGCGATAGCACCAACATTCGGGGGAATCAACCTGGAGGACATTAAGGCTCCCGAATGTTTTGAAATAGAGGAGAAACTTAAGCAGGAACTTAATATCCCTGTGATGCATGATGACCAGCATGGTACAGCTATCATTTCTGCAGCCGGATTGCTCAATGCTTTGATCTTGGCCGAAAAGTCGATAGAAGATGTTCGTATTGTGATCAATGGAGCCGGAGCATCTGCCTTCTCATGTACCAAACTATACGAATCTTTTGGGGCCAAACGAGAGAACATTGTGATGTTGGATAGCAAGGGGGTGATTACGCAAGATCGACAAGACCTCACTGAGCAGAAGCGTTACTTCGCCACTGACCGGAAAGAACTAAGAACCCTCTCGGATGCAATAGCAGGAGCGGACGTATTTGTAGGCCTTTCCCGTCCCGGGGTATTGACTCAGGAGATGATAAAGACGATGGCACCCTGCCCAATCGTTTTTGCTTTGGCCAACCCAGATCCGGAAATCACATACGAAAAAGCCAAAGCTGCAAGGGAAGATGTGTTGATGGCAACAGGTAGATCCGACTATCCGAATCAGATCAACAACGTGATCGGGTTCCCCTATATTTTCCGTGGAGCATTGGATGTTCGAGCCACTGCGATCAACGAAGACATGAAGCGAGCAGCCACATTAGCCATAGCTGCTATTGCAAGAGAATCCGTTCCGGATGAAGTTTCTCGCGCTTACGGCAACATCAATCTTCATTTTGGCCCTGATTATTTCATTCCCAAGCCGGTAGACCCTCGACTCATCGTGCGAGTATCGAAAGCTGTTGCTCAAGCTGCAATAGAAAGTGGTGTGGCAACAAAAGAAATAGAAGATTGGAATGCCTATGAAGATGAATTGATGAGCAGGCTCGGGCTGATGAGCCACTTAACTCGCAGACTGCACGAAGCAGCCAAACTTACACAGCACAGAGTTGTCTATGCAGCCGGTGAAAATCCAGCCATACTCAGAGCTGCGGCCACTGTTTACAACCAAGGCTTGGCACAACCCATCATATTGGGAGATCCCAAGCATATCAAGCACCTGGCAAAGGAGCTGGATGTGGATATTAAGGGGTTGGAAATCGTAAATCACCGCAGCGAAGATGAACAACAAAGGAGACAGCTGTATGCAGAAACCTTTGCCGAAAGGAACTGGAGAAAAGGTGGTAATGTGCCAGAGGCTTTGGACAAGATGTTCGACCCAAATTATTTCGGCATGATGATGCTCAATCATGGGGATGCCGATGCTATGATCACCGGCATATACAGTCACCACAGTCATTTGGCTCGGATAGCACAGAAAACGGTTGGTTTGCAGGAAGGGGTAAATCACTTTGCCACAATGCATATGGTTAGTCTAAAGAATGGCCCTTTGTTTTTGGCTGACACAACCATTAACTACCGTTTGGATGCCGAGGCCTTGGTAGACATAGCTGTTATGGCAGCTGAGAAAGTCCGCTGTTTCGGTATCAAACCGGTGATAGCCCTTGTTGGCTTCTCCAATTTCGGATCGGATGATGCAAGCCCCTCGGTAGAAGTACAAAAAGCGATCTCCATACTGCACAAAGAGCATCCCGAGCTGTTAGTAGATGGAGAAATGCAAGTCTCCATGGCTCTTCATGCAGACAAAAGAGACAAGCGGTACCCCAATAACAAATTGAAAGGGCATAATGCGAATGTTCTGATTTTCCCTCGTCTATCCGCTGCCAATGCATGTTACCAGCTATTGCGAGAAGCAGATGATGCACAAGAAGTGGTCGGTCCTATTCAAATGGGACTCAACAAGCCTGTTTACTTTGCCGACCAAGAGGCTTCTGTTACGGATATTGTGAATATCACGGCATTGGCAACGCTGGATCACTCTTCGTGTATCGTTTAACAAGTTCTCCCAAATAGAAAAACAACGAATACCCATCTTGTGAGAATGTCATGATAGAGGCGTTGCGATATTGCAACGCCTCTAGTCATAATAATCCGACACTATTGAATTCTCAATGACAGATCTCAATAGTCTTAATTACCAATCTTGGGAAAGTGTATTACCAATCTCGAGATTGCTCATTACAAATCCGAAGAAAACCCATTTACGCTCTTCCATAAGATCCATATCATTCTTTTCACTCGTATCATACAATCTTCATATTTTCCGGAAAAGCCTTGTACCTAAAGGGATAAGAATCCAAATGCAATAGCCCTATTTTAGGGCATAGTACATTAGTCTCCTAATGGATAAATTGTACCTTTGAGGGTCGTACTACATTTGTGAAAAGAGACTCAAATGACCTAATAAAATCGGATAGAACCCGACAAATACGACAAGTCAAGACCTTCGCTCAGATGAGCTTGAGGGCACCAAACTTATAGACAAAAAAAATGATATACAATGACAAACAACTGGAAGCTACACCCCTTCAGCAAAGACGAAGAGCGAGTGGGAGTGGAGATAGCCAAAGCACTACGATTATCCCCCGTAGTAGGCCTCCTATTGGCCAGGCGAGGGATAAACTCTCCCGAGGAAGCCAGTCACTTCTTTAAGCCTAAGCTAGAAGAACTGCACGATCCATTCCTCATGAGGGATATGGATAAGGCGGTGGCCAGATTGAATATGGCCATAGGCAGGAAAGAAAAAATCCTAATCTATGGCGATTATGATGTAGATGGAACTACAGCTGTAACCCTCGTATATAAGTATTTGCGGACTGTTGGGTGCTCGGAAAGTTCCCTTGATTACTATATACCTGACCGCTACGACGAGGGCTATGGAATTAGCTACCGAGGCATAGATTATGCCCACCAATGGGGAGCAAAGTTGGTCATCGTGCTGGACTGCGGTATAAAAGCAGTAGAAAAAGTAGCTTATGCCAAAAGTCTGGGGATAGACTTCATCATCTGTGATCATCATAACCCAGACGAAAAACTGCCCGATGCAGTGGCTGTACTCGACGCCAAGAGGAAAGACAATACATACCCATTTGAGCACCTCTCCGGCTGTGGTGTGGGATTCAAGTTTATGCAAGCCTTCGCCTTGGACAATGGCTTTTCCATCGATGAACTCTGTCGCAACCTTGACCTTTTGGCCGTAAGCATTGCTTCAGATATTGTCCCCGTAACAGGTGAAAACCGCATCCTGGCCTACCACGGCCTCAAAAGACTGAACCAAAATCCATCACTCGGGTTAAAAACGATTATACGTATGTCCGGATTAGAAAATACTCGTATCGATATGGGGGATATCGTCTTTAAGATAGGCCCACGCATCAATGCTTCCGGCCGTATGATGAATGGACGAGAAGCTGTGGAGCTCCTTTTAGCAAGCGACAAAGAAACAGCGAAGAAATGCTGTGCTGCTATCGACAACTACAACGACCAACGACGCGAACTTGACAAAAGCACAACGGACGAGGCGACAGCTATTGTAGAATCGGATCCGGAGTACACCAGGAACAAAGTTATCGTCCTCTACAAACCGGACTGGCATAAAGGAGTAATAGGCATAGTAGCCTCTCGACTGACAGAGCGATATAGTCGCCCAACGATCGTACTCACAAAAAGCAGTGAACACATAAGTGGATCGGCCCGATCGGTTGAAGCATTCGATATCTACAAAGCCATAGAGTCTTGCCGGGATATACTTGTGAACTTTGGAGGTCATACTTATGCAGCTGGACTCACTCTTGCCGAAAAAGACTTGCCTCTTTTTACCAAGCGAATTCAGACATTTGCAAATGAGAACTTGCAAGAATGTCAACTGAAACCAAGCATTGATATAGATGCCCAAATAGAATTAGCTGATGTAACTCCCAAATTGCTGAGAGATCTAAAGAGGATGAGTCCATTTGGACCGGAAAATACCAAGCCTGTTTTTCTAACCTCCGGAATATATGATGCCGGTAGTTCCAGAACCGTCGGAAAAAATCAAGAACATCTTAAACTTGATCTTACCGATGCTTACCATCAAATCGGACCTCTCAAAGGAATTGCATTCAGACAAGCCGCTTCAGCAGAGCAAATAAAGGGGAATAAGCCTTTCAGTATATGCTTCACGGTTGAAGAAAACTATTTCAACGGCACGACTTCGATGCAAATGCTCATACAGGATATCTCTACTGACCAATGAGGAGATCGTACTGGTATGTCAACTCCCAATATCGGCAAACATGAGTTGGATGAGTTGTTAGACGATATCTATCGCAACAACTCATCCACGGAGCGAGAAAGAGGATTCGGTAATAATCAGAGAACTTCTAACCAGACAGATACTAACTCTGATGAATTGCCAGGGGATGAAAACACCCCTCTTCCTCCCCCCAACAATGTAGGTACTTCGGAAGAATGTAGGGCGAATTTGTGGAGGAAAGGTGTTCAAAACAAAAGACTCTCCCCCAAACAAGTACTAAAGAAGTATTGGGGATATGAAAACTTTCGGCCACTACAAGAAGACATAATCCTATCTGTTCTTGAGGGGCATGACACGATGGGTCTGATGCCTACCGGAGGAGGGAAGAGTATTACATTTCAGGTTCCCGGGCTTATCCTTCCCGGAGTCACCTTGGTTATAACCCCTCTCATCGCTCTGATGAAAGACCAAGTAGACCACCTTAAAGAACAAAGAATACCGGCTGCAACAGTACATTCGGGAATGTTATACGAAAAGGTCATCTCTACTCTCGAAAATACTTGTTTCGGATCCTACAAATTCCTCTACCTCTCCCCGGAACGGATAACATCCGAACTCTTCCTCAACAAACTGCCTCAGTTACAAATAAGCCTGATCGTAGTAGACGAATGCCACTGCATCAGTCAGTGGGGATACGATTTCAGGCCTTCCTACCTCAACATCATCGAATTGCGCAAAGCTGTTCCGGAAGTCCCTGTATTAGCTCTGACTGCCACCGCCACCCCACAGGTAGCTCAAGACATTCGTCGTCTGCTTGGTTTCCGTTCAGATGCTCGCCTCTTCCAAAAAAGCTTTTTCCGCCCCAACCTGTCCTACGTCATCCGTCGAACACAAGACAAAGACGGCATGATATTACATATATTGCGATCAGTCTCCGGCTCAGCTATCGTGTATTGTAGGAATCGCAAACAAACGAGGGAAATAGCCAAGCTTCTCGAAGCAGAAGACATATCAGCTGATTTTTTTCATGCAGGTCTAAATTATACGGAGCGTGCTATCAAGCAGAATAATTGGAAAAACAATCAGACACGGGTCATAGTGGCGACCAATGCTTTTGGTATGGGAATAGACAAGCCTGACGTGAGGTTGGTCATACACTATCAAATGCCCAATTCTCTGGAAGAATACTATCAGGAGGCAGGACGTGCAGGCCGCGATGGAGAAAGAGCTTATGCGGTATCATTGGTCACAAAAAAAGACAGAGGGGTCCTGAAGAGGCGTATTAACGACGAATTTCCAAGCAGGGAGTTTGTCCGCCAGATATATGATGCTGTTTGCAATTATCTAATGATCGGCGAGGGAGAAGGATTTGAAAAAGTTTTTGATTTCCCAATAGAGCAATTTATTTACCAATTCAAGTTACCTTCTGTCCGCACCCAATCGGCCATACGGATTATCGAAATGTCGGGCATATGGACGGTCATTGAGCAAGAGAGTCGATCCAGACTCCGTTTCCTCTGTAAACGAGATGAATTGTACACCTATAAATTTGCAAACCCCACTGAAGAACTGGTCCTCAACGTAATATTAAGATCCTACGAGGGAGTATTTATTGACTTTGCTTTCATAAACGAAGTATTCATTGCCAACAAGGCTGGTCTAAACTCACAGCAAGTTTACAACATACTGGTCGAACTGGACAAAAAGGATATTCTGCATTACATTCCTCAAAAAAACACTCCTCGTCTGCTGATGAATATCAGACGAGAGGACAGTTCTCTAATACGCATTACCAAGGATGCTCTGGAAAATCGCAAAGAGAAATTCCAAGAAAGACTCAATAGTGTACTCAACTACATTGAAAAAGACAATTGCTGCAGGAGCCGGACTTTGGTAGGCTACTTCGGAGAGTGTCTCCTCTCCCCTTGCGAAAACTGTGATGTCTGCCTCAAGCGCAAACAAAATATACCTGCTTATTTCTTCGAGAAGGTATCAAACTCCATAAAGGAACTAACCGAGAGTGAAGGATTAAAAGAAATCTCTATCTCGCAACTGGCAAAAAAAAGTGGTCTGACCGAGATAAATGTAGCACATACTCTGCATGTCTTGAGCTTTGAAAGTCCCGAATGGTATGTACTTGGAGATATACTCATTTGGAAATAAAAGGAGGAAACCTCCACTCTCTAATGTCGAGAAAATGGACAAAAAACAAAGAAGACTTCGACTGATATGTCGTTTGGTAGAAACAGAGGAGATTGACAATCAACTTCTGCTCCAAAAGAGAATGAAAGAGCAAGGAGAAGTAGTCAGTCAGGCTACACTATCGAGAGATCTAAAAGAAATAGGGGTACAACGAATCTGCTTAGAGAAGGGAAAGCACCGATACAGAGTTTCTCAAGAATTGATACAAGAAGCCTCGAACAGGCAACAGAGTAGCCCTCTCGGGTTTTCTGGTATCTACGGCCAAATATCTACAGCCGGAGCAGTGATACATACAGCTCCTGGCCAAGCTCAACAGTTGGCTAAATGGATAGATGGCATGAAACTATTATCGCTGGCCGGAACCATAGCCGGACATGATACGGTATTGCTATTGATGGCTCCTGGTTCAGATCCATATCGCCTTTTGGAGAATCTTAGGATAGAGATTCGGCATAATCTTCAATAATATCAGCCAAAGCCTCAACCCACTGCTGGCTGGCGTTGAGACAAGGCAATAACTGGAGAGACTCTCCCCCAAGTGATAAAAAAGCCTCTTTTTCTCTCTCTCCTATCTCATCTAATGTCTCCAGGCAATCACATACCAAGCCAGGACTCGCCACCGAAACCTGTCGAAATCCTTTACCTGCCAATTCTGCCAATCTTTTTTTGAGAGAGGGGCCCAACCAAGTGCTATGGCCCATTTGAGATTGGAATACTGTTTCTACTTCTAACCCTTCTATGTTCAGTCTCTCTGATATAAGTCGAGAAGACTCGATGCACTGGTATTGATAACAAACTTCTGCCTCCAGAGAGCCAGAAGCACAACACAGAGATGAATGTGTATGCCCAGTAAAAAGCACAGAAGCCTTGTGTAAATGACTTACCGGAATACTGTGAAAAGCTAAAAGAAGATGCTTACATCCTCTCCTCTCCAAATCTGGACGAATCACATCACAGACAGCAGAAATATATTTCTCCGATTTATAAAAGGGAGGTAAAACATCTATACGTATTTGATTTCCCAGCAAAGTCCTTATCTCAGACAATGCATGCTCGGCAGCAGTATGGTAACCACTGAGTGCGAATTGAGGGAAAAGGGGAACAACCAACAGACATTTCAACTCGTGAGTATTTTTTTTTCGTAGTGTCCGCAAGGCTGTTTGCACCGATGGTGCTCCATATCGCATAGCAGAGACAATCGGCAAACAAAGATGGGATTCCAACAGAACAGTCAACCGTTCCATTGTTTCAACAAGAGGGAAAGTTTCTCCAGAATTCCTCCACAATCGCTGATACATCGCTGCAGACTTCCTTTTTCGAAAAGGAATAATAACTCCTCGTATCAAGATTTGTCTCCACAGCCAAGGCAAAGAGATCACATATTTATCTGTGAGAAATTTCTTTAAGAAAGCAGCAACGTCGGCTATCTCAGGTGAAGCTGGAGAGCCGACGTTGATAAGTATCACACCATCGTAAGGGAGGTGCATCTAGAGGACTATAAAAAGAGAAAAACAGTATCAATACTTACGACCATACACAGCCCTATCACCCAATTCCTCCTCTATGCGGAGTAACTGATTGTATTTGGCCATTCTATCTGAGCGGCTTAATGACCCCGTCTTTATTTGTCCGGAATTAGTGGCAACAGCAATGTCTGCAATTGTACTGTCTTCCGTCTCTCCTGAACGATGGGAAGTCACAGTTGTATATCCATTCCCTTGAGCCATAGATATGGCATCAAGAGTTTCCGTCAGTGTACCTATCTGATTTACCTTGATAAGGATGGAGTTAGCACAATGAGATTCAATTCCTTTAGACAAGAAATTCACATTAGTCACAAAAAGATCGTCTCCCACCAATTGACAGCTTCCTCCAATAGTTTCAGTCAGCTTCTTCCAGCCATCCCAGTCATTCTGATCCATACCATCCTCTATCGAATCGATAGGATAACGATCTATCAAGCTCTTCAAATAAGCTACCTGCTCTTCCGAACTACGCACTGCAGCATTCTCTCCCTCAAATATGCGATAGTCATATTTACCATCCTTGTAAAATTCGCTAGAGGCGCAATCCAAGGCAATTCGAACATCCTTACCTGGCTCATATCCTGCTGTCTGGATAGCTTCAAGAATAGAATCAAGAGCATCTTCAGTTCCTTCTAATTCAGGGGCAAAACCTCCTTCATCTCCTACAGCCGTGGAAAGATTCCGATCTTTGAGCACTTTTTTCAATGCATGAAATACCTCTGTCCCCATTTGGAGACCTTCACGAAAACTGTTGGCTCCAACCGGACGGATCATAAACTCCTGAAATGCGATCGGAGCATCGCTATGAGCCCCACCATTTATAATGTTCATCATCGGTACCGGCAACACATAAGCATTTACACCTCCCAAATAGCGATATAGTGGCATTTCGAGGTAGTTGGCAGCAGCCTTAGCTACAGCCAAAGAAACTCCCAAAATGGCATTAGCTCCCAAACTACCCTTATTCGAAGTACCATCCAAATCAATCAGGGTTCTGTCTATAGCTCTCTGATTAGAAGCATCCATGCCAATGATGGCAGGTGCTATCTTCTCATTGACATTTGTCACTGCCTTGAGGACTCCTTTACCGAGATATCTCTTCTTATCTCCATCTCTCAATTCTACGGCCTCGTGTTCACCAGTTGAAGCACCACTTGGAACGGCAGCACGCCCCATCACACACTCATCCAAATACACATCTACTTCTACAGTGGGGTTGCCTCGCGAATCTAATATCTCGCGCCCAATTACTTTGGTAATCTTCATCTTCTTCGTCTTATTTGTTTTTCATTCTGACTCTTTAAGGAAAGGCAAATATACAACATTCACACAGAAGAAAGGTTTTTTTCTATCCTTAAGGCTCTCTGTTTGGCTCAACATGAATTAAGAAAAAGGGCTACCTCGGTATTTCCGAGATAGCCCAAAATCATTTTAGATAGCCTCTCTCCTACTTGAGCCAACGATCAAGCCAACCAAAGAACGAACGTTGCCAAAGCATAGCATTTTGTGGCTGCAATATCCAGTGGTTCTCATCGGGAAAGATCAACATCTCTGCAGGAACACCTCTCATCTTAGCAGCATCAAAGGCCATCATTCCTTGAGAAGCGAGGATACGATAATCGAGTTCCCCATGTATGATCATGATAGGAGTATCCCAGTTCTGCACAAATTTATGTGGAGAGTTGGCAAATGTACGTTGAGCTGTCCCATTGTCTTTCTCCCAAGGGGCTCCTCCCATATCCCAATTAGCAAACCATTTTTCTTCTGTCTCAAAATATTGAGATTCTATGTTAAAGATCCCAGCATGTGCTATGAATGCAGCAAAACGCCCCTCATGATGCCCAGCCAACCAATAGACGGAAAAGCCTCCATAACTGGCACCCACACAACCCATCTTGTCTTTAGCTATCCATGGCTCTTTCTTCAACTCATCAGCTGCTGTCATGTAGTCTTTCATATTCTGACCTCCATAGTCTCCACTAATCTGCTCATTCCATTTCTGGCCAAAACTAGGTACCCCATGCCTATTGGGAGCAATCACTACATAGCCCTGCTCAGCCATAAGGCGCAAATTCCACCGAAAACTCCAAAATTGGCTGATAGGGTCTTGAGGTCCTCCCTGGCAATAGAGAATAGATGGATATTGTTTTTTCTCATCGAACTTTGGGGGCAATAATACCCAGACCAGCATTTTCTCTCTATTGGTGCAAGTAATCCAACGCTTCTGACAAACAACAGGAGACAAAGACTCCATTATCTCTTTGTTTTCATTTGTAACACGACGAGTATTTCCCTTTCTAAGGTCCACCTGATACAAATCTGTCGGTTCAAGAAAAGATTGTCTTGCGGCAAGCATAATGCCATTCTTCATGTCAAACCCCGTATAATCCCACATTCCATCCGTAATCTGGCAGATCTTTCTATCCTTAAGCCTAATACTCCAGAGCTGTGTCTCAGCTTGTTTACAGGCCACAAAGTAAATCATCCGGCCATCCTCAGACCATTGGAAATGATCCACATTCAAATCGAAATCCGGATTGACCCATTCCTTTGTACCATCCAGCAAATTCATCACAAAAAGGCGTTTAAGATCTGACTCATATCCGTCTCGCTCCATACTGATCCAAGCCACTCGTTTCCCATCCGGAGAGAACTTAGGGAAAGTATCATACCCCATCATTCCTTCGGAGAGATTAAGCGTTTTTCCTGAGACCACATCATACAAGTAGATATCCGAATTTGTCGATACAGCATAAGCCATACCAGTCTTCTTGCGACTTGCGTAGACAATTTGCTTTCCATCTGGGCTCCATGACAAATCCTCCATTCCACTAAAGGGGCGCATAGGACATTCGTACGGCTCTCCCTGCAAAATATCCTTTCCTTCGGATATTGGCACATCGGCAAGTTTAGCAAGGTAGGGGTGTGGAGTTGTTGTTACCCATTCATCCCAGTGTTTGTACAAAAGGTCCTTTACCACTCGGCCAGAGGCCTTGGGAAGATCAGGATAAATATCACCAGCTGTCTTAACAGACTTATGGCTATGTACATAGATTACTTCCTTTTCATCAGGGGAAAAAAGATATCCTTCAATACCACCCTGCACATCTGTAAGCTGTCGAAGATCATTGCCATCGGCAGACATACTCCACAACTGTTTCGAACCAGACGAAGAACTCAAAAAAGCAATTCTTCGTCCTCCGTCTATCCAACAAGGCTCACTTTCACTATGAGATGTGTTCGTTAATCTCATCTTATTCTTCCCATCTATCCCTATCAAGAAGAGATCAGACTGTGAACAATTGTCTTCAATACTCGGGTAAGATATGGTATACACTACTTGTTTCCCGTTTGGAGATAAGGCATATCCTCCCACTCTGGCCATTGTGAGTAAGGTCTCAGCAGACATACCTCCATTCACAGACGAAGCAGGCATCTGAGCCGAAGCAATCGAAGAAGTAGCTATCGCGGCTGCAGCCATTGCACTAAGAATTGATTTGTTCATTATTGATGATTTAGGATTAGGTTGTAGTCAAGTTTCAGTAGGGTAGGTCTTTTACAAATATGACTTTAGACTCTTTCGACAGGATAGGCCTTCATTACTCAATGAGACACAAAAAAACTTCGTCTTCACAACTTAGGCTGCGAAGACAAAGCTCTAAAAAGGGCTATTGCCAAAAGACAAGGCAGTGTGCGACGGAAAGGAATCAAGGGCTACAATAAAAAAAGCCTCAAGCATCACTTCACCCGAATAGATCTATTAATCTGCAGATTTCCTTCTTTGATACCAGGATTCAGTCTTTTTATTTTGCTCACTGTTGTAGAATTCCGCTTTGCGATAGCAGACAAAGTATCACCTCTTTTGATCCGATGTGTTTTAGGTCTTCTCTGTGCTGCAGCCGATCTACTGCCAGCTTTACGACCAGCACGATAAATCGGAGACTTTACTGCCCTCTGTATGGCACCCTTCCTGAAGTGATACACATCATCAAGAGGAACACCTTGTTCTAAATCAAATAGATCAGCCGGATTAATAGCAATTCCCATAAAACGGCACTCAAAGTGAAGGTGTGGCCCTGTTGATCTACCTGTATTACCTCCTAATCCGATAGGCTGACCAGCCTTTATGATGTCTCCTTCGTTGGCTATGCGACGGCTCATGTGCCCATAAATAGTCTCCAAGCCATTAGGATGACGGACGATAACATAATGGCCATAACCTCTGGGCTCAAATGAACTCACTCGAACTCGCCCATCAAAAGCCGATACAATCGTATCTCCTGTAACCAAACCCATATCGGTTCCGTAGTGCATACGACCGAAACGCTTGCGATAACCATATCCTGAAGTGAGCTTCCTGCTCTCTATTGGCATCACAAAACCAGAGCAGTCAATATCATAACTGTCAGGGATTTCGGCTGACATCTCTGTGAGTGGATTCACGAACTTTCCCCAACTATCTTCCCCATACAAATCCACAGCAGGATCTGTCAAATCCTCATGCATACGGACCTCTGCAAAGGCTCTTTCTCGTTCTGCTTTTTCCTTTTTCGCCCTGACATTCAAGTCCAAGCGGTCTGCCATCAGTCGCTGTGTAGTGTCCATAGCACTGATGTGCTGAGATCTCCGACTTCTAGAATACACCCCTGCACGAGAGGATTCCGAGGGAGCAGCCCAAGAAATAGTAATCGCACAAATGGAGCAAAACAGAAGTGCTACAACTCTGTTTGTCATTCAATTTCCTTTTTATTTCAACACAAACAAAGCTTACTTACGTCACCCCACAAGAAGACCTAAGTAAACTCCGGTACCACCGTACCTCGTCAAAGGTAGAAAAAAACAAAGAATTTCCAAGACTAACTGTGGGGAAATAACTATCATAAATATCCTTTTGGATATGTGATCATGAAGGGAAAAGCGAGGTCAACTTATCCTTCAATATCGTGTACGCATGGCTCTCGCCATCTCTCTCTTGTCATCTTTTTCTTTCAAAGAAGCTCGTTTGTCATAGAGTTTCTTGCCTCGAACAAGTGCTATGCTAAGTTTGGCAAGCCCCCTCTCACTAATAAACAGTTTGAGAGGAACAATTGTATTACCTGCTACACGCACTCCTTCTTCCAGATGACGCAACTCCTTGCGATTGAGCAACAACTTCCGGTCTCTCCTATCAAGATGGTTATTGTACGAGCCATAGAAATAAGGAGCTATGTATATATTTTTTGCCCACAACTCTCCATTGTGGAATATGCAATAGCTGTCGACCAATCCAGCCTTCCCCAACCGAAGACTCTTGATCTCAGTACCAACGAGCACAATACCAGCTGTATAGGTATCTAATATTTCATAATCAAAAGAGGCTCGTTTATTTTTGATCTGTATTTGAGTCTGTTTATTCTGCTTTTTCATATTCAGGATATCAACATTAACGAGGAGCCCTTGTATAAATGTAGGCCGCAATAAAGAGATAGACAAAATTAGGCAGCCAAGCAGCCATCCAGGGAGACATGCTACCACTCACGGCAAAAGTGCTGGTAGCTGTAGTAAACAAGATGTAACCAAAACTCAACCCAAGTCCTATGGCAATATTAAATCCTAATCCTCCTTTGAGCTTACGCGCCGAAAGAGACAAACCGATCACAGTAAGTAGGAAAGCTGTCATAATCGCTGCATATCTCTTATGTAACTCTATAGCATAGAGTTTTGCATTGCCAACTCCCCTCTCTTGTTGTCTGGAAATGTATTTGCTTAACTGTGGAGTCGTCATAGTCTCCATATCCTCCAGGCTAACCAGGAAATCTGATGGCTGTATATGCAGAAGAGTATCGATAGTTCGGCCAGTGATAACCTCCTGCTTCATATCCTTGTAGTTATTAATCACATAATTGTGTACCATCCAATGTCCACTGTCAGCATACTCAGTTCGGACGGCTGTCAAGCGAGAGACGAGTCTATTACCATCAAACTTTTCCATAGAGAACTGGTATCCCGTATTTATCTCCTCATTGTAGGAACCGAAATAGACAAAGACATCTTTCTGTACTTCCATCTGTATATTCTCGTCATAAGTCATCTTTCTATTTTTGATATACTGGTTCTGGAAATCTATACGAGTCTTATTAGCAGGAGGGATGAGAAAACTATTGAGCAAGAAAGTGAGTATCGCTATTACAGCTGCGGAGAACATATATGGTCTCATTAATCGCTTAAAACTGATTCCTCCAGCAAGCATGGCTATAATCTCACTATTCTCTGCCAATTTGGTGGTAAAAAAGATCACCGATATGAAGGTGAATAGAGGGCTGAAAAGGTTCGCATAATAGGGGATAAAGTTCAGGTAGTAGTCGAAAATGATTGCTCTTAGAGGAACTTCTGGTTTCAAAAAGTCGGATATCTTCTCATTGATATCAAATACGACAGCTACGGACAAAATAAGGAGAATAGAGAAGAAATAAGTCCCCAAAAATTGTCGCAGTATATAGCGATCTATTGTAGTGAACAATCGCACCTTTCTTGCCATTTGACTATACATCAACCCTTAATCTTACACTAGAGTCTTCTGCTTACTTGCTCCGCCATCATCGGGTACCAGCTACCATAATCTCCAGCTACAATATGTGCACGAGCTTGACGTACCAGTTCAAGGTAAAAAGCCAGATTATGTCGGGAAGCGACCTCTAAGGCTAGTATCTCTCCCACACGAAAAAGATGATGCAAATAGGCACGACTATAACGCTGATCGACATAAGAAGTTCCCTCTGGGTCTATGGGAGAGAAGTCTTTTGCCCATTTGGCATTTTTCATGTTAATGATCCCTTGCCAAGTGAAAAGTTTGGCATTGCGTCCGTCCCGCGAAGGCATAATACAGTCAAACATATCCACCCCGCGAGCTATTCCTTCGAGAATATTTGCAGGAGTGCCTACTCCCATCAAATACCGAGGCTTGTTCTTAGGTAAGATCTCGTTGGTTAGCTCTATCATCTCGTACATTTTTTCTGTCGGTTCACCAACAGCCAAGCCTCCTATTGCATTACCATCGGCCTCTATCGCAGCCACATTCTCGGCTGCACGCTTCCTTAAATCAGGATACACACACCCCTGGACGATAGGAAAAAGGCTCTGAGAATAACCATACAATGGCTCTGTATCTCTAATACGATCCACACAACGCTTCAACCAACGTTCCGTCAAATCAAGAGAGTGGCGTGCATAGCCATAGTCGGCATCACCCGGACAACATTCGTCAAAAGCCATGATAATATCTGCTCCAATCACCCGCTCTATATCCATTACTCGCTCCGGACTAAACAAATGCTTGGAACCATCTATGTGTGAACGAAACCAAACCCCTTCCTCACTTATCTTGCGATTCTCAGCCAGACTAAAAACCTGAAAACCACCACTATCTGAAAGAATAGGTCTAGACCAAGTACCGAATCGATGTAGGCCTCCAGCTGACTGAAGAATATCTAACCCTGGACGTAAGTATAGATGATAAGTATTGCCCAATATGATCTTGGCATCTATATCATCCTCCAGATTAGACATCTCCACCGCCTTGACCGATCCAACAGTGCCTACAGGCATAAAAATAGGAGTAGGAATATCTCCATGATCGGTACGAATAAGGCCGACACGGGCTTGAGTAGTAGAACAAGTATGTAATAGACTGTATTTCATTGGGGCAAAGATACCTAATAAGCAGCGACTGCAACTAGTCGGCAAAAAGAGGGTTATGCAAAACAAGCAGAAGACAAAAGGAATATCATCTCCCTTTGTCTCCTGCTCCTACAGTTCTTATTTCTTATTTCCTAAAACCCATCCCCTTCCAGATTGACAAGGGAAGGCAAAACAAAGTCAAATCTACAAAGAGGCTCTTTATTGTCACATCAGAACCTCTTACCTACAGACATTTGGAAAAATCCGGTCATACCATAGCCTTCTCCCAAGAAGCGAGTTCCATAGATACCAAGCTGGAAAGACCACCCACTCTTATTTACATACTTATAACCGGTGCCCATACCCAACCCAGCGTGGAATTCGTCTAAATAATCACCTACAGAAGCGTTCACCTCTGCAAACAGACCAGAAGCATAGCGTGTAGTAGACACAGAATTTCCCATGAAGTACCAACGAAAAGTAGGTGTTAGGGCAACATTTACCCCTGCATATCTTTCTTTATCAAGAGAGGCCATAAAACGCCCACCCACACTCATATCCTCATTGAGCATACGTTCATAAGAGATTTCCGGAGTTGAAGCAAAAATTGTGCTAAACAGATTGATACTCAGCTCATTTCTTTTCGCTACCGGATCTAATGAAAGGTTTGCACCAGACTGCTGTGCAAAAGCCGCTGCCACGCAAGCCATAAAAAAGGCAAACAATAGAATTTTCTTTTTCATATCTACATCATTTTGTTCACACAAAGACTCCTCCTCAGAAATATACTCCTCACAGCCTCATCATAAACAGATGAAAAAAGGGAAATGAGACAAAAGCAGCTCCCGTGGAAGAATCCTATGGGCGAAGATAAATATTTACCCAACAATCAACAACCACTCCTCGGAAGATCTGGTCTGTACCAAAGACAGACTTAAAGACAAATTATGTCGTGGAATTGGGAATCTAATCTGCATACTTGGCAAAAACAGCCAAATCAGAGTAATCATGGCCATTCCAGCTCCATGCTGGTAATACAGCCACACGCTTGAATCCTGCTGCAGAAAAAGCCATTTGGCTCGGTGTATTATGAACCTCTATGTAGGCAAAAATCAACCTGAGACGGAGATCTTGCAGCACATAGTCAGATAATAGAGATATAGCACTCCGAGCAAATC
This sequence comes from Porphyromonas crevioricanis, assembly GCF_900476255.1. Lineage (NCBI taxonomy): Bacteria > Pseudomonadati > Bacteroidota > Bacteroidia > Bacteroidales > Porphyromonadaceae > Porphyromonas > Porphyromonas crevioricanis. Next base: position 1,701,077 of record NZ_LS483447.1, read on the forward strand.
CTTGCTGTCTATATTCTCGACCTATTAGTAGACCTATCGCCACTCGTTTGTTATATGGGTCGTAATCATATAACTCTATGGTCCCGACTTCAACTTTTCCTTCTTGTCTGATAATCATCAGCCTAAGAGACCCCAACTCGTAAATAGACTTATGATTCTCTCTTATGTAATTGCACAATGCCTCTCTACTGATCGGTTGTAAAACTGTGGTAGAAGCTCGGAGCTCAGGATCATTCTCCCAATGATAAAGAAGATCAACATCCGAAGGCTCCAAAGCTCTCAATTGAATCAATTCATTTTCGAAAAACAAAGGCATAGCAGATGAGTAATCAGTGCTTTAATGTATCATCAAAAGATGTACGATTAAGTATCGAACGACCAAGAGTAAGTTCATCAGCGTACTCTATCTCATCGCCAACAGCAATCCCTCTAGCAATCACTGATACCCGGACATCCAACCCGGACAGACGTCTATAAATGAAAAAATTAGTCGTATCTCCTTCCATTGTAGATCCCAAAGCCAAAACCACTTCCTGCACTCCTTCCTCTCGCACTCGTTCTATGAGAGCATCAATAGTAAGTTGGGATGGGCCAATGCCATCTATTGGAGAAATAACTCCTCCTAACACATGGTAGAGGCCCTTGTATTGTGCTGTATTCTCTATCGCCAATACATCACTCACCGTTTGCACGACGCAAATAGTGTGACAGTCTCGTTTCGGATCGGCACATATAGGACAAAGCTCCGTATCACTTATATTGTGACAACGGCAACAATATACAATACCATCTCTCAAACTATCCAAAGCAGCCGTAAGTCGATGTGTGAATGAAGGCTCTTTGCTCAACAAGAAAAGACTGAGACGGAGAGCTGTTTTCCGACCAACGCCGGGTAGATTAGCCAACTGCTCAACCGCATTCTCCACTAATCTGGATGGATATCTGTGTTGCATAGAGAAAGAATCACATTAATGAGTGATGCAAAAACAGCCCATTCGAGAGCTCATAATAATATTGACAGACAAACTGACAACATAGAGCTCCTGAACGGACTGTTTTGTTTTGAGAAAGAACTTGGTGACAAATATTTCAAATGCCATCAAGATCTTCCAATTCATTCCCTTCATTATCGAAGAAACGATAATTGAGGAAAGGTACACTTTGATCAGGTATCACCCTGATACCCTTGGCATACTTCATCTTCCAGCGCATGGCTATCGACACGATGCCTTTCTTCAGGTAAGCTGCTACATAGGGGTGTACATGAAGGACAAATTGCCTCAAACCATGGGTATCAACCAATATTCGAACTTTCTCTTCGAGTGTATCGGTGAAGAGTATGGAGGCTTTCATCTTACCAGAACCCAAACATGTGGGACATTTCTCTTCAGTGTCAATGCTCATCGCAGGGCGTACTCGCTGGCGAGTAATCTGCATCAAACCAAACTTACTCAATGGCAAGATATTATGCTTGGCTCTATCCGTGGACATCAACTTACACATATGCTCATAGAGTTGCTGACGGTGCTGAGCTTCAGCCATATCGATAAAGTCGACCACAATAATGCCACCCATATCGCGCAAACGAAGCTGACGGGCCAACTCTTCAGCAGCAGCCATATTCACATCCACAGCTGTGTCTTCCTGTTGATTACTACCACGTGCACGGTTGCCACTATTGACATCGACCACATGCATGGCCTCTGTTTGCTCAATGATGAGGTATGCACCACTCTTATACGTAACAGTGCGTCCGAAAAGAGCCTTGATTTGTTTGGTAACAGCAAAATTGTCAAAAATAGGCAGTTCTCCCACATAATGATGCACAATATCCTCACTACCAGGAGATATAAGCGAAATGTAATCCCTGATACTGTCGTAAAAGAACTTGTTGTTCACGTGAATATTTTGGAAAGTATCGGGGTTAAAAGTATCTCGCAGAAGACCTAATGTACGACCGGCCTCTTCATAGAGTATTTGCGGGATCTTGCTGACCTTGGGGATCTTGGCCACACTGTCAGTAAACCGTTTGAGTAACATCTTCAACTCAGCATCCAACTCGGAGGCTTTTTTTCCAGCAGCAGAAGTACGTATGATCACACTGAAGTTGTGTGGCTTGATACTGAGCATCAATTGCCTTAGGCGAGCCCTTTCTTCTCCGGACTTGATCTTTTGTGACACAGATACTCGATCGGAGAAAGGCACCAACACTAGAGAACGACCTGCAAGGGAAATCTCAGTTGTTAGGCGAGGCCCTTTGGTAGAAATCGGTTCTTTGACTATCTGTACCAATATTTGCTGGCCGGCTTTGAGTATCTCGCCGATCTTCCCCTCCTTGGGCAAATCAGCTTCGAGGGTCATCTTAGACACCTGTGGCAGACCTTTTTGCTGAGACATTGACTCCAACATCTTGCGCTGACTAAGATAAGTGAGCCCAAGATCAAAATAATGGAGAAATGCGTCCTTCTTATAGCCCACATCCACAAAAGCAGCATTCAACCCAGGCATGATCTTCTTCACCTTGCCTAAGTAGATATCTCCCACGGCAAAGGACTGATCTCTGGGTTCACGTTGAAGCTCTACCAACTTACCGTCCTCAAGGACAGCAATGGATACTTTCTTGGCATCAACGTCTACAATTAATTCGCTATTCACTTTCTCGGAGTGGAATTTCTTGATATCTTCTTCTGATTCCGGCCGAAGTACCCTCTCCACAAAAACTGGGGAAGCTCGGAAGAGAGAAAAACAACAGAGACAAAACATTTTGAGAAACACCTCAAAACACTAACTATCTGGCCGGTTCTTGAAAACAGATGGGGCCGCAAAGGTGTACAAAGACCCATTGTCCTTTGTTTCACATTTTCGGCCCCCACACAAACTAAAAAAGGTTACTTCTTCTTATGTCTGTTCTTTCTTAGTCTTTTCTTACGCTTATGTGTAGACATCTTGTGTCTTTTTCTTTTTTTTCCGCTTGGCATAGCAGTTTGATTTTGATTAAGTTATACGTTAGTTTGGTTGTTATTTCACTTTAGCTGCAAAAAGTTTCGAAGGCTTGAAAGCCGGCACTTTGCGTTTAGGGATAATTATAGTAGTCTGTTTGGTAATATTGCGAGCTGTCTTGGCTGCACGTTCCTTAACAAGGAAACTACCAAACCCTCTGAGGTAAACATTGTCTCCATTGGCAAGAGCCGTGCGCACATTCTCCATAAAAGACTCCACCACTTCAAGGGCAACTTCCCGATCTATACCCGTAGCTTTGCTTATCTCACTTACTATATCCGCCTTCGTCATAATGATTTACTGTAGCTTATTGATTGACATTCCTTTTTCGACCAGCAAAGGTAGTCTTTTCTTTTGATTCTATGCCTATTGTGTTCATTCCCTAAGCATTGTGTATCGTTGAAGAAACAGAGAAATAAAAAGAGTAATCCACACTTCTTCTGTCTTATGACTTTTGTAATTCGTTTTGCATTTGGGTGTAGCTGAAGACAGTATAGAATAATGAGGTATTCTAAAAAATCATACACTCCTTTTGTGTTGAATCTACTTCTCTAATCCGACGCATTTCGTCTCTCCAAAACCATAGCAACTTCGTTTCTCCCTCTTCTATTTCAGAAAAACAACTTCTCTTTAAAATAAAGAGAGGGATACAACCCAAAGAAGAGCGAAAAAGACGAGACAAAACACTGCATTTCATTCAAAATCTTTTGATTACCTTTGTGGCCGGCAATAATGCCAACTTGTAGTAATTATAAATAATCAACGTATGAACAAGTACGAAACCGTTTTCATTCTCACTCCCGTTTTGTCTGATGTTCAGATGAAGGAAGCGGTAGAAAAGTTCACAAAGCTTCTGCAAGAAGAAGGAGCTTCCATTGTGAATGAGGAGTATTGGGGGCTAAAAAAGCTAGCCTATCCTATCCAAAAGAAGTCCACAGGCTTCTATCAATTCATTGAGTTTGAGGCAGAGCCTACCACAATCGCCAAACTCGAAACCAACTTCCGTCGCGATGAGCGTGTGATTCGCTTCCTAACTTTCCGTCAAGACAAGTTTGCAGCAGCTTATGCGGAAAAGAGAAGGAACCTTAAGTCAACAAAAAAAGAAGAAGTAAAGGAGGATAAGTAATGGCGGCACCTAAAAGCAAAAGCGAAATTAGATATCTCACTCCCCTGTCAGTAGACAACAACAAGAAAAAATATTGTCGCTTCAAGAAAGCCGGTATCAAGTATATAGATTATAAGGATGCCGAATTCCTCAAGAAGTTCCTCAACGAACAGGGAAAGATCCTTCCCCGTCGTATCACGGGTACTTCTCTCAAGTTCCAGCGTCGTGTGGCTCGCGCAGTGAAACGCGCCCGTCATTTGGCTCTTTTGCCCTATGTAACAGACATGATGAAATAATAAGACCGGAGGATTTTATATGGAAATCATACTTTTGGAAGATATAGTAACCCTCGGGTTCAAAGATGAGATAGTAACGGTAAAGGATGGTTATGGTCGCAACTACCTTATCCCACAAGGGAAAGCCATAATAGCCTCTGATTCCGCAAAGAAAGTCTTGGCAGAAAACTTGAAGCAACGCGCCCACAAAATTGCGCAAATCAAGAAAGAAGCAGAAGATCTTGGAGCCAAACTTGGTGGTGTAACTCTAACAATCATGGCCAAAACGAGCAATAGAGGTGTTATATACGGCTCTATCAGCAACATTCAAATTGCAGAAGCCTTGCAAGCCAAAGGCTTCGAAGTGGATCGCAAGAAGATTTTGGTCAAAGAATCCATCAAGGAAATAGGCGACTATGTAGCTCACATTCGTCTGCACCGTGATGTAACGGTAGAAATACCTTTCACTGTGGAATCTGAAAATGCAGCAGAAGAAATTGCAGCAGCCAAAGCTAAAGAAGAAGCCGAGCGTGAAGCAATCAAAGCTGCAGACAAGGCAAGAAAAGAGGCTGAAGCGAAAGCAAAAGAAGAAGGAGAGCTCTCTGAAGAAGAACAACAAGAAGAGACTCCCGAAGCAACCACTTCTGCAGAATAAGAGACTCTGTAGTTCTAAAGAAATAGGAAAAACCCTGGCAAGGAAACTTGTCGGGGCTTTTCTTTTTCTAATCCTTCACCAAGTGTATATCGAAATGAGCATTGGGGATCAAAGCCTTGCACACTTGGTAGCAATGATTCAATATAGCAGCCGACATCTTTTCACTGTCTTCCTTATTCAAATCGGAAAGGACCTGCCTGGCCAGATTCATTTGAGATATCAAATTACAGGCTTCAGCAGAGCAACCGGCTTCTTGAGCTAGATTTAAGAGGAAATTTCTATTCATTACTACTTTGTGACTGTGCGTATCAAGTTGCCCCTCAGCTAATTTCACGGCCTTACCAATCATGATCCCCATGACAATGTGAGGAACATTTCGCCTATTGAGCATCTCTAGTGTTTTACCAATAAAATTGCCGTATTGCACAAAGCTATGGGGAGGGAGGTGAGGATACATCTCCTTCATCTTATACTCACTCTTTCCTCCACTATTGATTACAATCGTATCTCCACCGACAGCCAGGGCAATATCTACAGCCCTCTCTATGCTGGCCACAAAGGCTTCACTGCTAAATGGGCGAACAACACCGGTTGTCCCAATAATGCTAATTCCATTCTCAATCCCCAGTCGGGGGTTGAACGTGCGAGGCCCTATATCACGCCCGTGAGGAACGGATATTAGTACATCCACCGCTCGCCCCGGTAATAGAGCTGTAACCTCTTGCATTATCATTAAACGAGGGGTTGTATTAATAGCAGCACTCCCAATTGGCAAATCAAACCCAGGAAGGGTGATACGTCCAATCCCTTCCCCTCCATCAATATTTACAGGGGGAATGCGATTTTCCTCATTCGACAAATGAATTTGCGCAACGATAGGAGTTCCATGTGTGGTGTCCGGATCATCTCCTCCATCCTTGAAAGCAGTAGCTCGAACAGTCAAACCATCGGACTCGACCCTGTCTATTCGCACGAGTATGCGCTCACCTGTTTTAGGTAAAGCCACCGATACCTCCCTATATATCTTCCCATACATACGATAAAGGAGAGCGGCCTTGGTTGCAGCTGTAGCAAATGTTCCGGTAGTCAATCCAATATGTTGATCAAAAAAAGATGGGAGCAAGCGATCTATAGCAAGTCGAAGACCGATAGGTCCCTCTACTACAAGAGCATAAGAATCCGGAAGTTTTGGACGACACACAACATAAACTCTGATTCCCAGGTTAAGGGCTGTCGACACCTTATCAGAGAAGAAACCTGATTCACCACTTTCTTTTGTGATAATGGCTTCCGGCCGTATATGTTCCATCAATTCTCTTTCGGTCTCTGCTCCTCCCACAAAGTAACAGATCCTATCTATTGGAAAACCTTGAGATATGGCACTCTGGCGAGAAGATTCTCTATCCAATATCCGGAATATGGTATTCGGATGATTTTCCCAATAAGGCTTCAGTTTAGAAATGGTTTGTACTCCCGTTAATGCCAACAATTTGCTTATTCGATCTCTAAGAAGACAGCGGATAGCATCTTCGTAATCGGAGCAATAGACAAGTTTGGGGTTGCGTAAAGGATAGTTTCTCTCGTAACGAATAATTGGGATAGAAGTAGCATCGGCAGCTTTTGTTGCATTCGAATGAAGCTGAGAGGCAAACGGATGAGCAGCGTCTATCAAAAGACGAATATCATGCTCTTGAATAAAAGATCGCATCTCCGCACAATCTAGACCTCCATCTATACGTATACCATTTTTCGCTTCTATTTGTTGCTCTCCAAAGCGAGTGGCATAATAAAAAGGCTTACCTGCTTCATCAACAACTTGTATCGCAGCTCTCCCCTCCGTGGTGCCTCCCAATATCAAAATCATAGTCCAATCGCTTGAAGAAAAGTGCCTTCCTTTTTAGAAAAACCAAGAAGAGCGAGACTCGCCTGACCATAGAAGTCAATCAAGTCTCGCTCCTTTGTACAAAAATTTTGATACAAATCGCTTTTGCAACGATTAGAGCAAAGCATCAATTTCCTGCTTCAAAGCATCTTTTCTCTGTGCTCCAACCAGCTTGTTTACTACCTGACCACCCTTGATAAAGAGGATTGTAGGGATATTTCTCACACCATACTCCTGAGCCAAGTCGGGATTTTCGTCTACGTCAACTTTACCAATGATCACTTTTCCTTCATATTCCGTAGACAGCTCATCAATGATTGGACCGACCATTCTACATGGGCCACACCATGTTGCCCAAAAGTCGATTACCATTGGTTTGCCTTCTGCCATGAGTTCTTTGTAGTTCTGAGTTGTAATTTCCATTGCCATAGCGCACTGTTTTTTTAGATTGTTTTTATATGCTTATCTCACGTAATATTTTCATCGGTCATTCACCTCTCGTTGTTTGACCAGAGGCTTCTCAGACTATAACTATTGGAAGTTCGTATTGTTCAAGCAATTTAATAAAATCGGGAGAAGGATCGACCCTATAACGACTCGACTGTAAACGAATCTGCTTCTTTCTATCCTGAACTTGGATGTTCAAATTAGCCTCTCCGGGATGCTCCATAACAAACGCAGTCAAACTCTCTGCCAAATCGTTGGAAAGCTGATCCAAGGATATTGATACAGACACTTCCTTAATCAACTTATCAGCAATATCGGGAAGCAACTCTATCGAGCGAATCTGTAGCTCCACCTTTTCCGGATCGAAGCGATGAGGTTGCACGGTTGCCTTAATGAGGAGATACAAGCCCTCCTTAGCATAGTTGCCGTATGAAACATAGTTCTGCCCAAAGAGAGCAACCTCTGCTGTCCCATGGAAGTCTTCGATCGTAAGAATTGCATAAGGATTATTTTTCTTACTCATCCCCACCCTAGCCTTTGTCACAATACCGGCAAAAGCAATATTCTTTCCATTGAGAGGCTTCAAATCCATCAAGTCTACACTCTTCACATTGCAATAATAGTCCAAAATAACTCGATATGGCTCCATCGGATTGGAAGAAAGATATAGGCCAACCAAATCTCTTTCTTTATTTAGAATTTCCAAACTATTCCAAGAATCAGCCTCCTCTGGTTGTGGTTTGGGTAATTGCATTGATTCATCATCACCAAAAAGACTGACCTCCTGTGCATGTTTTTCTTCCTGTACCATGCTGCCATATTTAGAAAGGGCAACAATGAAACTCTCATCTTTTCCGCAAGGAGCAAGGTATTGCTCTCTCTTCAGACCAAAACTGTCAAAAGCACCGGACAAGGCCAAACTTTCCATGGTCTTACGGTTGCACTGCACTGTATTGATACGTTCCGCAAAATCATAAACATCCTTATAAAGGCCATTCTTTTTGCGCTCCTCAATGATTGATTCGACAGCTCCGAGACCTACCCCTTTTATGGCCGAAAGACCAAAGCGAATATCTCCATTGGCATTTACTGAGAACTTGTAGTCCGATTCATTAACATCTGGTACCAACACCTGAATCTTCATGGACTTACATTCATCCATCAACTTGGTGATTTCGGTAATGTTATTCAGATTTCGGCTTAGTGCCCCTGCCATATACTCAGAAGGATAATGAGCCTTGAGATAAGCAGTCTGATAAGCGACCCAACTGTAGCAAGTCGCATGACTCTTATTGAATGCGTACTGGGTAAATTTCTTCCAATCTGCCCAAATCTTTTGGAGAGTCTTCTCCTCATACCCATTCTTAATACCTCCCTCCAAGAATTTTGCCTGAAGAGCCAGCATCTTATCCTCCAGTTTCTTTCCCATTGCTTTACGCAGGGAGTCCGACTCTCCTCTTGTGAAACCGGCTATCTCTCTGGATAAAAGCATGACCTGCTCCTGGTAGACTGTTATACCATAAGTCTCTTTGAGGTATCGCTCCATCACCGGAAGATCGTAAGTTATCTCTTCCAGTCCATGTTTGCGGGCGATGAAGCTGGGTATATAGTCCATGGGCCCGGGACGATAGAGAGCATTCATAGCGATAAGGTCTCCAAAGGCAGAAGGTTTCAGCTCACGCAGATATTTCTGCATACCCATGGATTCAAATTGGAATGTACCTATAGTACGCCCCTCACTATAAAGTTTATAAGTCAGAGGATCATCAAGAGGAATATTCGATATATCCAATTCAATGCCTTTTGTCTTCTTGATGTTGGATATGGCTTCCTTGATTATAGACAAAGTTTTAAGGCCAAGAAAGTCCATCTTGATCAGGCCTGTTTCTTCAATCACAGAGCCTTCATATTGCGTCACAAGGACCTCTTTGTCTCCGTCCTTGGCTGTACTGACCGGTACAACATCACTAATATCAGTCTTGCCTATGATGATTCCACAAGCATGTACACCCGTGTTACGAACATTCCCTTCGAGCATTGCTGCGTACTTCAGGGTACTACTGAGCTGCTTATCATCACTCAACGATGCTGCCTTTAGCTCCGGTACAGCTTCTATAGCAGCCGTCACAGTTACTTTCTTTACCCCCGGGATTTTATCTGGCACCAGCTTGGTGAGATCGTTGCTGATAGAGAGTGGTAGCTTCTGTACTCTGGCAACATCTTTAATGGCACTCTTCGTCGCCATGGTGCCAATAGTGATGATGTGAGCGACCCTCTCTTTTCCATATTTTTCCGTCACCCAATCAAGGATATCAGCTCTACCATCATCGTCAAAATCAACATCAATATCCGGCATACTTATACGATCCGGATTGAGAAAACGCTCAAAAAGCAGATCGTACTTGATTGGATCTATATCCGTTATACCCAAACAATAAGCAACGGCCGAGCCGGCAGCCGAACCACGACCGGGGCCAACAGAGACACCCATATTACGTGCCGCAGCAATAAAGTCCTGGACGATAAGGAAGTAGCCGGGAAATCCCATTTTTTTGATTGTCTCCAATTCAAAGTCAATACGCTCTCGCACTTCGGGAGTTAGGTTTTCCTTATATCTACGCTCTGCTCCAAGCATGGTAAGATGTCGCAAATACTCGTCATCATTGGCAAACTCGTCCGGTATCGGGAAATCCGGCATCAAGGCATCACTATCTATGCTGTAATACTCTACCTTATCGGCAATTTCCAATGTATTGGACAAAGACTCTGGCACATCGGAGAAAATGGCATTCATTTCCTCAGTTGTCTTGAACCACTCCTCCTTGCTGTAGCGCATACGATTAGGGTCATCCAAATCTTTAGAAGTGGACAGACAAATAAGCCTGTCGTGGGCCTCTGCGGCCTCTTTCGATATGAAATGAACATCATTGGTAGCTATCACTTTCACATCGTGTTTGCGTGCCAACTCCAAGATAACCCTATTGACCTGCTGCTGTTTGGGATAAGTATCCTGATTTCCCAAGGGATTTGTTGTCTCGTGTCGCTGTATCTCCAAATAGAAATCGTCACCGAAAAGCTCTTTGAACCACAAAACACTTTTCTCTGCTTCGTCTATTTGTCCAGCCATAATATGTTGGGGGATCTCGCCTCCGAGACAAGCCGAACTCACTATCAATCCCTCATGGTATCGCTCAAGTAGTTCTTTGTCAATTCGTGGACGATAATATTGCCCCTCAGTCCAAGAATAAGAAACCAGTTTGATCAGGTTATGATAGCCTACACTGTTCTTTGCCAATACAATCAAATGCCAACCTCCAGAGTCTAAAGGACGAGAAGGACGGTAGGGGTCCATTATTTCCTTACTCTTGTCGTGCCGGCTTCGTCTGGCACAATAGCACTCACAGCCCAAGATTGGTTTTATAAGGGCCTTTTGCTCCGTCTCTACCTTGTGTTGCAACTTTTGTATTCGCTGCAAATCATCCTCATCGGAGTTGGACTTTTCCAGAAGCTCCTGCAACTCTCGCTGGCAATCCTTGATAACAGACAAATGTGGTTTGTTCTTCTTCTGCACATAGTTATAGAACTCTTTGATCCCGAACATAGCTCCGTGGTCAGTCAGGGCCAGAGCCGGCATACCATCAGCTATAGCAGCATCGACTAAGTCACTAATCCGACATTGACCATCCAAAACGGAATATTGCGAGTGTACGTGCAGGTGAATGAAGGGTTCCATATCAGTCTGTTTTTATTTACTATAACAGCTTGAAAATCATTGATTTATACCCCTATTCAGGGTAAAGACATAGCCAAAACTGATGTCCTGCGCAAAGATAATGATCCCAAACCGAAGATTTGCTATAAAAAAACAAGATTATCCCTCTGCAAATTTTCGACCTGGCAGAGGAAGAAGTAAAAAACTCTCAAAAGGGGATAAACAGCAGAAAGTGTCGAGTTCGGATTAAAGAAATAAAGAGTAGGGATACTCCACATGCCACAAAAAAAGGGCATTTCCAGGAGCCGAGCTTCCGGCTTGCGATCTGTCTTTAGACAAAATGATATGCCGAAGATCCTCTATCGAAGCCTTTCCTCTACCAATAGTAAACAATGTGCCGACGACCGCTCGAACCATATTACGCAAAAAACGATCTGCCGTAATCGTGAAAACATGAGTTCCGGGCAGAGGTCCCTCTGACCAATAAGCTTCTCGAATCTTGCAATTGAAAGTTTTAACATCGGTATGAGCCTTGCTAAAACACTCAAAATCAGAATATTCCAGTAGTACAGAAGCAGCCTTATTCATCAACTCATAGTCCAACTCAGCATGCACACGCAACATCAAATGGCCGACAAAAGAGTCTTTGTGATCACAAACAAAATACTTGTATGTACGAGCCGTGGCAGAAAAACGAGCATGAGCTTCATCAGAGACTGGAACAATCCTATCTATAGAAATGTCTTTCGGGAGCAATCCATTGAGACGGGGAACTAAATCGGCAGCGTCAGCAATACCGATGTTTGCATCGAAATGTGCCACCATGCAACGTGCATGCACCCCGGCATCGGTGCGCCCGGCTCCAACCACAATAGTTTGTTTTCGCAAGAGAACGGACAAACAGCTCTCTACCTGCTGCTGCACTGTAGGGGCATTCGGCTGATTTTGCCAGCCGCTATATTGCTCTCCATTGTAGGAAAAGTAAATAAAGAAACGCATCCGTAGCGGGAAATCAAGCTTTTTTCTTGGCAGATTTCACTCCTGCAGAAACATTTTTGGTGGCAGAGACTTTCTTGTCCTTCTTGCGAGAAGTTTTCTTCTCCGGAGCTTCGGCTATTATTTTCAAGCAATCTTCTCGAGAGAGATTTTCTACATCAGCATCCTTCGGCAGTTTATAGTTGCTTGTTCCATACTTGATATAGGGACCAAATCGACCATTGCGGATTTGCAATAGCTCGTCATCATCAAAGGTCTTGAGTAGACTTTTGGCTTCTGCCTGTCTTTTTTCCTCTATCAAAACGATAGCATCATCAAGACTTACCTGCAAAGGATCTATGCCCTTGGGGATAGAGGTATACTTACCTGCATGACTGACATAAGGACCAAACCGCCCTACAGAAACGACTACATTTTTCCCTTCATATTGCCCCAAGGTCTTAGGAAGATCAAATACAGCAATAGCTTCTTCAAGCGTTATCGTCTGCATTGAGCAATTGGGGGGCAAAGATGCAAATCGAGGTTTTTCATCCGTTTCTCTGTCAGTCATCCCCATTTGCAACATGGGTCCATAACGACCTATGCGAACGGATATTTGCTTTCCAGTCTTGGGGTCTACCCCCAAAATGCGCTCTCCCACACGTTCTTCATCCTGCTTGTAAACCGATGCTTCCTCAACCACAGGATGAAACCGCTTATAGAAACTATCTATCACCTTGCTCCACTCCAACTTTCCCTCAGCAATGTGGTCAAACTGGTCTTCCACCTTAGCCGTAAAGTTGAGATCAACGATATTGGGAAATCTTGCCGTCAGAAAGTCATTTACCACAATGCCTATATCAGTAGGCATGAGCTTTCCTCTGTCTTGTCCGTAGTTTTCGCTCAATACCTCCCTGACGATCTGTCCGGAATGATCTAAATGCAATCGACAATAATCCCGACTATCACCTTCTTTGTCTCCTTTGATCACATACTCCCTATTCTGTATTGTCTGTATAGTAGGGGCATAGGTAGATGGGCGACCAATCCCGAGTTCTTCCAACTTACGCACCAACGAAGCTTCCGTATATCTGGCAGGACGCTGCGAAAAACGTTGGACAGACTCCAGAGCCTCCATCTTCAAGACATCTCCCTGCAAGACAGGTGGCAGGAGCTTCCCTTCGGGCTTATCCTTGTTCTCTTCATCGGTCCCTTCTTTGTAGACAGAATAAAAACCTTCGAACAGGACAACCTCTCCTTGTGCGATAAAATGGGCATCGCTGGAATAAGAGGAAGAAGAAGCTATTGTCACCGTGGTTCGCTCCGTCTTCATATCCGCCATTTGAGAGGCAATACAACGCTTGCGAATCAAATCGTAGAGTTTCTTTTCCGTCACCGTACCGGCAATCGTTTCTCGATCAGCATAAGTCGGTCGGATGGCCTCATGAGCCTCCTGTGCTCCCTTGCTTTTGGTCTGGTAACGTCTGGCCTGATGAAAATCCTCCCCCCACTGCTCTCGGACCAGTTTGGCGATGTCATTCATTGCCAAATCCGACAGATTGGTAGAGTCGGTACGCATATAAGTGATGAATCCGGCTTCGTAGAGCTTCTGTGCTATCCTCATCGTCTGTGCAACAGAGAAGCCCAACTTACGGGCTGCCTCCTGTTGCAAAGTCGATGTAGTAAAAGGGGCTGCCGGAGAGCGTTTGCCCGGCTTCTTAATCACCTCCGATATATGAAACTCTGCATCTACACATGATTGTAGAAAAGACTGGGCCTCCTGTTCTGTAGAAAAGCGTTTGTCCAATTCAGCCTCCAAAAGAGTCTTCCCATCCGGCAACATAAACATTGCCATCGTGCGGTATTGCGTCTGTGCCTCGAAGGCTTGTATCTCCCGTTCTCGCTCTACCACAATCCGTACGGCTACGGATTGCACTCGTCCGGCCGAAAGAGACGGCTTGATTCGCTTCCACAATACGGGCGACAACTCAAACCCCACAATACGATCCAAGACACGGCGTGCCTGTTGAGCATCTACCAAATGCTTGTCTATGGATCTGGGGTTGAGTATAGCATGCTCAATGGCTGGCTTCGTGATCTCATGAAAGACAATGCGATGTGTAGGCTTATCCTTGAGCTTGAGCACTTCGGATAAATGCCAGGCAATGGCTTCTCCCTCGCGGTCTTCATCGGAGGCAAGCCATACTACATCCGCCAAATCCGCAGCCTTATTCAACTCTTTTATCAAAGTCTTTTTGTCCTCGGGAATTTCATACTGAGGAGCGTAATCTCTCTCTATGTCTATGGAGAAATTTTTGGGGCTGAGGTCGCGCACATGTCCATAGCTGGAGAGTACGGAATAGTTAGGCCCTAAGAATTTGCCAATCGTCTTAGCCTTTGCCGGAGACTCTACGATCACAAGGTGTCTTTGCATGTTTCACTATGTTTGTTCTACGGGTTGCGGCTGCAAAGGTAGCAATATCGATTACATCAAGGTTATTAAACAGAGAACCGAAGCTTCTCTTTCTTCAACGAAAGAGAAACTTCGGTTCTCAGATGAGATCGCATTGCGCCTATCGCCGATATATATCTGCCTTACTTGCGCTTGCGATCGCCATAGCGGCTCATAAACTTGTCCACACGACCGGCCGTATCCACCAGCTTTGCCTTTCCGGTGAAGAAAGGATGCGAAGTATTGGAGATTTCCACCTTGATAAGGGGATACTCTACCCCATCGACCATGATTGTCTCCTTGGCCTGCATAGTGGAACGAGTAATAAAGATGTCTTCATTAGACATATCCTTGAATACCACCGGACGATAACTCTCGGGATGAATATCTTTCTTCATTATCTGTTTGTTTTGTTCTTGTTTTTCAATTAACAGGCTGGTAACCGGACCACAAAGGTAGTAAAGTAATCCGACTTCCCAAACCTTCAGAGCAGACTTCGCTCTCTGTAGGATTGAGAGCAACTACCGGAGATAGAATGTATAGCTTCCACACAAAAGCTCTCGAAATGATTCTTTGAAGCGTATGTCCTTCAGGCTATCTAATATGTATAATTTTGTTCGTTTCAGTATTTATACATTATCAAACCGTGGTGCTTTTTAAGTCCAAATCGAGGCCTTTTGGAGCTATTTTTCTCTCCCTTTTGGGATGCCCTTGGGAGACGTTTTGAATTATCACGGGAGAAAAGAAAAATTCTCTCCTGAGAAAAAAAGTGTTCTCTCCTGTGTTAGCAAAATTTCTCTCAGGAGAGAATTTAGACCCCTCCAGAATGCCCTATCCATCGGCATTCCAGAGACCTCATAAAAAGCATTCAAAAGGGAGTTGTATCCACCTATCTAAGGAGCCTCTTTTCCCTCCATTTTTCAATCTTTTTCTGCGACCCATATTTTACAAAATATATCAATCTATACAGAAAGAAACGAGAGCTTTTTTCCGAGATTTTTGAATAATTCGTCTCCCCCTATAGTCATCTCTGACTTCCCAGAAGTCTGTCTTGCATATACATATTATACATAGGGGAGCTTTTCCATGGACTCCTCCAAAAGCTACTGTAATGAGACTTGGAGAGTACATACAACGCTCTTTTCGGGAGACTACTTCCAAAACTCCCAAAATGCAGACGTCACAACTACGCAGTCAAAGCCCTTTTCTTATCTTTGCTTTGGGGGTTGATTAATGACAGCAACCACAAACTTTTTAGAATACTTGACTTATGGATTTGACCTTCGCTGTTTCTCCTTGGCAATGGTGGCTCTTGGGGGCCATACTTCTCTTTGTATTGGAAATTTTCACACCGGGCTTCGTATTGGCTTGCTTTGGTGTTGCCTCTCTTTTGGGAATGTTTGCTGCGCTACTCGGATTGGGAGTTTTGTGGCAGGTAATTGCTTTCTGTATAGGTGCATTGTTGTCTTTGGTATTCATACGCCCCTTTGTCCGTCGTATCTCTCAAAAGAAGAAAGGCACAAACACCGGAGCAGATGCCTTAATCGGGCGATGTGTAAAAGTCACCGAACGAATCAACTCTACTGAATCTACTGGTCGTGTAGCTGTAGACGGAGATTCGTGGAAAGCAAACAGCATAGATGGCTCGACCATAGAGGTCGGTACCGATGTAAAAATAGTGGGAAGAGAAAGCATTATCCTCTATGTGGAAAGCTGCCCATCCGTATAAGAAAAACCATATCAAATTACAAACAATATGAATCTGACTATCATCATTTTAGTGGTGCTCGTAGTGCTCGCTATTTCGATCGTATCTCAAGGATTGCTGATTGTACAACAGTCTCAAACCGTAATTGTAGAGCGATTAGGTAAATACTACACAACTCTCAACTCGGGAGTAAACATCATCATCCCTTTTATCGACAAAGCTCGCCCCATGCACTGGAGGTATACCTACCAATTACAGGGCGGAGATACCATGGTTCGTTTTGCAAGAGTCAATCGTATTGACCTGAGAGAAACAGTGTATGACTTTCCCAAACAGAATGTTATCACTCGAGACAATGTGGTGACAGAGATCAATGCAATCTTGTATTTCCAAATCGTAGATCCTATACGAGCCGTCTACGAAATTCAGAACCTGCCCGATGCCATAGAAAAGCTCACACAAACAAGTTTGAGAAATGTGATTGGAGAGATGGATCTGGATGAGACTCTCACCAGCCGTGATACTATCAACAGCAAGTTGAGAGAGATTCTCGACGAAGCCACAAACAAATGGGGGGTGAAAGTAAACCGTGTGGAGTTGCAAGACATCAATCCTCCAAGAGACATTCGCGATGCGATGGAGAAACAGATGCGAGCCGAGCGAGACAAGCGTGCTCAGATATTACAAGCTGAAGGACAAAAAGAGGCTGTAATACGTGAGTCTGAAGGAAAAATGCAGGAATCCATAAACCATGCAGAGGGAGAAAAACGAGCCAAGGTATTACGTGCAGAAGCAGAAGCAGAAGCGCAAATCTTAGTGGCTAAAGCCGAGGCAGAGGCCATCCGACAAGTGGCGGCAGCGGTTTCCGGATCAGGCTCAGATCCTGCTCAATATCTGATAGCCATGCGGTACATCGATACCTTAAAAGACATCAACAAGGGAAATAATACCAAAACCGTATACATGCCTTATGAAGCCAGCGGTGTATTAGGAGCTGTAGGTGGCATCAAAGATTTGGTAAAGCTCAAAGATTAATCGGAAGCCACCAAATGGACTAAGCGGATTCTTCCGCAAATCACAAAGAGGGCGTTGCAACAATAGCAAAAGTTGCGACACCCTCTTTTTTTGATCTTGAGGAAGGGAGCAATTCGATACGACTTTCGGGTCTTTGTATTGTCAGAACAATGGTCACTCCAGTAAGCCAATTCGTTTGATGTGTGGCTTGTTGCTTCTCAGGTAACCTATTCTCTATCAATCCATTTCAACAATGAAAGATCTGTCCATGACGAAAGGAACTCCAAAAGCCATTGAGCAATCGATCAAAAGCTTTATTGCTTTTGTCCGAAAGCTTAGCTGCTTTTGTCCGAAAGCTTAGTTGCTTTTCGGAGAAAGCTTAGCTGCTTTTGTCTGAAAGCTCAGTTGCTTTTGTCCGAAAGCTTAGCTGCTTTTGTCTGAAAGCTTAGTTGCTTTTGTCTGAAAGCTTAGTTGCTTTTGTCCGAAAGCTTAGTTGCTTTTGATGTGATCATTAGATGCTTTCCGGAAAAGATGCCGAGCGATCGACAAAAAGATACCGAGTAATCGAGAGAATTGAGTGCTTACCAAAATAATAAGCGAGGCACCATTTGCCAATACTTTCTTGCTTAAATGCCTCTTTAAGGGGTGAGTATATGATACAAAACTTGCTGTGTTGCGCAATAGTCTCCTGGGAAAAGTCTGCGTAATAGCCTCTTATTTCAAAAAAGAGGAGGTACAAAAAAATCACAGCAAGGCGGCAATGTCCTTGCTGTGATTCAAATTAGGAAAAAACAATCGATAGAGTGGGATTTACCGACCTATCGAGTCTCTGCAAAAAGAATCATTGTTTGATCAATTTCTGATGGATAGCCCCTTTCTCCGTATCCAACACTATGATATACGTGCCAGAAGGAATGTGGCTCACATCCAAATACTCTCCAAGAGAATCGGATGTCCATTCAGCAACCGAACGTCCGTCAATAGAAATAAGTCTCGCACGATTTATCAACTCTATTTGCGTCAAGTTCAGGTGGGTATCAAACAAAGAGGGATAAACGGATGGAGTTTGCTCCGAATCGACAACTTCTACATCGAGAGTCGGCCCCAAGTCGGCATATACGACCTCTACGGTATATGTCTTATTCGGATCCGAGTTAGTTTTATCTATGAAACTATTGAGACCTCTTTTCGCTTCTACTCTACCCAGCTCCGCACCATCTCGCTTGATGATATAATGTGTGGGAATGGGAGTATCCACGGCATAACGTCCGCCAAAATTTGTCTCTTCTATCGGACTGGATAACGGCTTATCACTGTTGGAGACAACGATTTGCATAGCCAATAGGTTCCTTGAGCTTGGTACACCGGGAAAGCCTTCCAAACGTTCCGGATGAAGCCATAAGTGCTCAACAATACCAATAAAGTCATAGCGACCTACATAAATTTGAGGATGAGGATCTTCGTAATTCAGTAAGCCATTACTATCTGCCCACTCCTGTATCGTGTTAGGCTTTTTCCCCGGATCTGTCGAGGCGTTATTCTTAGCTCCAAAACCAACATACAGCATCTGGTCTCGATTGATCTCGTATGGGGTCTTCAGTGGAACTCTCAACCAAGTCCCTTTTTTATAATCCTCCGGCACAACAACTTTCTGAAAAAGATCTTTTATGCGAAGAGCTTCATCGGTCATTGCCAACACATACAGCTCATCACCAGCCTTGTCGGGAATGATGTTGATCTGTGTGATATACAAAGGATCAGTGGGCAATCCCCCCTTTTCGCTATATAGAGGATTATTCATTGGCCACTTCTCTCTATACTTACAATGCGTGACGGAGCCTATTCGCCCAGGAATAAGAGGGATATTAGCCGTCTGATATGGAATCAAATCAAATTTTTTGTCAAGGCCAACCTTGGACAATAACTGATGATAAACCGGCTGCTCCCAGCTCAGAACAATAGTATTTTCGGAGGATGACTCTTTCTGAGGAGTTATTTCCGTGATCAGATCTCCAACAAAAACAGAGGCATTCATCTCCGGCCCGAGCTCGTATTTCGTCTCTCCCTGCTCTCCTCCCATATAAGGATAAGCAACACACAGAGAGTAATTCAAAACACCGTGGGAGACACTACTCTGAGGTATATCCTCCTGATATTTGGTCAAATTAGCTCCATCGGCTTCCAAATCGGCAATCTTTTCTCCCTCTCTAAAAAGGAAATAACGCAAACCCTTTGTTCCAAACTCCTCGGATCCGTATGGAGCTTGCCAAGCCAGTAAGACTTTACTTCTATCTGCACTAAGTGCCACATCGAATCTGCGAACAGTACTGATAGGATACATTTCCTCACGAAATGCTCCTTCTAAAGTTTCGGCCTTTCCTCCATTCACAGGGTCAAGGAACTTAGCCATTTGATGTTCATCTCCAGAGGAGGCAAACTTATCCCAGTGGAAAGCCATACGCCCATACAAGTCTTTAGATTTCGGAAGACAAATGCCAGGTCCTCCTCCTGTGAGTGTCCCCACAACGAGTCCATCCTGATTGAAAAGAGAAGAGCCTGAAGATCCGCCTTCGGTATCCCCTTGATCAAAATGAAAGGAGAAATGCGCATCCTGTGCTCCTTCGTCCGGCCCCACAAAAGCGCGAATTACCTTGGGCTGACCTTTATGCACGGAGATTTTCATTGCATCTCCGGCAGGATGATGGAGACCTACAGCCGAGCTGTATAACTTCTCTCGCCTGTCCCAACCATTATAGTATACACGATAACGAGCAGGGATTTCTTCTTTAAGTTTCAGGAGAAGTCCATCCGACATACCATTGAGAGGTAGAAAGGCCAACTTACGACACCCTACCATACTCTTTGATTGATAGGAGTAGCCGGATGTGGCATTGCTACACCCGGGTTTCGTATAATGGAAAGAGAAAATCCACCTATCCAACAATTCGTCTTTGGGAGCAAATTTTCCTTCTAAAGCAGCACAATGCGCTGCCGAAATAATCAAAGGAGCAAAATCCTTGGCTGTGTTATTGAGCAAATTACCGGTACAAGAAGAAACAAACTGACGACCATTGTCCTCCAACACCATGTATATCTGGCAAACTCCAGCAATCTGCTTGCGCCAAGCATCTCCTTCGGGGCAATTGACATTGATTTGACAATGAGGATGAGACGAATCCTCCCCTCTATCTATCTGCTCATCGCGACTAATAAATGGTGCGCGGTAAAAATGTCCCAGTCCGGAGATACGAATATCCGGTAACTCTCCTTCTTGGTTGGTTTCATATTCCAGAATTACACAATCTCCAAGTATCGGAGATGTGGCAAACTCTCCTATAGTTGGGTGAGATGCTTTCGTATAGGCTCCTTTCAGTTGGGTACGTCCCGGATCGTAGATATAAAGCCGAGATCCTTCTGGAAGATCGAATGCTTCGTAATAGACGCCTATTGCTTTGGCCCCTTCGGATCGTAGAGCAAGACGATAAACCGAATGCCCATTCTGCAATTCTATTCGATCGGCTTTCTCTGCAAAATTGATCTTTTGAGGCAATATCACCGCCATACGATATGGCCGCAATTGCACATCTCCTCCCCACTCGTCTTCCATGAGCAAGTCATCTACATTCATCGTCATAGGCACATCAATGGCCTTTGGAAGAGATGTCAAATAAGAAGAGGTGTTTTTCAAAGCCTTTGCCGAGAAGCTCAGAGGCTCTCCTCCAAACTCCTGCTGGGCAGATAGAGAGACAGATAGGAGAGATAAGAGGGCTACCTTTAGCCCTAAAGGAATCTTATTCATTCGTTGTGTGGTTTAGGAAAGTCCGATAATGTGCGACTACTACCGGTACATATTATTGATGGCAACCGCAAGAATCCGACTTGACATAATTAGGTTAATACAAGTTCACAATCTCGTTTATTTAGACTTTTGTTTATGTGTCATAATGTTGAGTACATGTTTGTCTGTCTCGCGCATGGCTTCACGTCCAATAGAAGTAAGATTGTCTACAGTGCGATCTACATCATCATCGACAATCCCTTCGGAGGCAGTAACCACTTTGCTATCCATGGCCAATATGGCTGACAACATGGCCGAACTAACGCCACTCGTCACCTTGAGGGCACAGCTGGGTTTCGCTCCGTCACACAGCATTCCGGTGATGTTGCCGACCATATTTTTGATTGCAAAACCTATCTGCTGCTTGCTGCCGCCCATCAGATAGGTGATACCACAGGCAGATCCCGTGGCTGCAACGACACATCCGCATAGAGCAGAGAGGCGTCCTAATTTTTGTTTTATATAAACAACCATAAGATTACTCAGCATCAAAGCTCTGATTGTCTTCTCATGGTCTGCTCCTTCATCCTGAGCAAAAGAGACAACAGGCAAAGTAGCCGTAATGCCCTGATTACCACTTCCACTATTTGACATGACTGCCATAGGAGCTCCATCCATTCGAGCATCACAAGCAGCACTGGTATATGATAGCATCTTACTCAACACACTGTCTCCCAGGTATTTCTTTCCGAGAGGGCCTTGTATCATCCGCCCGACTGAATGGCCATACTCTCTCTGCAAGGATGAAGCACTCACCGCCGAATTCAACTTGGCGGCTTCCTCTATGAATGCAATCTTCTCCAAGGGAGCTTCAGTAGCAAAACGGTATACAGTATCAAAATTTAGTTCAATATCTTCCTCTGCTACGTCCGTACTGCTAACATCACCATCCTGTGGATGTTCAGATGTTTGTGCCGATGAATGTGTGGGAAGGACTTTTCCATCCAGCAGCAAGGTTGTAAGCCCGGTGTGTGTCCGCTCTATGACAGATGTACTCTGATGAGGAGTAGCTTGCAGATTGACCTCGATATAAAGATTATCGACATCTCCCGGCTTAAGATCTATGGCAATCACATTTCCTCGAGCCACAATTCCTTTTGCTCGCTCCAATTCTTCTGGAGAAAAGTCATTCAAGATAGAAAGTCCCTTCTCCGGCTTGGCTATCACATAGCCCAAAGCTATTGCGATTGGCAATCCAATCATGCCAGTCCCGGGAATGCCGACCCCCATTGCATTCTTAAGCATATTAGCAGACAGCAGAACTTCGATTCGAGAAGGTTCCATAAGAGGTGTAGGTAAGGTTGCTGCTGCATGAGCAACTGCCAACGCAACTGCCACGGGTTCCGTACATCCGGTAGCTGGCACAACCTCCTTTTTGATAAGAGTCATGATTCTGTCTTGGGTCTTTACATCCATCACTATTCTAATTCTATGATTTTTTATCTAAACAAGTTGAGGTTTATTTCACAAGCCAATAGAAGTTTTATACCAGTCGTAAAGCATCGGTACACCTTGCTGCAATTCTATGTTATGATGCCATCCCAGACTTTGTATCAGGGACGGATCGGTAAGTTTGCGCATGCAGCCATCTGGCCTACTGCTGTCAAAAAGAATCTGGCCATGATAGCCTACTGCCTGAGCGACCAAAGAGGCCAAATCTGATATAGAAACTTCCTTACCTGTCCCTATATTGATATGGCAGTTGCGTATTTCTCCTTTATCCGACTTACAAAGATCAGAGAAGTCAACATGCTCCATAACATAGACACAGGCTTCAGCCATTTCCTCACTCCAGAGAAATTCTCTGAGAGGGCGACCACTCCCCCAAAGCTCCAGTCTATCCGGAAATATCCCATATCGAGACAGAGCAGATTCTATCACAGAGGCAGGGCTTGATGGGGCTAAATCGGGCAATGGGCGGCGAGTAATATCCCGGCGTATCGCATCATAGTCTTTTCTCATCAACAAATCGGCCAGCCACATCTTGCGAATCATGGCAGGAAGAACATGTGCGGAGATCAAATCGAAGTTATCATTAGGGCCATAGAGATTCGTGGGCATCACAGCCAAATAATTGGTACCGTACTGCAAATTGAACGACTCACACATCTTGAGTCCGGCTATCTTGGCTATTGCATAAGGCTCATTGGTATACTCCAAAGGAGAGGTAAGAAGAACATCTTCTTTCATGGGCTGGGGAGCTTCTTTAGGGTAAATGCAAGTAGACCCAAGAAAGAGTAATTTCTTGACTTTGTGTCTAAAAGAAGCTCCAATCACATGCTGCTGAATCCCCAGGTTGCGATATATAAAGTCCGCTCTACAAGTGTTGTTGGCCATGATGCCACCCACATGGGCAGCAGCCAGAAATACATAGTCAGGCTTTTCCTGATCGAAGAAGTTCTCTACAGCAACCGGATCGAGCAAATCCAATTCCTCGTGTGTCCTACCGACAACCCGAGTATACCCCTTGAGTCTAAGAGCCCGCACAATAGCAGAGCCAACCAAGCCTCGGTGACCTGCTACATATATTTTGTCATTCAGCTCCATTGCTTATTCGAAATAGTTGAGTATCTGATATCCACCTTCTTTCAGATATGCCTCTTTGTGCATCAAACGAATATCATAGTCCATCATGTCACGAATAATATCCTGCAAAGTATATTCAGGCTCCCAACCTAGGATCTTACGGGCTCTGGCAGCATCTCCGATAAGAGCCTGCACCTCCGTCGGACGGAAATAATTAGGATCCACAGAAAGAAGTGTTTGCCCCAAAAGATTCCTTACTCCAGGCAAATAAATATCTCCGACTCGTTGCTTGAATACCTCTTCGTCTATTGCAGACAATACACCTCGTTCATCCACCCCTTCTCCTTCGAATCGGAGCTTCATTCCAACATAAGCAAAGCTCATTTGGGCAAAATCTCGAACAGAGGTCGTGATACCTGTAGCCACGACGTAATCTCCGGGTTGATCCT
The DNA here is from genome assembly GCF_900476255.1 of Porphyromonas crevioricanis. Classification (NCBI taxonomy): domain Bacteria; kingdom Pseudomonadati; phylum Bacteroidota; class Bacteroidia; order Bacteroidales; family Porphyromonadaceae; genus Porphyromonas; species Porphyromonas crevioricanis. Next base: position 1,725,115 of record NZ_LS483447.1, read on the forward strand.
GCTGTAAAATCATATGCATGGAACGAACATAATCCTTGGCATGCCCCCAATCTCGAGTTGCAGACAAATTGCCCAAGTATACCCTCTGCTGCAATCCTGTAGCGATACGACTGACGGAGCGAGTAATCTTCCGTGTTACAAAAGTCTCTCCACGAAGCGGAGACTCATGATTAAAAAGGATGCCGTTGCTGCAATGCATTCCATAGGCCTCTCTATAGTTGATAGTGATCCAGTAGGCATAGAGTTTGGCACAGGCATAGGGGCTACGCGGATAAAACGGAGTCTGTTCATTCTGAGGAACAGTCTGAACCAAACCAAACAATTCGCTCGTAGAAGCCTGATAGATACGAGTTTTCTTTTCCAATCCAAGCAAACGCACAGCTTCCAATATCCTCAAAGTCCCTAAGCCATCTACATTAGCTGTGTATTCCGGGCTTTCAAAGCTGACCTTCACATGACTCATTGCCCCCAGGTTGTAAATCTCATCCGGGAGTACCTGCCGGATCAAGGCTGTAATATTCATTGAGTCGGAAAGGTCTCCATAGTGCAAAAAGAAGTTGCGACTCTCGGTATGAGGGTCTTGGTACAAATGGTCTACACGCTCTGTATTGAATAGAGAAGAGCGACGTTTCAAACCATGCACTTCGTATCCTTTTTTCAATAAATATTCGGCCAGATAGGCACCATCTTGCCCTGTGATACCGGTAATAAGAGCTACTTTCTTCTTTGTATTCATGAGATTGTATTTTCTTCTTTTTGTATCTGCGCTACTGAGCTGTTTGATCGTTTTCGTCGGGATGGGGTTCAAAGATAAGGGAAGTTGCCCCCAAAGTGATTACAGTAGTCTCGTTTAGGCAGAACCATTCTCGATCGGATAGACAGCGTCCTGCAATAAAAGTCCCAACTCGGCTCTCATCATCTTTGATAGCATAGCTCCAATGCCCATCAGAGTCTACCTGTACTTTGAGTAGGCAGTGAAGTCTATCCATGCTGGGATCAGAAGTCTGTATTGGCAGGTCTATCTGCGTATCCTTGTTTTTTCGCCCAATAGAATGAACTCCCGGGCCAAACTTGAGTGTCTGCTTATAGGCAAAAGCATTTTCCACAACAAAAATGGCAGCCGGAGCCAACAGCCCTTCCGGCTCGGAACTCTCCGGAAGTTTTTCCGCACTCACAGGTCGGATTCGAGCTTTTATCTGTTTTTTGCAACCTGAGCAAACCAACGAGAGGCGACCCTCCTGAGAAAGAGCTACCTTAATTCGCTCGTTGGAGAGAACGATAAGCTGGTCGCAATAAGGGCAACGGATCCGTTTCATTTGGCAGGGTGCAACAAATTGCGATATTGCTCGGGATTGACAAGCAGGCGCATAGCTGTCTCTACATCTTTGTCGCGTCTCAATCGATGTTGTATCAATCCGTCCTCGAAATAGTACCTACTTATAATAGCCTCCTCCACAGACTCTTTCACCTGGTCTTTATAACGCCTGAGATCTCGCTCTTTGTCCGGCTTCAAAAGTTGAGAGAGAGAGTCAAAAGCTCCGGATGCTTCGGGCAAAAAGCCTTCGCTCTCGGCCCATTCCCGTAGACGCTCTAAATAGACAGGAGAGCGCAATTCGTATTTGAACTCGGGTACAGACAAGCGTTGCACAAGTTCTTCATATTCTTGGTCTGAGAGAGTAAATAAATGAGGTTGGGCTATAGTCTTGTGCTTTCTATGATAGTCGGTCGCATAGTCTTGCAACAAGTAGCTGCCTGCGACAAAATAAGATATGGCCTTTGCACTATCAGCTTCTACCTCCAAATCCGGACTGATCCCTCCGGCTTCATGTTGAATCCGTCCCGATTTGGTATAAAAAGCCCGATGTAAGCTATCCGGTTGTTGTTTTTGAGTCTTCATTTCTCTACCATCAGCAGATCTCGTACTGTAGTCTATCCGTTGCACACATCTGCCGCTGGGAATATGGTAGCGGGATACAGTAAATTTCAATTTGCCTCCATAAGGCATTTCAGAAGTCATCTGTACGATCCCTTTACCAAAACTTTTCCTTCCTACGATAACTGCCCTGTCATGATCTTGTAAAGCTCCGGCCAACAACTCCGAAGTAGAGGCCGTCTCTGAGTTGATTAAGACAACGACCGGCAAGTGGAGGTCCGTAGGCTCGGCATTGGTGCGATAGACACTGCTGACGCGGTTGTTCCGACCTCGCAGGCTCGCAATCTCAGTACCATTGGGCAGAAAATGATTGAGTATCCCAACAGCCTGAGCCATCAGTCCTCCTCCATTTCCTCGCAAATCAATAATCAAACCCTCAAGTTCGGTCTTTTGCTTCAGTTCGCTGAGTGCAGCATCGAAAGCAGACACAGTCTTATCATTGAATGTATCTATACTTATATAACCTATCCGAGAGTGAGGTCTCACATCAAAATAGGTGATGGGCTCTATCTGTATCCGTTTGCGTAAAAATTTCAGGAAAACAGGCTTACTCTCTCCTCTACGAAGCAATTCAAGAGAGATCTGTTTCTCCGGATTCCCTTTCAAAGCCTCACTTACACTCTGGACATCGGATTTAGAAAAATCTTTCCCATCGATTTTCATTATTACATCTCCCGGTCTTACACCGGCCAACTGAGCAGGCTTCCCCTTGAAAACTCTGGCTACCATCACGGAACTATCGGCTCCGGGCATAACCACAGCCCCCACTCCACCGTATTCTCCGGTAGTGATTAGTCGCAAAGCTTCCTCCTCTTGAGCAGAGTAATACTCACAATAGGGGTCTAAGCCGGAAAGGATGCCACGAATCCCATTTTTATACAAATCTTGTGTGGAAAGAGAATCTATGTAGTACAGTTTGAGGTCTCTTATCAGATTGCCAAAAGTTTCCACCCCTTTCACGTATTCCATATAAGGATCTTCCGAAGTAAACTGCCCAGTATCCCCTGATACGAGCTGAGCTTTCAAACTAGAAGACGGATACGCAACAGACAGAAAAAGAAGCCCACACAGGGCAAATACTGCTCTATTTTTCATGTCGGCAAAGGTAGCGAATTAGCCTCTATCATACAGACATCTTTATGGGCAACAACTTTCCTTCATGGGTAAGACATAGAAAGTGCTAATGAGACCACTCTTGGGTTTGGTCATGTACACCTACGGGCATACACACTCTATCTCTATGATCCGTTGTGACCACGCATTTCAAAAAAAGTTCGGACAAAAGACTGTTTCAACAACTCTTGGAAGATCCCCATACAATGCACTCAAAGAGAAGGCAAGACAATACAAGCTTCCCCTCTCTTTCAATTGAAACGATGTCGTCCTATTAAGCAACATAGGAGAATGTGGTCGAAGACAGTAGAAAAGGCAGCTTTTGGGGACTTTTTAGCCTCACTCAAAACACCGATGAACAGGGCGTTTCGAGAGGGTCAAAAATATCTCCTGAGAAAAATTTTGCTAACACAGGAGAGAACAATTTTTTTCTCAGGAGAGAATTTTTGTTCTCTCCCCAGAGAATTTTTCTTTGAACCTCAGTGGCAAAAAAAGAGAAGATGTGGCAGAGCTAACAAAAGAGTGTTCCCGCCCTAATTGCATCGCATTATTGTTAATTGGGGATAGTACTCAATGTGTTATTATCGGTATTCGAAATGAGTTATGTCCTGAAGTATGCTTTTTCTCTCTTCCTCGATTGTCTCAAAATCAACATACGCTGCAAACTCCGGCAAAAAGGCCAATGAAAAAGCTTCTTGGGACCTTGCGACAGTCTCCTCTTGTTGTAAAAATCAATCTAACATTGAAATACCGTACATTTGCAGCTATTGTAGGGTTCGGAAAAAGGCAAAAAGGTCTCTCTCCTAAGAATCAAAGATTTGAACACATTCACGAAAAGCGATAAATGACAGAGCGGTTGTACATCCTTGAGGATGCTGATCCTCAAATTTTTGTTGGTGCTAATAAGGCTAATATCGTGCTGCTTACAAACCTATACCCCAAGCTGCGAATTGTAGCGCATGGCAACGTGGTGAAAGTTCTTGGCGAAATGCACGAAACAGACATGATGATGTATATCCTTGACAAGCTGGAAAAACACTGCAACAAATACAATCGACTGACAGAGGAGGATGTTATCCGGTTGACACGAGGTGAAAGTGAAAAAGAGGAATCAACAACCTCCAAGCACCATATATTATATGGTGTAAATGGTAAGGCTATTGCAGCCAAAGGACGAAATCAGGAGAGATTGGTGGAAGCATTCGACCGAAATGATATGGTGTTTGCCATAGGTCCTGCAGGTTCGGGGAAAACATTCATAGCCATCAGTCTGGCCGTGCGTGCCCTCAAGACCAGACAAGTAAAACGAATCATTCTCTCGCGCCCAGCAGTCGAAGCAGGGGAAAAGTTAGGCTTTTTGCCGGGAGAGATGAAGGACAAACTGGATCCATATCTGCAGCCTCTATATGATGCTCTCGGAGAAATGATACCACAAGCCAAGCTCAAAGACTACATAGAAAATGGCACTATACAGATCGCTCCCTTGGCTTACATGAGAGGGCGTACCCTTAGTGATGCTGTGGTCATTCTCGATGAGGCTCAGAATACAACCCTGCACCAAATGAAGATGTTTCTCACCCGTTTGGGACAGAGGGGCAAAATGATCATCACAGGAGACACGACCCAAATAGACCTGCCAAGAGGAGTGTCATCCGGTCTAATTCGTGCTCTTAAAATTCTCGAACACACAGAAGGAATTAGTACCATACAGCTAAATAAATCCGACATTGTACGTCATCCTCTGGTGGAACGTATAGTAGCCGCCTACGAAGCAGCTCGGCCAAGAGAAGAAGGAGAAGAAGAAGAAGAAAAAACACCGACAGAAACACAAACGGCAGAAAGGCTCGAAACGGATAGACCCTTAGTGTAACCAAAATTGGCACACAATTAGATAGAAGACAAGGATGTCAATCCCAAATCAAAACAAGACAACAAGTAGTAATTGGCAAACATATCACCCATAAATACTCACAAAGACAATCTTATGAACCAAACGCTCGTAAAATCCGACTTTCGATTTGAAGGTCAGACAGACGTATATCATGGCAAAGTACGCGATGTATACTTTTTCGGCAAAGACTATATTGCAATGCTTGCCACAGACAGAATCTCTGCTTTCGATGTAATCCTGCCTGCCGGTATACCTTTCAAGGGACAAGTTCTGAACCAAATCGCAGCCTATTTTCTGGATGCAACATCCGACATTGTTCCGAACTGGAAAATCAGCACCCCCGATCCAATGGTAACAATAGGGCACCGCTGCGAACCATTCAAGGTGGAAATGGTGATCCGTGGCTACATCACCGGATCAGCCTGGCGTGCATACAAACAAGGAGAACGCTGCATTTGTGGCATAGAACTGCCGGAAGGTCTGAAAGAAAATCAACGCTTCGACAAACCAATCATTACTCCAACCACAAAAGCCGACGAAGGGCACGATGAAAATATCAGTCGAGAAGAAATCATTGCACAAGGGCTGGTATCTGAGGAGGATTACGCACAAATCGAACGTTATACCTACGCTCTCTTTGAGCGTGGGCAACGCATGGCAGCGGAGCGTGGTCTCATATTGGTAGACACCAAATACGAATTCGGAAAAAAAGACGGGAGAATATATCTCATAGACGAGATACATACACCTGACTCCAGCCGATATTTCTATGCCGATGGGTATGAAGAACGATTTGAAAAGGGAGAGGCTCAGAAACAACTCTCCAAAGAATTTGTAAGGCAATGGCTCATCGAAAACGGATTTGAGGGAAAAGCCGGACAAAAAATTCCAGAAATGACACCTGAATACTGCCGTTCCGTGTCAGACCGATACATAGAGCTGTACGAAAAAGTTACCGGAAAGACTTTTGAACGCTGCCCAAGCGAAAATATCACAGAGCGCATACACAGCAATATAGTGGAGGCTCTCAAGAACCTCTAAGAAAGTTTCACAGGACAATTCGATAGGTCCGGAGATATTATCTCCCATTCCTCTACCTCCGAATTGTCCTTTCTCTTTTTGTTTTACTCCTCCAACTCCTTAAAATCGCGTATGGTTACTCCCTACAACGACAAAGAAGAAAAAAGCGAGCAGGTACGCCGGATGTTCAATCATATAGCATCGGGATACGACCGTATCAACCACTTAATATCCTGGGGGATGGACAGATATTGGCGCAACAAAGCCATTGAATTGCTACAACCATACCATCCGGAGAGAATACTCGATATTGCGACCGGAACAGCCGACTTTGCCATCAACATAGCCACACAACTCCCCAACCTAAAACATATTGATGGGATAGATATTTCGGATGAAATGCTCCGAATAGCTGCCGAGAAAATACGGGTGGAAGGATTGGAACATTTGATTGAATTGAAGAAAGCAGATGCAACCGAACTCCCCTTCGAGGATAATGAATTCGATGCAGTCACAATAGCCTTCGGGCTACGAAATGTAGACCGGATAGATGTAGCATTGGCTGAAGCCTATCGAATTCTCAAACCCGGCGCACCCATGCTTATTTTAGAGCTATCGGAACCAACCAACGGTTTTTTGCGAGCCGGTTATAAATTTTATGCACATAAAATCCTCCCCTTATTGGGGCGGACTCTTTCTCTTGACAAGCAAGCGTACAAATATCTACCAGAGTCTATCGGAGCTGTTCCTCAACGCAAAGACTTGGTAAGCATAATGGAAAAGACAGGCTTTGTAGAGACTTTCTTTCGGTCTATTTCACCAGGAGTCGTTACCATATACTTAGGCATGAAATGACAGAGTATGGTCTCATAGGTTTTCCTCTGGAACATTCGGCTTCGGCATCCTATTTCAACGATAAATTTCATCGATTGGGTATAAAAGCCCATTATCGGCTATTCCCTCTACCAAACATATCGGAATTCCCATCGTTTTTGGCCTCTCATCCTTTCCTGTGTGGCCTTAATGTGACCAGTCCGCACAAAATAGCCGTAATCGACTACCTTGATGAGCTGGATCCTCTGGCTCATGATGTGGGAGCTGTCAATACAATACGGATAGAGCGCAGCACATCTTCGTACTCTCTCAAAGGATACAATACAGACGTCGTTGGTTTCCGGCAAAGCCTCATACCTCACCTCAAAAGGTTCGGGCATGGGGCAGCTCTCATTCTGGGAAATGGTGGAGCATCCAAAGCTGTCCGTAAAGCTCTGGATCAGCTACAAATAGAACACCTAACTCTCAGTCGTCATTGCTCCACAGAAAACATAGGTTTGCTTCCCTATCAAGACTTCGATTGGGAGAGACTTCAAGACTTCAGTATCGTGATCAATGCCACTCCTTTGGGGATGCCTCCTCATGAAGATGAATGTCCTCGGATAGACTATAGTAGGCTAAGCGACAGACATCTTTGCTACGATCTTATCTACAATCCTCCTAAGACTCTTTTTCTACAAAGAGCCGAAAGCCAAGGTGCTATGTATGTCAATGGGAGAGAAATGCTGGAAGCTCAGGCCGAGGCCGCCTATCATATCTGGTCCAGGTAACAGAAAATAATCGAAAGCAATCCTAAACTTCCATTTGTCAGTCTCAAGTATGCCAAGAAACAGTTACATAGACTTTGCCACTTTCCTTTCCCATTACTTTCCGGGCCAAAAAGTGCAAAAAATATCTGTCAATGCTTCCCAGAAATGCCCAACTAGAGATGGAAAATTGGGAAAAGGAGGCTGTACCTACTGCAATAACGCAAGTTTCAGTCCGGCCTACGCATCAGCAAACAAATCTATTAGCGAGCAGCTCTCTGAAGGGATCGCATTCTTCTCCCACAAATACCCCACAATGGTCTATCTGGCATACTTCCAGGCTTATACAGCGACCTATGGAGAGGAGCAAGATTTAATAAGTAAATATGAGGAGGCCGTGCACTATCCGGGGGTTGTGGGTTTGGTAATCGGCACCAGGCCGGACTGTATGTCCGACAGCCTGCTGAGCTATCTATCCGATCTGTCCAAACGGTGTTTCGTATTGATTGAATATGGAGTAGAATCGACCTTGGACAAAACATTGGCTCTCATACAACGTGGACATAATTTTGCCTGCAGTGCAGAAACAATTCACCGGACTCATCAAGCAGGCTTGCTCGTGGGAGCTCATCTGATATTAGGACTTCCCGATGAAACAAGGGAGGAAATGCTTTCTCATGCCGATCGGCTCTCAACTCTACCTATCGACACACTCAAATTGCACCAATTACAAATTATCAAAGGCAGCCTTATGGCGCATGACTATACCATTCATCCGGAGAAATACCATTTCATGACAGAGGATGAATATGTAGAACTATGTGTCGATTTTATACAACGCCTCAGACCGGATATTGTACTCGAACGCTTTGTCTCATCCTCTCCTCCTCAACTCATTTTGGCTCCACATTGGGGCAAAAAGAACTACCAGTTTGTAGAATTTATCCGTCGAAAACTCAATGAAAACAGGGGTCTCAACAATTGAAATAAAAACTCAAAACCAAATAGAATAGGAAATATTATGGGCAAGACTGTGACAACATTCTTAGTTGATGGAGATCCCAAGGGAACACAATATGCATTCGTCAGCAACAAGATTTGTCAGGTATTTGTAGTTCCTCGATCAAATCTATCTTACCTGAGCGAACAGCAGAAGTTACAAAAACCGGCTCTCTATATTCTCATTGGAGAGGACAACATGGAAAACCCACAGGCATATATAGGGGAAACAGAAAACTTCCGTGAGCGAGTAAGAGATCATGACAACAAAAAAGGATTCTGGCAGAAAGCTCTCATTTTCGTCTCCAAGGATGCTGACATGACTAAAGTCGATGTACAATATTTGGAGCATAGAGCTGTAGCAGAGGCCACTAAAGCGAACTCGTTCGAGCTAAAGGAAAACAAACAGATCCCCAAAGCACCTAACTTACCTGAATATCAACAAGATACAATGGATGAGTTTTTTGATGATGTCAAATTTCTTTCTTCATTCGTTGGGTGCAATATCTTTGAGACTCTTCAGCCCAGAGAGGAACACTTGTTTTATATCCGAGGAAAAGATTGTTGGGCGAAAGGGATCTATGGATCTTCCGGATTCACTGTATTGACAGACAGTTCTATCTCGAGGAAAACAGCCCCATCCTTCCAAAGGAAGGAGCTGAGAGAGAAAAAACTGAGAGAGAATGGTTTGGAAAAAGGAGATTCCTGCATCCTAACTTCAGACCTCACATTCTCCAGTCCAAGCTCTGCTGCATCTTTTTGCCTCGGCCGAAGTGCTAATGGTTGGGAACAGTGGAAAGATAAAGAAGGACGAACACTGGATGCCGTATACCGAAAGCAGCTGGAATAAAGGTTTGATTAAGAAAAGTCTTTTGAGAATCTTTTTGGCAGCTACTTTCGGACCTTATCGCATATCGGGCAAAGCTGTCTTACGAACTCCGAATTGCAGTGCCGCCTCAACTTTACAATCGCACTAAAGAGAGCTATTTTCCTCTGCAAAACAAGCTGTCTACAAGCTCCTCCCCCATTGTATGCTTATTTCTTATATTTGCTCATTGAAAGAATAACAAAAACACAATACAATGAAGTTTGAAGTTTCCAGCAGCAAGATGCAGCAACTCTTGCAGGCGGTTTCGCGTGTGATAACCCCACGGGTGAACATTCCAATACTGGAGTGTGTCCTCTTTGAACTCAAAGGCAACACTCTCCGACTGACAGGAGCAGATCCCGGCACCAGACTCGAAGGGGAATTGGAGGTCAACAACCTGACAGGGGAAGATGGTTCCTTCGCCATCTTGCAACGAGTACTACTTGACCCAATCAAGGAAATGCCTGAACAGCCGATAACTTTTGATGTGGATCTGAAAACTCTCAACGCCCAAATCAATTACAACAGTGGCCAATACACTTTTGTAGTAAAAGAGGCTGATACCTACCCTCGCCCTCTGGACGATGATGAGACCAAGCAAAGCCTGCACATCTCCGTGGGCAATCTGCTCAAGGGAATCAATGCGACCCTCTTTGCTACGAGCAATGATGACAGACGTCCCATCATGACGGGGGTGTACATGGATATTTTCCAAGATAAGATCGTCTTTGTAGGTTCAGATGGGAAAATGCTTGTTCGCCAGCAAAACTATGAAGTAAAGGCCACGGAAAAAATGGGTTTCTGCCTACCAAAAAAGGTTGCCACTCTTATCAGTCGTTCGCTACTGCAACACGAAGACAACGATGATATGATTGAAATGATTTATTCAGAAAAATTCATCCAACTACGTCTTCCATCATACACACTCTCAGGACGCTTATTGGAAGGACGATACCCAAACTATAATAGTGTCATTCCCACACAGTGGCCGTTAGAGGTGGTAGTAGACAGGCTCTTGCTCCTCTCTGCCGCCAAACGAGTATCGGTGTTCGCCAGCGAAAGTGCCAATATGCTACGCTTTGAGTTTTCTCCCGAGGGCATCAAACTATCTGCCAACGATTTCGATTTTTCTGTTTCAGCAGAGGAAATGGTCAAAGCAGACTGCCCAGCTGATATAGACCTCAAAATGGGTTTTGAGTCAACCGTTCTACAGGCAACTCTCCAAGCGATTAACAGCTCAGAAGTCAAACTCTGTCTCACAGATCAGGTGAGAGCTTGCGTGATCGTGCCGTGTGACAGTGAAGAAAGCATAGACCAAGCTAGCTTGATCCTTCCCATGAGACTGATAGGAGAATGAAATTAAATCTCAAAAAACCCATCGTTTTTTTCGACCTGGAAACGACGGGGGTAGATGTTTCGCGAGACAGGATAGTAGAGATCTCTCTACTCAAGATATCCCCTAATGGGGAGGAGTTCTGCCGTACACGCCGGATCAACCCCGAAATGCATATCCCGGAAGCATCCACTGCTTTGCATGGAATTAGCGATGAAGATGTCAAGGACTGTCCGACTTTTGGGCAGGTAGCCAAAAGCCTATTGGAAATCATTAAGGGTTGCGACATAGCCGGGTTCAATAGTAACCGCTTCGATGTTCCAATGCTTGTAGAGGAATTCCTACGTTGCGGTTTCAGTGAAGAATTTCACAACCGCCACTTTGTAGACGTGCAGACTATCTATCACAAATTGGAGCGTCGAACCCTCTCGGCTGCCTATAAATTCTATTGTGGCAAAGATCTGGAGAATGCTCATTCGGCAGAAGCAGACACAAGAGCGACCTACGAAGTACTTATGGCACAGCTGGATCGTTATCCAGAAGAATTGCAAAACGATATTCCGTTTTTGGCTGAATTTTCGGCACATAACCGAAATGTAGATTTCGCCGGTCGCATGGTGTACAACGATGCAGGAGAAGCAGTCATCAATTTCGGCAAGTACAAGGGATGTAAAGCAACCGAAGTCCTTGCCAAAGATCCCGGATACTATGGTTGGATCATGCAGTCCGATTTCCCTCTTGACACGAAAAATGCATTTACACGTATTCGTCTGGCAAGCAGTAACAACTGAAACCCGATAAACCACTCTTCCCCGTCACCCCATTTGCCATACTTACCCACATGACAGATCTCTCTTCTCTTGCCGGCAAACATATCATAGTAGGCATAACCGGCAGCATCGCTGCCTACAAATCCGTACAGCTCTGCCGGCTGCTCATAAAGGCCGGTGCTGAGGTGCAAGTTGTAATAACGCCATCGGGCAAGGAGTTTATCACACCCCTAACCCTCTCCACAATCACGTCCAAACCTGTCATAAGTGAGTTTTTCTCCCGCAAAGACGGCTCATGGCACAGCCATGTCGATTTAGGATTATGGGCCGATGCGATGTTAGTTGCCCCAGCTTCTGCTGCAACGATAGGAAAAATGGCAAATGGTGTAGCGGATAATATGCTTATCACGACCTATCTCTCCTGTAAGGCTCCCATATTCGTGGCCCCAGCCATGGATTTGGATATGTATAAGCATCCTTCTACCTGCGCCAACATAGAGCGACTCAAAAAATTTGGGAATAGGGTGATAGAAGCCAAGGAAGGAGAATTAGCCAGCCACTTGATTGGCAAGGGGCGCATGGAAGAACCAGAGATATTGGTTCAGGTGTTGGCTGAGTTTTTTGCCACACAATCGGACAATGCTCCGGCTCACCTACTACCCTATCGGAACAAACGAATCCTCATAACAGCCGGTCCCACACATGAAGCAATAGATCCGGTGCGCTTCATCGGAAACCACTCAACCGGTCGTATGGGGATCGCCTTGGCTGATACATTAGCTACGCAGGGAGCAGAGGTCAATCTTGTTTTAGGACCATCCGCCCTGCTACCATCCCACCACAGAGTCAATGTCCGGCACATCACCTCTGCAATAGAGATGCGGGACTGCTGTCTACAACTTTTCCCTTCGACGGACATTGCGATCATGACGGCAGCAGTGGCAGATTACAGACCGAAAGAGGTCGCTAAGCAAAAGATCAAAAGAGAAGACAAACAAAGTATGGAGATCAAATTGGTTGCCAATCCGGATATTGCTGCAACCCTCGGCGAACTCAAAAATCCTTCTCAACTGCTTGTTGGCTTTGCTCTCGAGACAGGAGAAGGAATAACTGAAGCCAAGAAAAAAATCCAAAACAAAAATCTGGATACTATTATCTTGAACAGTTTACAAGATAAGGGGGCCGGATTTGGAGGAGAAACGAATAAGGTAACGATCATAGATAGAGATGGCTCCATTCGATCATACCCTCTGAAGAGTAAAGAATCCGTAGCAAAAGATATTGCCGATTTCATTGCGTTAAAACTCAACCTATGAAAATATCCGTTTCAGGCTACTGGCTCTCCTTTATACTTTTCCTGCTCTTGCCTCTACAAGGGTTGTCACAGGAATTGAATGCTAAAGTCAGCATCAATACAGATGCTTTGGGGGGTAGTGTGGAGCGTAGTCAGTACGAAGAACTGGAGAGGAAACTCTCTGAATTGCTCAACAATACACGCTGGACACATGGCACTTTCTCCCCTGCAGAACGAATCGAGTGTAATTTCAGCTTAAATATCTTAACCCGAACAGACGAGACCAAATACACGGCCGACTTGTCCGTAACGGCCAGACGACCAGTTTTCAACGCATCGTATGTAAGCCCGCTTTTCGTATACCGAGACCGAGAACTAAACTTCCTCTATGATCCTTACACCCCGATAGAGTGGAATCCGGCTAACATAGAGAGTAATCTGCTTGCAACACTCATCTTCTACACCTATGCAATACTGACATACGACTTCGATAGTTTTGCTCCCTTAGGAGGAAATCCATACCGATCGGAAATGAGACAGTTGGTTGCTGCAGCCCAAACCAAGCAGGATTGGAATGGTTGGGATGCATTCAAAAGTGATAGAAATAGATATGCCTTGGCTGAAGCTCTTAATGATCCGGTACAAGAACCTGTACGAAAAGCCTGGTACATATTTCATCGCAAAGGTTTGGACGAAATGGTGGGGAATGCTAATCGAGGACGGAGCAACATTATTTCCACTATTGAGCTACTGGAAACAGTGCACAAGGAAAAACCGGTATCTCCCCTCTTGAACATCTTTGCGATGACAAAGCTCGAAGAGCTTGTCTCCATCCTCTCCAAGGCTTCTACTTCAGAAAAACAAGACTTGAGTAAACGCCTGCTCAAGCTCTTTCCTACAGAACAGAACAAGATAGATCGCCTAAAAAAATAACCCACCTCCACTATGTTGGCCTCGCTGCATATTACCAAATACGTCCTCATAGAAGAGCTACAGATAGACTTCTCGGAGGGTTTCTCTGTCATATCTGGCGAAACGGGAGCCGGCAAAAGTATTCTTTTGGGAGCTTTGTCTCTCCTTTTAGGCAAAAGAGCAGACTCCTCCGAAATTGCCCCCGGAGCAGACAAATGTGTGGTAGAAGGAGTATTTCAAAAACTATCAAAGCAAACAGAACAACTCCTACTCGGACAAGATCTGGATTTCGATCCCGAAGAATGCATCCTCAGGAGAGAAATATCCGTCAAGGGAAAGAGTCGGGCTTTCATCAACGACACCCCCGTTTCTCTTAGCACACTAAAGAGTGTTGCTGGCTCTCTGATTGACATACATTCGCAACACCAAAATCTTCTGTTGGGTGATCCCTTCTTTCAGCTTAGTTCTCTTGATGCCATAGCCGATATCGATTTGCTACTGGCACACTACCAAGAAAAGTATCGAACCTACATTGATCATCGGAAAACGCTTGAGGAGTTGCAAGCCACGATAGAAAGAGACACACAGGAGATCGACTTCTTGCGGTTTAGATACAGCGAGTTACAAGATGCCTCTCTCAAAGAAGGCGAGGAAAAGAAATTGGAAGAAGAACTTCGAACTCTCTCCCATGCCTCTGAAATAGCACAAGGGGTGGGAATAGCACTTTCGGCTCTTTCTGAAAATGACACTGCAGCCCTTTCTGCAATTCACTCTGCTATAGAATCCCTATCTCGCATCACAGCTTACTCTTCGACTTTTTCTTCCTACCGAGAACGATTGCAATCCTTGCGTATTGAATTGCAAGACATTGCCAATTCATTGTCACAAGAGGCAGAGCTTCTATCTACAGATCCCACGCGACTTGCACAGGTAGAGGACAGATGGGATTTGCTAAACACCCTCATGCACAAACACAAAGCCTCAACCATAGAGGGACTGCTTGACATTAGGGAAGAGCTGAAAAACAAACTGAATAGAATAGATCATTCGGAAGAAGATTTAAAGCAAGAACAAGAAGTCGTAGAGCGAATTTTATCGGAAACAAACAAATTGGCAGACGAACTCCATGGTAAACGTCTATCTGCTGCCGGTGTCTTTGAAAAAGAATTAAAGGGCAAACTGCCTCATCTTGGCATTCCTCAGGCAAAATTTGAAGTAGATATACGACCAGCCACCTTGTCCATACAGGGAAGAGATCGGGTTACTTTCCTCTTTTCGGCCAACGCACAGCAAAAACCTCAGGATGTATCCGAAGTCGCATCAGGGGGTGAAATTTCACGTTTAATGCTGATAATCAAATCAGTAATAGCAAAAAGGAGGGAACTTCCCTCTATCATTTTCGACGAAGTTGATACTGGGATCTCCGGTGATGTGGCAAGTCGCATGGCCGAAATGCTCAGACATATGGGACAGCATATGCAAGTGATCGCCATCACCCACCTACCTCAGATAGCAGCATACGGTAAAAATCACTATTTCGTCTACAAGCAGTCCGATGAGATAAGCTCAAAGACTTCTATCCGTCGCCTCAATAGAGAGGAGCGGATTCGGGAAATCGCTCGTATGCAAAGTGGAAACTTGTTTACTCAAATAGGATTAGCTGCAGCAGAAGAGCTGCTGCTCAATAGCACTGAAATAGGTATTCTACCGGATTAAAATCAAGACTCTGACATATGGCAAAAGACAAACTCGTATTCGGTATTCATCCTGTCCTCGAGGGATTATTGGCCGGAAATGAACTCGATCGAATATACATAAAGCGAGCTATGCGCAGCGAAGAAATCAACCGCATCAAAACTCTTGCTCACAAGCGCAGCATCCCCGTGCTCTCGGTGCCGGTAGAAAAACTCGATCGCATGACGAGCAAGAATCATCAGGGGATAGTGGCGATACTGTCGACAATAGAATACATGCCTCTATCAGAAGTGATCAGCATGAAATTTGAGCAAGGTCAATTACCTCTGATTTTGGTGTTGGATGGTATCACCGATGTGAGAAACTTCGGAGCTATAGCTCGTACAGCCGAATGTACTGGAGTTGATGCGATTGTAATACCAGCTCGAGGATCGGTATCTGTCAGTGGTGATGCAATCAAAGCATCAGCAGGGGCTCTTCATCGCATAACGGTCTGCCGAGAACCTTCTATTAGCCAAGCCCTTGACTTACTTCAATCCTCCGGTATACGCATAGTGACAGCGAGTGAAAAAGCCACATGCTCCTACACGGAAGAGAAACTTGAGTTACCGTTGGCAATTGTAATGGGAGCAGAAGATGTCGGTCCTTCCGAAGAAACGATCAAACGCTCTGACTCTATGATCAGCATTCCTCAAATTGGGGATATCGGTTCTCTCAATGTATCGGTAGCCGCCGGTGTCATCCTATATGAGGTCCTAAGACAACAATCAAAGTTCTAACTTACCAAGAGACTCCTCACGGAGTCTCGCAAATAAACAACAATTCCTATGAAAAAAGTAATCAGTACCCCCAATGCTCCAGCCGCCATCGGCCCCTATAGCCAAGCAGTATTAGTAAATAATATACTCTACGCTTCAGGACAACTTGGTTTGGATCCTCAAACCGGAGATTTCGTGGAGGGAGGAGTACCGGCTCAGACAGAGCAAGCCTTCAAAAACATTCGTGCTATCCTGTCCGAAGCAGGTATGGATATGAGCAACGTAGTGAAAACAACCTGCTTCCTTGCCGATATGGGAGATTTTACAGCAATGAACGAAGTTTATGCACGTCAGTTCGATGGAGCATTCCCTGCTCGCTCGGCCGTTGCAGTAAAAACTCTTCCCAAAAACGGTTTGGTAGAAATAGAAATTATCGCCATCAAGGACTAATACTGTCAGGAGATAGAAATCCCCCTATCTTTCCCAAGATCTACCTCCATCCGCCTGTTTCAAGCCTCTATCACGGCTTGACGCAGGCGGATAAGTTTTTCCAGCAAAGGTTTCATCATGTGTAGAGGAAGCATATTAGCTCCATCGCTAAGAGCCTTTGTCGGATCAGGATGAGTCTCAATGAAAATACCATCTGCCCCCACTGCTATCGCAGCCTTAGCTATTGTCTCTATTAGAGAAGGTAATCCTCCAGTCACACCGCTGCTTTGGTTAGGTTGCTGCAGAGAATGTGTCACATCCATCACGACCGGATAACCCAACCTACGCATCTGTGGAATTCCACGATAATCAACAATAAGGTCGGTATAACCAAAGCTATTTCCACGTTCGGTGAGTATGATCTTGGAATTGCCGGAGTCTTCGCACTTGGCTGCAGCAAAGGCCATTGCCTGCGGTGAAAGGAACTGACCTTTCTTAATGTTTACTATTTTCCCCGTCTGGGCAGCGGCTACAAGGAGATCCGTTTGGCGGCAAAGAAAAGCCGGTATTTGCAGTATATCAGCTACCTCTGCAGCCATATTGGCTTCGGAAGTTTCATGAATATCAGTCACTATTGGCAGACCCAATTGGGCCTTTACCTTAGATAAAATTTGTAGGGCAGCAACATCGCCTATTCCTCGAAAACTATCCAACCGAGAACGGTTTGCCTTGCGATACGAAGACTTGAAAATAAAAGGCACTCCCAAATGAGCTGTCAATTGAGACAAATAATCGGCTGTTTGCATTGTCGTTTGTTCATTTTCCACGGCACAGGGACCTGCCATCAAAAAGAAAGGTCCTTGTGGTAGATTATCTCTATCCTTTCGAGGAGAACTCAGGAGAGAAAAAAGCTCTTCAGAGTTACTGAGAGCCGTCATTCCGATTATAGCATTCATCGTTTGAAATTTTTTGTTTTGCCACAAAGTTAATGTGCAAACCCGAATCTATCTTCGCCTCAAGACTCTAAAAACTCGACTACCTTTCTTCTCACATCTACAATCAAGCTTATCCTTGGTCTAGAGCCATAACCAAATTAGTCAAGCGAGACTATTTGTAGCAGACCAATGAGAAAATCAGAAGTTAATCGCCCCAAGGAGAGGGGCTTTTCCACCCTTTTTGTGAAGTACAATCGGAGATTTCGTAGACCTAGCGATTTCACTTATTCGTTTTATCTTTGTGGGAGCGTTTGCCATCCCTCCCCTTTTCGGATGGCAATTGTGGGTGTGATTTTATAAAAAACAAAGCGATTATTGAGTGTTTCCTCTTAATTCCTGCTCCTAGTGACGTCTGGGAGGCCATTTCCTCTAATGAACCCATGACAGAGGGAGGTGAAAGAATTGAGATAGTTACCAAGTCAACAAATACATATTAAAGATGAACATGGAATCGATGATTAGACTGCGGATGTCTTCGCAGGATGCTCACTACGGTGGCAATTTGGTGGATGGTGCTCATATGCTCGCTCTTTTTGGAGACGTGGCAACAGAGTTATTGATTATGCATGATGGCGATGAGGGCCTGTTCTGTGCATACGACAACGTGGAGTTCTTAGCTCCGGTATATGCCGGTGACTATATCGAAGCAGTAGGTCGTATTACCTCTGTAGGCAATTCTTCACGTAAAATGGAATTTGAAGCCCGCAAAGTCATCAAGCCTCGTCCTGACATCTCTGACTCAGCTGCTGATGTATTGGCTGAACCAATCGTTGTTTGCCGGGCTTCCGGTACTTGTGTAGTACCCAAGAAATGCCAACGTATCGAGCACTAACAAAACCAAACACTTAATACAGTATGGAAAAACTAATTATCACCGCTGCCATCTGTGGAGCAGAGGTGACGAAGGAACAAAACCCTGCCGTACCCTATACGGTAGAGGAAATTGTGCGAGAGGCCAAATCCGCTTATGATGCCGGAGCTGCGGTAGTACATGTGCATGTACGCGAAGATGATGGGACTCCGACACAGAGTAGAGAGCGTTTCCGCGTCTGCTTGGATGCCATTCGCAAAGCTTGCCCGGATGTTATCCTGATTCCTTCCACCGGAGGAGCAGTAGGGATGACTGCTGAAGAACGTCTGCAACCGACAGAGTTGTTTCCGGAAATGGCAACATTGGACTGCGGTACCTGTAACTTCGGTGACGAAGTATTTGAAAATACAATGCCCATGATGCGTGCTTTCGGAAAACGCATGATCGAAAACAATATCAAGCCTGAGTATGAATGTTTCGAAATGGGACATCTCGACACCGTAGTACGTATGGCTTCTAAGGGAGAAGTACCAGGAGCTCCGATGCAATTCAATTTTGTACTAGGAGTCCCCGGCTGTACTCCAGCTACAGTAGAGAACCTTGTATGGCTTGTGAACAAAATACCGGCAGGATCAACTTGGACAGCTACTGGTATCGGTCGTCACGCCTTTACACTGGCAGCTCCGACAATTGTGATGGGTGGTCACGTGCGTGTAGGTTTCGAGGACAATCTGTACATATCGAAAGGCGTGCTTGCCAAATCCAATGGGGAATTGGTGGAAAAAGTAGTACGCTTGGCTAAAGAGTTGGGTCGCGAGGTCGCAACCCCCGCTGAAGCTCGAAAAATATTGGGTCTTAAACCTTTGGCATGACTCGGTAGATGTAAAAAGAAAAAATTGCAACTCAATTATTCCATAGATCAAAAATGAAAAAAGGAAACAAGTACGGTACACATCGTGTACTCGAACCAAAAGGCGTATTGCCTCAACCAGCAAATAAGATTGACAACAACATGGATGAGATCTACGACAACGAGATCCTCATCGATGTAAAAACACTCAATATCGACTCTGCCAGCTTTACTCAAATCGAAGAACAGGCCGGTGGCGACAAAGCCAAGATTGCCGAGATTATGCTGGACATCGTAGCTAAACAAGGCAAGCATCGTAATCCTGTAACTGGATCCGGAGGAATGCTACTGGGTGTGGTAGAAAAAATCGGTGATGCTCTCATTGGCAAAACAGACCTAAAAGTAGGAGACAAGATCGCTACTCTGGTTTCTCTCTCCTTGACCCCCCTACGTATTGATAAAATAAAGGACATACGTCCTGACATCGATCAAGTAGATATTGATGGCAAAGCAATCCTCTTTGAGAGTGGCATCTATGCCAAAATTCCTGAAGATTTGCCCGAAAACCTTGCTCTTTCTGCATTGGACGTAGCCGGAGCTCCTGCACAGACAGCCAAACTCGTAAAGCCTGGAGATACAGTGCTCGTGATCGGTGCCGGAGGAAAAAGTGGCATGCTCTGCTGCTATGAAGCTCAAAAGCGTGCTGGCGTTACCGGTAAGGTGATCGGTCTCTGCCATAGCGAACGCAGCACCAAGCGTCTGCAGGAACTGGGTTTTGCCGATGTTGTATTCTCTGCTGATGCTACCCAACCTGTACCTGTGATGGAGAAAATCTCTGAAATCAC
Source organism: Porphyromonas crevioricanis (assembly GCF_900476255.1). NCBI lineage: Bacteria > Pseudomonadati > Bacteroidota > Bacteroidia > Bacteroidales > Porphyromonadaceae > Porphyromonas > Porphyromonas crevioricanis. The sequence goes on from NZ_LS483447.1 coordinate 1,745,211, forward strand.
CAACGGAGAAATGTGTGACATCTGCATCAACAACGTGAACATTCCTGACACAGAGATGACCAGTATTCTTTGTACTAAGGATACCGGGCTCGTATACTTTTTCTCTATGGCTACGAGCTTTACCAAAGCTGCGCTTGGAGCCGAGGGTGTCGGTAGCGATGTGAAGATGCTTATCGGTAACGGTTACACTAAGGGACATGCAGAAATTACTCTGCAAGAACTTCGTGAGAGCGAAAAGCTGCGTAAAATATTTACTGACCTTTATGCTTGAGGCGTACCTCCAGTAAAGAAATTCAGAAAGAATATTTCAATCGAGAATTATGCTCAACTCTCTTTATATGAATAGCACGATGTATCCGACTGCAAGTCGGATACATCGTATGTTTGTGCAGAGAAGAGCCGGGCTCAAACGAAATATCTCGGCCGGGCTCTCACTGACTCTGCCTCCGGGATAACTCACTTGATTTATCATAAATAAAATCAACTTACTCATGACCGAAAGTAGAAAGCAGTACTATTTCCCCCACGTGTCAGAAGAAGACTGGAATGACTGGCACTGGCAAGTACGCAATCGTATAGAGACACTGGACGAACTGAAAAAGTATGTTTGTCTGACTCCTGAAGAAGAAGACGGTGTGCGTGAGTCCCTCAAGACTCTCCGCATGGCTATCACTCCATATTACCTCAGCCTCATCGACCCTGAAGATCCGCACGACCCTGTGCGAAAACAGGCCATTCCTACAGCACAAGAACTAATTCGCTCTGAGGCAGACCTTCTTGACCCCTTACATGAAGACGAAGACTCACCCGTACCAGGACTAACCCATCGTTACCCAGATAGAGTGCTCTTCTTGATCACGGACATGTGTTCGATGTACTGCCGTCACTGTACTCGCAGACGCTTTGCTGGACAAAAAGACGATGCTTCACCCACAGAACGCATAGATAAATGTATAGAGTACATCGCTCGCACTCCACAAGTGAGAGATGTCTTGCTCTCCGGTGGCGATGCATTGCTTGTGAGCGATAAAAGATTGGAGTACATCATTTCCAGACTTAGGGAAATTCCTCACGTAGAGATCATACGAATAGGTTCGCGTACTCCGGTGGTATTGCCTCAGCGTATCACCCCGGAATTGGTGCAAATGCTGTCTAAATACCACCCTATATGGCTCAACACGCACTTCAACCATCCCAACGAAGTTACTCCGGAGAGTAAAGCTGCCTGCGAAAGACTCGCCAACGCCGGTGTTCCATTGGGCAATCAGTCGGTGCTGCTTCGTGGCATCAATGACTGCACAACCGTAATGAAAAGGCTTGTTCACGAGCTGGTGAAAATACGTGTACGTCCCTACTACATTTATGTATGTGACCTTTCGCAAGGTATCGGACACTTCCGCACACCGGTGTCGAAAGGTATTGAGATCATTGAAAATCTCAGAGGACATACCTCCGGGTACGCAGTACCCACTTTTGTTGTAGATGCACCGGGAGGAGGAGGAAAGATCCCCGTAATGCCAAACTATGTTGTATCTCAAGGGCCACACAGAGTTGTACTGCGCAATTACGAAGGAGTGATCACCACCTACACTGAGCCAGAGGAGTACAAGGAAGAATGTCACTGCCCTGATTGTAAACAAAAGCAAAAAGAAGGGGTTGCAGCTTTACTTGCCGGTCAAAAATTGGCAATTGAACCCAAAGAACTTGCACGTCACGAACGAAACAAATAATCCCCTCTCTTTCCCTGAATGCAGGAGAAGAAAAGAAAACAGCCTCACAAGTCGATCAATACGATTTGTGAGGCATTTTCGTGAAAAGAACATCCAACCATCTACACACAGTATCTCTTTGCATCAATTCTTCATCGAAAAAAGAAACGGAGAAACGAATCCTCCAGCAAAGTGTTATCTTTATGCCCGATCGAAAAATAGCTTAACTATGGAGATATACCATTTAGCAGAACTACCCCTTCGCTTAGCTGAAAAAAATCCAACACGCACTGCCTTATTATATCACGATGCAGAATCTGATCAATGGCAAAAAGTGAATTGGCAAAAAATGAGTGATATGACACTCGGTGTTGCCAAAGCCTTAGCCGAAGTGGGAATAGAGGAACACGCCAGGGTTGGGATTTACTCCCAAAATATGCGTTACTACCTCTGGGCTGAGTTGGGTATCTTCATGATGCGTGCCATCAGTGTACCTCTTTATGCAACCTCCTCTCCAGAACAAATAGACTTTGTAGTGAGAGATGCTGGTATAGAACTCTTGTTTGTAGGCGAACAGTTTCAATACAACAACGCATTCAAAGTACAACAGTCTGGAGCCGGCATTCGTATGATTGTTATCTTCGACAGGAATGTGGCAAAGAATCCGGCAGACAGTAGCTCTTTGTACTTCGATGAATTTGTCAGACGAGGTGACTCGATGCCCAACGAAACAGTAGCTAAAGTACGCAGTGCCCAAGCTCTCGAATCGGACTTGGCGACAATTATATACACAAGTGGGACTACAGGCAATCCTAAGGGAGTGACAATAGCCCATTCGGCTATCATGTGGCAAGTTAGAGTACATCAAGAAATTTTCCCAACACTCGGACACAAGGATACGAGTATCAGCTTCCTTCCATTAAGCCATATATTCGAAAAGGCATGGACCTATTTCTGTCTCTCTATACAAGCCAGAGTCGCCATTCTTTCCGATCCCAAAAAGATACTTACAGCACTGCCTCAAATCCGACCAACACTGATGTGTAATGTTCCTCGTTTTTGGGAAAAGATTTATCAAGGAGTAAATGAGAAAATCGCTTCTTCACCAGTCATGATGCAGCGAATATTCCGGCACGCCATATTGATCGGGAAACGCTACAAGCTTGACTATACAACAAACCTCAAAAAGAAGCCACCAGTCCTTCTATCGTTGGCTTACCAATTCTACAGTCACACCCTCTACAAGCTGTTACGAACCAAAGTTGGACTGCAACGAATCCGTCTCTGCCCCACGGCCGGAGCACCTCTTTCATTGGAAGTAAATCGCTTTTTGCAGTCAGTAGGTTTCCCCATTATAGTGGGCTATGGCTTGAGTGAGAGTTGCGCCACCGTATCATGCTATCCAGAAAAAGGATTTGTTCTGGAATCCATTGGTGAGGTAATACCTGGCATGGATGTAAAAATAGACCCAGAAACAAGAGAAATACTTCTGAAAGGTCATGCCGTTACTAAAGGGTATTACAACAATCCAAAGGCTAATGCAGAAGCCTTTACAGAAGACGGTTGGTTTCGCACCGGGGATGCTGGAAGGCTGGAAGGTCGCACTCTCTTCTTCGAAGAACGTATCAAAGATCTATACAAAACAGCCAATGGAAAGTACATTGCACCACAAGCAATTGAAGGACTACTTGCTACTCACCCCATAGTAGAACAAGTCGCAATCATAGGAGACTGTTACAAATTTGTAAGTGCCCTCATTTACCCCAATTGGGATAAGTTGAGAGAAGAAGTGCGAAAGAGAGGAATGGAGGTAGATGGCAAGACTAATGCTGAACTTAAGGAGGAACATGAAGTGCAGCGTATTGTAATGTCTCACATAGAGAGTGTACAATCATCTCTGGCCCAATTTGAAAAAGTAAAACGAATTACCCTTCTTGAAGAACCATTCTCAATAGAACGGGGAGAATTGACCAACACGCTCAAGCTTAAGAGAAAAGTTGTGTTAGAACATTTTGCCAAAGAAATTGCGGCAATGTATGTAGATGCTCCCATTGTAGGACCAGATGGTCGCCCGTATTAGATTTGTATATGTAAGACAAAATCCTTTGTGATTTCTCTTACCTAATCAGGAGGGGCTTAGCAATGATTGCCAATAGGCTCCGGGTTAGCGATATATGTGGTATCGGACATCAGTAAAAAAGAAGTAATTTTGCGCTTGTATTAGGGTTTCAGATTTACCGAGTAACACGTGTTTGTGTACTGAATCATGAAAGTAAATAAGGAAGGAATTGGTCTGCTGTCAGCTCTCGGAGTCGTACTGTTGGCCATCAACATAAGTATGTACAGTTTCACTGGAGCGGGATGGCTCTTTGGGATCGTGCTTGTTTTTTGTGTATTGTTTTATCTACTGGTGCTGAACTTCTTCCGGCAACCTAAGCGAGTCTGCCCTTGTATTGCTGATCAGCATGCAATCATAGCTCCTGCAGATGGTCGCATCGTGGCCATAGAAGAAGTGGAAGAGGTAGAAATATTGGGAGAACGTCGTTTGCAGGTTTCCATATTCATGTCTGTTTTCAATGTGCATGCAAACTGGTTTCCTTGCCACGGCATCGTAGAGTACGTCTCTCACCACGAAGGTCGCTTTATGGCCGCCTATCTACCGAAAAGCAGTACTGAGAATGAACGTTCAAGTGTTGTAATCCGTACTCTTCATGGCAACTACCGCCTATTGGTACGGCAAATAGCTGGAGCATTGGCCAGACGTATTGTCACATATGGGGAACCAGGAGACAACTGCAATCCTGATCAACACTTAGGATTTATCAAATTCGGGTCTCGCGTAGACCTCTATCTGCCACTAGGCTCCCAAGTGAAGGTGCAAATGGATCAGCCAGTGGTAGGGAATCAGACTGTCATTGCTTATCTACCCCAAAATGCCTAATTAGATATTTCTTTGATATACATTTTCCGAGTTCATGAATATCATCAAGCATATCCCTAACAGCATTACTTGCTTAAATCTGCTATCAGGTTGTGCAGCCATCATAGCAGATTTGGTCTATGCCTCTCCCGGCTGGGCAGTGGTATTCATTGCACTAGCTGCTCTTTTTGATCTGCTGGACGGTATGGCAGCTCGGCTACTGCACGCAAGTTCTGCAATTGGAGCAGATTTGGACTCTCTGGCTGATGTGATTAGCTTCGGCTTAGCCCCTGCGGTACACGTCTTCGCGCACTTTTCGCTACACACAAGTGTGGATCTACAAGGCAAGGATCTAGGATTATTCGATATTGTGGCTCACCCCGCAATTGCTGTCGCATTAGCTTCTCCTGCTTTCTTGCTGGCTGTATTTGCAGCCATCAGGTTGGCTAAGTTCAACAATGACAAAAGGCAACACAGCTCTTTTATAGGGTTACCTGTACCAGCCAATGCCCTATTCTGGATTGGGTTTATTGCATTGGACAGCAATCAATATCACATCACCGCATTCCTTCCCGACCTAATGCCAGTCTTTCTTTATCTACTACTCATCCTTATGTCCTACCTAATGGTATCCAAAATACCAATGTTCTCATTCAAGGTTAAACATCTGAGATGGAAAGATAATGAGTATCGATACTCTCTCGTAATCATATCCCTTCTGCTGATCGGGATCCTTGGAATTGGAGGGCTTTCCCTTGCGATTATTTGCTATATCCTGCTCTCTTTGGCTTATCACAAGCTAAGCAAGAAAATGTCTTCTAACTGTTGATACCCTCAAAATGGAATTTCTTCTTGTTGCTATTGTCCTTTTTTTCCTCCTCTATCTACTGAGGCCCTTAATCTGGAGATGGCTCTCTGGGCGAGCCATAAAACATCTGAACAATATGTTTGGGCAACAACAAGCGCAACAAGAAAGGAAAGGAAAAAAACAGAGTGAAATGTCTGGATCTACGATTAAGAAGAAGGTAGATCTCAAAGAAATAGACAAAAAACGATTCGACAAAGGAGAAGGTGAGTATGTCGATTTCGAAGATGTCAAATAACCGAGACTCAATACAAGTCTCTTTCCATTTAAGAACTCTATTGACCGTACTTCTGGTACTATTGTTTTCTTTGTTCCCAGCTGTGCTGAGGGCGACCGAATCTCCTCAAAAAATTGCTAAAAAGGAGTCGGAGATCAGTATTGATGATAGCCTATCCATTCGGATGCAACAAATGGGCTTAATTGATGTCCAACAGCTAGATAGTAGGATATTAGTCGACTTAAAATATGCCAGCTGCGACAACTTTGCAAAAACCAATATGTATGGGTCAATAGGCAAAGCGTACCTTGAGCCTGGATTCGCACGACGAATTGCTAAAGCTCAAGCCCTACTTTCTCGATCAAAACCTGGATTTCACCTGCTCATCTACGATGCAGCTCGACCTCTTAGTGTCCAAAAGTATATGTACAGTCTGGTGGCAGACACTCCACTCAAGGTCTATGTGGCCAATGGTAAACGTGGAGGTCGGCACAACTATGGTGTAGCTGTAGATCTGACCATAGCCAACGCGCAAGGTCAGCCTATCGACATGGGTACCTCTTTTGATCACTTCGGAATAGAAGCCCATGTAGGACGGGAAGTTTTTCTAAGCAGGAAGGGGTTGATTTCAGCTGAAGCTGTCAGAAATAGGGCTCTACTCAAGCGAATAATGGAACAAGTAGGCTTACGCCCTTACAAAAGAGAATGGTGGCACTACGAAGAACGGATTTCAATGAAAGAAGTAAGAATGAGATATAGATTACTTGACTTCTAATCTTCCCAAATAGATTCCCCTCCAGATGCCTCCATCTACAAAAACAACTCAGCATAAAATCCATACAAGATCAATATCTTCCCGAATCAGAATCGTTTAGCATGATGAGAAAGACTTTATTGTCCTGGTGTTTGTCAGGCTTATTACTCTGTGTATTGCACATCTCTTGCCACCGTCACTCCAACTGTCTGCATCTCTCCATAGATCAACTCACTGATAGTTTGGTAGTTCTTCGTTGGCATGGGAATTCCACTACTCATACCGACAGTCTGTATGCCAAAGATGGCAAACTGGATTGGGAAACTAAACCTGATACTTCTATCTTTCGTTCTCTCGTAGTTTCCTATAACCACGGACGGCAATTTCGCCTATACAACTTCTATCCACAGACCTCTTGGCAAGAACAGACCATAACCAATGAAGCAGGTATCAATCATGATGTCCTTGAAATCGATTCCTTGGATCTGAGTGTACGGACATTAGGAGGACAATACATAAAAACAGACAGTTTGGCCCTAGAAATTCTTGTCAGTCTACCTGATCAGGTCTTTGACTCAATACAACTCAAACGGCTACAAGAAAAACAGGCTCTCTTGAAGAAACCAGATTATTTTCTCTCCTGTATCCTTACTCCCTCTGATAGTATTGCAAAAGCTTCGGTCAAAAAGTGGGCATTAGACAAAGGATCCGTTTGCTCCGACATTAAGGATCAAACAATGCGTATAATCCAACGTTTCGAGATCAGGCATTTACCGGCTTTAGTAAGTATCGACACCACAAATAAAGCTCGGCGTATATACTTGTAACAATCTATTTTCAGACTATTATGTTGATCAAAACCTATGCTGCTGCACTACAAAGTATACATGCTGCCACTGTCACAATAGAGGTTAATATTACCAGAGGATCATGGTTTCAACTCGTTGGGCTGCCTGATACAGCTGTGCGAGAGAGCCATGAGCGGATCAAAAGTGCAATAGAAACCTCCGGATACAGATTTACGGATGAAAATGTCATAGTCAACATGAGTCCGGCTGATCTTCGCAAAGAAGGAGCCGCCTACGATCTCCCTCTGGCAATAGGTATCCTTGCCGCTTCTGAGCAACTTCCCGGAGAAGGTTTATCACATATGATGTTGATGGGAGAATTAGGTTTGGATGGTACTCTCAAACCCATTAAAGGAGCTCTACCAATTGCCTTATTAGCACGTAAGGAGGGTTATCGATACCTGATTGTACCTCGAGCCAATGCACAAGAAGCAGCTGTTGTAAATAAGCTAAAAGTGTATGCAGCTGACAGCTTGAAAGACGTATGCCGTTTTGTCTCCGAAGGAGAAGGGCTGGAGTTAGTCGAAGTAGATACGAGAAAAGAATTCTACAAAGGACAAAGAAAATATGATATAGACTTCGCGGATGTTCGAGGACAAGCTCATGTAAAAAGAGCTCTGGAAGTCGCTGCAGCAGGCGGGCACAATGTACTTATGGTTGGCAGTCCTGGTAGTGGCAAGTCAATGATGGCCAAACGCATACCCAGTATACTCCCCCCTTTGAATTTGTCCGAGTCATTGGAGACAACGATGATCTACAGTGTATCAGGGAAATTGGAAGCCAACACTACACTAATGACTATGCGTCCGTTCAGAGCTCCGCACCATACTATTTCCCCTGTAGCACTCGTAGGTGGGGGGAGCAACCCGCAACCCGGAGAGATCAGTTTAGCACACAATGGGGTCCTTTTCCTCGATGAATTGGCAGAATATAATAGGGCCGTATTGGAAGTCATGCGCCAACCTTTGGAGGATCGTAATATCACCATTGCCAGAGCTAAATATACGGTGGAATACCCAGCCTCTTTCATGCTGGTCGCCGCAATGAATCCTTGCCCTTGTGGCTATTACAATCATCCCTCAAGAGAATGCTCCTGCTCGCCCCATGCTATCCAACGCTATTTGGGACGTATCTCAGGTCCATTGCTGGATAGGATCGATATACAAGTAGAAATCGTACCTGTGCCATTCGAAGAAATCTCCAATAACCAACCGGCAGAAACAAGTGAAAACATCCGAGATCGAGTATTAAATGCCCGCAAAAGACAAGAGGAACGTTTTGAGAAAATCCCCGACACTTATTGCAATGCCCAAATGAGTTCTTCTCAAGTACGCAAGTATGTTCAGCTAGACAGTGAAAGTCTACAGAAACTAAAGCTGGTAATGGAGCGCTTTGGTCTATCAGCCAGAGCCTATGATCGTATCTTACGAGTAGCCCGGACAATAGCCGACTTAGAAAATTCCAATGAAGTAAAATCTGCACATATTGCCGAGGCCATAGGATACAGAAATTTAGACCGTTCAAATTGGGGACAATAATTACACTTACTACTCACTCAACTCTCATCATCCTCTCTCTTTTTGAATTGATATAACCAAACACTTTTACTCTACCCATTATCCAATAGGTCAAAAGAAATCTTCTCATTGAAAAAGCCTTGTATAGCATTTGGATACTACGTACAAGGCTGGATATAAGTAAAATAGTTCTCTTATCTATTTACTCACCCCTTAAAGAGGCATTTAAGCAAGAAAGTATTGGCAAATGGTGCCTCGCTTATTATTTCGATAAGCACTCAATTCTCTCGATTACTCGGTATCTTTTTTGTCGATCGCTCGGCATCTTTTCCAGGAAGCATCTAATGAGCACATCGAAAGCAGCTAAGCTTTCTCCGAAAAGCAATAAAGCTTTCAGGTAAAAGCAGCTAAGCTTTCGGACAAAAGCAATTAAGCTTTCGGGCAAAAGCAATAAAGCTTTCTCAAAAAAGCAACTAAGCTTTCTCCGAAAAGCAATTAAGCTTTCGGGCAAAAGCAACTAAGCTTTCAGGCAAAAGCAACTAAGCTTTCAGGCAAAAGCAACTAAGCTTTCAGGCAAAAGCAACTAAGCTTTCGGCAAAAAGCAATAAAGCTTTTGATCGATTGCTCAATGGCTTTTGGAGTTTCTTTCGTCATGGACAGATCTTTCGTTATTGAAATAGGCTGATAGAGAATAGGTTACCTAAGAAAAAACAAGCCACACAACTCACGCTAAGGTAGAGTCTGAAGAGAATGCATCAAATAAAATCTTGAGAGATGATAGATTTGCGAGAAATAATCGTCTTATGAGTGTATGCAGAAGCAAGAATTCATAGACAAAGTGGTCTGTCTCTCCTCAAAACTGGAGCGTATAGCCCGGTCCATAGCTGGAGATGAAGACGAGGCCAAAGATCTGGTACAGGAGGTATTGCTTCGACTTTGGCTCAGCAAAGAAAGACTGGCACATTACAACAATATAGAAGCTTTGGCATCAGTCATGATCAAGAATAAAGCCATAGATAGCCTGCGTAAGCAACAGAGAATAAGCATCTGCGATGATATGTCAGACTTAGTAAGTCCAACTACAACAGAAACAGCTTTAGAACAAAATGAACTGGGGCAACAGCTTCGTCAGGCAATCGCAATGCTACCCAAACTGCAGCGAATGACCTTCTTTCTGAAAGAAGTACAAGGGTACGAAGCCGAAGAGATTGCCCAAATCATAGGATCTGGTGTAGAGACCGTCTACAACAATCTTTCCCGAGCCAGAAGGAAATTAAAGGAGAATTTATTGCGTGCAGGTGTAAACAATTAAAAGAAGATAAAGAAACTAGGATGCAAAAAAATATAGCTCATATCCAGTATTCGGAGATGCAACCCTTAATTGAGAAATATCTCGAGGGACGTACCAACAAGAAGGAAGAAGATCGATTGAGACTCTATTTCTCTTCTGATTCGGTAGATCCGAGGCATCAATATCTTAGTACTTTATTTACACTAGCTCCCACCTTGGTAGCTCAAGAAGTAGAAGCTACAGATCTGGCAGAATCTCTACCCTCTCCCCCCGAAAGTCGTAACTTGTTTTCTTTTAGAAGAATCGCCTCATGGACATCGGTGGCAGCGGTAGTAGCTTTCGCCCTTACATTAGGGATCACACAATATAAGAATCAACACTCTTTCAATGATTTTGGTCACAGTTATGTGATCGTAGCTGGAGAACACATAGACAACTCCATTTTGGCCGAACATATGGCTCTTGAAGCCCTTGACGCAACTCAAACCACTCAACATCAGGATATTGTGGACTTTCTTTTGCCTAACAAGCCAACCCAACCTAAATAAATCTATACAAGTACAATGCACACGATTCTTATAAAACCCTTATTCGACGGCTTATTGAGACATAAAAAGGCCGTGAATAGACAAGCCTTCTGCAGTTTGTTTCTTCTATTGACAGCTCTACTATTGGGGTCTGGACTCGCTTCTGCACAGCAAACGAGCCCACAAGCTTCTGAAGCAATAATGTGGAAATATCGTAAAAGCTCAAATGCCACTTTCGTACAAGTAGGAGAGACTGCTTTGAGCGAGTATGGAGCACGATATTGCCGCACATTGACTCTGCGTCCGGTGAAACTCTCACAACTGAAAAAGATTGAGAAGGCAGTTGCCACCGACAGAGAAGAAGCAAAAGTCGTGAAAGAAGTAATAGATAAGGGGCGATTGGTATCTGGCTACTATGAATACGAAATCGACCGCCAAGGCTTTAAGAGCTTTCTTATCTATGTCTTCCGTACAGATCAGTCTGTCTATCTCATCACCTTATCTGGCAAACAAGGAAGTGATGAATTGGCAGAGCAACTAAGATCTAGAGCCGAAGAATGAACTAAAGAAGACAAACCAAACACCAAAGAAAAATAATATCATCATGAAAACTAAACCAGTACTTTCATTGCTTTCCTTGAGCTTACTTCTGTCCGTCTCGGGTGTCTCGGCTGAAGCTCAATCTTCTGTCGATACGCTCCGGATGGGCAATCGTACTATTGTGGTCAAGGAGGACAAAAAAAATATCAACGTGCAAATGTTCTCGACAGATCCATCTGGAAAAAGTTTTGAGAACAAACAGATCTTCAAAGGAGTGTACCTGAACGGACGCAGTATGGAACAACACTATACCAGCTCCATACTGGGGACATTACGAATCTCTCTGGAAAAGCCGGTACGACATAAAAAAAGAAAAGAAAAACCTCGCTACATGAGCAAAGTTTTCTCGGCAGGAGGATTTGGTTTGGGAGCTGCCATCTTACTCGGAGACGGGAAAGAGCATTTGCTCAATGCCGCATCCTTGCGTTATACCATAGGTTTGGCTTCAATATCAATGCCTCTAAGCAAACACTGGGTATTCAAACCTGGGGCGAACATCGAGTTCAACTCAATCCACATGGACAAGGACTATGCCTACCATCAGCAACAAGATAAGACAGTCTTACTTCCTGCTCCTGAAGGAGAAAAATACAAAACTAGCCGCCTACATATCACCTATCTTACTTTCCCAATCATGATACGCTATCGTACCGGAGAATACCTGAATTTCGGTATTGATTTTGGTCCCGAACTAAAAATTCGCACAGCTTCCAGCTCCAAAGTTTGGCATAGAGGCCAGAACGGATACACCAAATTAGGATCAGACTTATTCCTAAACACGGTAGGCGTGGGTCTAAGAGCACAAGTTTCACACGGAAATATAGGCTTCTACGGCACCTATGATTTGACACCGACCTTCAGGAATGGGTATGGTCCCAGCAACAATATATTGTCAGTGGGAGCTTTCCTAAATCTATAAGAATAAAACTCCTTAATTTTCATAGCTTTCCGGCCAAGGGTTACTCGATTTGAGGGTAATTCTTGGCTTTTTTTGCAGGTCTACTTCCTATATCCCCTACCTGCCAGCCGTAATCATACCACTACCAAGACAGAGTCTGTGGTCCAAGTCATACACCACTCCGTATTGCCCGGGAGCTATGCCTTGCACAGGTTCATCGCTTTTAATGCGAAAGCCATGATCTCCCAAAGGGGATAGAGTCCCCCCGATAAACTCCGGTGTATGACGAATCTTAAAACTGATACACACTGGTGCCAACGAAGAAAAAATACCCTGTCTAAGTTGCTGTATAGAAAAATCCGGCCAGAGGTTTGCAGATCCGCTGATAAAATCGAACTGAGCCATATCAATCTCTCGCCCATACTGATCTGCTGGATCATATCCTCGACTCACCAAAATGATATTGCGCTTGGTATCCTTTTTTACGACAAACCAAGGGCCTCCACTCAGTCCCAACCCTTTACGCTGACCTATAGTATGAAACCAATAACCTCGGTGTGTGCCTATTGTCTTACCTGTCTCCCGATCAATAATACGCCCAGGTTTCTCTCCCAGATAGCGACGAATGAAATCATTGTAATTCACCTTCCCTAAAAAACAGATCCCTTGACTATCCCTTCGCTTGGCCGATGGAATGCGAGCTGCCTCAGCTATATCTCGTACTTCTGACTTCATCAAGTGGCCAATGGGAAAAAGTAGTTTGGAGACTTGGGCAAAGTTGATCTGAGCCAAAAAATCTGTTTGATCTTTAATGGGATCCTTAGCCGTGGAGAGATAGCAGCAATCATCTATATAGGTCGTGGTAGCATAGTGTCCGGTGGCAATATAATCAAAATGATGCCCCCATTTTTCCTCGAAACAACCAAATTTGATCAGTTTGTTGCACATGACGTCGGGGTTGGGGGTCAACCCTCTTTTGACTGTATCTATCGTATAGGAAACGACTTTCTCCCAGTACTCCTGATGCAGAGAAACAACATCCATAGGCAATCCATACTTGCGAGCAAGCAGAGTAGTTAGCTCAATATCCTCCTCCGCAGGACAATCGACAAAGCCATCTTCGTCCTGCATACCAATACGGATATAGAAGATATGGGGCTTGAAACCAGCCTCTACCAGTCGATGAACTACCACTGAGCTATCAACCCCTCCGCTGACCAAAGCAGCTACAGAGGGTACACGACCTTGGTGCCGTGCGAGTATTTCCTGCAAATCAGTCATAACTTCCTACATACGTTCTGGCATCTCAATACCAAGCAATCCCATTGCCTGCTTGAGGATAGAGGCAAATGAGCGACTTAACTCCAAGCGTAGGAAACGCAATTGAGAGTTTTCCTCCTTGAGTACCGGAGAGTCGTGATAGAACTGATTGTATTCTTTCACCAAATCGTAGCAATAATTCGCAATGAGAGCAGGGCTATAGTTCTTGGCTGCCTCAGACAAGACTTCTGGATATTCACTAAGCATTTGTATCAAACTCTCTTCCTTAGGCGAAAGAATAAGATCTGCAGGAAGGGGACCTTCTACAGCCAAGCCCTGTTCTTTGGCTTTGACTGTGAGTGAGCGGACACGTGCGTACGCATATTGGATAAACGAGGCTGTATTGCCGTTAAAGTCGATGCTTTCTTTAGGGTTAAAAGTCATATTCTTACGTGGGTCAACCTTGAGAATAAAATATTTCAAGGCCCCCAAACCAACACGACGTGCTACCTCGGTGGCTTCTTTGGGTTCCATCTCAGCCCCTTTGCCCATCTCTTGTGCAATAGAGGCTGCAGCTGCAACCATTTCATCCATAAGATCGTCAGCATCCACCACAGTACCCTCACGACTCTTCATCTTCCCTTCTGGAAGTTCTACCATACCATAGCTAAAATGCACTAGCCCCTTGCCAAAAGCAAAGCCCAATTTGTCCAGAAGGATACTCAAGACCTTGAAGTGATAGTCTTGTTCATTGCCCACCACATATATCATCTTGTCGATAGGGTAATCCGCAAAACGCATCTTGGCTGTACCTATATCCTGAGTCATGTAGACGGAGGTTCCATCTGCTCGCAACAAGATCTTTCGATCGAGACCATCACATGTGAGATCTGCCCAAACGGATCCATCAGGATCTTTCACAAAAAGATTCTCGGCCAAACCTCTCAATACTTCTTCTTTTCCTCGCAAGTAGGTATCACTCTCGTAATAAATCTTGTCGAAATCGACCCCTAATCTTTTATAAGTTTCATTGAAGCCCGTATACACCCAGTTGTTCATTTTCTCCCAAAGAGCTCTCACCTCGGTATTGCCAGCTTCCCACAAGCGCAACATTTGACGAGCCTCCTGCATCAGAGGGGATTCTACTTCGGCCTGTTCTTTGGTCAAACCTTGCTCCATCAATGTGGCAACCTCGGCCTTGTAATGCTTATCGAACAGCACATAGAAATCACCGACCAAATGATCCCCTTTGATACCGGAAGACTGCGGAGTACAACCCCCACCCCACTTCTGCCAAGCCAACATCGACTTACAAATATGTATGCCTCTATCATTCACTATATTGGTCTTAACAACGCGATAACCGGCTGCCTCAAGGATCCGAGATAAGCTATACCCAAGCAAGTTATTCCTTACATGACCCAGATGCAATGGTTTGTTTGTGTTGGGAGATGAGTATTCGATCATTACAAGAGGAGATTGGTCTGTAACCCGCTTATGACCGTATCTCTCCGAAGCTAAAATATCGGATAGGAGAGCTAACCAAAGTCGAGATGCAATAGTCAGATTTAGAAAGCCTTTCACCACCTCACAGGCAACAACTACATCCGAAGCATTCTTCAAAAGGTAACTGCCAATTTCTTCGGCTGTCAGCTGAGGATTCTTACGAGAAATCTTGAGAAGAGGGAAAGCAACCAAAGTGAGGTGACCAGTAAACTCTCGTCTTGTTTTTTGAAGCTGCAATAAATCAGCAGCCGGACGTACACCATAGAGAGCTTCTACGGCATCACTTATCTTGGAAATGAGAATATCATTGATCTTTATCATGGTTCGAATATTTAATCTGAAATAACTGAAGGAGAGAAGAAAGAAAAGTTGACTGATCCGTATTTACGATGAGCCGTAAACTGAGGCATTTCTCGAAAAGAATAGTTGCCAGGATGTTCTAAAACCAGCACCCCATCCGGCTTCAAGAGACCGGCCTCAAATATCTTGATCGGGATAGAAGGTAATTGCTCCAAAGCATAAGGAGGATCAGCAAATATCAAGTCGAAAACCTCTGAAAAGGATCGCTTAGAGATGTATCGCAAAGCATCACCCACAACCAATTTGAGTTGGTCCCGACAATTTAGTTTTTCGGCTACAGAAGCTATAAATCGGGCATGCTCTTTCCGTTCTTCAATCGCAACCACCCGATCTGCCCCACGAGAAATGAGTTCAAAAGCAATACTTCCCGTTCCGCTAAAAAGATCCAAAGCTGTTATACCCTCAAAATCAACGGTATTAGATAACACATTGAACAAATTCTCTTTGGCAAAATCAGTAGTCGGCCTAGCTTTAAATGTATTTGGCACATCAAACCGGCGATGTTTGTATAAACCCGAGATAATACGCATAAGTCAGCCCAAGTTAATCTTGCTGATAAACTTCTCCAATAATTGCTCCAAGCGGCAGGCTGTCGCCTGTAAAGCTTGCTCATCCGGATGAATGAACAATCGGTCCTCACTTTGACTGCAATTATAATTACGCCACAGCAACATCACATAATAAAGCAACTCTTCGGCCGATTCTGTCAAGCTCAAAGAGAGAGGGAATGAATTGGCAAAGATCAACTCTCCCTCTTCAAATAGAAGGCAGTCCAGAGCTGTCGGGCGCAAAATCATACTCAATAATTTTCGCCCATATTTGCGTGCCAAAAGTCCCTGTTCAGAGATAAAAGGAGAAAGAAAAGCCTCGGGCTCCACAACAAGCATGGAGCGACGAAGAAATTGCAATAGGGATTTATCGGCAGCAGAAACCAGCAATTTCTGCTTATCAGGGAGTTCACTGGTATACACTTCCCAATCCTCAGCCCTACCTACCGAATATTCATCAGCAATGGGCCGTAGCCACAGAGCAGCACTACCCTCCTGATAGAGGTCGGCCGGCACAAGGGTATAAACCAATGGCTCATACAAAACCCGAACTGAATGATAAGGATAGCTCAAGAAAGGATAACGAAAATACAGGTCCTCCACTGCCGATTTATAGCTTGGGAATCCTGACTGCAGAGAGTATTCATCGGAATAGACCAGCTCTCCGGTATCCCTGCTATATAACACAAAAGCGAGTCCACCCACTCTTAAGCGGATGGACACACTATATTGCTCTGCCGTCTCGGCTCTGAGCAGAGATGGGAAACGAGCAAGTAGGGACATTATTCCCAGTTACCCGTATTCTTGACTTCTTCGAGAGAACCTATAACCAATCCGGGAAAGCCTTTCACTCGCTCTTCCGAAGCGCGAATCTTCTGCTGGAGGATTACATGATCCATATCTCCCAAGTAATCTACAAACTTCACATAAGCTCTATATACAGGAACAGCGATTGTATCATTCCCTACTTCTTGATTGATACTACCGGTCTCAATAGTAATTTTCTTGTCCGAAGAACCCGGTACATCAAGCAAATTGTCAGGAGTAATGCCACTACCTACGAGCAACGTATCTATCACAGGTACCCAGACTGTATCACGGCGCAGCAGACCCTGCCGTGCAGCCTCACGCTCACTCAGACCTTTGTCTCGCATATCATCGGTGTACTCACCTTCGGCGTTGATATAGTAGATACGGCCTTCTTGGAAGAACCAACGCAAATGTGCAGCATCGGCATACTTTCCAAATATACCCTCATAAGCCTGTTGCAAAGTGGCAATACCCTTCAATTGCTTTTGGATAAGTACTTCACGCTCTTTCTGCTTCTTGTCAAATTGCACCGGGGTAAGGATGCTCATTACAGTGAGGTAAATCATTACCAAGGCTGCGATACCTACTAATACTTTGATCAGCTTGTTCATTGGTTATCTTTGATTGATTATTTCTGTCTATGGCTGGGGTAGCCCTATTCTTGAGATAAGACTAACTTAGCAACTGCAAATATATGATTTTAGTATGATAGCGCATTCTCTGTCCGAACAAATCGTTGGAAATATGCCTTTCACTCCCACGGTGTCGCAACTCTCCGCTATAGATATCTTTACTCAC
Source organism: Porphyromonas crevioricanis (assembly GCF_900476255.1). Taxonomy (NCBI): domain Bacteria; kingdom Pseudomonadati; phylum Bacteroidota; class Bacteroidia; order Bacteroidales; family Porphyromonadaceae; genus Porphyromonas; species Porphyromonas crevioricanis. Next base: position 1,762,639 of record NZ_LS483447.1, read on the forward strand.
TTTCTTGCCGACCCATCTCCTTACTCGGTTTTCGTGCTTTCCGGCTATGCTGGTACGGGTAAGACAAGTTTGGTCTCCAGCATTGTACAGACCCTCTCTATATCCGGTATTGCTATTTGCTTAATGGCACCCACCGGTCGTGCGGCCAAGATCTTGAGCACAAGAGCAAAACGCGATGCTTATACGATTCATAGGATCATATACAAATCTTCTGCTGCCATGCTTGAGGAAGGAGGATCTTTCTCTCTAGTTAAAGAAGGGCGTTCCGGTAGCCTCTATGTGGTAGATGAAGCTTCCATGATAGGACAAGAAGGAAGTAACTCGGGGCTTTTTGGAAGTGGAGACTTATTGACTGATCTGCTGGCATACGTAATCGGAACTGATACAGCCAAACTGATTCTGGTGGGAGACACAGCACAGTTGCCTCCCGTTGGCTCCAATATATCACCGGCTCTTGACACAAACCTTCTGACAGATCTATACGGATTACACATCTACAGTGCCTCTCTCACCGATGTAATTCGGCAAAAGCAAGAGTCCGGGATCTTAGCCAATGCCACGTTACTGAGGGATCTACTAGATAATGGAGAACAAATACTGCTGCACAACTGCTATGCAGACACTCACTTCATCGGAGGAGCTGAGCTAATAGAGTCGATCGATTCGGCCTATCGGCGATACGGACGAGAAGACGTACTCGTTGTTTGTTATTCCAACAAACGAGCTTTAGCCTACAATCTGGGTATTCGTGCTCAGGTACTGGATCTTGAAGAAGAACTTGTGAGAGGAGATAGATTGGTTGTCGTGCGGAATAATTATGCATACGCTCAAAACCGAGACAAGACTGATTTTTTAGCGAATGGAGAAATCGTAGAAATCCGACGACTGGGGAAATATCACGAACTGTACGAAAAAAGATTTGTAGAAGCAGATATCTATCTGGAGGATAGAGACAGTGAACTGACTGTAATGCTACTACTCGATACCCTTGCTACCGAAAGTGCACATATGACACAGGGAGAGCGAGAAGCGTTCTACCAAAACGTCTTGGCCGACTATCAAGAAGAAGCCTCTGTGGTCAAATGCCGAGAGTTGGTACGCAAAAATCCTTACTGGCAAGCTCTTGAGGTGAAATATGCCTATGCACTCACCTGTCACAAAGCCCAAGGAGGACAATGGCCATGTATCTTTATTGATATGGGACTCGTAAGCTTAATGGAGAGAGACAACAGCCTGTTGCGCTGGCTATATACGGCATTGACAAGAGCTACACAAGAAGTTTTTTTCGTGAACACGCCGGAGTCTATGATTTCTCATTCTTAAAACACAATGACTTCTCCGAATCCCGTTTTTTCACTTGATACTGGAATGTGCAAAGTGCAAGATTTGCATATTCAAAATATTCACTTACCTTTGCACCGCTTGTGAGAGCAATATCGACCTGGGAAGGCACGTTATCTCACACGGCTTTTGGTTGAATCGCTAGCTCAGTAGGTAGAGCACATCCCTTTTAAGGATGGGGTCCTGGGTTCGAACCCCAGGCGGTTCACAGACAGAGTGAAGGGGCTTGTCGCCCCTTTTTTTGTTACTCAAATCCTCTCCCGACGCTATTACACAATCATTCCTCTTTTCTCTGCTCTCCTTTCTCTTTGGAGACTCGTCCAAATGAATCTATTTTGTGATGAGACAACAATCACTAATCACATCCTGAAACCTCTGCACAAGCTACAAAGAGACTGTTTCGGCAAACTTTGAGTCAAACCTGCAGAACCCCGTAATGACAAACATAGACAATGAACGGCAAAAGAAGTATGCCTTCGGGCATGCAACCAGACCCGAAGGCCAATTAACGACACAACAAGTATTGCTTTGTGCAATGATCTCTTTCTGAGAGAAGCGCACTACACTAAGGCAAATTCGGAGCTTTGATCCCTTCTTGACCGAGGTATTCCCTCCCTTTTTCTCTCTCAATTCGATCAAATAACCTTTCCTTAATAAATAGGTCAAGAACTTGGCGTCCTCCTTCTACCAAAAGGCTGTGAATGCCTCGCTCACATAACTGTCTCAAAATATCAGCCAGAGGTAAGTTTGAGTCTCCATACAGGATCAAGTCTACTCTATCTTTTTCAAGGGAAAGCAAATCCTGCTGATCTGCCTGAGCAGAGCAAATAGCTATGAGAGGCTTATGAGATGAAGTTGCCAGGCGAGACTGCTCCCTTAAAAAGCAGTCTATGGGGATACGAGCCGACCGAGACAATACGATAGCTTGTGGAGAAGGCCCCCACCAAAGACGGTTATTCAGTTTAGGATTATCCATCCTCAATGTATTCCCTCCTACCAAAATAGCATCATGCTGTGACCGCAACTTATGCACCATCCGTTGCCTCCACGGGCTACTGATTTGCAAGGCGGGTTCATCAGGTTGATAGCGCAACCGATCTATGTACCCATCAGCTGTCTCGGCCCACTTGAGAGTGATGTAAGGGCGCTGCTTGCATACAGCTGTTAGAAAAGCCCGATTGAGGCTCTCTGCTTCTTTTTGCATCAAACCAATCTCTACCTCGATCCCTGCCCGACGCAACTTTTCTATTCCTCGTCCGGAGACCTTTGGGAAAGGATCTTGCATGGCAATAATCACCCTCGGAATTCCCTGCTCAATAATCAAATCGGCACAAGGTGGAGTTTTTCCATAGTGCGAACATGGCTCCAGAGTAACATATAAAGTACTATGTGTCAAATCTTTTCCGGAAGCAGCACGAATTGCCAAAACCTCAGCATGCGGTTCTCCGGCTCGGTGATGGTACCCTTCACCTAATATCCGACCATCTCTCTCATCCACTACCACAGCTCCCACCATCGGATTGGGAGCAGTACAACTCTCAGCTAACCGAGCCAAATCCAGTGCTCGACGCATAAACTGCCGTTTTGTACTCATATTGCTACTTTTGTCTTTCGATGAATATTCGCACAGCTACTGATCTTTGTTACAATCGCCTTAGCATATTGTACGAGTCGGCCGAACTGACCGGACTTGTTCGCTTGTTATTGAGCGAAATATTAGGCTTGAGCTACACCGAAATGTTGCTCACCGACAAAGATAGAGTTTTGACCCTTGCCGAACATGAGCACCTGGTGACAGCTCTCCAACGCTTGGAAACCCATGAACCAATACAGTATGTTTTGGGTAAAGCCTATTTCCATGACTACGACTTCGAGGTAGCACCCGGAGTGCTCATCCCCCGGCCAGAGACGGAGTTACTCTGCGATGAAATTATTCGCAAAGAACACCGACAAACCGGGCTACGCATTCTGGATATCGGCTGTGGTAGCGGTTGCATTGCTATAACCTTAGCCAACAAGCTCCACAAAGCCGAAGTTTGGGGCTTAGAAATGTCTTCAGAAGCACTTATCATTGGTCAACGAAATGCAGGTCGATTGGTGGCGAACCAAAATATCCATCTACTTCAGGGAGACATCACCCAATCTCAACCCTCTCGGCAGCTTCTCGGTCTACAGTTCGACCTGATTGTGAGCAATCCTCCTTATATCCGTCCTGAAGAGTCTCAACATATGCGCCCCAATGTACTTCAATACGAACCACATCAAGCCCTATTTGCCCCCCCAAAAGATCCTTTGTACTTCTATCGCCATATAGCTCGGTTTTCTCAAAAACATTTGACAGCTCGAGGGAGAATATACTTGGAGGTAAACGAAGCTCTGGCACAAGAGGTAGCCCAACTAATGCAAGACGAGCTAAAACTTACAGCAGAAGTTCAGAGAGACTGGCGAGAAAAAGAGCGATTTGTATATGTAAACTGCATCAATTCTTAGTTAGCTCCGGTTCTCAACCACAATGAATCTCTACGAATCAACTCTAAAAAAACTGGCAAACTACTGCAGCAAAGCCGAACATTGCAGCTCCGAAATAAATCGCAAGCTTATGGCTACAACCTTGTCCCTCGAGGAGCAGCAAAGAATATTGAGCAAATTGAAAGATGAGGGATTTGTGGATGATCAGCGATATGCAGAATGCTTTTGCCGTGAAAAATACCGCTTCAACAACTGGGGACCAATTAAAATCGCACAAGCTCTCAGAGCAAAACAAATAAACAGTAGCATAATTGCCCAAGTTATAGCCGAGTTAGAAAGAGAGAGGACAAAGCAAAAAGCCAACGGAGAAAATAAATTGGTCAAGCTGCTGTATAAAAAACTCCAGTCCATACCGACCTCTCTCCCCACAGAAAAGCGATACGTGCGACTAATGCGTTGGGCGTTGAGCAAAGGATTCACATATGAAGAAACTGAGCAAATAGTAAGGAGAATAACCAAGACGAATGAAAGTGTTTTGGATGAATACCCGGAGTAAAATCAACACGACTTTCCACTGGCTGAAGAGTGCTGGGCATGCCTTTTCCGAACTGTTCTACCCCTCTGTCTGTGCTGTCTGTGGGCGCAAGCTCAGTTCTTCTGAGAGAGAAATATGTCCTCCTTGCTTTCTGGCACTTCCTCTGTGGTATACCTCTGAGGATTATCGCACAATTCGCATAGAGGGAAATGGCTACATAGTCTCTTTCCATGCGTTGTTTTCATTCAGCCAAGGCAATACAACCAGACAACTCATTCATTCGCTCAAATACAAAAAGCGTAGAAGGATCGGGCTTGAAATGGGACGAATTGCAGCCAGAAGATTTGGCTGGTCCAAGGAAAATATAGACCTCATCATCCCCGTTCCAATCAGTCCGGAACATAGAGCTATCCGAGGATACAACCAGTCGATGTCTATTGCATCGGGGATCAGCCAAGAGAGCGGCATACCAGCTACGGATCTGCTCATAAAGAGAAAAAGACATGGCCATAGCCAGACTTCTCGCTCCGCAGAGGAGCGTCAAGCAGCTATTTCAGATGCGTTCTATTGTGTCGAACCCGATCAATTACATTCAAAACGTGTTTTACTTGTAGACGATGTGCTTACAACAGGAGCTACTCTAAGTGAAGTTGCAGGTATATTGAGCAAAGCCGGCTGCTCTTATATTGAAGCTTTCACCATAGCCGTATCCCTGTAGGCCCTTAACCTTTTGTAGGTATTTTAGGGTCCCACAATGACATTCTTTACCTCAAAGTCCCTACCTTTGAGGTAGAGGCTTCGTAGTGTAGGGATTTTCTTTCCTCATTCTCCACACCGAAGCCAGCCAGTGATAGCTAAAATAAATATGAATCCTATGATAGATCATCACGAACACCATGAGCATTCTTGCTGCTCCGAGGGACACGAACAAAAGCATGAACATCACGAACACTCTTGCTGCTCTGCGGAGCACACCCATGAGCATTGTGAAAGCAAACACCACCACTCCCATCATCATGGGCATCACCATGGGCATCACCACCACCATGGAGAGGGTAACCTCTTGTTAGCCTTTGTTCTCAATCTTCTCTTTGCCATCATCGAACTAATAGGAGGCCTATGGACTAATTCTGTGGCCATCCTATCGGATGCCCTACATGATTTTGGGGATAGTATCTCCCTCGGTGTTGCCTGGAGACTGCAGCGTTTGTCTGAGAAAAAGCGGACGGCCTACTTTACTTACGGGTACAAACGCTTTTCTCTGTTGGGAGCTCTATTGATATCGGTTATTCTGCTTGTCGGGTCTTTCTTCGTTCTACATGCAGCAATAGAAAGGATTATCACCCCTACAGATCATGTTAATGAAACCGGGATGCTAATCCTGGCTATCCTCGGGTTAGTTATCAATGGCATTGCAGCTATTCGTTTGAGTAAAGGAGAAAGCTTGAATGAGAGAGCCGTAATGCTTCATATGCTGGAGGATGTATTGGGTTGGGCTGCCGTATTGGTGGTGAGTATCGTAATGCATTTCGTCTATCTGCCCATTCTGGACCCTCTACTCTCCATTGCCATTACGATATGGATATTATACAATGTCTATCGTAATCTGCGTTCTACACTCAGGGTACTGCTACAGGGCTCTCCGGAGGAGGTGGATATGAAAGCTCTGGAAAGCGAACTTACCGGCATCGATGGAGTTAGCTCTGTACACGACCTCCATGCTTGGACATTGGATGGTGAAAGGCATGTACTCACAGTCCATCTGGTATGTTCCAGCCAAGTCTCAACGTCGCATGTAGAGAGAGAATCAAAGCTCAAGGAGTCCGTCCGAGCATGTTGCAAACATTATGGAATAGATCATGCAACGATAGAGATAGACTACCCGGGCCACTCTTGTGGTTTGGAGAATTGCTAAATTCGAGTCAAACAAAAAGCTCAGAAAAAAAGAATTCTTGAACGAGGCTTCAGAAGAAAAGGGTGTGCCGAAGATGATTTCGGCACACCCTCTCTTCTTTGCGGATATTCCAAACAAAACTATTGCACACAATACAGCTCTTGCTGCAATGTTGAGCAATGCTCATCTACCTGATTTGGTGCTTAAGGCAGTTGATATTCTTCACTCCGTCAATACTGATCAAGTATTGACCCGGATTGCTTAGATACACAAAAGCATTGTCAGCACTCACTCTCTGCTTTGCCACACAAAGGCCGTTTATATCACAGACATACACCATATAGGATTTGCCTTCCAATCCACTAATCACAAATCCATCTGCTCGCTCAAATAGTGTAATAGAGACATTCTCCAGAGAGGAGATCGCCGTTTCTTTACATCCGCTGCCGTCACCTGCCACAGTCAGAACCCAGCCCTTATCTGTAGCGATAGAAGTTTTGCTCCCAGAAGCCGCATCCACAGCATTTTCCATCTGAGGATTCCCCGCATTGGTCTCATTTACTTCTCGGAGTGAGCGGTAGAGCTTATCGAGAGCACAGGCATCAAGCTGTGTAGCATTGATAGAGAGATAGGAAAGGTTCTTGGCTGCCTCCACGTTCAACTCCTTAATCGGGTTATTGGATAAATTCACGTTGAGCAGGGCAGGCAGTTTACTCAAATCAATAAGCTCTATAGCATTATTGTCCGCATTGAGAGCTGTTAGTTCTTCATGTTTACCAAAATCCAACTTTTTAATACCATTATTTGAGCAAGAGAGTGTTGCCAGGCCTTCAAGAGTCTTTATCTCCAAAACACTCAGTTTGCAGCCACTGCAATCCACCGAATAGAGAGTGGTCGGAAGATCTAGCTTGGTAAGTTCTTCATTCTGTGAGCAGTCGAGTTCCAATAGCTTTGGACAACCTTTCAGATCAAGTTCACTTAGCAAATTGACGAAACAAGTCAAATAGAGTAATTCGGAGTTATTCTTCAAACTGAGCCGAGAAATCTGATTATTGTTGCACTTGAGACTTTCCAACTTGCGATTGTTATCCGTATTCAATTCTCTAAGAGCACACCCTTCAGCCTCCAAGGATACAAGTTCCGGAGCGTTGGATATATCCAATTGGCTAAGCATAAAATTGTTGTCTACGGATAGAGCACGAAGCTTTGTACTATGAGTAAGATCAATCTGTTGCAGCCCTGCCATAGGGATCATGAGTGTATCGAGTTGGCTTTCTATGGGGAGTTTGAGTTCACTAATAGACTTCATACCCAGCCCCAGATGCAGGAAACGTAATTGACTCATCTTACTTAAGTCAAATTTGGATAGCTGAGTCTGTACTGCAATCAATCGTTCCAACTTATTGGCAGACTCTACGTTCATCTCTACCAAATGTCCATTGGACATGCAATTGAGATGGGTGAGTTCTGATTGCAAAGGCAGTTTAATTGATTTCAGTTTGTTGGATGGCACTATTAGACTGTCTATTTTGCTGTTCGCAGAGAGATCGATTGTACTAAGATTAGTATTCTCGATAATGACCAAACGCAACTCGGGATTTTGAGAGAAATCCACCTCTCCGATGCTTGTACGTCTCGTGATATACTCACGCAACGAAGGCATCTTATCTACACGTATGGCCATGACAGGTGCATTAGAGCACTCGATAATGGCCACCTTACCATAGATCTTCAACAGCTTTCCCTTGCTTTTACCCTTCAATAACGTACCACTCTTTTTCAGATCTAACACTTCCTGTTCGCTACCCCACTCGACAGTCATTTTTCCATCCTCAACGCCAAAAAGGCGAATGCCATAGTCAAAAGGCTTGTCGGATAGAAATTCCACTTCCAAAAAGGGATTCTCACCATCTCCTCCATCTTGTGCCCATATCGAAAAAGACAAGAAAAAGGCACAGATAAGTAGCAAATACCGATTGTTAATGTTCATAATGATTTTTATTTTTGGTGAATTATAAAAATATGCCAACACTTTTTTGCTCAAAAGTTCATACTGTCAAGTTCTATTACAGCTAAATTTAAGCAAATATTGTGATATACCCTTTCCTGTCGGCTCTCTCGCTTAGTAGGTATAGTACATATCCCCAAGAGATCGAAAAATCTTCCGAACAGAGCCCGCTACAAGGGACAACTGCTTTGCAGATTTATCGAAATATCAGCTTAGACCAGGCAAAATAGGTGTAGGGCAAGGCTTGAAGAAAGAGACCGATGTGAGTTTATTGAGCATAAACGGCTAAAGTTGGCAACATTTCCCTAATCATCGACCAAAAGCCATTGCATAGTCTCTACTGCATATACCTTATCTTTGCGAAGACCTCATTCGAGAACCTACATATGTTGCTATCCATTGTCATCGTAAACTACCGTGTGCCCCTGATGTTGGAGCAATGTCTGCATAGTGTAGACAAGGCTTTGACTAGATTAAATGCCGAAACAGAAGTTTTTGTAGTAGACAACGCCTCGGGAGATGGTTCACTGAACTTGAGTCGCAAAAATTTTCCCCACTTTCACTATCAAGAAAACAGTGAAAATCTGGGCTTTGCAAAGGCCAATAATCAAGCCATGAGATCGGCGCAAGGAAAATACATCCTGCTGCTCAACCCAGATACTGTGATAGGAGAGACTACTCTAATCGAAGTGATAGAAGCCATGGAGAAAGATCCTCGAATAGGAGGATTGGGAGTGAGAATGATAAATGCGCATGGGGATTTTTTACCCGAAAGCAAACGTGGATTTCCAACACCTTCGGCCTCTTTCTTCAAATTGAGCAAGCTCTACAAGATCAATCCAAGCTCAAAGAAAATGGGGCGTTACTATATGGGATGGTTACCCGACACTCAGGCTGCAGAAATTGAGGTTTTGGCAGGAGCCTTCATGTTAATGCGCAAAGAGGTCTTGGACAAAGTAGGGCTTTTGGACGAACGCTTCTTCATGTATGGCGAAGACATAGACCTCTCTCATCGTATCCGTTTGGGAGGATACAAATGCTACTACCTACCTGTGCCCATCCTCCACTATAAAGGAGAGAGTGCATCTGTCACAGATCTAAAGTATCTACAATCCTTTTACGGAGCGATGCAGCTTTTTTTCGACAAATACTACAGCCATATGAGCAGAGTCTCCCGTGGCTTTGTCTCACTGGCTATTTTTTTGCACACCTCTTTAGCCAAGATCATACGAATGTGTCGTCTCGCTGTGGGAAAGGGGGAAGAAAAAAAGAAGCCTCTTTGTGCCTATACAAGTTTTGACAGGAATAACATCGAGACATATTGTAGTAAATCGAACTTGGATCTACTGGTTGATACTACAGAAATCAGCTACGATGAACTTCTGGGGTATATGAAAAAATTGTCAGGTAGAGGACACACCTTCCACTTACAAAGAGGACGAGGTTCTTCCATCATATCTCCTTCTCGTTAGCAACTATTCCAGAGATATGATAGAAACACCTCACAACCACCTTTGTATTCCCAAGCTGTAGCCTCTTCAGAGAGACAAAGGAATGATCACGAAGAGACAACAAAGTGCCCATTCCCCCTCTCCCAATATGACACAAACTCAGAGTCCATTAATCCTGTTGAGCCATCCTTTTCGGAAAACCATCAAACGAGGATTACGAGCAATTATCCTATCGACAAACCGGACTCTCTCCAAAAGTAATTGATTGGCCAATTCTCTCTTATCCTCATCAATTAGCTTATTGAGTCTGGCAATGGTGACCGGGCCGACCTTCCCGTCAGGCGTTACCCCAATCAAACGCTGAGGAATTTTAATCCCATACAAACCACTGGCCCAGTCTCAATCGACCAGGATATTTGCGATACGCTGGTCTTTGATTTGATCAGCACGCCAACGATCCCAGTAAAGAGTTTTGAAAATATCATCCCAAGTACTTTCATCCATCTTTTTCAGCTGCTCGACCGTGGGTTTCGGATATTTTTTCAGTCTACAGTAATACTCGTAAGTTGCAAGTGTCACTCCCATATTCGTATGCCCCCGGGATCATTAGGATGATTCACATAGCCTCCTTCCCACTTAAGAATAAAAGGCTTCAGTTCTTTGTAATCTGCCATTTTCTTATTCCTTCCAAATAAAGTTCATAATTTTCTCCTCCCTCAATCTTTTGAATAACAGACACATCGTTATCCTCCCAAAAGGGTTCGGAGTAAGATTGCTTGTAGGCGAATATAGTTAATTCAACTCAAACATCCATCTAAATTCGTTTTACTATGTAAAATAAATAAGAAAGAAAACAACTGTGGAGTGTACACAGAAAAAGAGAGAAATCCTTCGGAAGAAACTACAAGCAAGAGCATTGCATAATTTGGAGAAGAAAATAATAGTGCAATAGATCGTAAACACAGTAATTAGGATCAGCAAGATCAAAAGGGTTATTCTGTATGCTTCGACATTTATCGAACCATAGAAAATGAGAGTCTCCACCAATACTCCCAAGACAATCCTCTCTTAATAGGCAACGCCAAAAAGTATATTTATATTTATCTATGTGTTTTTATGTTTTGTTTTTGAAGTATTTTTTGTACGCAGATCAAGAGCTGTTTGGGATGTATTTTCTCTCTTTTTTTGATCCTGATAGGAGACATTTTTTGCTAACACGGGAGAGAGCAAAAATTCTCTCCTGTGAGAGCAAACTTTTTCTCCCGTGTTAGCAAAATTTCTCACAGGAGAGAATTTTGACCCTCTCAGAATGCCCTATTCATCGGCATTCTGGGAGGTCACCATAAAGCCCACAAAAGGGGGTTGCGTCCACTTATTTTTGGAGACTCTTTTTCGTCTATTTTTCCGGTTTTTCCATGGGTATAAAATTTACAAAACACATCAGATTTGATAGAGAGAAACAAGGACTTTCAAGATTCTTATAAGCAGAATCCTTACTATCTTGTCTCCAATATTTGAGTTTGATTATCTGCTTTGATATACCTCTATCATATACACTTTCTACTCTGTAAAGCCTCCCAAAGACTTCTTTCACATCCCCTTTCTGAAACCTCCCACAACGGTCTCTCCATTATAGGGAGTATAGGTGTCGATCCGAGAGGAAATTCCTCTAAAAATCGGTGGATATTCATTACCTTTGCACCCAATCAGTGGATGTACAGTTCTCCTTTTGAATTTTCATCCAAACAGATAATCGAAAGAATAAAAGCCGTGGCAGAAACAAAGCACATATTCGTAACAGGTGGCGTCGTCTCGTCGCTTGGCAAAGGGATCATAGCTGCATCTTTGGGTAAACTGTTGCAATCCAGAGGATTTAAGGTGACTATCCAAAAATTCGATCCATACATCAATATCGATCCAGGAACCCTCAACCCTTACGAACACGGAGAGTGCTATGTAACTTGCGATGGGCATGAGGCGGATCTTGACTTGGGACACTATGAGAGATTTCTCAATGTCTCCATGACCCGCGCCAACAACATCACCACCGGTAGAATATATCAGAACGTTATCCGCAAGGAACGCAAAGGAGATTATTTGGGCAAAACAGTGCAAGTAGTGCCACATATTACGGATGAGATTAAACGCAACGTAAAACTTCTGGCACAAAAGCAACAAGTAGACTTTGTGATCACCGAGATCGGAGGCACAGTGGGGGACATCGAATCACTCCCCTTCTTGGAGAGTATGCGTCAGCTTAAATGGGAATTGGGCACAAATTGTCTTTGTGTACACTTGACCTATGTCCCTTTTATAGCTGCAGCAGGGGAAGTGAAGACCAAACCGACTCAGCACTCTGTAAAACAGCTGCAAGAGGTCGGTATCCAACCCGATATTCTGGTTTTACGAACAGAGCATGTGCTGGGGGAGGAAGTCCTGAAAAAAGTAGCTCTCTTCTGTAATGTATCGGAGGACTCCGTTGTTCAAAGTGTGGATGTTCCGACAATCTACGAAGTCCCCTTGATGCTGCAAAGACAGAAAATGGATGAGACCGTATTACGTAAAATGAAACTCAATGGAGGGACAACGTCGGACTTGAAACGCTGGAAAGACTTCTTGTCTTTGAGAAATGCGGCTACCAAGGTTGTCAATATTGCATTGGTTGGCAAGTATGTGGAATTGCAGGATGCCTATAAATCTATCGATGAAAGTCTTTTGCAGGCTGCCATATACAACAATCGCAAACTCAATTTGGTCTCTATACACAGCGAAAAAATCAACGATGATAATGCAGCTGAGTTGCTGCATGGCATGGATGGCGTACTCATTGCCCCGGGCTTCGGAGGAAGGGGCATCGAAGGGAAACTCTCCGCTCTCAAGTATACTCGCACCAACAAGATCCCAACTCTGGGGATTTGTCTGGGTATGCAATGTATGGTGATTGAGTTTGCCCACAATGTATTAGGCCTTACCGAAGCTCACAGCTCCGAGATGTCTCCCAACTGCAAGGACAAGGTAATTGACTTGATGGAGGAACAAAAGACGATTTCGGACTTAGGAGGCTCCATGAGACTGGGAGCTTATGACTGTGTCTTGCGTAAGGGATCCAAGATCGCTCAAGCTTATGGCAAGGATTTCATCAGTGAGCGTCATCGTCACCGCTTCGAGTTCAACAGCAAATACCGCAACCTCTTTGAGGAAAATGGAATGCCCTGTGTGGGGGAAAATCCGGAGACCAGTCTCGTAGAGGCAGTAGAGTTGGAAGATCATCCCTTTTATATAGGTGTGCAATTCCATCCGGAATACAATAGCACGGTGGTTAATCCCAATCCATTATTCCTGAGCTTCATAAAGGCAGCTATCAAAAGCAAATAAAAAACAAACAACCCCACTCGATGGATAAGAATACCCTTTGGGGAATGCTGCTGATCGGTGCTATCATCATCGGTTTCAGCATTCTGAACAAACCGGAAGAAACTTTCCCGGTAATAGACAACATTCCACAGAGCGATACCATTGCTCTTTCACAAAAAGCACAACAGACGCCAGCCACAACTCTGCCGATGGATAGCCTCTCGGCTGACTCCGTACTTCTGTCCTCCTCAACAATGCAAAAGTATGGAGTCCTATCCGGTGTTTCTGTTGGAGAATCTCGTCAGATAACTCTCAAAAATGAACTTTTGAGCATTGCCTTCGACACAAAGGGGGGATCCCCCGTACAGGCCGAACTGCTACAATATAAGGCACAGGAAGACAAACCTCTATACCTCTTTGCCAAGGAGGATATAAGAGTTAATCTTCCCCTTCTGACCATAGATAACAGATTGGTAAATACCGAGGATCTTTATTTCTCTGTGCTCAATGCCTCCGATACCAGTCTCACGATGCGTCTGCCAGTGGACAGTCTATCCCATATGGATATCACCTACACACTGCCTCGCAATGATTACAGATTGGGTATCTCTATCAGGGGAGAGGGGCTGAATAGGCTTCTGCCTGCAAATATGAGTTTCCAAGATCTTGAATGGACTCAAAAAATGCGCACCCAGGAGAAGTCATGGAAATTTGAAAACCAGTACACTTCCATATACTACAAGTACAGAGGAGGTGAAATGGAAAGTCTTTCGCCTACCAAAAATGAAGCCAAAGAAAATATCAAGGAGCCTATTCGATGGATTGCATTCAAGGATAAATACTTTAGTACAGTACTTATATCCGACAACGATGCTTTTGAGAACAATATATTTGAGATCAAAACATTTGCAGAGGACAGCGAATACACCAAGGAATGTAGTATGCGTACCTCGTTCCCCTTCAGTGTGAACGACAACTCTCAAGCAGAATTTACCCTCTTCCTTGGGCCTAATGACTACAACTTGCTGCGTGGCTACGATGCGGAACTCTCGGGAAACAAAGAGAGCTTGGAGTTGGATCAACTGGTATATTTGGGTGCGAGCGTATTCCGCTGGATCAACCAGTTCTTGATTATTCCGACTGTCAATTTCCTGAGTGGTTTTGTATCCAATTGGGGTATTATTATCCTTCTTCTCACAATCCTGATCAAACTTCTCTTGTCTCCTCTGACCTACAAAAGCTATATGTCTCAGGCCAAGATGAGAGTTCTAAAACCACAAGTGGAAGCCATCAATGCAAAATATCCGGGAAATGAACAAAGCATGATGCTCAAGCGAAATCAGGAAACGATGTCCCTCTACAGGGCTGCTGGAGCCAGCCCGATGAGCGGATGCTTGCCGATGCTACTCCAAATGCCTTTCCTCATCGCTTTATATATGTATTTCCCAACATCCATACTTCTCAGGGGGGAAAGTTTCTTATGGGCAAAAGACTTGTCTACCTACGACCCCATCCTGTCTTGGGATGTACACATACCGATTATCTCCACCTACTTTGGCAATCACATCAGTTTGTTTTGTTTGCTGTGGGCCATCACCAACGTCATCTACACCAAGTATACGATGAGCCAAAGCTCTACCGGTCAGGCTCAGATGCCAGGCTTTAAGTATATGCCCTACATCATGACTGTGATGTTCCTTGTATTCTTCAACAGCAATTCGTCCGGCCTATGCTACTACTACTTCATATCGACTCTCATCACGATATTGCAGTATATTTTCTTCCGATTCGGCATCAATGAAGAAAAGCTCTTGGCTAAGATGGAAGAAAACAAAAAGAGGCCACAGAAAAAAAGCAAATGGGTGGCTCGCATGGAACAACTCCAGAAGCAACAGCAAGAGCTTCAAAGACAACAACGAAAAAGGAAATAAGCCTCGACAAAACCGGGCTGCATCGAAACGCTTTTGTGCCGATGCAGCCCGGTATGCATAATGGCACAGATCATCATACAATGGAATCTCTCAAGCACGAATGCGGTGTAGCCATGATACGGCTACGGAAACCTCTGCCTTACTATCAAGAAAAGTACGGCTCTTGGCTCTATGGACTCAACAAGCTCTACCTCCTCATGGAAAAACAGCACAATAGAGGACAAGAAGGAGCGGGGCTGGCTGTGGTAAAACTACGTAGCAAACCGGGTGAAGAATACTTGTTCAGAGAACGGGCTGAGGGGAGCAATGCCATCACGGAAATATTTGACAGCGTGCATAAGCACTTTCGTGAGTTCGACAAGTCTTTGATGGAAGATGCCTGCTATGCCCAAGACTGCATCCCCTTTGCCGGGGAATGCTATATGGGGCATCTTCGCTACAGCACCACAGGTAAATCGGGCCTCACCTATGTACACCCCATGATCCGCAGATCCAACTGGAGGGCAAAATGCTTGGCTATTTGTGGGAACTTCAATTTGACAAATGTCAAAACCATATTTGACGAAATAACCTCCACAGGACAACACCCGAGGATCACAAGTGATACACATGTGTTACTGGAGCAATTGGGTCATCGTTTGGATCGAGAAGTAGAGAGATTGTTCCGCATCAGTAAAGACGAACATCACCACAGAGGTATGGAGATCACACATTTCATCGAGAAGAATATCGAGATGAAAAATGTTCTTTCCAGTGCAGCTCCTCTTTGGGACGGAGGGTATGTGATGTGCGGAATGACGGGCAGCGGAGAGCAATATGCCCTACGAGACCCCAGAGCAATACGCCCGGCTTTCTATTATATAGATGACGAAATCGTAGTTTTGGCCTCAGAACGACCTGTCATTCAAACCGTAATGAATGTGCAGACCGAAAACATTGTAGAGCTAAAGCCGGGAGAAGCCCTTCTGATCAATCAACAAGGCAACCCACGCATAGAGCAGATATTGCCAGCACTGGACAACAAGGCATGTTCTTTCGAGCGGATCTATTTTTCCAGAGGTAGCGACTCGAATATATACAAGGAGCGCAAAGCTCTCGGTCGAGCCCTGACCCCGGATATATTAACGGCTATCGGTTATGATTTGGATCACTCTGTCTTCTCGTTCATTCCTAATACAGCGGAAGTGGCCTATTATGGGATGTTGGAGGGGTTGACCGAATATCTTACTGAGGAAAAGATACAGAAGCTGCAAGCCTTGGAGACAAAAGACAAAGAAGCCATTCGAGCTATTATCGGCAGACAAATACGAACCGAGAAAGTCGCTATCAAGGACATCAAGCTACGAACCTTCATCACAGAAGGAAAATCAAGAGAAGATTTGGCTGCTCATGTCTACGACATCACCTACGGCAGCGTTACTCCATTTGTGGACAATCTGGTTGTGATAGATGACAGCATAGTGCGAGGGACAACGCTAAAGCAATCCATCCTGAAGATATTAGACAGGTTACATCCGAAGAAAATAGTTGTAGTATCCAGCTCTCCTCAAATTCGCTATCCGGACTATTATGGCATAGACATGAGGAAAATGAGCGAGTTTATCGCTTTCAAAGCGGCCGTAGCTCTCATTCAGGAGCGAAAGATGGAGAGTTTGCTCGGAAAAGCCTACCAAGAGGCTTTGGAGCTGCAAAAAAAGCCATTGGAAGAGTTCGTCCCGAATGTAGTCAAGTCTTTGTACAAACCGTTCTCTGCAAAAGAAATCTCAGACAAAATTGTTGATCTGCTACGTCCTTCAGAAGTACAGACTGAAATAGAAATCGTATACCAAAGTATCGAGGGCCTACACTCAGCAATCCCCGGGCATCCCGGGGACTGGTATTTCACCGGCGACTTTCCTACCCCCGGCGGAGCACATTTGGTAAACGAAGCATACATAAACTACTACGAAGAAAGTTTCCTCCGCAAGTAGGATATTTCCTCTCCTCTCCTCTTCTCCTCCCCCCAAAAAGCATAAAAAAACAAACCCACTCACAATACAGCAATGCAAGCAGTACGTAAAGCAAGCCTGATCTTACAAGACGGAAGTCGGTATGATGGTTACTCATTCGGCTACGAACAATCCACCTCAGGCGAGGTTGTATTCAACACGGCTATGAATGGCTACAATGAGAGTCTGACCGACCCAAGCTATAAAGGGCAAATAATGGTTATGACTTATCCTCTGGTCGGAAACTATGGTGTTCCCTCCAGAGAAAAGGATAGCTATGGACTCCCCTTGTACATGGAGAGTGACTGCATCCATATGAATGGGATTATCGTCTCGGACTATTCTCAAGAATACAGTCATTGGAATGCACAAGAAAGCCTATCCGACTACCTCAAAGAGGAGAAAGTTGTGGGGATCGCCGGGATAGACACAAGAGCTTTGGCCAAACATATCCGAGAGTATGGGACCATGAATGGCAAGATCATTTTCGATAATGAGAAAGAGGAAAGTATTCCCTTTGCAGAACCCTCTCGACAAAATTTGGTGGCAGAGGTATCAACAAAAGAAGTGATTACCTACGGACAGGGCAAAAAGCGCATCGTGCTTGTCGATTGTGGAGTAAAAGCAAACATCATACGCAAACTGATCACCTCGGAAACAACTGTTATAAGAGTTCCTTGGGATTATGATTTTCACCAGCTGGAATACGAAGGACTTTTTATAAGTAATGGACCCGGTAGTCCGGAAGTTTGTAATATTACTGTCGATAATATTCGCAAAGCCTACAAACAGGACAAACCTATTTGGGGTATTTGCATGGGACATCAACTAATGGCATTAGCTGCAGGAGGGAAGATATACAAGCTAAAGCATGGTCACCATAGCCATAATCAGCCCGTAAGACGCACAAGGAGCAACGAGTGCTTTATCACCAGCCAAAATCACAACTTTGCCGTAGACAGCTCTTCTCTCGGAACCGATTGGTATGAGCTCTACACAAACCTGAACGATGGATCGAATGAGGGAATTTCCCATAAAAGCAAGCCTTTCTTCTCCACTCAATTTCATCCCGAGGCTTGTGGGGGGCCGACAGATACGATGTTCATCTTTGACGAATTTCTGTGCTCTTTATAATTCTTACCTCATGATGAGATACTATCTAAAAGGGTACTCACCCAAAAGTAAAACGGTTATTCTCCTAAGAATTCTGATCATACTTCTTCCGGCCTGCGGGATAATTGGCTTGGGATCGAACATCCATTGGGATTCCATCGGTTTGAACCGGAACTTTTACCCTATTTGGATCAACTGTATCTTGCTACCATTTATATTTTCTTTCCATCGTTCCGAAATAATTATAGATGAAAAGCTGCAAACATATCGGTTTGCACATTTTTCATGGGGTACACGTTTCACCCAACCGTATGCATTAGATAAGTATCGAAATGTCGAAATCGTCAATGAGAAAAAAGGAGAGGTGAAACTAAATTTGAAAAACGGAAGCGCATCCTACTTCTATATGGATGCTCCTGAGGCATTTGCGGAAAAAGTAAACGGACTTTTACAGAAAAAACTTTAACAACGACCATGGTAGATAAAAGCAAAATAAAAAAAGTGCTTTTGCTCGGTAGCGGAGCTCTCAAGATAGGAGAAGCAGGAGAATTCGACTACTCCGGCTCACAAGCCCTCAAAGCTCTCAAAGAAGAGGGTATAGAAACGGTGCTTGTAAACCCGAACATCGCTACAGTACAGACTTCGGAAGGGGTAGCCGATCAAATCTATTTCTTGCCAGTCACCCCATTTTTTGTAGAGAAAGTAATAAGCAAAGAGAAACCGGATGGCATACTATTGGCATTCGGCGGACAAACGGCTCTCAATTGTGGTGTAGAACTCTACAAATCAGGCATTTTGGAGCGCTACAACGTTCAGGTATTAGGGACTCCCGTACAGGCCATCATTGACACAGAAGATAGGGAACTGTTTGTAGAAAAGCTCAACGAAATAGATGTCAAGACAATCCGTAGCGAAGCTGTGGAGAACATAGAGGATGCCCGCAGAGCAGCCCTTCGCTTGGGGTATCCTGTAATCATTCGTGCCGCTTACGCTTTGGGAGGATTAGGCAGCGGATTTTGCGATAATCAGGAAGAGCTTGACCAACTATGCGAAAAGGCCTTTAGCTTCAGCCCACAGGTATTGGTAGAAAAGAGCCTCAAGGGATGGAAGGAGATCGAATATGAAGTGGTGCGTGATGCCTATGACAACTGTATCACTGTCTGCAACATGGAAAACTTCGACCCTCTTGGTATTCATACCGGAGAGAGTATCGTGATCGCTCCTTCTCAAACACTCACCAACAGTGAATATCACAAACTGCGCGAGCTGTCTATCCGGATTATCAGACACATCGGGATCGTAGGTGAGTGCAATGTACAATATGCATTGGATCCGGAAAGCGAAGACTACAGAGTCATCGAAGTAAACGCTCGTCTCTCCCGCTCTTCAGCCTTGGCCTCCAAAGCTACGGGCTATCCACTGGCCTTTGTTGCAGCAAAATTGGGGTTGGGATATGGTCTTTTTGAGATAAAAAACAGCGTTACCCGCACCACTCCCGCCTTTTTTGAGCCTGCACTCGACTATGTCGTTTGCAAAATTCCTCGTTGGGACCTCGGCAAATTCCATGGAGTATCTCATCTGCTCGGTAGCAGCATGAAGTCTGTGGGTGAAGTAATGGCTATCGGACGCAACTTTGAGGAGGCTATCCAAAAAGGATTGCGCATGATTGGGCAGGGTATGCATGGATTTGTTGGAAACAAAGAACTTACCATTCCGGACATAGACCAAGCCCTAAGAGAACCCACCGACTCCCGAATCTTTGTCATTAGCAAGGCTTTCAGGCAGGGTTATTCTGTAGATAAAATACACGAACTGACAAAGATTGATTGCTGGTTTCTCCACAAATTGTACGGCATAGTCCAAACAGCAGAAGAGCTGGAATCTTCGAGCTGCTTAGAGGATGTATCCGATGACTTGATACGCAGAGCTAAACAAATGGGCTTCTCCGACTTTCAAATTGCAAGAGCAATCTACAAGAGCGAAGCTTCGGAGATGGAGCAAAAAACAAATGATGTACGGTGTCGACGCAAACAGTCGGGAATTCTGCCCGTTGTCAAACGTATCGACACATTAGCAGCCGAATTTCCTGCAGCAACAAATTATCTCTATCTCACCTACAATGGTACGACACACGATATTGAGTGCCAGCAGGATTTCAACTCTGTTGTAGTGCTTGGCTCCGGAGCCTACCGCATCGGTAGCTCTGTAGAGTTCGACTGGTGTGGGGTAAACGCTCTACAAACAATACGCAAAAATGGTTGGCGATCGGTGATGATTAACTACAATCCGGAAACGGTAAGTACGGACTACGATATTTCCGATCGGCTCTATTTTGACGAACTCACATTCGAGAGAGTAATGGATATTCTCGAATTGGAGAACCCACACGGAGTGATCGTCTCTACCGGAGGACAAATACCCAACACTCTGGCGATGCGCTTGGATGCTGAGCAAGTTCCCATTTTAGGAACAACAGCCCAAAGCATAGATAATGCAGAAGATCGGCACAAATTCTCGGCAATGCTGGATGGCCTGCACATAGACCAGCCTCGCTGGAAAGAGCTGAGCTCACTTGCCGATATAGACGAATTTATCAAAGAGGTAGGGTTCCCAGTTTTGGTACGCCCCAGCTATGTACTCTCCGGTGCAGCAATGAATGTCTGCTCCAATGAGGGAGAATTGCATCGCTTCTTGGAGCTTGCGGCTAATGTATCTAAGCAGCACCCGGTGGTAGTAAGCCAATTTATAGAAGGGGCCAAAGAAATAGAAATGGATGCTGTGGCCAAAAACGGAGAGATCATCGTGTATGCAATAAGCGAACATATAGAGTTCGCCGGAGTGCATTCTGGAGACGCTACAATCCAGTTCCCTGCACAAAAGTTGTATGTAGAAACCGTTAGGCGGATCAAACGTATCAGCAAACAAATTGCCACAGCACTGAAGATCAGTGGCCCATTCAATATCCAGTTCTTGGCCAAAGGAAATTCTATCAAGGTTATTGAATGTAATTTACGGGCTTCGCGTTCATTCCCCTTCGTGAGCAAAGTACTCAAAATCAACTTTATAGATCTGGCTACAAGAGTCATGTTGGGTCTCCCCGTGGAACGACCATCGAAGAATGAATTTGATCTCGACTATGTGGGAATCAAAGCTTCGCAGTTCTCTTTCACCAGATTGCAGAAGGCAGACCCAGTACTTGGTGTAGATATGACCTCTACCGGAGAAGTGGGCTGTATAGCCGATGATACGGATGAAGCAATATTAAAGTCTATGCTCTCTGTTGGCTACCGTCTGCCCCAGAAAAAGATTCTCCTCTCAACTGGAGGATACAAACAGAAAGTCGATTTGTTGGAGGCAACTCAGTTACTCATAGAGAAAGGATATGAGTTATACGCCACAGATGGTACCCATCGTTTTTTGGCAGAAAATAATATCCCTTCTACCAGAGTCTATTGGCCAAGCGAAGAAGGACAACCACAAGCACTTGACCTACTACACAAGAAAGAGATAGAGCTGGTGGTGAACATCAACAAAAATCTTACCGCCGGAGAACTAACCAATGGATACAAACTGAGGAGAGCTGCCATAGACCTAAATATCCCTCTCATCACAAATGCGCGTTTGGCTTCAGCCTTTATTCATGCTTTCTGCAAAATAGGATTGGACGATATACGCATCAAAAGCTGGAACGAATACAAATAAGAACCTCTTACCAACTATCCCTATCATATGGCTAAATTCATCAATGAGGTATCTCGGACCTTCGGCGAATACCTCTTTATACCAGGTCTTACGACAAGTGAATGCACTCCCGACAATATCTCTCTCGCAACTCCCTTGGTAAAATATGCCAAAGGACAAGAACCAAAAATCAAGCTCAATATCCCCTTCGTATCAGCCATTATGCAATCTGTGTCCAACGATACTTTGGCCATAGAATTAGCTCGGAATGGTGGTTTGTCCTTTATTTTCGGCTCACAGACGATCGAGTCTCAGTCAGAGATGGTGCGAAAAGTGAAGAAGTTCAAAGCCGGCTTTGTGACAAGCGATTCTAATCTGACTCCCCATGATACCTTAGCCGATGTGCTTCGGCTTGTGCAAAAAACCGGACACTCCACCATAGGGATTACTGCAGATGGAACACCCAATGGTAAGTTAATGGGAATAGTAACGAGTCGAGATTATCGCCTTAGTACAGACCCTCTCGACAAGAAGATCGAAGACTTCATGACTCCCTTTGAACGGCTCACTTACGGAAAATTAGGGATCTCGCTCAGTGAAGCTAATGACATCATATGGGAACACAAACTCAATACCCTACCCATCATAGATGAAGGAGGTCGACTGATTTACTTCGTTTTCCGAAAAGACTACGACAGTCACAAAGAAAATCCTCTGGAGCTATCCAACAAAGAAAACAAAACCTTATTGGTTGGGGCCGGTATCAATACTCGCGACTATCAAGAGAGAGTGCCTGCTCTGGTAGAAGCCGGAGTGGATATTGTGTGTATCGATTCCAGCGATGGCTATTCCGAATGGCAAAGAAATACTATCAAATGGGTAAAGGAACAGTATGGAGACCGCTTACCTATTGGAGCCGGTAATGTTGTAGATGGAGAGGGTTTCCGTTATTTGGTAGAAGCCGGGGCAGACTTTATCAAAGTTGGTATCGGTGGTGGTTCTATCTGTATCACCCGAGAACAGAAAGGAATAGGTCGTGGGCAAGCAACAGCAATCATCGAAGTTGCCAAAGAACGAAATCGCTACTACGAAGAAACCGGTATATATATTCCCATTTGTAGCGATGGTGGTATCGTGCATGATTATCATATGACCTTAGCTCTTGCCATGGGAGCAGATTTTCTGATGATGGGGCGTTATTTTGCTCGTTTCGATGAATCTCCCACAAAAAAAATGAAACTGGGAAATAACATTGTCAAAGAGTATTGGGGAGAAGGATCTTTCAGAGCTAGAAACTGGCAACGGTATGACAGTGGAGGACAAGAGAACCTCAAGTTTGAAGAAGGGGTAGATAGTTACGTCCCCTACGCAGGCAAAATGAAAGATAATTTGGCTACTACACTGGGAAAAATCAGAGCCACAATGTGTAGCTGTGGAACAACTACCTTAGCCGATTTGCAAGCCAATGCGAAAATAACACTCGTCTCCAGTACCAGCATCGTAGAGGGTGGAGCCCATGATGTGATATTAAAAGAAAGAGGTTAATAGAGCATCTGATGATCACCATACTCGGCCCGACAGCTTCAGGCAAAACTGCTTTAGCCTCCCGATTAGCACACCTTTTAGGAGCGGAGATTATTAGTGCAGACAGCAGGCAGGTATACCGAGGAATGGATCTGGGCACAGGCAAGGATTTAGCCGACTATGAGGTGGAGGGAACAAAAATTCCCTACCATCTCATAGACATACTGCCAGCTGGTGAGAAGTACAACCTACATTGCTATATGAGGGACTTCCACCATGCCTATCATCAAATTAAGGAGAAAGGGAAACCGATTATCCTATGCGGAGGTACAGGACTATACATAGAAGCAGTACTCAAGGGGTATCATCTGCCTGAAGTTCCTGTCAATCCTGGCTTGAGAGAAAAATTATCTGGCCTCAGTGCAAAAGAACTGAAAGATATACTTGCTTCCTACGGACCACTGCACAATACAACAGATCTGGACACCGAGAGACGTACCATACGAGCCATAGAAATAGCTGATTATATACACAGACAAAAGCAAATAGAAGAGAAAGTCTATCCTCCCATCCCTTCAGTCATTCTTGGTACTTCTGTGAGCCGAGAATTAAGACGTTCTCGCATATCTCAAAGGCTCACACAGCGACTAAACGAAGGCATGCTCGATGAGGTCCAAAAGTTACTTAACAGTGGTATTAACGCTGAAGATCTTATTTATTATGGTCTTGAATACAAATACTTAACTCTGCATCTCATCGGGCAACTCCCCTACTCTGATATGGTGAGCCAACTTGAAACAGCTATACACCAATTTGCTAAAAGGCAAATGACCTGGTTTCGAGGAATGGAAAGAAGAGGACTTCATATTCATTGGATAGATGCCTCTCTAAGTCTTGCCGAGCAATTGGAACAAGCAATAGAACTGATACAGAAAAACAGTAGAGACGCCTGAAGCTGTCTCATCCTAAAGGACGCCCGTCGTGCCGTCTGTTTTGACTTTATTCTTATTGATGTAGAATAGGATTTTGAATGTACTGCGCATAAGTTTTTCGTGTATTATGTGAATGGTTTGACGTGTGTTATGAGGTTATGAAAATATTCTCTCGATAGTCTCTCAAAATCTCTCGTCACTTTTGGAGGTAGATTGTATTACTTTCGGAAACACTGATTTGTACTGAAAAAGTTGACAGTGGGCGTGCTTGAATTTATTAGATGTTTATGCACTCTTTTCTTACTTCTGTTTCGGGTTTACACCTGTCGACTCAGACTTCTCAAAAGGTTTACACTGGCAGATTTAGCCCTTTGTCCGGAATTCATCTTAGCGTACAATTTGGGAGCGATTTCCAAATTGCAGGTTCAAAATGTCGAAAAGGACACACAGAGTCATTGCTTTTTTGTACTTTCGCAAAGCTGTTAAGGAAAGGCGCCTCTGTAGTTCAACGGATAGAACGTGGGTTTCCTAAACCTAAGATAAGGGTTCGATTCCCTTCGGAGGTACAAAAATGTCAGACGCCACCATCCCTTTCTCGGCCCTGTCCTTAGGATTGAAAGGAGCTCTTTCTCTCTTTTTATCTCATCTTTGATCTACTTCTGAAGCTTGGGGGCTTTTAGCGTACCCGTATTCTCATTCCCGGTTTCAACCGTCCAGCTCTTACTCCATTTAGTCGTCTTAACTTCTGAACAGAAGTTCCATAAGTACGAGCTATATGCCCCAAAGTATCCCCTTTACGTACCCTATGATATTTGCTCGCAGATCTGTCTCCCACTTCCACAATATGCTGCTCCAGACCTTCTCTCTTCATATTCAAATCAGGAGAACAGAGAGAATCCCTCTGCTTATCAAGGGCTGAAGCAGCTGACATAGGGAGCAAAATGGGATATGGTCGAATATGCCCGGGAACAATCCCTCTGCGATATTGTGGATTCAGAAGTTTGAGATCAGACTCCGGTACTCCGGAGAGTTGCTCAATACGCTTAAAATCTACTATCTGACGCAACATCAAAGTATCAGTAGCTAAGGGTACACCCATTTCACGAGGGCAAATATTGTGTTCACTATGATAATGCATAGCATAGTATGCCCCGATAAAAAGAGGTACATAACGTCGGGTCTCCTTAGGTAAATACGGGTAAATGGCCCAAAAGTTTGCTTTCCCACCTGCAGAGCGGATTGCCCTATTAACATTTCCAGGCCCACAGTTATATGAGGCAATAACGAGGAGCCAATCTCCATATATTTGGTACATATCCTTGAGATAGCGACAAGCAGCCTCAGTACTCTTTTTAGGGTCAAGTCTCTCATCGATCAAGCTATTTACCGTAAGTCCATATATCTTAGCCGTAGCCAACATAAATTGCCACAAGCCGGAAGCTCCAGCTGGCGAAACAGCAGTGGGATTGAGTGCACTCTCTACGATAGTAAGATATTTGAGCTCAGTAGGTAGGCCATGCTTATCCAAGGCCTCTTCTATCTGCGGGAAATAGAGATCACCCAAGGTAAGCATCGAACGTAGCAAAGATCTGCGTCGCTCGACATACAACTCAACACAATCCTTGACGACAGGATTGAAAGTTACGGGTATCACAGTTGGAAGTTTACTCAATCGATCAATATACACAGAGTCCGGAGTCGTAGGAATAACAGTACGCTCATCATCTTGACATGGTCTAAGAGACCTGCCGGATTGTGTGCGACGTGAGTAGCCTTTGAGCCACAACTCCAAGAGTTGCTCCAACTCCTCATCGAGGCTATTAGGCAGAGAAATATGTTCGCTCGGCAAATCTTGTCCCACATCCCGGATGGAATCGGAATCAGAAGCACGGGCTTCCTGTCGGGAGAAAAAAACAGCAAGAGCGGATATGATAAAAACAATAGTCAGGCGGACATGGTATTTAGAAGTAGGCACAAAAAAGGAAAAGATATGATTATTAAAAACTAAATCGACAAGCAAGACCACACCGAAAGCCTTCAAAAGAAGAACTTCCCAAACTCGGCTGTATCTGCATAGACAAGTCGGGGCTTATGTCAAAGCGGTATAGTTCAGCATCTACATAGGCATCCAATATGTTGAGCAAATAAATACCAAGGGCAGCTATTATGCTTAGGTCTCTCTGTCTCCGATAGGTATCCATACCTCTGCGCAAGCGATCTTTCAACTGCGGATTATTTAAATACTCTTCCGGCTTGGCATTGAATGGCAAATAGTCCTGCCATGAAGTATGGGCAAGAGGGTCGGGTCCGGTGTAATCTTTGAAAGCCTGCACATAATCCGTATATGTATCATTATTCCACAGAATAGCGTAGGCACAAGTGGCAGCGGCTCCCCAAACAATCGGGAGCTTCCAATATTTTCGGTTATAGATCTGGCCTCCACCCGGTAAGATGGCAGAACAGAGTATTGCAATTTTAGAGTTGGGATAACGTGATCGATTCACCGAAAAAGTAGGTCGGACAATTTCAGAAGAAAAGGAAGAAGCCAAAGAATCTCTTGTTCCGAAATTATACGAGAGAGGATCTAAATTTTTCGACTCAAACAGACCTATCTCAAAAGAAGAATGAGATACAGCATGGGAGGGAAAGCCAAAGAAACACAGCAATACAACCAAGCTGAACAGCAAAAGGAGTGGCTTGCGAAAGGGATTGTTTATGAAAGTCGAATAACTCATTAGAGATATACTATCTACTTATATTTTCCAGCAAGAGCATGATACGCTCCAGCTCCTCTTCATTGTCAAAAGCAATTGTCAATTTCCCTTTTCCTTTAGTTGTGGTTTGCACTTTCACATCTGTCTTGAACACAGAAGACAAATGATTGGCCAAATCAGCAAACGGAGAATGAGGGCGATTGGCAGGTCTCTCCTTAGGAGTTGTAGTAGAAGGTTGAGATGCTCCGGATTCTATCTCACGAGCCATTTCTTCCACCTGACGTACACTCAATCCTCGTTCCAATATCTGCGCATAGAGGGCTATCTGTAGCTCTGGATCCGATAAGTGCAGCAAGGCTCTGGCATGCCCCATATCGACTTTTCGCTGAGTAAGACCAAGTTGCACCTCTGCCGGCAACTTGAGCAATCTTAAATAATTGCTAATGGAAGCTCTTTTCTTTCCCAATCTATTGCCCAGTTCTTCATGAGTCATGTGGTAGCCTTCCAACAGGTTCTGGTAGGCTAAAGCAACTTCGATAGGATTGAGATCTTCTCTCTGGATATTTTCCACAAGAGCCATCTCCATTATCGTCTCATCCTCAGCCGTACGGATATAGGCAGGGATAGTAGAAAGGCCAGCCATTTGGGACGCACGCCAACGACGCTCTCCCGAAATGATCAAATACTCCATATTACCCACTTTTCTCAGGGTAATCGGTTGCACCAATCCTATTGCCTTGATTGAGGCTGCAAGTTCTTCCAAAGACTCTGTATCAAAAGTCCTACGAGGCTGATCAGGATTGGGTTTGATTCGACTTATTTCTATTTCTGAGATAGAGGAAGAACCTACAGGTTCGGATTGTAACAGTGAGTCCAACCCCCTGCCCAAAGCTTTTTGGGGGAACTTCTTGCTCATGCTTGTTTCTTCTTGTGTTTGTTTATCAATTCCACAGCCAGTTGCATATGGTTAATTGCACCTCGGCTATCAGCGTCGTACAATAAAGCAGGTAGACCGTGACTGGGAGCTTCACCCAGTTTGATATTACGCTGTATTACTGTATTGAAGACCAAAGAAGAGAAATGTCGTTTGACATCTTCATAGATCTGATTGTTTAGGCGAGTACGCGAATCGTACATGGTGAGTAAAAAGCCCTCCACCTCCAGATGAGGGTTAAGGCGTTCCCGGATAATCCCGATTGTCTTGAGCAACTTACCAATGCCTTCCAGTGCAAAATATTCGCACTGTACCGGAATAATAACGGAGTCCGAGGCAACCAGAGAATTTACTGTAATCAGACCCAACGAAGGCGAACAATCTATAAGGATATAATCATACTGATCTACGACAGGGGCCAGACATCGTTTCAAAACATACTCGCGTTCCTCTAATTCGAGCAATTCGATCTCAGCTCCTACCAAATCAATATGAGAGGGCAGAACCCACAGTCCTTCTACCGGACCGGGCAATATAGTATCGCTCACACAAGAACTTCCACTAAGACACTCATATATAGTAGGCTGACCGGCCGAAACATCAAGCCCCAATCCAGAAGTAGAATTGGCCTGAGGATCCATGTCTATCAACAAGACTTTTCTTTCCAAAGTCGCCAAAGAAGCAGCCAGATTGATCGAAGTAGTCGTCTTCCCGACTCCCCCTTTCTGATTAGCCAGAGAGATTATCTTACCCATTGTATCTTCTTTCTTTCAACATCCCCAAAGCTACTCAAAACCATACAAACAGACATCATGCAAACATCCAATAAATACCAACATATTGAGATGCAAACAACTATAATTTCGACTAAAAGCAGAAAGAGGGTGCGCTTTTTGAAGCACACCCTCTTTCCCTATTCGGTTAATTATTCAAACGTCGCTTAGCTCAACTTGTGTATCACAAGTCCTGAACGCAACTTCGGCTCAAACCAAGTCGTCTTCGGAGGCATGATATTGCCTGTGTCAGCAATGTCAATCAACTGTTTCATTGATACAGGATAAAGAGCAAGAGCTACACGCATTTCTCCGTTATCCACACGACGCTTAAGCTCTTCCAATCCACGAATACCACCTACAAAATCTATGCGCTTATCCGAACGCAAATCCTTGATTCCCAGTATTTCATCGAGAATATGATTAGAGCTGATAGTCACATCCAGCACCCCTATGGGGTCGTTGTCATCGTAAGTACCGGGCTTAGCTGTGAGAGAATACCACTTTCCGGAAAGATAAAGAGAGAAATTGTGCAAACCAGCAGGATGATAGATTGCTTCACCTTTGCACTCTACCGTGAAGTGAGATGTCAGCTTATCAAGAAACTCTTCGTCGCTCAAGCCATTGAGATCCTTTACAACACGGTTGTAGTCAATGATAGTAAGCTGATCGGCAGGGAAACAAACAGCCATAAAGTAGTTGTACTCTTCATCTCCCTTATGATTGGGATTCTGTTTGGCTTTCTCGGCTCCCACCAAGGCAGCAGCAGCCGATCGATGGTGGCCATCAGCTATATAGAGAGCTGGCATTTGGGCAAAAAGCTCTGTGATACGCTGTATGTCAGCCTCCTCATCTACCACCCAAAAATGGTGACCAAAGCCATCGAGTTGAGCAACAAAGTCGTATTCGGGTTCGCGAGCAGTGTACTTTCTTACTATTTTATCCAACTCTGTATTTTCGGGATATGCAAAAAATACCGGCTCGATATTGGCATTATTGACACGCACATGCTTCATGCGGTCCTCTTCCTTGTCTCTGCGCGTAAGCTCATGTTTCTTAATCACACCATTCATGTAATCTTCCACATAAGCACATACAACCAGACCATACTGTGTCTTTCCATTCATAGTCTGTGCATAGACGTAGTAGTTCTCCTTGCCATCCTGCACAAGCCAGCCCTTGTCCTGAAACATTTGGAAGTTCTCGGCTGCTTTTTCATACACCTTGGGCTCATGCTCATCTGTACCTACCGGGAAATCGATTTCAGGACGGATAATGTGGTAAAGAGACTTTTCATTGCCTTCTGCTTCTTTGCGAGCTTCATCACTGTTAAGCACATCGTATGGGCGAGATGCAACTTCCGTAACAAGCTCACGAGGCGGGCGTATCCCTTTGAAAGGTTTGATTATTGCCATTGTACAATCTTTTTTGCAAGGTTGATTTTAATTTACTCGGAAAGTTTCATCACCATTCTTGATGAACTTCACGATTTGCTCGGCAGCAGCTAACCCGGCATTGATATTAGCTTCAGCTGTCTGAGCTCCCATCTTCTTGGGAGTTGCATAGTAACGACCTTCAAAAAGTTCGCACATCTTATCATGACAAGCGGGCTGTATATCAGTCAGATACTTCATATCAGTACGTTCTTTCATGATACGTACCAAATCCTCTTCGTTAAAAACTTCCTTGCGAGCAGAATTCAAGATAATGGCTTTTGCTGGCATCTTACTCATACATTCATAGTTCACGCAACCTTTGTTTTCAGGGCGAGAAGGTGTATGCACTGATACAATCTGACATTTTTCAAAAAGCTCTTGTTGAGAATGTACAGGGATTACGCCATCGGCTTGGATCTGCTCATCTGTACGACGAGGATGATATGCGTATACTTCACAACCAAAGGCCTTGCAATACTCAGCCACCAACTTACCGATATGTCCGTAGGCCAAGATACCCACCTTTTTACCTTTCAGTTCATTGCCACTGGCTCCATTAAACATCCCGCGCAAGCCATATATCAGCATTCCAATACAGAGCTCAGCTACGGCATTCGAATTCTGCCCCGGTGTATTCATCACACAAACGTTGTGAGCAGTAGCAGCAGCACAGTCAACATTGTCATATCCGGCACCGGCACGCACCACGATTTTTAGATTTTTGGCGGCATCAAAAACTTCGTTGTCTACAATATCAGAACGAACAATAATAGCATCCACATCAGCCACGGCATTGAGGAGCTGCGATTTCTCCGTATACTTTTCGAGCAAAGTCAATTCAAAACCAGCCTTTTCGATGATCTCTCTGATACCATTTACGGCTACCGGAGCAAAAGGCTTTTCGGTAGCAATCAATATTTTTGCCATTTGAAGATAATTTAGTTGTGATGGTTTTTCTGTTATCAAGAAGATGACTTCAAATTCTTCTATGGTGTCTATCTATCACCAACACGCTTGAGAAGTTAAGTCATACACAAAAAAAGAATAGGGGAAGGACATATCAATGATATACCCTACCCCTACATTAAGAGAAAGAATTAGTGTTTCTTTTCAAATTCCTGCATAGCAGCCACGAGAGCTTCTACACTGCTCTTAGGCATAGCATTATACAAAGAAGCACGGAAACCACCTACAGAACGGTGTCCTTTGATACCCATCATGCCACGTTCTTTGATCGCAAAGTCAGCAAATGCAGCTTCCAGCTCTTTGTATTCTTCCTTCATCACAAAGCATACATTCATCAAAGAGCGATCTTCCTCTGCAGCTGTACCTACGAAGAGACGGTTGCGATCAATTTCGTTATAAAGAATAGCAGCCTTTTCCTCGTTTAGCTTTTGCATGGCTTTCACTCCTCCCATTTCCTTATACCATTTGAGGGTTTGCAATGCAGAGTAAATGGGAAGTACAGGAGGAGTGTTGAACATAGAATCCTTTTCTATGTGTGTACTATACTTCAACATTGTGGGGATGGGACGTTCAACCTTGCCCAATGCATCCTTACGTACAATAGCAAATGTAACACCGGCAGGAGCAAGATTCTTCTGTGCACCACCATAAATGATATCATACTTGCTGATATCGATAGGACGGCTAAAGATATCCGAAGACATATCGCAGATAAGACGAGCCTTTACATCCGGATCCTTACGAATTTCCGTACCATAAATGGTGTTATTGGATGTATAGTGGAAATAATCCACATCATCCGCTATAGTGTAGTTTTTGGGGATGTAGCTATAGTTTTTATCCTTGGAGGAAGCAACAACATCTACTTCACCGAACAATTTGGCTTCTTTGATTGCCTTGCTAGCCCAAGTACCTGTATCGAGGTAAGCAGCTTTTGTGCGGAGCATGTTGTACGGAACCATGCAGAACTGCATACTAGCACCGCCTCCAACAAACACGACTTCATACTCTGCTGGGATATCTAACAGCTCCTTGAAAAGCTGATTCGTCTCAGCCATCACAGCATCAAATTCTTTACCACGGTGAGATACCTCCAGCAAAGAAAGGCCAGTACCGGCAAAATCCAACACAGCATCAGCTGTAGCTTTGATCACTTTTTCATTCAGGATAGAAGGCCCTGCATAGAAATTGTGCTTCTTCATAATGAATTGCTTTGTTTTTGTTTGGTTATTATTTATTACTTACAAACTTATCTCTTGCAAATGCTCCCCTGGGGATTCCCCATTGAGCGCAACAAAGATACCAAAGAATAACCATATACCAGATGTTCATTAAGGAGGAAAATTTCATCCACTTCTAATAGCTTCCGAATTTGATGCCGTGGATCTTTCACACATCAGTCACGAACAAACAAAAGAAGAGAAATCTTTCACAAGATCGCACAATGCCTACTTCTTCCGTTGCTGGATAAAAAAGGAACATTTTTAAAACAATTAAAAAAGGCCTTCTCAGAACAAAAGAGTGGATATATTGACGATCTTTTTTAACTTCACCGCAGACGAGGAGTTAGAAACAAACTATTTTCCGAGGGAGACCCTATATGATCCTCCCAAAAGTTATTGAATTAAAGCTCCTCTATCAGGAAAAAAGAGTTCGCCATAGCAAAAAAACTACAAGAGAGATCGTAACAAAAAAAAGAAAATTCCAGTCACTCCCCCGCAATGTACAAGAGGCCATTCTCGTATAGGAGGTGTCAAAAATCACATCACGAATTCTATAACCTATCCTTTCGCCCTATGAATATCGACTATGATCCTCGTAAAGAAAGAGTAAGGAAAACATACGATTGGATGCTTCAATTGGACTTC
This sequence comes from Porphyromonas crevioricanis, assembly GCF_900476255.1. Classification (NCBI taxonomy): domain Bacteria; kingdom Pseudomonadati; phylum Bacteroidota; class Bacteroidia; order Bacteroidales; family Porphyromonadaceae; genus Porphyromonas; species Porphyromonas crevioricanis. The sequence continues at coordinate 1,795,551 of NZ_LS483447.1, forward strand.
GCTTGGAAAAGTTCGCAATAGAACCAAAGAAAAGGATTACAAGAAACATTTCTACAACACTACAGCTATGTTCATCACCGGGACACATTTTAACTACTACCAAGTTTGCCGTAGGAAACTATGGTTATTTTCAGGTGGAATCACCATGGAGCACACTTCTGATTTGGTCTATGAAGGGAAATTAATCCATGAAACGGCATACCCTCAGCGAGCAGAAAAATACGAAGAGCTACAGCTGGATGGAATCAAAATCGATTTTTATGATGCCAAAAACAAAGTTGTTCATGAAATCAAAAAATCCAACAAGATCTCACCAGCACATCGCCTTCAACTACTCTATTACTTGTATGTATTGGAACAGAATGGAATATTTGGAGCAATCGGAATATTGGAATATCCCTCTTTGAGAAAAAAAGAAGAGGTCTTACTCTCTGATGTAGATAGAGAGAAAATCAAGAAAATAGAGATTGAAATTCAACAACTCATCAATCAAGAACAATGCCCTCCTCCAATTGAGTCCTCGATTTGCAAAAGATGCAGCTACTATGAATTTTGTTTTTCTGGAGAAGAACTATGAAAAAGACATACTATTTATTTAATCCCGGAGAATTGTCAAGGAAAGACAATACTCTGCGCTTCGTGCCAACTGAAGAAAATGAAAATGGTAATGAGCAAATTGGACAAGCCCGTTACATCCCAGTTGAATCAGTGAGTGAATTCTACGTTTTTGGCTCTCTAAGGGCCAACAGTAGCCTATTCAATTTTCTTGGAAGCAATGACATTCCCATACACTTCTTTGACTACTACGAGAACTATACAGGTTCATTTATGCCCCGCGATTTCCTTCTATCTGGGAAAATGCTTTTAGCTCAAGTCTCAACTCACAAGAATAAAAAGAAACGGCTCCAGCTTGCTCAAAAATTTATCTCTGGAGCCGCTTTCAACATGCAGAAGAATCTAGCCTATTACAACAATCGAGGTAAAGATCTACTCCCCGTAATAGAACAGATCAACAAATATGTATCAGTACTGAAGGAGACGAAGACTATTGAAGAGTTAATGGGACTTGAGGGCAATATCAAACAGACCTATTACAGTGCTTTTAGCCTTATCATAAACGACTTTCAAATGGGAATAAGGAGCAAACAACCACCGCAAAACGAGGTAAATGCTCTCATCTCATTCGGAAATATGATATGCTACACGTTATGCTTAAAAGCAATTCATCAAACACAGCTGAATCCCACAATAAGTTTTCTGCATAGTCCAGGAGAAAGACGATACTCTCTATGTTTAGATATTTCGGAAGTGTTCAAACCTATCTTGGTTGATCGAACGATTTTCAAAGTCCTCAACAAACAAATATTACAAGAAAGACACTTCGACAAGCAATTGAATAAATGTATTCTGAACCCTTCTGGGAAAAAGTTATTCATACAAGCTTTTGAAGATAGACTAAATGAAACTATCCAACATAGAAAACTTGGTCGCTCAGTAAGTTATAGACATCTCGTCAAACTTGAGTGCTATAAAATTGTCAAGGATATACTTGATATAGAAGAATATAAACCCTTCAAAATGTATTGGTAATGTATATCATACTCGTATATGACATAGGAGAAAAGCGAGTTGGCAAAATGCTAAAGTTGTGTCGCAAATACCTAAACTGGATTCAGAACTCTATTTTTGAAGGTGAGATATCCGAAGTCAAACTTCTCGAGCTGAAAGGATTAGCCCAAAAGCTAATGGACAAAAGAGAGGATAGTCTCATTATCTTTGCATCAAGACAAGAACGTTGGTTAGAAAAAGAAATAATCGGTAAGGAACGATGCTCCACTGATGTTTTTCTCTGATTAAACTCGGTTGGCTTGTCGAAGTAAGGGAAAGAAAAAAACAGTTCTACAAAAGAACCTTAGGCGATCTTTGAAATATTTGATTGTTAAGCAGATAACTAAGTCGTCATAGTCTCGGTAGTACTCTACAAATGCACTTCGACAACTTTAAGACACAAAAAAACGAATTCTTCTGTAGCAAGAACCCTTTGTTAATAAGGGAAATAACTGGTATTTTTGACGGCTCTCAATCGCACCATATTGGAATTGAAACTTATTACCTCCAATTCCTTTTCCAGAGAAGAAGTTTACTCTCAATCGCACCATATTGGAATTGAAACTCGTCTTGCGCGTTCATAGCACTCGAGGATGAAATACTCTCAATCGCACCATATTGGAATTGAAACTTGCTTATTTAGATTCCAATACTCCGTACTCTTCTCTCTCTCAATCGCACCATATTGGAATTGAAACTCGTCTTTCCCGCATCAGCATTTTGCTTATTAGCAGCTCTCAATCGCACCATATTGGAATTGAAACCAAAATCAGGCATACCAAACAGAACAATATGATAGTGACTCTCAATCGCACCATATTGGAATTGAAACTGCTCACAGAAGGAACAGACGACGAGGGGGGCTGACTCTCAATCGCACCATATTGGAATTGAAACTTAATAGGAGCTGCCCTTGTGCAGGGCGGTGCTTCTCTCTCAATCGCACCATATTGGAATTGAAACAAGCCCTCTCTCGCTGGGTCAATCGGTATAGCTCTGCCTCTCAATCGCACCATATTGGAATTGAAACGTGATGATGAAGCAACTATTCCCGATTTTCCTGCTTCTCTCAATCGCACCATATTGGAATTGAAACCAGACATACCACCTAAAAATTCAGGACAATCATAAGCCTCTCAATCGCACCATATTGGAATTGAAACGTACTTTGTCAGGAGGTATTACCCGGAGATACATTCCTCTCAATCGCACCATATTGGAATTGAAACATCTTTTTGACGGCTTGAACTCTTCTTCCTTAGTCGCTCTCAATCGCACCATATTGGAATTGAAACTCGGGCGGTCGTCCAGTCCTTAATATCCTTGCGCACTCTCAATCGCACCATATTGGAATTGAAACCTTGTCGAGTTAGGGAAATTGAAACTCAAAGACCCCCTCTCAATCGCACCATATTGGAATTGAAACAATCTTTGTCAGAAAAAAGAGGAGATTTTTTTGCTGCTCTCAATCGCACCATATTGGAATTGAAACTTTCGCGAATTTATTCGATTCGGATCCCCTATTTGCTCTCAATCGCACCATATTGGAATTGAAACTGTTTACAGAAGGAACAGACGACGACGGGGGCTGAACTCTCAATCGCACCATATTGGAATTGAAACAATGATGGCTCTATAAATCTTAAATTCTCTGATTACTCTCAATCGCACCATATTGGAATTGAAACCGTGTGCTCCCTGTTCATCTGAGAGAATATCACGTACTCTCAATCGCACCATATTGGAATTGAAACAACGAAATCGATTCTGTTGAGATACAGAAATGTTCGCTCTCAATCGCACCATATTGGAATTGAAACGGGCAACAAAAATCAAAGCTTGATATATCGCACAGCTCTCAATCGCACCATATTGGAATTGAAACACGGAAAAGACTGCGTATAATCAGAGAACTTAAGACTCTCAATCGCACCATATTGGAATTGAAACCGATAAGCAGTATTTAGAAATAATCCGTGCGCACTACTCTCAATCGCACCATATTGGAATTGAAACAGCGACATATTTTCGCTTTCTGTCATGTTCGTAACTCTCTCAATCGCACCATATTGGAATTGAAACATAACAACCTTCATAATAATAGTAATTACTATCGCAACTCTCAATCGCACCATATTGGAATTGAAACACACAGTAGCGTTCACGATAGAAAACTGACGAGACAACTCTCAATCGCACCATATTGGAATTGAAACAAGCGCGAAGGAAATCGCCACGCTTCATATCCTCTCTCTCAATCGCACCATATTGGAATTGAAACGAGCCGAGCGCGGTCGAAATCAGCGCGACAATCATCCTCTCAATCGCACCATATTGGAATTGAAACTTGGTCGGCACGTTAAAATGCACGCGTGTACCGAGTCTCTCAATCGCACCATATTGGAATTGAAACCTCGGAGGAGAAGCAGAGCCCCTGGTTGGATTGAAACTCTCAATCGCACCATATTGGAATTGAAACAGATATGCAACGGTCGGAACACCTAAATAGTCATGCCTCTCAATCGCACCATATTGGAATTGAAACTTCGTTCGATGTTCGATAAATCTTGGTGTGAGATACTCTCAATCGCACCATATTGGAATTGAAACGTAACTAACATTTGGCGCAGGCTTTGTGCCTGTCACTCTCAATCGCACCATATTGGAATTGAAACCTGCTCATTTTGCGTTTCTTTGTGAGCTTTGACATTTACTCTCAATCGCACCATATTGGAATTGAAACGGGCAGGGGGAGCAGTTCTGTAGGGCTTTGATTTTGCTCTCAATCGCACCATATTGGAATTGAAACTGCTCTCGCAGTCAAGAAGAGAAAAGCGTTTGCCTTCTCTCAATCGCACCATATTGGAATTGAAACCTCTCAAAGAGGCAAGCACGCTGCTGCACGACGAAAGCGGACAAACAAAGAGCTTTGATCGCTTTTATCGAGACGTCGCAAAGCTCGACGCAACTTACAATCGCAACTACTTGCAAGCTGAGTATCTATACGCGACAGCAAGTGCCGAGAGCGCAGCACGCTGGACGGAGCAGATGCAAGACGCAGACGACTACGATCTCCAATATCGCACTGTCGGAGACAGCCGCGTGCGCGAAGAACACCGCGCACTCGACCTTGTGACTTTGCCCACTCGTCACGCCTTTTGGGAGACCTACTATCCCCCGAACGGCTGGAGGTGCCGCTGCACGGTTATACAAGTGAGGAAAGGCAAATACCCCACCACCGCGGACGCTGTTGCGCTGGAGGCAGGACAAGCAGCTATCAGCGACAAAAACAAGATTTTCAGAGGGAACCCCGGCCGGGAGGGCACTGTCTTTCCGGAAAATCATCCGTACTACGGAGAAGGCGGTTACGGTCACTGCACAGTCGCGTCGATCGATCTGAGCGCAACAGACGACAACGAGGTCTGCGACGTCTACAGACAGCTCGCTAAAGTACGCAAAGGAGAGTACAAAAAGCTACGTAAAGAGACCGACAAAACCTTGCGGCAATGGGCAAAAACACACTATGGGCAAAGCTCGATAAATGGCTTACAGCACGATATGCGTATAAACAACAAGGCGGTGCAAAATTTTCTTGGACACGCACGCACGATCGAGGAAAAAGAGGTGCTTGCTTGCCTCATTGACCCAAATCGAAAAAAAGAGTTTACACATATAGCTACTGAGCCGCTCGGGTTACACAAAAGAATGGATGTAAAAAAAGACGCAGACAATGTCGAAAAAAAAGGAAAAGGGGCGTAACAGCCTACAATGTCTATAAGCTAATAGACGACAACGGACGTAAATGGTGGATCGGCTTTGAAGTCTTCGGAAAGGACAACTGCGAACAACCATATTACATCCTCCCAGAACGAAAACAAAAGAAAACGACCTAATAATGCGCATTTATGAGATCAACTATCTCTCAAATTCGACACACCATAAGGCCGTTCTCGTGCAACAAAGATACAAACTATAATCAAATAAACAAATGCAGAGAACCCCAACACCCGACGATGTCGTGCGCAAAATAAGCAAAGACGTCTCTGTCGAGCTGCAAAGCCACGTCATGGACAACTTCCGTGCGCAGGCCTTCTACGACCAGCCGTGGACGCCTATACATCGCAAAGGGACGATTTTAGTACAGACCGCCGGGCTGCGCAACTCGATACGATATATTCCACAAGCCCGTGGCGTAACCATCACTTCATCAAAGCCTTACGCTCAAATACATAACGAAGGAAGCACCATCAGGCAAACAGTAACACAAAGGCAGCGAATTTGGGCCTGGAGACAATACTACGAAAGCGGAGAAAAAGAAACGAAATACAAAGCGATAGCCCTTCTACGAAAAAAGAAGCTGACAATTCGCATCCCGGCAAGGCCGTTTGTCGGGGCACATCCACGCCTCTACACTGCTATCTCAGAGATTTCTGACAGCCGCCTGCAGCAGTTCTCGAAAGCCCTCATGCATAAGACTTTCGACCAGCTGAAAAAAGGATTAAAACGACGATAAAACACTTATTAAAGACTATGATAGACGCGATTATCAAAGACATTATCAAGCAATTAAGGGCTGTAAAAGAACTTAAATACATAGCCGACGACTGGGGGCAGGTCGATAGAGACGAAGACAGCCCGGCGCGCTACCCACTGCGTTACCCGGCTGTGCTCATCACCCCCGAGTTGGGAGAAGTCAGCCTGCAGGCAAATAAGGACTTCATTCGTGAACGTGTCAGCTTCACGCTGCGACTCTTCGATGCTCCATCGACGTCTGCAACAGCCAGCGCACCCGGGCGACACGCAGACGCTTCCCTGCAAGTTTACTTTCTCAAGTCTGCAATAACTAAAGCAATGCAGCAAATAGGATTGAGCTATAAGGGGTTTCGTCGTGCTCCTCGCATTGACGGGCTGCGCGAAATAGACCTCTTATTCGAGTGCTCCATATCCGAATAAGAGAGAGGGGGAGACCACAACGGCCACCCCCTCTCAACGACACAAACAAAAACAAATTAAGAAAAGAAGAAATGTTAATCGAACAAAAGACGCTCATAATGCACTGACACAGCATTTTTCGCTCGCGTCATACGCTTGCTTGCACCCACTATATCTACAGACATATAGTTCTTGAACGTAGCGTAAGAGATAGGATATACAGGATAAACGTATCGCCTCCAGACTTCGCGATAACAACGATCGCGGCGGCCTTTCTCATAGTGCTGTGCGACAATCGCCTGCACAGCTGCAATACGTCTCAAGGTATTCTCGTGCATATCAAATTTAAGGTTGCTGCAAATTTAGCACTTTTATGCAAAAGAAGAGGGGCCGCGCATCCCTGCGAAGCCCCTCCGAACGTGAAAATTTGAGAAAATTTGATATGAATAAAAATTTGATAAAATAGCTACCTGTAAAGCAAGTCTATAATTCTACGCAAGCCGACAGCGAAGACAAACACCGCCATGCCAACAAGGCAGGCCGTCGGCGGCAAGAGAAGCCAATATACCGGCACCTGTTGCAGGCCTACCAGGCGACCTGCAACAAGCACAATCCATGCCAACACCCCTAAAAAGGCCAAGAAAACAAACAGGATTTTAACTCCTTCTTTTACTTTCGCCTTATTGATTTTTATGAATTTCATATTTGTATGTTTTTTATTATTCATCAAATGAAACATTGAGCAATCCGACAATTGCACTCTTTTTTACGCTTTCGATCTCGCAATCTCTTGCGTTGAAACAAAAGCGATCAAGCTCCTCTTTTGCCCTATCCAAGTCACTTGCTTGCACAAGAGCAAGCTCGCCTCTCAATCGCACCATATTGGAATTGAAACACTACTTTTCGCAACTCTTTGTTAGACTTGAGTGATCTCTCAATCGCACCATATTGGAATTGAAACACGCCACGATCAACGAAAAGCCCATACTCCACAAATCTCTCAATCGCACCATATTGGAATTGAAACGGATGGCCGTCCGCCTCATAGTTTTGCCGGAGGGGCTCTCAATCGCACCATATTGGAATTGAAACGCGGTAGGGGCAATGAAAGCGATGCAAGAGCTACACACTCTCAATCGCACCATATTGGAATTGAAACGAGGACAATCCTATTGTCGTTTTTCTTTTCTGTGTGCTCTCAATCGCACCATATTGGAATTGAAACAAGTGGACGGTGCCTGAATAGCTGACAACGGGTTGACTCTCAATCGCACCATATTGGAATTGAAAAATAGGAAACAGCTCAAGTGCTACACAACAGTTTTGAAATAGTAAATCTCCTTACTGTTGGATAGCTTTACCGGTCTCTTGGGGAATAGAAGAAAAAGGGTATAAAGCCCAACAAAACCCCGACCATAGCATATACGAATATCTTCAGGATGGAGTCAAAACTGACACTATTGAGCAATGATTGCAGAAGCATTTCATCTATTGGAGCGGTATCCATGTAAACAATAAGGCTATCGAAAATAGCAAATAATGCTCCTATCAACCCTCCCAAGAATGGCACTAATGTGACAATATTATTCCTCGAGAATTTCATTAGAAAAATAATCCTTATAAATGCCCCAAGTTAATAAACGCATGGTTAATTCTACATAAGATTCGTATCAATTGGGATTGTAACTAAAGAGTTGACATCGGTCTTTAATTAAGACGATTTTGGGTTATCACCTTCCCAAATTAGCTCTTTGTCTCAATGTAGGGCATCGGTACAGAGCGAGATAGATTTTTAGGGAGTTCTTTCTGGGGTATAGGTAAAGAATTCACTGTTTTTGGAAGAATCATCTACAAGGGGGTTGGAGTTCAAAAGCCTCTTTCTTCTCGCTATTAAACATGATATATTTTGTAAACTTTCGCTTGCAGTGAAAACCCAAAAAACAGAGGAGAAAAAGACTCTGAGAATAGGAGAACACATTCCTTTTTACACTCATCACAGCCACCTTCCAAAATACCGATGAATAGGGCATTTCAGGAGGGTCAAAATTCTCTCCTGAGAGAAATTTTGCTAACATAGGAGAGAGCAATTTTTTTCACAGGAGAGAATTTTTGTTCTCTCCTATGTTAGCAAAAGGTGACTCCTCTCAACCTCAAAAAAGGGAGAGAAAACAGGGTCAAAATATCCCTGATTCGAGCATTAAAAGCACCTTAGGAGAGAAACATAAAACACATATACAAATATAATAATACAGATCAGGCATTCATACAGAACTCAAATAAGCTCGAAGAAATCCAATAAGAAATGAATGTATGGGACTGCACAATCCGGAAAGAAAAGAATTGAGACTGTTGTACAATACGGTGCTCGATGTATTATTATCGGTGTTCAGATTTGGAGTATGATCTCTTTTTCCTTGATCTCAATGTCTTCATGATTGCCACGTTCTACAGGGTTCAGCAAAAAGGCTATTGAAATAGTCTTTCAGAGACTGTGCAACGGTCTCATAATTGAAAGTGAAAGTAAGAGAGAATCCATCGCTCTTACTTCAATCTTTTGCTTTCAATCCTCTCAAAATAAAGATGCCTGTCAAGAGCCATTATGGGCTCTTGACAGGCATCACAATTTATGAAAAAAGAGAAGGGAAAGGGCTGTTGAGGGGGACATAAGCCTTCTGAGAGGCTTATATCCGCGTTATCAAAGCCACAGCAGAAGCAGATATCCCTTCCTGTCGTCCTTCGAAGCCTAATTTCTCTGTTGTGGTTGCTTTGATAGACACAGCTGAAATCTCCAACCGGAGGATGGCTGCTAAAGTCTGACGCATAGCCGGAATATGAGGAGCTAATTTAGGACATTGAGCTGATATGGTAGCATCAACATTGATCACTGTATAGCCCTCCTCAAATAGCAGACTTACCACCTTTGACAATAAGATTTTGCTGTCAATACCTTTGTATGTGTCATCCGAAGGAGGAAAATGTATACCAATATCACCGAGAGCTGCAGCTCCCAACAGGGCGTCACAGATTGCATGACAAAGGACATCTGCATCACTGTGCCCTTGCAAACCGTGCGTGTGTGGCACTTCTATGCCACCCAGCCACAAAGGGAGTCCAGCCTCTAAACGATGCACATCATAGCCATAGCCGATTCGGAAAAGACAGTTATTTAAGGACATGAGATGTGAACTTTACTGGAAATAGATACATCAACGCAAAAGATTGCTAATGCCGTCCATGTCAAAAGCCAATGTAAAACGTAGGGTTTGGTCCAGAGGGTTGTTCTGTACTGTAGAAATCAGATAGGAAGCATCCACACGGAAAACATTCATCTTAAATCCGGCTCCAGCCGTGAAATAGGATAAGTTACCCTTGTCAGGATGTTGATAGTGGTAACCGGTACGAATGAAGAAGCGGTTGTCATAGCTATACTCCATCCCCAAAGACCAATTCACCTCCTGAAACTCCTCTTTGAAGCCACCGTGTGCATCGGAAAAACTTTTGAAAATACCGGCTATCGAACTGGTGTTTCTGTATTCGTCTCTTTGTTTTTGGTATTCCTCATCCGTCATGTCTCCTCTATGTGGAGGGGTGGGCACAAGAAGCTTATTTGCTTCCACATTGAACCCAATTGTGTTATACTCATCCAACGGATAGAGCAGACCAGTCCCCAAATTAAGAGACGTGGGGATGAAACTTGAGCGAGCGTTATCCCCAAAGCTGATTTTCGTCCCAATATTCTTGATGTTGAACCCGAAGGTATACAAGCTTTCTGCATCCCCCAACATAACATATTTGTGCAAAAACCCGGCAACATCGGCTGCAAAAGCAGTTCCTTTACTTGACCCATCCCGAAGACTTCTGTCTGCTTGGATGTATCGGAGTGCCACTCCCATAGAAAAGCTCTCGGAAAGCTGTCTGGAATAACCTAAGTCAATTGCAAATTCATTCGGCTGGGCATCTCCCAAAGAATTCCCCATATCATCGAAAGTGGTCAGCTTCCCCAAAGAGAAGTAACGCAAAGAAGCACTGATTGCCTGATTAGCATCTTGCCCGGGCATATAGTATCCTACCCCTTGCACAAGGTAGATATCATTGACCAACTTCGACAGCCACGGTGTGTATGAGATAGATACACCGGCTTTACTCTGCATGAAAGAGTACTTGGAGAGGTTCCAAAATTGTGAATAAGGATCCGGGGTTGTTGAGGTTCCCTGATCTCCCATACCAGCCGCTTTGGCATCAGGCGATATTTGCATGGAGGGAACTGCTGTGTATACTGTTCGTAAATTTTGCGCTTCAATGCTACCTATAGCTGCAACAGCCACAAGAAGCGAAAGGACTGATTTGAGAGAAAAGATTTTATTCATTGCCAATTTTAATAGTTGCTATATCTTATAATAGTAGGAAAATCACAATACGCTCTGGAAAAACCTTTGCTTGGAGCAGGACTCTTTCCGAGAGATAAACGCACAAAAGTACGCTTTATTGTCAATGTTCGGAGAGGGAGCTTTTGTACCACCAAAGATTGTTACCGTTTTGGATCCTTGGGTGTAAAAATATCATTATCCTGAGGGAGCCTCTTTTCTATATCGGTCTTTATCAAAAATGCGGGAGCAGAGATAAGGGAAATATCTATTTATAAGTCTAAAAAAACTCACACAGCTTATATTTTCAGAAAACAAGGGGAGAAAAATCCGGAGTTTATGCAAATGCAAAAAGCAAAATAAGTCGATGGAACAGCAAACAACAAGGTCGGTTGTATTTGCTTTTAAGTCCCTTTCTTAAGATAAAATGGAGGAAAAATATCTATTTGCATATCCGATTGAATAAATACCAACTTTATGTCCTTTTCGTCCTTTCTATCAAGCCTCTTTTTATGCTGTAAATAAGTTTTTCGACGCAAAAATAATACATACCTTTGTCGCCGGTGAAAATGAAAATTCGAGAGGCCACCATTCTTGCTCTTGGTGTGTCCCCGATCGGATTTGTCATTTGGGTGTGTTCTTTTTAGAAGAAGTAACTTATGAATGGAAAAACAGTGATCATTGGGGTCATTGGAGCTGATGCGCACGCTGTGGGCAACAAGATTATTGCGTTTGCACTCCAAGGTGCAGGGTACAATGTAGTGAATCTGGGCGTGATGGTATCTCAGGAAGAGTATATCGAAGCAGCCATAGAGACCAATGCCGATGCGATCTTGGTATCCTCGCTTTACGGTCACGGAGAAATTGACTGTAACGGACTGCGAGAAAAGTGTAATGAAGCGGGACTGAAAGATATCCCTCTTTTAGCCGGTGGAAATTTGGTGGTGGGAAAGCAGAACTTCGAAGAGGTAGAAGCTCGGTTCTTAGCCATGGGATTTAACAAGGTGTATCCTCCCGGAACGCCAATCGAACAGACAATAGGAGACCTCGATGCTATTTTGGGCGTAGCCTGATTGGGCAACCGTTGTTGCGATGAAATACCTTACAGTAGACTTCGGTAGCACCTATACCAAACTTACGGCTATAGATGCACAGAAGAGAGAAGTCGTAGCCACAGGGGCTTCTTTTACTACCATTGAGACACATGTGATGGATGGCTTCCGATCCGCTCTGGCTAAGCTGGAGCAGCAATTGGGAGCCCCTTTTGTTTATGACGAATTGCTTTGCTGCAGTTCGGCTGCAGGAGGTCTCAAGATGGTAGCTTTGGGCTTGGTGCCGGAGCTAACCAGCAAGGCTGCCCGTATGGCAGCCTCCAGTGCTGGAGCCAAGGTTGTCAAAACCTATGCTTTCGAGATTTCCAAAGCCGAGCAAGACGAGATTGGCCAAATAAACCCGGACTTGGTGCTGCTTTGTGGTGGCACTGATGGAGGGAATAAGGATGTTATATTGGCAAATGCTCGACGGCTGGTTGCTATAGACAGAGATTTTTCGATCATAGCTGCCGGCAACAAAGCAGCATCCTACGAACTTGAAGAGATATTCAGAGCTTCGGGTAAAAACTACGTCATAACCGAAAACGTGATGCCCTCTTTCAACCGACTCAACATTGAGCCAGCTAAGCAGTGCATCAAAGACTTGTTTATATCTCGTATCGTTCAGGCAAAAGGATTGAGTGAGGCTCAAGCCAATACTCGTTATGAAATTATCCCAACTCCTTTAGCTGTCCTCAATGGCTGTGAACTTTATAGCAAAGGCACCAAGCATACGCCTGGTGTAGGAGATATCGTAGCTGTGGATATGGGAGGAGCCACAACGGATATATACTCCATGTCTGACGGAGCTCCCACAGTGGAACCGGTGATGATCAAAGGTCTGAAAGAGCCCTACAGCAAACGGACAGTAGAAGGGGATCTCGGTATGAGATACAGCCTTTCTGCCCTCGGAGATGAAGTAGATGTGTATGCCATAGCTTGTGAGCTGGGCATAGAGGAATCTCTGGTCTTAGATTGGGTCGCTCGTTGTACCGAACATCCCGACACACTGGCACAGGAAGATACCGTGGAGCATCGTATAGAAGAGGCTCTTGCAAAAGCTGGTATCTCATTGGCTGTGGAGCGTCATACAGGCGAAATAGAAAGTGTGTATACCCCTATGGGTCAGGTATTTACCCTTACTGGTAAAGATTTATCTAATGTGCCTTATGTAATCGGTATCGGAGGTGTCTTGATCAATAGCCCAAGAGCTGCCTATATCCTTAGTGGAGCCAAATACGATCCGACTCGCATGAAGCATACAAAACCTAAGAATCCCAGTTATCTGCTTGACCGCAGATACATCTTTGCCTCCATGGGCTTGCTTTCAGCGATAGATCCGGAACTGGCCCTGGAAATAATGAAAAAAGAAATAGTACCCATCAACTAATAAGACGCAGGACTGCGTATTACGTATGGAAATCAAGAACAAAAAGCTATCAGATGATGTCTTCTTTGCCGAGCGCAAGGAAATCCTACAACATTGGCCTACAGGTGCCGGTGTCAACTTTGAGGAGGCCGTAGCATATCAGAAGTCTATTCCTGAGGAAAAACGCTTTGGAGACAAGCTGCAACAAGCAGACAAGGCTGGAGTTACACTTATCCAACCTCGAGCCGGTGTGGCTCTCTATACAGAGCATATCAAGCTACTTCAGTACCTTGAAACCGAAGGTGGGGCCGATTTGCTTCCCTCTACAGTAGATAGCTATACTCGTCTTAATCGATATACAGAGGCGGAAACTGGTATAGAAAAGAGCAAGGAGAGCGGACGTTCTATGCTCAACGGTTTCCCTATCGTGAATTATGGTGTGGATATCTGTCGCAGGGTTACCTCCAGCCTAAAAAATCCAGTGCAAGTACGTCATGGTACACCTGACGCCCGTCTTCTTACAGAAATATCCATTGCAGGAGGCTTCACTTCTTATGAAGGTGGTGGTATATCTTACAATATCCCATATTCCAAAAATCACTCTTTGGCTCATACTATTGCCTATTGGCAGTATGCAGACAGATTGGTAGGGATGTATGAGGAGGCCGGAGTATCGATCAATCGAGAACCCTTTGGCCCTCTTACCGGTACACTTATTCCTCCCTGCATTTCCAATGCCGTAGCAGTGATAGAAACCCTATTGGCTGCTGAACAGGGAGTTAAGGATATCACAGTTGGTTACGGACAGTGTGGAAACTTGATCCAAGACGTAGCTGCACTTCGCTCTTTGCGTCAGCTAACAGCTGAGTATCTCACTCGCTTCGGATACGAAGGGGTGAAAATCACAACTGTCTTCCACCAGTGGATGGGAGGTTTCCCTCAAGATGAAGCCAAGGCTTTCGGTGTTATCTCATGGGGTTCGGCAGCAGCTGCTTTGGCCAAAGCAACCAAAGTGATTGTAAAGACTCCTCACGAAGCGATGGGTGTGCCGACCAAAGAGGCCAACGCTTCGGGATTACGTGCTACCAAGCAGGTTATCTCTATGCTGCGTGACCAAGACTTTACCTCTATCCCTGCTGTAGTAGCCGAGGGAGATATCATTGTGGAAGAGACCAAGTGTATTTTGGAGAAAGTTCTCGAGCTTGGAGGTGGAGACATCGCCGTTGGCACGGTGCGTGCATTTGAGGCCGGTATCCTCGATATTCCATTTGCTCCCAGTCGTTATAATGCAGGCAAAGTGATGCCGGCACGCGACAACTTTGGAGCCGTACGAATCCTTGAAATGGGACATTTGCCTTTACACAAAGATTTGGTCGATTTCCATCGTGCTAAGCTGGAAGAAAGGGCTAAGAGCGAAAAACGAGATGTAAACTTCAACATGGTAATAGACGATGTTTATGCCATTGGCAAGGGCTTCCTGGTTGGAAGACCTAAATAAATCAGGTAATACAACATATACCACAATATAGTATCATTCTATCATGAAGATCAAGAAAGTTATTTGTGCGCCGGGGAAGACGGGGTTCTTCTTTGACGATCAGAAAGCAATCAAGTTGGGTGCGAAAAATGATGGTGCATTCTACACCGGCAGCCCTGTAACCGAAGGATTCAGCTCTGTACGTCAGGCCGGTGAATCTATCTCCGTAATCTTCCTGCTCGAAGATGGCAGCATAGCACATGGAGACTGTGCCGCTGTACAATATTCAGGAGCCGGAGGTCGAGATCCACTATTTCTTGCTGAGAACTTTATCCCCATCATAGAAAAAGAGATTGCTCCTCTATACGAGGGTCGTGAGATCACCAATTTCCGTGAAATGGCCAATATCGTGGACAAGCACGTAAGTCCATCCACTGGTAAGATTTATCATACAGCAATCCGTTATGGTGTGACACAGGCTTGTCTAGATGCCGTAGCCAAGAGCCAACACAAGCTTATGGCACAAGTCGTTGCCGATGAATATGGCACGACAGTCTCCGATAAGCTAATCCCCATCTTCTCTCAGTCTGGTGATGATCGTTACCAGAATGCAGACAAAATGATCATGAAAGGTGCCGAGGTACTGCCTCATGCTCTTTTCAACCATGTGGAAGAGAAAGTTGGTCTCAAGGGAGAAAAAATAGTTGCCTACCTCGAGTGGCTGCGTAACCGTATTCTGAATAACAAGCCTTTTGAAAGCTATAATCCTACCATCCACATTGATGTATATGGAACTTTGGGGCTTGTCTTTGACAACAACTTCGAAAATATTGCCAACTATATCGGAGAATTGGAGAAGGTGGCTGCTCCTTTCAAACTTCGAGTAGAAGGCCCCGTAGATATGGGAGAAAAACAAGCTCAGATAGAAGCTTTGGCCGAGATACGCCGACTAATGGAAAGCAAAGGAATCAAGGCCGAAATCGTTGCAGACGAGTGGTGTAATACCTTGGAAGATATCATCGACTTCACAGAGGCCAAAGCCGGACACATGGCTCAAATCAAGACCCCCGACCTTGGCGGTATCAATAATGCCATTGAAGCCGTTATCTACTGCAAGAATCACCAGATGGGAGCCTATCTGGGCGGTACTTGTAACGAAACAAATCGCTCGGCAGAAATATGCGCACATATTGCCATGGCTACACAGCCTGTACAGTATTTGGCCAAACCAGGCATGGGTGTAGATGAAGGCTATATGATCGTTTTCAACGAGATGAGTCGAGTACTTGCACTGAAGAATGTACTCTAAACACTAATCACATATTTGGCGAAGGGGAGTTCTGACCTGCCTGTTCGGAGCGTGCCAGCTTGATCCGAACGTTTTTCGGATCGGATAGTCGAGGCGGAAGTTCCCTTCCCAATGAAAAATATCACTTCTTACTATGGAAGAAATCAGAATCTTATCGCCTACAGCGATTTTGGGCTATGGCTTCCCGATAGAGTCTTTTAACGAGGGAATGAAACGCAAACCACATGTGATTGCTGTGGATGCCGGAAGTACAGATCCTGGTCCATATTATCTGGGAGCGGGTAAGTCCTTTACTGATCGCAATAGTGTAAAACGTGATTTGGAGATAATGATCCCCGCAGGGTTGGAAGCCGGTATACCGGTTATTATCGGTACTGCTGGCGGTTGTGGTGGACATCCACACGTGGCTTTTGCTGTGGATATCATAGAGGAAATTGCCAGAGAGAAAGCTCTCTCTTTCAAATTGGCAGTTATCGAGAGCGAGTTGGATAAGGAATTTGTCAAGAAGAATCTGCGAGAGGGCCGAATCGAACCTCTTAAGCCAGCTAAAGCAATTACAGAGTCTGACATCGACGAGAGTGTACGTATAGTATGCCAAATTGGAGAAGAACCATATATCAAGGCTTTGGAGGAAGGAGCACAGGTTATACTGGCAGGTCGCTCTTACGATCCGTCTGTTTTTGCATCTCTGCCAATCAAAGAAGGTTTCCCCAAAGGATTAGCTATCCATATTGGTAAAATCCTCGAATGTGCAGCTATTTGCGCCTTGCCTGGTAGTGGTAGTGACTGTATGTTCGGCTATCTGCGTCACGATAGTTTTACTCTGGAACCTTTGTCTCCGGCACGTAAATGTACCACCTTGTCTATCGCAGCCCATACTCTCTACGAAAAATCCAATCCTTACATCTTGCCCGGTCCCGGAGGTGCAATCAATTTGCATCAGACTACATTCGAGCAGGTCTCGGACAATATGGTGAAAGTCAGTGGATCTAAGTTCGAACCGACTTCTGAGTACTATGTAAAACTCGAAGGAGTACGCAAAGTGGGATACCGTACCATTTCTCCTGCTGCAACAAAAGATCCTATCATGATTTCAAAAATAGATGAGATCGTAGAGGCCGTGAAAGCAAGAGTGCGGAATAACTTCGAAACTTACGGTATCACGGACTTCCATTTGGATTTCAAGATCTATGGTAAGAATGGGGTCATGGCCATGTTCCCAGGACAGGAGAAAAAAGTAAGCTCGGATGAGTTACTCATCATTATTGAGGCTGTGGCTGCTACTCAAGCTCAAGCTGATACCATTTGTGGTTTTGCTCGATCTACGATGTTGCACTATGGCTATGAAGGTCGCATATCCACGGCAGGAAATCTGGCTTTCCCTTTCTCTCCGTCGGACTGCCATGTTGGGGAAGTGTTTGAGTTCAATGTTTACCACCTAATGAAGGTAGACGATCCTGCCAATCTTTTCCCTATAGAGTACAAGCAATTCGATAAAGGTCAGATAAAATAAGAGGAGGAATGCAATGAAAGAATACAAGTTGAGAGATCTTGCTTCTGTGATACGCAGCAAGAACTCGGGTCCATACGAATTGACCTTTGATATGATCTTCAAGGACTTCGACACCTACCATATGGTACGAGATGCCAAGGTGATCAATGCTACTATGTTTGCCAAACTATATAGCATACCGGAGTCGGATATTCTCAATGTCGTGTATTTTGATCCGGCTAAAGCCATCAAGGTGACTATCGTTCGTCCGATTCCTTCAGGAGCTCTTGGTGAGACTGATGTTTATGGTGCACAGCAACATGCTCCTCTGATGAACTTTTCATTCAGTCTTTAAGACTCTGTTTTTTATGCGTTTGCAAAAGCGGTGACGGAAATGCCGTTGCCGCTTTTATCTTTTTGCACAGGTTACAATTACAGTATTGAAAGATAATATGATACGTCATATCGAGGCCTCCGATATTACATCTTTAGTCGAAAGACTTTGCATAGAGGCAAATTGCGTTATATCGAAAGACATCGAACAGTGCTTTTTGAGAGCAAAACAAACCGAGAAGTCTCCTTTGGGGCGTGAAATTATCGGGACTCTTTTGCGTAATGCAGAGATTGCTCGCAGCACAATGGCTCCCATCTGTCAGGATACGGGTATGACAGTTGTCTTCGTCGAGATGGGACAAAATATCCATATCAATGGCGGATTTATGGAAGATGCTATCAACGAGGGTGTAAGACAAGGCTACCAAAAGGGGTATTTGCGCAAGTCTGTTGTCCGAGATGCTCTTTTGCGAGAAAATACAGGAGATAATACCCCGGCTATTATTCACTACGAGATAGTGCCGGGGGATGTGTTTCGTATTACCGTTTCACCGAAAGGCTTCGGAAGTGAAAACAAAAGTGATCTGCAAATGCTCACCCCAGCTCAAGGAATCCCCGGAATAAAGAAAGTTGTTTTGGACACAGTCAGCCACGCCGGTGCTAATCCCTGTCCCCCTATTATCGTGGGAGTAGGTATTGGCGGTACGATGGAGAAAGCTGCTTTAATGGCCAAGAAAGCCTTATTGAGACCAGTGGGGCAGCATAGTGAAAGGGAGGATATTGCGAAGCTGGAAGAAGAATTGTTGGACGAAATCAATAAGTTGGGCATAGGCCCAGCTGGATTCGGGGGATCTACAACAGCCATGGCTGTAAATATAATCACCGGACCTACTCATATAGCAGGCTTGCCTGTAGCTGTGAATATTGGTTGCCATGTGACCCGTCATGCTGAAGGTTCTATCTAAAATGTAATAGCTATGCAAGAGAAAATAATTATCACGCCTCCTTTCACTACCGATATTATACGATCCCTTCATGCAGGAAATATGGTCTATATCACAGGTACTATCTATACTGCACGAGATGCGGCACATTTGAGGCTGGTGGAGATGTTGGATAGAGGAGAATCTATGCCATTTGATTTTGAGGGACAGGCTGTGTACTATGCTGGTCCTTGTCCGGCCAAACCCGGTCAGGCTATTGGTTCGGTTGGACCGACTACGGCTGGACGTATGGATCCTTATTCACCTAGATTGATAGCCGAGGGACTAAGGGTAATGATCGGAAAGGGGTTACGATCTCCCGAAGTTGTAGAGAGTCTGAAAAAGTATACAGGGGTCTTTTTTGCTGCAATTGGAGGAGCAGCGGCATTGATGGGGCAATCTGTGAAAAAAGCAGAAGTAATAGCTTTCCCCGAACTTGGCACGGAGGCTATTCGCAAGCTGTATGTAGAAGAATTGCCTGTGATTGTTGCTGTGGATTGCTATGGACAGGATGCCTATGCTCAGGGTAGGAGTCTCTACGAAGAGAAGAGTTGAAAGCAGATCTTAGGTATTTAGTAGCTCGTAGAGCTGAGCTTCGAGACCTTGCTTGGAGAGGCTTACATTTAGAAAGAACCTAATCAATCCGCTCCTTAAAATGCCTATTGTACCTTCAAGGGGATGTGATTGATTCACTCAAACGAGGGTGTGTCGTAATTCTGTTTAGAGTTAAGAGTACTATCATTTGTATAGAAGAACCGCTACCAAAAGGATAAAATCCTATTTGATAGCGGTTTTCTTGTATGATTAAGATGTCATTTATCTCTTTTTTTGATAGCTGGAAAATCCATTTCAGAATCATGCCACATCCTCGTTTTTCATTTATACCAGTTTAATGTGCTGCAATTAAAGACACGAGGTATCGAATTTGTGCTATTCATCTAAAATATTTCTCTTTTTAGAATACTCCCCTTCCATCTTTAATAAGCGTATCGGGCAAAAGTTTCCCTTTGCAGAGTAGCTATTTTCCAACCGAGGAAAACGAACTTTCCAAAGGAGGAAAACAAACTTTCCAACTGTGGAAAATATACTTTCCAGCGGTGGGCAATTGAGAGGCGAGGGTTCAACACGCCGCTTGCCATCATTCATCTTGTTTCAATTCCAATATGATGCAATTGAGAGAGTACCCTTCTCTCACAAAATTTTCATACGGGAAAGCTCAGCCCTAATATAGCGAGCATCCCACCCTATATGCTGCGAACAGTCCTATTCTTGATAGGGAGGGTCACTTGCGAGAAACCTCATACTGCATACGCAAGAGTATTGCGTCTACTTAAGTAATGAGAAATGCTTAGCCAGCGTGAATGAACAAACAAGAAAACAACCAAAATAGTGATGTCAAACACAAAGACGAGAAATTTAGCTGACACTCTTTTTCGGACACTACCGAACACGAAAAACAACTAAGCCTTGGGAAGACTTAGTTACTATTCCAACACAAATTGCAATTCCTTAAAGGCAAACATCCGTCTCTGCCCTCCTTCTTCTTCCAAGCAAATCAACCCATTAGGTAATACACGTTCTATTCTGGCGAAAAATTGCGATCCTCCACCAACATAAGGATGATAGCCCTCCCGTCGATATAAATGACACAAATACTCCTGATGCAAGCAATCTAAGCCCTTCGCTGTCTCAAGCATTGCCACATAGAGATCCAACGTTTGGCAGTAATGCTCCACAAGAGTGGTTATATCATGGGAATAACCGGATATTTGGCGGATTGATATCGGATTAGGGAGATTAGTGGGGAAAGAGGTTTCATTTACATTGATCCCTACCCCTAAAAGAGAATAGTCAAGCCCATCTCCCGTAATGCTATGCTCTATCAAGATGCCACCCAGCTTGCGGTCTCCGTAATAAAGATCATTTGGCCACTTCAAACTTAATTTGTCCGACTCCGGCAAATAGGTTTTCACCGTCTCCAAAGCTACAAGGGCAACTAATTCGGAAATAAAAAACTGCTCTGTGGCTTTGAGATTTGTTTCTAAATAGGTCGTTAAGGTAATGTTCTCCCCCCTTGGAGTATACCAAGTGTTACCTTGCTGACCTCGCCCTCCCGGTTGTGCATCCACAACAATGGTTGTAGGTGAGGAATAACGAACACCCCGAGCCAATTCGTCACGGATATAAGTATTGGTACTGGGTAGGGAATCGAAGTGAAACAATCGATGTGTCATAATCACCATTCCTCTATCAATTCATCGCAAACAGATGCCAAAGGCTCTACCTTACGAACAGATGCAGGCAGCTTCTTTATGATCAGACAATAGCTATGGTGTATGAGCTTGCAAATCTGCTCGTCCGAAAGATCCGATTGCAGAGCTATTTGGTTCCAATGCTTCTTGTTCATGTGATAAGCAGGCTCTACAGCACGATATTTCTCTCTCAAACGGATTGCCAAATCCGGATCGCACTTGAGACTGATGCGCATAGGGCGAGCTGAGAGAGAAGTAAGGGCAAATATTTTGCCAGAAACACGAAAGACAAGAACATCTTCGTCAAAGGGCATATCTTCGGTGGCTAAAGGCAAAGAGAGGCAGTATTCTTCAGCTTGGAGCGTGTTCATAATAATATGTATTTTTGCTTTGGAAGCTTTCGGTAGCACAACTCTCCCGATGAATCCAGGGAAGAGCCGAGTTGTGACTACTACAGGCACAACAGACAAATGTAATGAATAAGCTAATCTTCGCTACAAACAATCCCCACAAATTGCAAGAGGTGCAGCAGATGCTCGCCGGTAAATATCGAATAGTTAGCCTGGAAGAGCTGGGTTGCCATGAAGAAATACCGGAGACGGCTGATTCCCTGCAAGGGAATGCCCTGATGAAAGCTCGCTACATTCACCAGAAATACGGGGTTTATTGCTTTGCCGACGATACGGGCTTGGAAGTCGAAGCCTTGGATGGCGCCCCAGGTGTGTATTCTGCCCGCTATGCAGGGGAACATTGCAGTCCGGCCGACAACAGACAAAAACTCTTGGCTGCACTGAAAGAAGTAGCATCTCCGAGGAAAGCTCGCTTTCGCACCGTAATAGCCCTGATAGACGAGAAAGGCGAACATTGCTTTGAGGGAGCCGTGGAAGGCGAAATCACTACAGCCGAATATGGAGACGCAGGTTTTGGATATGACCCAATTTTCAAACCCGATGGTTATCAACAGACATTTGCTCAAATGACCGGTGAACAGAAGGGAGAAATCAGTCATCGAGGCAAGGCAATCCAAAATCTGGCCGAATATCTAAACCAATGAAAATCAAAACATTTTTCTTTTGGCTGACTTTTTCTCTCTGTTGCATGAGCTTTTGGACAGAGGGGAAAGCACAACAGCAGAGCCAAAACAGATGGCGGACTTTACTTTCATACTACCGAACCGTTGCCATAGCAGACACTGACACTCGAGTTTTCGGTGTTTCTGAAGGAGGAGGACTCTACTCCGTCTCCAAATCTGATTCAGAAGACATTCGTTATTACGACAGAACAACCGGTCTCAGCGAATCGGACATACACCGCATCGGCTACGACAAAGCCTCTCAAACCCTTGTCATCTATTACAGAAGTGGAAATATAGATCTCCTAACTCCCAGTGGAGTAAGCAACTTGCCTGCCATTCGAGACAATACACGCCTGATGAACAAGACCTTAGCAAGGATGTGCTTTGGAAATGGAAGAATTTATCTGGCAGGTGGTTTCGGTATTATGGTTATAGACCCGGACAAGATGGTTGTACTGGGCACCTACCAACAAGGCAAAAATGTAATCGACCTTGCCTTGATCGGAGAGAATAAACTCTGGGCTTTCTGTGAAGGAAAACTAATAGAGGGTGTTGAGACCGATAATCTACAAGACCCCTACTATTGGAAAGAAATCAATCTACCCCTCAAATCCAAGGAGCAGGTACTGGGATTGGCAGTGGCAGCGGGCAACCCCATTCTCCACTTAGAAGGCGGACGGCTCGTGCGCTACATCCTCGAAACAAACAAAGCCGATACAATCGTATCGCCACTCTTACCCGAGAAACAATACATCCACAGCATCGCTTCTTCACCACATGGATACATAGCCAAAGGGGAAGGGCAGGCTTATATCTTCCGCCAAGACAAAGAGGACTACAAAATCCTTCAAACAGAATGGGCGGAAGACTTCGGTTGGTACAGCTCCGCCGAACAGATTTGGCTTGCCATGGGGATGGATGGCATTGCCAAGATAAGACCGACAGAAGAGACTCCCAAAGTGGAGAGATTGGGGATAAATATGAGCAACACTCCTTCGGATGACAAATATTTCTACTCCACATTCTCACAAGGGCGTTATTTTTCCGTGAGTGGAGGCCGAGGATCTTACCGCTTCGGCATTCCTTTCTCTTTGAAGATATATGATGGACACAAGTGGACCAACTTCTCTCAAAAAGAAGTAGAGGAGGTAAGTGACGCCACATCGGTAGCTGTTGATCCCAAGAATCCCGGGCACTACTTTGTATCTACCCACGGAGAGGGCCTGATCGAATTCAAAGACAATCAATACTACAAGACCCACGACGGAAGCAACAGTCCCATCCGCTCAGCAAAAAACCTCGGAGCTGGGTACTATCGGGTAGGCTCTCTCTGTTATGACCGCTATGGCAACCTTTGGATGACACAAAATGAAGTAGCAGAACAGGTTGTGCTGATGCTGGACGCCGACGGCAACTGGCAGACGCCTCAGTATACGCAAATACGTCCGGACAATGCCCATGGACATATGGTGGCGGTAGGTGGAGACATACATTGGCTGGCCATTTACCATGAAAATACAGGTGTGTATGTATTCGATGCCTCTCCCAAACTCGGGGGGAAAGGTGGTGAAGCTGTTTACTACTCCACTCTAAGCGACCGAAATGGCAAAGCAATCCCTGCCTCCTCTTTCCACTGCATGACTCTTGACCGGGGGGGAGTTCTTTGGTTAGGCTCCGATGCCGGTATCTGCTCTATACATTCTCCGTCCGGAGCCATCAAACGTCCACCGGTTGCTTCCAGACCAATTGCTGGTGAAGAACCCAACCTCTACTACGTGTTGGACAATGTGAGTGTAAGAGCTATAGTTGTAGACCGGCTCAATCATAAGTGGATAGGAACTTTGGGCAATGGACTCTTTTTGATGAATGAGGATTGCACGGAGATCTTACGCCAATACAAGACGACAAACAGCCCTATCTTATCAGACAACATCGCAACCCTCAGCCTCGATGAAAATAATGGAATTCTATATATCGGTACTGACAAGGGACTAATGTCACTCTCCACTGGAGGAGAGACCGCCTCGGATGAGGTACTGGAAAAAATATATGCTTGGCCCAATCCTTTGCGACCAGAACAGCCCGATATGATCACAATAGAGGGACTAAAAGCTGGCTGCAATGTAAAGATTATCAATACACAGGGGCGACTCCTCTTTGAAGAAAACACCATTGACGATAGACTGCTCTGGAATGCACGTAATGCAGACGGAAGTCGTGTAGATAGTGGGATATACCATATACTGGTATACGACCCAGAAACCAAGGCCAAGACCAAACTATCTGTGGCAGTAATCAAATAGCAAAGATTACTCCGGAAAGCCCCCATGAAGAGTGACATATAAATGACACAACAATACATCAAATGAAAAGACAAGTATTCCTACTGACAGCCCTGGCACTTGCCTTGCAAACCATGCCTTCGGCTGCACAAAAAGATGGAGGCATATCGTCCGATATGCTCCAAGAGATCAAGTCCGCTTTTCAGCACACTCCCTCCGACATTGCAATCCGCAATGCCGTCATGGCTAATGGGATGAAAGCCCTTGTTACAAATGCGGATCACATCAGCCATCTGGATGATCATTTCTCACACAGGGTCAAGAGCAAAGGTATTTCAGACCAAAAACAAAGTGGTCGTTGTTGGCTTTTTACAGGCTTGAATGTCATGCGTGCTCCTATCATTGAGCAATACGGCTTAGATGCATTCTTTTTCTCCCACAACTATAGTTTCTTCTATGACCAACTGGAGAAAGCCAACCTATTTCTTCAATCCGTAATTGACACAAAAAATCTGGATCGCAACGATCGGGAAGTGGAATGGCTCTTCCAGCATCCTATCGGAGATGGAGGGCAATTCACCGGAGTGTCGGATAATATACTCAAGTATGGTCTTGTACCACAGTCTGTGATGCCGGAGACCCTCAACAGCAACAATACACAGCAGTTGGGTTCTATGCTGGCACAGGTACTTCGGCAAGGAGGGATACGCATCCGGCAGTCGGCAGCGACCAAAGCCTCTCCCTCTAAACTCCAACAGCAGAAAGTGGAGATCCTCAAACAGGTCTACCGCCTGCTCGTATTGAACCTGGGTGAACCTCCTACGAAATTTGAATACACACTGAGAGATAAGGATGGCAAAATCCTCTCCACAGAGACTTATACGCCTCAATCTTTCTACCAAAAGTTCGTTGGGAAAGACTTGAAAAACGACTTTATCATGGTCATGAATGATCCTTCTCGTCCCTACCATCGTCTCTACAGCATAAAATATGACAGACACAGCTATGACGGGAAAAACTGGACTTACGTCAACCTCCCTATCGAAGAGCTGAAAGAATTGGCAATCGCCTCTATCAAAGACAACACTATGCTCTACTACAGTTGCGATGTGGGTAAAAGCCTTGACAAGAAGCGAGGCTTCCTCGACCTTGATCAATACGATTACGAGTCCTTGCTCGGTATCAAGTTCGATATGAACAAGCAAGAGCGTATCGAGTCTTACGACAGTGGATCTACCCACGCCATGACCTTGGTGGCCGTAGATCTGGACAAAAATGGGAAGCCAAAAAAATGGATGGTAGAGAACAGTTGGGGAGCCGAAGCCGGCATGTCCGGTTACTTGGTGATGACAGACGATTGGTTCGATGCCTACACTTTCCGCATAGTAGTAGACCGCAAATACGCTTCAGAAAAAGTATTGAAAATACTCGATACAAAACCCGTCTTGCTACCACCTTGGGATCCTATGTTTGCCCCTGAAAACTAATCCATAAATTACGATAGAGGACCACTGCATCCCTTGCAGTAGTCTCACAATAAGAACCACCCCTGGTACTGCCATAAGGTCAGTATCAGGGGTGTTTTTTTTGGCATTTTGGAGCCCAAGTAAAGAGGCTCATTTGGAAGTAATCAGTTGAGGTTGTCACACAACCTTGTATGCTTTCATATTTCTTATGATCTCAGCAGCTGCACGGTCGGAACAACCCGGAGCTCCTATCTTCTGCTTCAATTGGTCATACTCACCGAGCATACGATTACGCTCTGGTGTATCGGGCAACAACAAGTCCAATTCTCTGGCTACAGTCTCTGGAGTACAGTCGGCAGACAACAACTCACGAACCACCGGACGATCCATAATCAAATTGACCAGCGAAAAATAGCGAATAGGAAAGAGATAATCGAATATCCAATTAGCTGCCCTCAGACCCACAAAGCGATAACAGACCACTTGAGGACAACCAAGCAAAGCAGTCTCCAACGTAGCTGTCCCACTTGTCACCAAAGCGGCTCTGGCTACTCTCAACAGAGGATAGGTTTTGCCAAATATCAAGGATACGGAAGTCTCTCTCAAATAGGAGGCATAGTCCGAAGATGAAAGACCCGGAGCACCAGCCAATACAAAATGAATATGAGGATAACGCTCGGCTACCTTGAGCATTACAGGCAAATTCTCCTTCAGCTCCTGCTTACGGCTACCTGCCAACAAGGCAACAATAGGTCGCTCATCTGTGGGATCCAGCCCCAGATCCGACAAAGTCGGGCGAGGAGCTTCCAAGCAGGTAGAAAGGGCATCCATGCAAGGATTACCGACATAAGTAACGGACAAGTTGTGCGGAGTGAAAACTTTGGGCTCAAAGGGCAGTATACACAATCCCAAATCGGTATATCTGGCCAAAGACTTCAAGCGGTGCCGTCTCCAAGCCCAAACCTTCGGCACTATATAGTAAGCCACATAGAAGTGTTGGCTATGTGCAAAAGGCAAGATATACCGCAAATTAAATCCACCATAATCTACCGGAATCACGACATCAGGGGAGAAGGTCAACATAGCCTGCTGTACTTTGGTGGCAATGGCTCTAATCTGTGACATATGCAACAAGACCTGCACAAAGCCCATATAGGCCATCTCTCTATAATGCACCAAGGGAGCGGTGCCGGCAACTTCCGCCATGGCATCGCCCCCCGTATACATAAAAGAGGCCTGAGGATCCAACCGAAGAATAGCACGCATCAGGTTAGAGGCATGCAGATCTCCGGAGGCTTCTCCTGCTACAAGAAAATACTTCATCCTCTTAGTAGATCCTAAGCTTCAAAAGAAGCAAAATCCTCCCCGAGTGTTTGTAGATACTCGTATTTGGTCATATTGGTATGAATGGGAGTAAGAGTGGCATATCCATCATTAAGGTACTCCACATCACCCATTACAGAGGGTTCTTTGCTTTCTTGCCAGCCCGACATCCAATAGTAGGTACTTCCTTTGGGAGAGGTAACTGTATTGTATTCTTTCACGAAACGCCCATTGGTTTGGGGACAAACTTTCAATCCCTTGGGTTTGCCTTTAGGTAAATTCAGGCTCAAGAATGTATGTTCCGGCAACGAAGTTCCAAGGATGTAGCGAGCCACTTGCACTGCATACTCAGCTGCATATTGCATATCCGTGTGTGCCTCGAAATCATTGAGGGAAACAGCCAGAGAGGGAACCCCGGCTATCGAGCCTTCCATGGCAGCCCCTAATGTTCCTGAATAAATCACACATATACCATCATTACGACCATGGTTGATACCACTGACCACAAGATCTGGCTTCTTTTCCCTAAAAAGAGTATTCATCGCCAACTTCACGCAATCCACAGGCATACCAGAAGTGCTATACACCGCTACCCCATCTATCCAGTCCTTGCGCTCTTTGAGCGAAATAGGAGTGGAGGACGTAATGGCTCCGGAAGCTCCCGAACGCGACTCATCGGGAGCAAGGATCGTGACTTCACCTAGCTCACGGAGAGCCAATGACAACTCTCTGATCCCCTGGGCTCGGTAACCATCATCGTTGACGACCAAGATACGTATAGACTTGCTCATTCTTCCTCCTCCGGTACTATGCGATCCAACTTGACTACAAAACGCAATCCCGTATAAGGCTCTATACCACGAGCCCTATCTCCCATCTCCTTGTAAGCCAGATACCAAGGGGTTATAATCTCTGCTTCATCGCCTTCCAGCATGTTTTGCAGGCCAATGGCAAAGCCTTCCACAGAGGCTTTATCTCCACGATGGAGATAAAGCAGATCCGGTTTTTCCTTGGCATAGTTTCCATCCAATAAGCGTCCACTTACCAATTCATAAGCTTGATAGTGTACATAGACACGGCTTGTGGCGATGGGATTTGTTTTGCCATCTCCCTTGTGCAGCCATTTCATATACACGAAGGCTGTACTTCCGTCTACTTGGGCCTTGGTGTATTCTTTTTTGGAAGCATACTCCCTAAAAGCGGCCTCATTGTCGATTCGCCAACGCGTTACTCTGTCTTCTGTCTTATCGCAAGACACCCCACTCCACGCTACTACAGAGAGAAGCAGTAGGGAGTATATGAAAGACGTGATTCTATTTTGCTTGTGCGTCATTCGTGATTCTATTTTGCTTGTGCGTCATTCGTGATCTATTTTCTTCAACAGGGCTTTCATGCTAACATTTTCGCCCACGATATTTCTAATGGAGTCTATAGTAATGCGCTCCTGACTCATACTGTCTCGGTCTCTCAAAGTAACCGTACCGTCCTCCATCGTCTGATGGTCTATAGTGATACAGTAGGGAGTACCAATAGCGTCTTGTCTGCGGTATCGACGGCCGATAGAATCCTTCTCATCGTATTGGCAACTGAAATCGAAGCGCAGGTCCGTGAGGATCTCTCTGGCTTTATCGTCTAAGCCGTCTTTCTTGACCAAAGGCAAAACAGCCAGCTTCACAGGAGCCAAAGGAGCCGGTAATTTGAGTACAACACGAGTTTCGCCTTTATCGGTAGTTTCTTCTGTATAGGCAGCCGAAAGGATAGAAAGGAACATACGATCCAAGCCTATGGAAGTCTCAACTACATAAGGGATATAGTTTCGATTCAGCTCGGGATCGAAGTACTGCATCTTCTTGCCACTGAACTCTTCGTGTCGCTTGAGGTCGAAATCTGTCCGACTATGAATTCCTTCCACTTCTTTGAAGCCGAAAGGCATCTCAAACTCGATATCGGTAGCAGCATTGGCATAGTGAGCCAATTTGTCATGATCATGGAAACGATACTTCTGAGCACCGAAGCCAAGAGCCTGATGCCAGCTCATACGAGTGCGTTTCCACTTCTCGAACCAATCCAATTCCTCGCCCGGACGAACAAAGAACTGCATCTCCATCTGCTCGAACTCACGCATACGGAAAATAAACTGCCGTGCCACGATCTCATTTCGGAAAGCCTTCCCAATCTGGGCTATACCGAAGGGTAATTTCATGCGGCCAGTTTTCTGTACATTGAGAAAATTGACAAAGATACCCTGAGCTGTCTCCGGACGCAGATACACCTTCATTGCACCATCGGCCGTAGAGCCCATTTCGGTAGCAAACATGAGATTGAATTGCCGAACCTCGGTCCAGTTGCGAGTACCACTGATAGGACAAACGATCTCACAATCAAGAATAAGTTGTCTCAGGGCCTCCAGATCATTCTCATTCAGCGCAGTCGCGAAGCGACTATGTACCTCTTCTCGTTTGGCGGCATACTGCAGAATTCTCGGGTTCGTCTGACGAAACATTGCCTCATCGAACGTCTCCCCAAATCGTTTGGCCGCCTTGGCAACCTCTTTGTCTATCTTCTCATCTATCTTGGCCAGATAGTCTTCAATGAGGACATCCGCACGGTAGCGTTTTTTCGAGTCCTTGTTGTCTATCAACGGATCATTGAACGCATCGACGTGGCCAGATGCTTTCCAGATCTTCGGATGCATGAATATGGCAGAGTCTATCCCCACCACATTGGAGTGCAAAAGCGTCATGGCATCCCACCAATAACGCTTGATATTATTTTTGAGTTCAGAGCCGTACTGCCCGTAGTCATACACGGCCCCCAATCCATCGTAAATCTCGGAAGAAGGAAATACAAAGCCGTATTCCTTACAGTGAGACACTATTTTCTTGAATATATCTTCTTGCTGTGCCATAAAAAGTATTGTCAAATCAAAGTCTCGCGAATAATCTCCCCTACCGTGGGGTGAGGGAAGATCACCTTAAGTATGTCTTTTACTGTCATCTGCTGCTCGATAGCCATGGCAGCTATCACAACCATTTCTCCGGCTGGATTGCCAAGGAAATGAGCTCCCAGGAGTTTATTATCCTCAGACAACAGTAACTTGCAAACGCCATTTACGCCCTCATTCTCTGCGATGAAACGACCAGAAAATGCCATTGGTTTTTGCAGCACTCGATAAGGGATGCCCTCAGCCTGCAGCTTTTCCTCCGTAGCTCCTACTCCTGCTATCTCGGGATTGGTATAGACCACTGCTGGTACGGCTCGGTAAGACATCGTCTCCTTATTTCCTAGAATATTCTCCACCGCCACCTCGGCCTCTCGGATGGCAGTATGAGCCAACAGAGAAAATCCGGTCACATCTCCAATGGCGTAAACAGAGGGGATGGAGGTACGCATATATTCATCCACGGCAACACCCCTACCCCGCATCTTCAGGTTCAGAGCTTCGAGAGCAGCCGTCACCGGTCTGCGCCCAACACTCATCAGAATACGATCAGTGAGGATTTGGCTACATTCGCCTTGATACTCCACCTCCACGGCCGTATTGCTGACAGCGGTCACCTTATGACCGAGCAAGAACTTCACTCCCTTTTTCTCATAGATGGCTCTCAACTGGGCAGCCAATTCGGGATCCATTCCATTAATGATCTCTGGGAGCATTTCTATAACAGTCACCTCGGTACCTATACTATTAAAGAAGGAAGCAAACTCCATACCGATCACTCCTCCTCCGATGATAGCCAAACGCTTCGGAGCTTCCTTGGTCGAGAGGGCCTCACGGCTGGTCCAGAAATCTGTCTCATCGACACCCGGGATAGGAGGGACAAAAGTCTCGCTGCCAGTAGCTATGATCAAGTGCTTCCCTGCATAGGAATACTCCCCGGCCGTCAGTCTCACAGTACCATCGGGATCCACACAGCTCACTGCTGCTTCGGCATTGAGAACCTCCACACCGGCTTCTTTCATCTTGGCTTTCACTCCCGCCACAAGTTTGCGTACCACCTTCGTCTTTCGGGTGATCAGTTTAGGCAGATCTACAGCCGTAGCTGAGGCCTCAACCGCATATTTGTCAGCATGCAAAGCTGTATCCAACACTTTGGCGGAGTAGAGAAGAGTCTTTGTAGGAATACATCCCTCGTTGAGACAGACACCCCCCAATGAGGCTTTCTCTATAAGCAGAGTGGAGAGGCCACTTCGAGCAGCTTTCTCAGCTGCCGAATATCCACCGGGGCCACCCCCAAGTATGATCAGATCGTATAGCATCACTGTTTTTTGACGTTGTCGCAGGCCCGATCAGGCGAAGCCCACGCATTCTACATAATGCTCGCAAATATAGTCAAAAAGCGACTCATTTCCCCCTCTGCAAAGTACGACTCTTCCGGGTAAATTCCCTACGTACAATGAGGTCATAAGCCCGTCTTCAAATAAACATCTATTTACATAAATCGAGCCAGACAATTATATGATTTAGGAAGCTGTTTTTCGGCACTTTTCGGCATTTTCACGACCTCCTAAAACGCCCTATTAATGGGCATTTCGGAGGGGTCAAAATTATCTCCTGAGAGATTTTTTACTAACACAGGAGAAAAAGTTTGCTCTCACAGGAGAGAATTTTTACTCTCTCCTGTGAAAAAAATTCATGCCTCCAGAGCAAGGAATTTTTGATCCTCATATGAATGTTTTATTATCTTTTATTAAGACAGAAACCACACATGTTATGTAAACATAAAATCAGAAAAAAGTGAGGGAAAATAGACAGAGAAAAACCTCGTATTCATTCCTTGCTTTCGTTCGATAAATTTGCGCAATAATCCGTAACTTGGCTCGACCAAATAACAAAGATCAAAATGCCTATAGAAGTAGACACACGTGGCAAACTTTGTCCATTGCCATTGATTATGCTCCGTCGGGCTCTCAAGCAATATCCGCAAGAGACCCTCTTTGAGGTCTTGACCGACAATGAGACCTCTTGTGCCAACCTTACCGATTTTGTTTCGCAAAACGGATTTTCTGTTCACATCACTTCCGAAGATGGATTTACATTGCTCACGGTAGACACCGCAGGCTGCCCCATCGTGCCGGAATTATCCGATCAATCGGACGCTACGGATGGATTCTACACAGCACCGCAGCAAATCAATGTGGTGCAACTCCGCAGTGACAAAATGGGGCAAGGGAGTGACGAATTGGGTTCCATACTCATACAAGCCTACCTCAATGCCCTGTTGGAACTTGAGGAATTACCCACACATATTGTTTGCTACAACAGCGGAGTAATGCTGGCCACAACCGATTACAACACACACAAAACACTGCAAAATTTGGCCGAACGAGGAGTACAGGTCATCGTGTGTGGCACTTGTGCAGATTACTATGGAGTAAAAGAGCGATTGTCTGTAGGAAAAATATCTAATATGCTGGTGATAGCAGAGTTGCTTAGCCGGGCAGATCACATTGTGGCCCCTTGAGTCTGCAAACATCCACCCGAATGATTTATTTCGACAACGCATCCACTTCGTATCCCAAACCGGAGGCTCACTGTCGTCATATAGCTCACATTTATGACTTTCCACTCGGTTCGTACGGACGGAGCCGAGATAGTCATACTTTGGAATTATCCACTCAAGTGGAATCTCTCAGAGACCTATTGGCCTCCACAATAGGAGCCAAAGGACAGGGGGAGCAGATATGCTTCACGAAAAATGCCACGGAGGCCATCAATACCGTATTGAAAGGGCTACCTGGGCTACAAAAAAGAGAGATATTACTCTCTCCCATGGAACACAATGCCGTAGCCAGACCGGTCTATGGATTGGATAAAGGAGCCGATCCGACTTTGATGCCAGCCAAATCGGATGGCAGCGTAGATATAGCTGCCTTGTCGGAACTGTTGAGGTCTCAGACAACTGCTCCACGTCTCTGTGTTATCAATGGGATGAGCAATATAAATGGGTTGAAACAGGATATCGCAGCAATTGTCTCCGCTGTGCGAACTTGCTACCCTCACTGTGCCTTTCTGCTGGACGCAGCCCAAGCGCTACCCTATATGCATATCGATGTACAAGCTTGGGGTATTGATTATGTGGCCATCACCGGACACAAGGGACTGTTAGGTCCGGTCGGTACGGGAGCTCTGTATGTCCGGGATCCGTTAAGCATCACCCCTCTGATGCGAGGAGGTACAGGATTTCGCTCCGAAGAGCTTGCCGATACCACTCATATGCCGGAGCGATTTGAATCCGGAACAATGAATTTGATAGGGCTTTCTGCCTGGTATGTATCTCTTAAGCACTACCCTTGCGAACGGGAATTGATAGAGGGAGCTACGCTTTCCAACTTCATTCATCGTTTGGAACACGAATTGGGATACCGAACTTTTGCTGCTTCGGAAAGCTCCAAACAGGGCCCGCTGTTCTCCATCCTGCCACGGCAAGGTTCGGCAGCAACTCTGAGCGACAGACTGTATTACGATTTCGGTATTACTACTCGTTTTGGCATCCATTGCGCTCCTCTCGCTCATCGCACCCTTGGCACAATCAATACCGGCACGGTACGGATCTCCCTTTCCCCATACAACACAACGGACGAGTTGTCTGAACTGTACGAAGCACTGCGCATCTGTAATGGCGGGTTGTAATTCTTTTTACGTGATATTCGCTTCCACCAGAGCTTTCTTGCAAGCTCTGGAGCGTATCAGAAAAGCAGATATACCTCATCAGGTACGGACAGTTCCCGATTATCTTCACCCTGAGTGCGGTATGTGCTTATATATCCCTGCTGCTTACCGGAGCCAAAGCGAAGAAAAGATAGGCCAGCAACCCGATACTCTATTTATAGACTAATTACTATGCACCCGATAAAACTAATGGAAGACAGGCCCTATGGGGGATGCTCGGCCAAAATAGATCCACTTGCTTTGGGGAAACTGCTTAGCGGTATAGCTGTAACTTCTGATCCTAATGTAATGGTGGGACTCTCAACCTGTGATGATGCCGGAGTCTACAGATTGAATGACGAAACAGCCTTGATCGTAACGACTGATTTTTTCCCTCCTGTAGTGGATGACCCATTTACTTTTGGTCGTATTGCTGCCACCAATGCCCTAAGTGATGTATATGCAATGGGAGGGAAACCCCTCCTATCTCTCAACCTGACACATTATCCCTCCAAACGCCTCCCTCTGGAAGGATTGAGAGAGATATTGCGTGGCGGGCAGGAGGCTGTAGAAGAATCGGGGGCTATTACGATGGGTGGCCATACGATAGAGGACGAGACGACTCAGTACGGCTTGGCTGTGGTTGGCACTGTGCATCCGAAGAAACTAATCACCAATGCAGGAGCCTGTCCCGGACAAAAACTAATACTAACCAAACCTCTTGGGATAGGTGTACAGTTGGCTGGCAAACGACTTGACTTAACCCCAAAAGACTCCTATCAACTAACTGTAGAAACGATGTGCCGACTCAATAGATATGCAGCTGAAATAATGACAGAAGCAGGGGTACGGACAGCGACGGATGTGACCGGCTTTGGATTGATAGGTCACGCATGGGAAATGGCCCGAGCCTCTGCCGTAGGTGTAGAGATAGAGACCTCATCACTCCCCTGCATTGACGGATCTCTGGAACTGCTCGATGATGGTTGTATCCCTGGTGCAGCATTCAGAAATATCCGCTATGTGGGAGATGCACTACAAGTCCGTTGTTCGACCAACCAGCTCTACTTGTCGGCAGATCCACAAACTTCCGGAGGCCTGCTCATGGCCGTTGATTCGGAGCATGTCGATAGTACATTACAGCAATTGCACGCAGCCGGAGAGACGAGTGCAACCGTCATAGGCTCCATTGTACCGACCTCTGCTCATGGTGCAGGCGTTTGCCTTCTTTAGAGATCTCATAACTTTGCAATCAGCAATGAGGTCTCAGCAATAAAGTTCCTATGCTAGGGAAGAGAGAGCCGTTGCTCCTCCTAATGGAATTAGATACACGGAGACGGAGCCCAGGCGATATGGTCTCTCACTCAAAGAAAAACGGAAGAAAATACGATGAATACCCAACAGTTGCCATCAGGCATAGACAGCCCGGCTTATGTT
The DNA here is from genome assembly GCF_900476255.1 of Porphyromonas crevioricanis. Lineage (NCBI taxonomy): Bacteria > Pseudomonadati > Bacteroidota > Bacteroidia > Bacteroidales > Porphyromonadaceae > Porphyromonas > Porphyromonas crevioricanis. Next base: position 1,830,996 of record NZ_LS483447.1, read on the forward strand.
CTGGAGCAAGATAAGTTTGAAAAAAATTTGGCCCTGATACGCTCTGTAGCCGAGCGAAGTGGAGCAAATATCATACTGGCTTTCAAAGCTTTCGCCATGTGGAAGACTTTTAACATTGTACGCAGCTATGTGAGAGAGAGTACTGCCAGCTCTCTTTGGGAAGCTCGTATGGCATACGAAGAAATGGGAGCTTTGGCGCATACCTACAGCCCGGTGTATAAGGAGGAAGAAATGGGAGAGTTGCTACGCCTGAGTAGCCATTTGACGTTCAATAGTCTATCTCAATATCATCGTTTTGTAGACTCTCGAGGGAATTGCCCTTTGCTGGAAAAGATCGATCACCCCGTAAGTTTCGGACTTCGGGTCAATCCGGGCTATTCGCCCGTAGAAACGGAGTTATACAACCCTTGCGGAGCTGGCACACGTTTTGGCGTACGGCGAGAAGAATTGGGTGATCATTTGCCTAAAGGAATAGAAGGTTTACATGTGCATGCCTTGTGTGAAGGTCGCAGTCAAGATCTGGCACATTTGCTTGAAGCAATAGAGACACAGTTCGACAACCTGCTATCCCAACTCAAATGGATCAATCTGGGTGGGGGGCACTTGATGACACACAAAGAATATGATGTCGAACATCTAATCGATACCTTACTTCGCTTTAGAGAGCGACGCCCTCACCTCAAAGTCATATTGGAACCGGGGTCTGCCTTCGCCTGGCAAACTGGATACTTATACAGCACTGTCGTAGACATAGTAGAAGACAAGGGGATCAAGACAGCTATACTCGATGTCTCTTTTACTTGCCATATGCCAGATTGTCTGGAAATGCCCTATAAACCAACCATACGAGCTGCCTACCAAGAAGCCCAGCCAGGGAAGCCGACCTATCGAATGGGGGGATGTAGCTGCCTGGCGGGGGACTATATAGGGGATTGGAGCTTTGACAACCCCCTGAAAGTAGGTGATCGGATTATTTTTGAAGATATGTGTCACTACACAACTGTCAAAACCACGATGTTCAATGGAGTGCGTCACCCGTCTCTCTATATCAAACGACCGGATGACTCCTACGAGTTACTCCGTTGCTACACATATGAGGACTACAAAAGTCGAATGGATTAACCTCTAAAACTGGGTCAGAGTCTGATTTTCACCGCCCACAAATGGAATTGAAAGGGCAATAGGCACATATAAAATCCGCCTCCGTTCTTTGTACAAACGGGCTGTCGGCATCAAAAATTTCTTCCAAGCACCTACACAAGGCCGGCCTGTACTTGACAGCTACTTGTTGGACGTAGTTATTGATTGGCAGGAGTTCGGCTTGGGCCTTTATTTTTTTGTCCTTTAGCTCTGCACTGCTGCACTGCCTTATCCTCAATATACCATCCGCCTTTTCGTCCTTCTCCTTTTTTCCTATGGATTGCACATGATAGAGAGTCGGCCAGATCGGGTAATCTACCAACCCCGGAAACAAAGAGGGATTTTGGGTCAGCAATTCTGAATAAAACAATGTCTGGTCGATAGCTTTTTGCTCATACCCCTTCTTGGGGTCTACTGTGTAATAGAGATCGTCGGCCTTGGCTGTAAGTTCGACCGGTCCACTCTTATAGTCTACCACTCGTATCGTACCGTCTATCATGTCCAGCCTATCAATCGTTCCCTTGATACGTATATGGACCGTTTTTCCTACTCCACCTTCCCAATCCCCTTTCAATTCAATAGGCACTTGCCCTGTAACTTTCTTTTCCGATCCTATGTAGTAGAGCTGTTTTTCCGCAGCCTGCTCTATGAGTTGTATATCATGCTGCAGAATACTACGGACATATTGCGATATGAGATCTACCGTTACAACAGACATTCCCCTCAACTTGGAGACTTGTGTATTATAATACTCTGCATGTGCTTCTTCTACAAAATGCATCACGGACGTATCTGTGTTCCTTTTGTCAAGCAAATATTCTATTGCTGAGGCCTTTATCGGATGCAGCTGAGGATCCGGGCTTTTCATCCGATCGGAAGTAAGGTGATCGTATATCCTCTCCATCGAAAGATGCAATATGCTCCCGAAGTCGTTTGGCTCGATTGTCTTGTTCGGCTCATCATGCAGCCGAATTTGCTCCACCACCTCGAAATAAAAACTCAGTGGACAGAGCAAATACTGCGATATACGACTGGGTGAGAGAGCCGGGAGCCTGCCTTCGGACTGGCATTGCTCTGCTGTGGAGCTGAAGTATTCGGACAACAAACTTTGCACACGGCTGTCTTTCTCAACAACGATGGGTCGCGTAGTCGGCAGATCTCCAGGAATATCCAAGTTGATGCGACGTATCGGATAGTCGTATATATAGGATAGTTGTTTGATATACCGGCTTTCTTCTCCTGCGGCCTTCCCTCCCGCACTGCGAGAGTCATAGACAAGAAGGACTTCTTTGGCTGTAGCTATAAGGCGGAAAAAGTGGTAGGAAAAGGTTGCCTGCTCCACGTTACCATGAGGAAGACCATAGCCTCGCCTGATAGTATAGGGAATCAGAGTGGAGGCAATGGAGCTACCGGGCAAGTTGTTGTCTGTTGCTCCAAGAATGATTTGCTTGTCGAACGCCAGACAACGGGTTTCCAATTGCCCCATCACTTGCAGCCCCACAAGAGGTTCTCCCTCAAAAGAGAAGGTTGTCTCACGAATTTGCCCGGAAAGCAAATCGATAGCCGTATGCAGATCAATCGTATCCCCAATCCTTAAACACAAGTTTTGCAGGTTAATCACAATCCGCTTGAGAGTAATGAGGTATTCAGCCTCGATACTTTCAGCTTTATGCATACCTGCATCTTCCTCCCTCGAAAAAAGAAGAGAACTCAAACTATGATCAAGCAAAGCAATTGCTCTCTCCAGAAAATCTCCAGTAGAACTGACTGGATGCAACAAAAGGTTCAGAAAAGGAATATCCGAGGGAATAAAATCGGAACCAATATAGTATAGTCGAGATTCACCTATCTTTTTGGCAATACCACTATCCTTGATACTCGGTTCATTGATGATCAGAGGGTTGGAAAGCAAATTGACGAGTTTGTCGTATGGCCATATCGTTTCTCTTGAAGAATTGACACCGGATTGATACAGATAGGCCTGCAAGTCGCACCAAAGCATCAGACAGGTGGAAGCTGAGGTAAGAGACAGGGGATAGCCCATCGTTACATTCAATCTATCGAAACTCTCCGGCACAGCAGCAAAAAGAGGGGTCAATAGTCGTTCCTCCATTGGGACAATGACAGCATCGGGTTCCTCTTGAGGGTTTATCCCGGCAATCTCCAGCAGTTGCGGAAGAGCTTTGGCTTGAGCATTGAAGGAAGGTACACTTAAGACAGTGATATGAGGCTTACGCTTAGGATTTCCTCTATACACTATTCCTCCCAGTTTCTCCTTATTGATTCTCAGTATTTCGTAGGCTTCTTGCCCCATGTCTTGAGCAACCTCTCCACTTTGATCCCAAAAGAATGTAAGCTTTCCGCTTTTCTGCATCCTCCGGAAAATCCTCATCTCAGAAGGCGACAAGTAAAAAAGGCCACAGATATAGTATTGCGAACTATTGGAGAGGCGTATAGCAAAGTCTTCCAGCTCGGAAACTTCTCTATATATCATCCCCTTGTAGGCTTGTCCTCGCTCCTGCAATCTTTGCCGAAAAAGCCGGTAGAGAGGGGCTAACGAACGATAAAAAGAAAGGAACTCACTTCGCCCATGCTTCTCACTGTCTTTGTCATAGGGCTCAAAATCCTTCCAAAAACTCCGTATAGCATCTACCTGTGTACTACTCAAATAACTGTGGTCTGCTCCGAGTTCCTTTAGATCTGCGACATTGGAGAATATCTCCTCGGCATCAATAAGAGAGCGGTCTATATCATCAAAGTCTTTGAGTATCATCTGCCCCCAATAGGCAAAGTCGGCAAAAGATTGAGCCTGGTCTTGCAACAACTCGGAGTAAGCCAGATACAACTCAAAGAGCAAAGACAAAGAATCCGTTGCCTGAAAGGCTGATTGCTGAGAAATAAAACTATCTACCGTCTCTATACGTGGAGCGAAAAAAGGCCTGTCCTCGACAAGTAAACTCAACTCACGAAGAAAGAATACTCCTGCTCGCCGGGATGGGAAAATAAAAGAGAGCTTATAGAGGTCTTTGATATCATGCTCCAGCAAGACTTCTTGTGCAATAAAGCGAAGTAAGGATTTTTCCTGTTCCATATCTATCGGTCTCCCCGAATTTGCGCAGAGGTCATCCGCTCTGCCATACTTCGGTCTGCATGGGCTGCCTTTTCATCCCCTATTATTTGGCATATGTCGGCTCGCAAACGATAAAGGGCTGCCGAAGGCTGATCAGTACACTCAAAGGCTTTATCTATATCCCTGAGAGCAAAGCCGGGTTTCCCACTAAGAAGAAAAAGCCTTGCCCTGCCTTCGTATCCAAGACTCTGCCCGGGCAATTTCTCTATCAAATCATTATATAGTCGCTCGGCTCTGTCGTATTGCCCTGTGAGCGTGTATACCAAAGCTAACCCTTCGGATGCTTTGAGTGAACCGGTATTATGCTCCAATATACTACACAAGTCTGCCTCGGCCTCCGCATATCTCTTCATGCTGACATAGACCATAGCTCGCTTATAGCGATATATCTCGTTCAGAGGGTAAAGTTGGCAGAGATAGCTGTAGTCCAACACAGCCTGCTGCATCTTACCAGTAGCAGCATAGATCATAGCTCTGCTGTCTCGAGTAGAAGCCAAATCTTCATTCAGAGCTAAGGCTGCGGAATAGGATAGAAGAGCTTGATCAAGTTGGGCCAGACGTTGGTAAACAGTCCCTAAATTGGTAAGCAGCATAGCCCTGGCGTTCTTGTCTCGAATAAGAGGTAGAGCCTGACGGAGTAGTTTTTCGGCCTCGGGATAATCTCCCCGATCAATTGCTTCCGATTGAGCTTGGACGAGCCGAGTCAAGCTATCTGCCACAATCTCGGTAGAATATTCTTGCGCATGAAGTCGGCCTCCCATCAAGCCACATAAGGCAAGTAACAAGGTCGTAAAACAGAGCGTTTTTAGTATATTTGTCTTCGGTATCACTTAGCAAAAGTACACAAAATATGCCCCAAGCTTTGTCCTTCCTATCCAGCATATCCGGTCTGGATTCCATTGCACAGCAACACTCCCTGCAAGACTTGAAAAACATAGACTACGAACAACTACTCTCCGGATGGTTGCAAAAGCTAATGAATTTCGGGATTAAGGTAGTAATCGCTCTGATTGTATTCTACCTTGGCAGGCTGCTGGCTTCTTTGTTGGTCAAGTGGTTGGATCATATACTAAGGAAACGTCACATCGACAAAGCTGTAATTACATTCGTCCATTCGTTTGCATCTATCTCTCTATTTATTTTCCTGATCGTACTGACTGCTTCTATCTTGGGAGTGCAGTCTGTTAGTTTCGCGGCATTACTGGCCTCGGCTGGTGTGGCCATAGGGATGGGCTTGAGTGGTCAGTTGCAAAATCTGGCAGGAGGGCTAATCATCCTGTTGAGCAAGCCGTTTCAGGTAAACGACCATATCATTACGGCAGCAGACTTTGAAGGTAAAGTAGAAGCTGTAGGGATCTTCCACACAGTGATACGTACGTTTGAAAACCGGATGGTATACATACCCAATGGCAAGTTGGCATCCAATGAAGTAACCAATGTAAGCAAGGAAACTTTCCTGCGAAACTCTTGGACGATCGGAATAGAATACAATCAAGATTTTGAAAAAGTAAAAGAGATCATAGGCCGGCTTATCGCTTCGGATGAGAGAATACTGGAGGATCCTGCTCCCTACGTGGTCCTACATGAGTTGGGAGACAGCTCCGTAAAAGTATTGGTTCGTGCATACAGCAAACCGGAAAATTATTGGGATGTCAATTGGGATTTCAACAGACGGGTTTATGCAGAGTTCAACCGTTTGGGCATCAGCTTCCCTTTCCCTCAGCTTACCATCCACCATGCAGCGAACAAAGACCAAACAGAAATTTCCACAAAAGAGAATGCTTAATAGGATTCAAGCCGTATCGGCTCTGTGTTTCAATTGTAACTATTCACCGTGTCCGCATTGGTAGCCTTAATGTATCCTGAGTTATGAGTCTGCAAAAAATCCCCCCGTCCGCCTCTGATAGTCCTCTTGGAGCAAGGAAGCGTTCGGCTCGGATATTTCAAATCACGGCAGTGGGAACAGTTGCCAATGCACTATTGATTGGACTCAAATTTTTGGCCGGGACATTAGGCAATTCGGCAGCCATGATTGCCGATGCTGTACACTCTCTTTCTGATTTTGTAACGGATCTGGTTGTCTTGTTTTTTGTTCGCATTGCCGGAAAACCCAAAGATCACAATCATGCCTATGGACATGGGAAGTTCGAACTCATGGCTACCAGTATTATTGCATTGGTGCTACTTCTTGTCGGAACCATGCTAATGATCAATGGAGGCAGGATGATCTACGAATACTATGTAGAGGGAAAACCCATTGCCGTGCCGGGACAGATTGCTTTGTGGATGGCCGTGGTGAGTATCCTCATCAAGGAGATTCTATTCCATGTGACCCTGAGAGTGGCCCATCAGGTAAAATCCGGCTCGGTAGAAGCCAATGCCTGGCACCACAGGTCTGATGCATACAGCTCTATCGCCACACTCATCGGTATAGGGGGTGCTATCATCTTGGGTCCTCAATGGACAGTGTTAGAGCCAATGGCAGCCATAGTTGTCAGTTTCTTTATAATCAGAGTGGGCACAAGTTTACTACGGCCAGCTCTCAACGGTCTGGTAGAAGCCAGTCTGCCTGAAAATATACGTAGAGACATCGTAGATCTCATCCGGACGACTCCCGGAGTACAAAATGTCTGCAACCTGCACACCAGAGATCTGGGAAACTGCTGGGCTATAGAATGCGACATACAAGTTGGAGCAGAATTGACGGTACTGCAGGCACATAAGATATCGGACCAGATAGAATTTGCCTTGAGAGACAAATATGGAAGCGATACACATATCATGATACATATAGAACCATATATTCAAAAGAAATAAACCGGGACATGAACAAAATTGAAGTCAAAGGATCCATTCGGCTGCATGAAATGAAGTTTTATGCCTACCACGGTGTATTACCACAAGAGCGAGAAGTCGGAAACACCTTCATTCTGGATCTAAACTTAGAAACAGACCTTACGAAGGCTTCCTTTTCAGACAATATAGAAGACACTATCAGCTATGCTGACATTTATATGCTTGTAAAAAGAGAAATGGATATTCCCTCACTACTCCTCGAACATGTAGCAGGACGTATCCTCAGATGCATTGCAGAAGAATACCCCAATGTAGAATCAGCTTGTATAACGATTGCCAAACAAAACCCTCCATTCGGAGGAGATGTAAAGTCCGCTTCGGTCTCCCTTTCCTACATTCGTTCATAAGAAAGTCTCTTGAGTCTGTTGCATAACACAGTACTCGCTACACTATTATCGACATTCGGGCCAGCTATAAAGACAAGGACATTTCCCTTGTACCCTCAGTCTCAAAGCTTTCGAGATTAGCGCATTCTGAAGAGTCGGTAAAACGGCAGGTTATAATTGCCATTTTGGAACTCGTATAAAAGTCCCCTCTTTTCAGAAAAAGAAATATCCCGAGAGTCGCTCTTTGGAACGAGTCTCGGGATAACCTAATTCGTGTGATTGGGCCGGGATTCGAACCCGGGACCGACTGCTTAGAAGGCAGTTGCTCTATCCAGCTGAGCTACCCAACCTCACTTTGAGCTTGACCAAAGCGTCGCAAAGATAGCAATAATTTCTCTTGGCAGACATATTCCTCTACCCTGAGAGAAAGCTTTGTATAGCAGAGGAAACTAATCTTATCTACTCCTTTTTGCGTTTTGCTACCCTGCCCTTGGTCCGGTCGTAGCCTTTTGCATTATTCTTGAAGAAAAAAGAAACAATGATCAGCCATAGCAGAGAAGCTCCTCCTACAACTATAGCCGTTTTGAATCCTTTTTGAAGTTGCTCCAATGTGATAGGACTCTCAATTCCCCAAAGATCCAACGTAAAATAAGCAGCGGCACAGAAAATCAGCACCGTCACAATCGTTCCAACAACATATCTCATTGCTCAACAATTGATTTATTACAACACTACCATTTGCTCAATATCTCCTGCTTCTTGGCCTCATAGTCTGCCTGCGAGATAATATCCTCATCCAACAAGAGTTTGAGTTTTCGCAGTTTTTCGTCTGTTGTAGTGTTAGGCGCAGATAAGTGGCTATCGGTCTGTTCATTAAACTTCTTCCCTATCTCCATCCCAACACCCAATTGCAATCCAGCTCCGGCCAAACCGCCTTCATTCCGAGCGGCATCACGCAAAGCACGCAACTTCTCCAGCTCCACATAGCTCAACCCAGCCTGTTCGGCTGCTTTGACATCGGCAGAGACATCTGCTACCCGACTGATCCGCTCCTGTGTTTGCTCATCGAACTGTGTACCCTCAACTCGAAAATCGGTGAGTTGCAATCCAAGCTGCGTATATTCCTCATTGATTTTTGCTGCAACCTCAAGAGACATATCATGGATGTGCCCATCAATCTCTATGAATGAATACTTCTTCTCGTGAATGACACTTGCGATAAGTTGCAAGATACGCTCTGTGATAGTCTCACTAATCTCCTCCGTCGGGACTCCGTCTCGAGTACCGATAATTTCCGTGAAAAAGAACTTGGGATTGGATATTCGATATGAGAAATTGCCATTTAAGCCCAATTCCACAGGGATCTTATACTCTCTATCAACAAACTTGATCGGAGAAGCAGTGCCCCAAGACTGATTAAGTACTTGAGCCCGGCGGTAGAAATAGATCGCTAACTTATGCTCACTCTCAAAGTTCTGTCTAAGTTTTGACAGGGTTGTAATAAAGGGGTGGTTATCCGTTTCGAGGTTGAAAATACCATCTTCCTCGATTATATCGGCAATCTGTCCCTCATACACCAAGACACAACCTTGCCCGGGAGCAACAATCAGTTTACTCGCATTTATAATCTCGTCGCGTTTGTGCGGGAATTTATACCAAAGTATTCCGGGCTCTCCTGCCCATTGGATGACTTTGGAAAGTTGATTGTTGAAGATGTTCAAAAGACTCATAGCTACTTCTCAGTTCTTATGGTATTCACTTTTGTGCTAAATCTGATCAAAATCCCATTTGAAATATTTGCACGTTTTATTTTTTGTATTGACCAGCCACGACTCCTTATGGGATGTAAAGAGGAAACCGTCTTTCACTTCGACAAAATGGCCATATTCCCAATAGGGTATATTGGACGGTATTGTCCACAAAACCTCTGCTGTTTTGCTGTCGAGCAACTGCACAATAGGGTCTCCCGAAAGAACCGTTCTGAATGAGATCAGCACATGATCATCATTACAGGCCATGACCCGTCCCCATAAATAATGCCGATCCGGAGTAAAATCCTGATATGAAATCAATCGAGCTTTCTTTTCCCCATAATCGCTCAAAAGCCCTTTCTGATAGGTTGTAAAGGTAGTCTTGTTGTAATTGTATAGCTTTTTCCATTCAAAGCAGGGCTTTTCGAATGGATACCCCATGCGATGCCAATAGTAATATTTGAGCAATTGTATCCTCTCATCCGGATACTCTCTGGAAGCCGTCGAGAATCGAAATCCCAGTCGTTTCTTTGCATCAGGAGGCACCTGTCTGAATACATCGCCAATGTTGTCTGTTGGGTAAACCTGATTGATAAGAGGATAATAACAGAACCTCTTGCCCAAATTATTTAACACATGCAAAGCATCACCATATCTATCATAAAAGTTGATTTCATGGACACCCACAGCCAGTTCGGGCAGATTCAGTTTTTCAAAAATAATCTCTTCGAGCTCGTACGTAGAGAGATTCAACTTGAAAAGCCTGCTTTCGTTTATGATGGCATAAACATCTCCGTTTTCAAATGATACAATCTCGGCATCAGACAAATCTTCTTTTTCCAACCCCTTTATCGGACGAATCAGGATTTCCTTCTTGTTATCAGCCCGATAAATACCAAAGCTCGGCTGACGTTCTCCCTCTGAGGTCCTATCGGCGACAAGCAAAATCATTCCTTCCCCTTGATCATTAGCAAACCCGCCAAATCCTTCGACAAGGCTCCAGAATGGACCAATCTTTTCAGATCTAAAGGAAGAATGAGAGTAGGATCCCCAAAAACCAGGTGAAAAGACGAAAACAGAAACGACCATTAGCATGACAATCAATGCGAAAAAAATAATTCTCTTTCTGAGCTTTACATCATCCAGAGAATTCAAAGGACCACTTAGAGGATGCTCATATTTATGGTGGATGACAATATCATCGGAGTCAATAAAAAACTCCGCACGACAACTCTCGCAGCGATAATAATCCTCACGCAGCTCTTTCGCCTTTGTACTGCCACATTGTGGGCATTTTATTGCTTTTATCTTCTTAGCCATCTTGCTGAAGTATTCCGTACAAACATACAAAAAACTCTATTCTCCAATATTTTACAAAACAATGCAGACACAAACAATATGAAATATATTTAACTCAGAAATCTGTACAAAATGAAAGCAAAGGATGTAGAATGTGTAGCACAGCACCTGACTTCGTTTACTGATGCCGTCATTTACTCCACCATCAAATTTGAGTCGATTTTTGACCAGAGCAGGTATCTCCTTGAAATAAATGGAGGATCTTCTCTAATCAAATATCGGATATAAACATCACTCAAGAATATGTTTATTTGTTTATTTTTGCTTCATTTCATTTCTCTTACAATGACCTTTTTAGGCTCAAAATGAGACTCCTTTTGCCATGTTTTTTATCCCATTTCTGATTCCCTCAGATTCTATTTTTCTATAACACGGGAGAGAACAAAAATTCTCTCCTGAGAAAAATTTTATTCTCTCCTGTGTTAGCAAAAATTCTCTCAGGAGAGAAATTCGACCCTCTCAGAATGCCGATGAATAGGGCATTCTGGAAAGCAGATTAGAAACGCCTCGAGGGGAGGAAATCTGCTCCAGATATTTGGGTCCTTTTTCGTCTATTTTTCTCACTTAGAACAGAGATGAAAATTTACAAAAGCACAACAATTCAGTCAATGGAAGGACAAAGGATGATATGCTCCCTTTGAAACCATTGCATGGAGCAATACCCATTGCATTATTATCGACATTTAGGTTTGTCCATGCACCCCAAATACACTTCTTTCGTTCTATGTATCAACATTTTACGGTTACTACACCCCACTAAGTTCGGACAAAAAACCGTTAAAATAGCCTTTAGAGAGCTTGTTCAATGCTCTACTTACTATTTTTCCCTCGCCTATTGCTTTTTTGATAAACATCTCTACCTTTGCTGTATCCCATAAATAACACAGTGGGTATACAACTTAGAATGAAAGGGTTTAATAGGTTCTCAACCAACAGAATATCAAACGCATAGTGCGATGCTAATAAATTCGTTTTTCTTATGAAGAAGATTTACTACCTAATCTGTGTTCTGACGGCTCTCATCCTGTCACACAGTACAGTTTCGTTTGCTCAGAGTACGGACAACTCTCAAGTCCGTATTAGTGGTACAATTACAGATAGTTTGGATCAAAAGCCAATTGCTTTTGCCACCGTGGCCATTTCTATTCGTATCGGAGAGATCGAGGAACAATACGGGCAGGTGGCGGACAATGAGGGATACTTCCGCATCGCCCTACCCTATGCGACAAACTACAAAATAGAATGCTCCTATGTAGGAAAGAAATTCAACCCGATAAATATCAGCCCCAAAGAGGGCGAAAAAGAGATCAAATTGGGGAAGCTGTTCATGACCGATGACGAGTCTACCCAATTAAATGAGTTGCAGGTGGTGAGTGCGCGCCCTTTGGTGAAAATGGAGATCGACCGACTGTCTTATGCAATGAAAGAAGACAGGGAAGCTCCGACAAAGAGTTTACTTGATATGCTGCGCAAGGTACCTCTGGTAACGGTGGATGGCCAAGGGAATATTCAAGTCAAAGGGTCAAGTAACTTCCGGATCTTCTTCAATGGCAAGCCTTCTCCCATGTTCGATCAGGATCCTAAAAATATATTACGCTCTATACCTGCTGCTACGATCAGAAAAGTAGAGGTCATAACGGAGCCGGGAGTAAAATATGAGGCGGAAGGGATCAATGCTATTATCAACATTGTAACTGACGAGGCTACCGGTGACGGCCTGATGGGTTCGGTTTCGGCTTACACCGGCTACCCTGCTTTCGGAGCCGCCACAGTATACTTGGCCATGAAAAAGGGGAAATGGGGTCTGTCAAGCAATTTTACACTGAACAAAGGGACTGCCGAATCAAGGAACAATCTTAGTCAGATCAACAAACGAAATGATACACGCAATGAAATACGCTATCGGACAGATGATATTGTATTCTCCTCTGTATATGGCAATGCACTGTTGTCTTTCGAGCTGGACTCTCTGAACCTACTGACTGCAAATTTGGCTCTTCGCCCAAACAAAACGACTTTCACTACCAATGGGGAAAACAGATTCTTACACAAGGAGAATTTGCTAAAAGAATACAAATTCCAAAATAGAGATGAGAGTTCCGGAGGGAACATACAAGCCGGATTGGACTACCAACACAGTACACTTATCCCCAACGAATTACTTACACTGAGCTATCGAGCATCCTACAGCCCAAGGTCCTCTTTCTCTCGAAACACATTTTACAAACAATCTGCGAGTGGTCTCGACTCCATAAAAAAGGGCAATACGGATGCAGGGCTATGGGAACATACGGCACAGATAGACTATGTACGTCCATTCTTGTCGAGACATATGGTAGAAGTAGGTGCAAAATTCATACACCGCTATGCCTTCTCCAACCCCACACATAAGTATTTCGACCAAGCTGCCGGAGAATGGCGTCCCTTGATGCCCAAACCCGGAGAAGAAATGAACTTCACAGATTTTCTCCACTACTACAACATCTGGGCAGGATATGCAGCCTATACCTACAAAAGAGATCGTTGGTCGGCAAAAGCCGGAGCCAGACTGGAGGGAGGTCAACTGCACATCGAATACAAAGATCTACCTCAAGCCAACTACAAGGACAATTTCTTTGACTGGATACCGGAAGTCAACTTCGACTATAAGCCCTCGGATAGCCAACAAATCAAGTTGGCTTACAACTTCCACATCAAACGCCCTCATATTACACAGCTCAATCCCTACGTAAAGGAGACAGCCTACGTACACGAGCAGGGCAATCCAAATCTCGACCCAGCCCGTAATCATACAGGGACATTGTCTTATTCCTACACACATCCTGTGATCACGGCGATGCTTTCGGCAAGTTATCTCTATACGGAGAATATAATAGAGGAGAGGTATGCTCCTCATCCTCATCTACCCGGAGTGCTATTGAAATCTTATGGGAATTTTGGACGATCCTATGGGCCCAGCTTTTCTTCTTATCTATTCTTTATGCCCTTCACTTTTATTCGCTTCTCCCTTGATGCCTCAGCGGCCTATACGACTTGGGATGCCAAACAACTCGATCTGAAAGCCTCGGATTGGTCTTATAACGGCTCTCTCTACACTCAAATCATGATGCCCAAAGATTGGAGTGCCAGCTACTACTTTGGACTGTATAACGCGGGTAGAAGTTTGCAATCCGTATCGAAAACGATGTTCTACGATGCTATTTCTATCACCAAAACCTTCCTATTGGGGCGACTCAATGTTTCTTTAGGAATATCCAATCCATGGACAAAAGAGTCGCTTTTCGAATCCATCACAGATACAAAGGATATGAAATTGATCTCCGAAAACTATAATGTTAATCGTTACATACACTTCAATATCTCTTATCGATTTGGCAGCCTTTCCTCTCAAGTGAAAAAGACTACCCGAAGCATAGTGAATGATGATTTGGGAATAGGCAAAGACAATCAAAACAAAGGAGGAATACAAGCCGGTATGTAAGCCACAAAAATTCCAATTCCTTTAAGCTTGCTTACCTTTGTGATAGCAATTATTTCATGTATCAATCAAAAAGAATCGCCGTATGAAGATCAAACAAATTCTGCTTATCGCAGTTTGCCTGTTCTCTGTCTCGGTACTGGCTCAAGCACAGCAATTCAAAACTGTGAAAAAGACAGATGCCCGGGGCTACATTTACGAGGAGGTGCAGGGAGACCCTACCCACTCTCGAATGTACACCTTGAAAAATGGGCTGAAAGTTTACTTGAGCAGGAATACCGAATCCCCTCGGATCCAAACTCTCATTCCTGTGCGCACCGGATCTAACAACGACCCGAGCGACAATACTGGCTTGGCCCACTATCTGGAACACATGATGTTTAAGGGTACTTCCAAAATGGGAGCTCTGAACTGGGAAAAAGAAAAAGTAGAGCTGGCCAAAATTTCAGACCTCTATGAGGCACACAAGGCCACAAAAGACCCGGAAAAGCGCAAGCATCTCTACCGCCAGATTGACTCTATCTCACAAATCGCAGCTCAATATGTAGCAGCCAACGAGTACGATCGTCTTACCACTTCATTGGGAGCCACGGGTACCAATGCCTACACTTGGGTGGAACAAACAGTATATGTAAACAACATCCCTTCCAACCAACTCGACCGCTGGTTGCAAATCGAAAGCGAACGATTCGGAGAGTTGGTACTGAGACTTTTCCACACCGAACTCGAGGCCGTGTACGAAGAGTTCAACATGGGTCAAGACAATATCAACAGACGTATCAACAAGACCCAGGGAGAAGCCCTCTTCCCCACACACCCATATGGACAGCAGACAACCATCGGCACCTCCGAACACCTCAAATCTCCATCCATGGTTGCCATACACAACTATTTCAATACTTACTATGTGCCAAACAACTATGCGGTGATATTGGTCGGAGATCTGGAGTACGATGAAACTATCGCCATGGTAGACAAGTACTTCGGCAACAAAAAAGCCAAACCTGTCCCTCAAAAAACATTCCCCAGAGAAAAGCCGATAGAAAAGCCGGTTGTTCGCGAGCTATACAGCAAGGATGCGGAAAATATATACCTGACCTATCGTTTTGACGGAGGCACGGGCAGCAAAGATGATATATACATATCCCTTATAGATATGTTGCTGACCAATGGTAAGGCAGGCTTGATAGACCTGTCTCTAAATCAGGGTCAAAAAGTCTTTATGGCCGGATGTTCTCCTCTCATCCTAAAAGAGTACAGCCTGCACAGCTTCTATGGTATTCCGAAAGAGGGTCAAACACTCGAGCAAGTAAAAGAGCTTCTTTTGGAGCAAATAGAAAGGATTAAGAAAGGGGATTTCCCCGACTGGCTTTTGGAGGCTGTAGTGAATGATTTGGAGCTTAGTGAAATCGCCTCCCTCAAAAATGCCGGTAGCATAGCCGAGGTGCTCTGCGCTTCCTTCATACAAGAGCGTCCGTGGAGCGAACGAGTATCACGTATCAGTGAGATGCGCAAGGTAACAAAAGCTGACATCGTAGCCTTTGCCAATAAACACTATGGCAATAACTACGTGGAAATACTGAAGCGTCAGGGTGAGAACGAAGACCTTATACGTGTAGAAAAGCCGGCTATCACTCCTCTTGAGATAGACCGAAGCGTAATTTCGGAGTTCGGTACCAAGATCTTGTCTGAAGAGGCTCCTCGGATCAAACCTCTCTTTGTCGACTATCAGAAAGAAATCAAAAAGGAATCGGTGAAGGGTCATGAGATCGACTATATCATAAACCCGGATAACGACCTCTTCCATCTCTACTTTATTTTCGATATGGGAAGCAGCAATGATAAGAAAGTAGAGTTGGCAACCTCTTATCTAAATTTCCTGGGAACAGACAAACTCAGTCCAGAAGAAGTAAAGCAAGAGTTCTACAAGCTTGGTATCGACTATAGTGTAAGTACCGGTCAAGATCGCACTTATTTGATGCTCTCCGGTTTGGGCCGCAATATGGGAAAAGGAGTAAAGCTATTCGAGGAACTGCTCGCCAATGTAAAGCCTGACAGCAAAGCCCTGCAGGAAATGATTGCTCTCACCCTGAAAGATCGTAAAGAGGAAAAGAATGACAAGAATCGGATCTTCAATGCCGCAACTGCTTATGCCATGTTTGGAGAGGTTTCTGCCAGACGAGACATCCTCTCTCGAGAAGAGCTTATGGCTATACAGCCGGAAGAACTTACAGCCATTATCAAGGATCTGACAAACTACAAACACCGTATATTCTACTACGGCAACAGGTTGTCCGAAGCCAAGAATGCTCTCAGTGCTTATCATCACTTTGGGCAAAAAGAATATCCTACTCCTGTCATCTACAAAGAACAGCCGACTGGGGGCAAAGTGTACTATACCGACTACGATATGGTACAAGCTCAAATCAACATGATCCGCAGAGTAAAAGTCTATGATCCGAGAGAAGAGGCTTTGGCGTTGATGTTCAATGCTTATTTCGGTGGTGGCATGTCTTCTATTGTTTTCCAAGAGATCCGTGAGGCCAAGAGTTTGGCATACTCGGCCTATGCATTCTACTCTCGTGCGAAAAAGAAGGAGGGGTATAATCACGTGATCGCATTCATCGGTACACAATCCAACAAACTCACCGATGCATTCCACGCCATGCAAGGCCTGGTACAGGATATGCCTCAGAGCGAAAAGAGTTTTGAAGCAGCTAAAAATTATGTACTGCAGGAGATAGAATCTCAGCGTATCACCAAGGACAATATATTCTGGTCTTACGAAGGGCTCAAACGCAAAGGGATCCATCAAAACAATGCGCGCGAGATCTACGAGGAAGTCAAAAAGATCACGATGCAAGACTTGCTCACCTTCTTCAACGAAACAATCAAGGGTAACGATTATACTTTTGTTCTCATCGGTAGAGAAAGTGACTTGCCTTTGGATCTGATGCGTCAGCTCGGTACTGTAGAAAAGCTCG
The DNA here is from genome assembly GCF_900476255.1 of Porphyromonas crevioricanis. Classification (NCBI taxonomy): domain Bacteria; kingdom Pseudomonadati; phylum Bacteroidota; class Bacteroidia; order Bacteroidales; family Porphyromonadaceae; genus Porphyromonas; species Porphyromonas crevioricanis. Next base: position 1,848,020 of record NZ_LS483447.1, read on the forward strand.
ATATAGACTATATCTTCAACAATAAGGAATAAGTTCGCAAGAGCTAATCCCCATTGCACAATAAAAGAGGGTGTGCCACACTTTGGATGGCACACCCTCTTTTTAGATTATTGGGAAATAATTTGATAAAGGGAAACGAGACTTTCTCTTATTCTTAAATGCGATCTAAGACCATATCAATCAGATTTTCCAAACTGCTCTTGTAGTCAGTATTCATCTTCTCATTCTTACGACCGGCAATGATACAGCAGACAGTCATTCCTCGGTGCCCCATCAGTGCAGCCAATCCTGCCAACGAAGAGCTCTCCATCTCGAAGTTGGTAATACGTTTACCATCGTAATCAAATGCCTGTATCTTTTTATTCAGTTCGCTGTCTTTCAGTTCTATGCGTAATTTTCGGCCCTGTGGTCCGTAGAAACCATTGGCAGCAATTGTAACTCCACGCAAGACATCGTCTTGGCATATTTGGTCTACCAATCCCTCATCGGAAGATACGACATAAGGCTTGAGACCATCCAGCTGCCAATCCAGCTGACGAAGAAGCTCTTTCTCAAAAGCCAAATCTCTTATTTGCTCGGTATTCCCATAGAAATACATCACCCCATCGAACCCAATACTTTTGCTTGCAGCTACATAAGTCCCAATCGTTGTATTGTCTTGCAGTCCACCGGATGTACCTACTCTCACCAACGTCAGCTGGCGAAAAGAATCCTTGACCTCTCTGGTCTGGAAATCTATATTAGCCAGTGCATCCAACTCATTGAGCACAATATCGATGTTGTCCGTCCCTATCCCGTGACTAAGCACTGTGATGCGCTTGCCCTTGTAGGTCCCGGTGATAGTATGAAACTCTCTACTGGAAACATTACACTCTATGCTATCAAAGCGTTTGGCCACCATATCTACACGAGCTGGATCCCCCACCAGAAAGACTTTATCAGCAAGCTGTTCTGGTTTGATGTGTAAATGAAATACGGATCCATCCGAATTGATGATCAGTTCAGATGCCGGAATAATTCTCTTTGTCATGGTCTATTCTCTATTTATTGGTTAATTGACTTTGTTTATATCAGAATAGGATTTCTTCGCATCATTCTCCTCCTTTTCGGGACAATTCTGCTGCAAGACAATCCTGTTTCAGTTGCGCTATTTCTCGTCGAAGAGATAATTCTTGCTCCTCAAAGGAATAGATACGATCCCTCAGTCCTACCCTTCGGTTAGGGTTTTGTCGATATACTGACCTCATTCGCCCCAGTTCTTTCAACACAAGCTCAAGCTTATCTTTTCGGTCAAGCATCTGTCGATATAGTTCGGCTCCTTTGGAGCTGCGAAAATCAGTCCAATATCTGTACCTGCGACCTTCCACCAAGAGATTAACTTCCTCGACATGAGCATCGGCAGTGTCCACAGTACGAGACTTGAGTTTCTCAGTATAGTCAGTACCGATCTCTTGCGTTGCTGCAATGCATCGGAGTGTGGCTTGAGTTCTTTTTCGGTCCAAATCATCAGTTGGGAGCTGAGTATTTATGTCATCAAGCAAGAAAGTATATATACAGACCCAACCTTGTGGTTGGTAACGGTCGGAAGCAAAGTAGCCTACTCCACGGCCTTCATCATAGACAAGCAGATAATCATTGTAAATGGAATTATAAGGCATACCAAGAAGAGTAGGATCAAGGAACAACTCACCGGAAGCATTGCGCCGAGTCATATATATATCCATACCACCCAAACCTCGCTCATTATCCTCTCTGCAGAAAAATAGAGTCGAACCATCTTGTTTCATCCCGGGGTAGTTTTCCGTACCTGTTTTATTGAGGTTTTCTTGTGATCGGACTTCTTCCCATCGAGAACCTATTTTCCTCAATTCGACCAATTCGGTACCTCCTCTCCCTGCTCTGCGGGCTCCGGCTACAGCTCTTTGGTTACGAGCATCTATATGAGCTGTGATGTAACGGTCAGTCCCATTCATATCAGCCCCAGACAAGATCCGACCGGCTTCAGGAGACAATCTACTATAAGCATTGATCAATTCTCTGGCAGGAATCACCAAGCTATCTATCACCTCTACTCTGGCGACCTGCTCCATCATAGCGGCTGCCCGATCTATTTTGTCAAGAAAATGCAACGCATCCTCTATCGGCTTCTTCTGTTTCTTCAAGAATGCAATGTAGGCATCCTCTTCCTGTCTGGCCTCTGAGAAGAAGTAAGAATGGAAATAGGCTTGAGCAAGTATCCGATGAAGTTCGGGTTCTCGTTTGGCAGCAGTCCGTAGCTCAGTCACAACTCTCTGGTACTCTTTGTGCTCTATCAAGGCTTGGCCATAGCGAAGTGCATAGGTCCGTTTGCGAGGATTCTTCCGATACAACTCAGCTATTGCCTCCAAAGAAGAAGTTTCACTGTTTTGTGCAACAAGTTTGTACCCACTCTCTGTACTTCCAAATAGAAAGATCATCAAGAGCAAATAGCGCAATGACAATATCGATGAAAGACGAATAAAACCTATATCTCTTGTCATGTATTCTTTTTTGGCTTTTGTAATACCTCCGATAAAGGTAATCCAAAAGCCAGAGGGCTACAAGGCTGCACATCTTACAGCTGTCTCTCACCCATATGTTCAAAGGAAAAGAACAAGGAGATTATTCAAGGCTTATAATCGAATCAATCATAGGCAAGATCTCCAACAAATCCGTAAAAAGGCTGCATAAAATGCCTCTTAAGAGATTCCCTGTCCAACTCTTAATAGGGGCCTATCTAATCCTTCAGTATGTCTTGAATTGGCTTGGGGCTATAATCCAGCAAGAAGTTTTTAAGCACACTGTCATTATTCATAGATCTCATAAATATCGTTTGATTGACTTCTATCAATCAAAGGGTTTCGACCTGACCGATTTCATCCATGGAGAAGAGAATGGATAAGGAGTAATACTTCGCAGAGGAGAGAAAAGCGTAATTTTGAGTGTTAAATAAAAATACTTACCTTGCAGTGTTGTTTCCTGTGTATGAGGAGCTTTAGGCATAATCTTAATGCTCCATGTTGTGGGAAATTCACTTAAAAACTACTCTAACCTAACTAAATTTTGTAGAGCTATGGCATTTAGATCAACTCTCAACTTAGGCGGAAAGGAATACGATGTTCTTGAATGCAAGTATTCGCTTCGCCGCGATGTAGACTCCAAAGGGCGTCCTGCATCCAACATCTATGGTGGGCGTATTCGTGTTCGTGTAGAATCGACTGCTGATACCACGATTTTGGAGCACATGGTGAATCAATTCAAGCCATTTAACGGTAGCATTGTTTTCAAGAAAGGAGATGAGGAAGCCAAGATGAAAGAATTGTCTTTCGAGAATGCTTACATCATCGAATTCGAAGAAGGCATCGACATCGTAGGTGAGAACCCCATGTCTTTGGCTATAACCATTTCAGCACAAACCATCAAGATCGGTGGAGCACAGTACGAGGAGAACTGGCCGACCAATTGATCTCCTAAGACGGATTCAAAACGGGTGTCGTTCCCTTGTCCGGGCCGGCGCCCGTTTTTGGAAAAAAAAGAAACTGGATTCCAACCATAATACAGACTATTCCATGGGCATACTGAACTACGAAATTGGCGGTAACGAAGTAAAAATAGATGCTTCGGAAGCCATTGCCGACATTCCAGAAAATCGAACTCTTCTGATAGAAAAATTGACAGCGGATGATCCTATCAATCCTGAAACAGTGGAAGGACTGACAACCATCGAGGAAGTTTTTGCGGCTTTCCAGCCGAACGTCGATGTTGAATTTGAAAACGCTGAGGGAGAACCTGTGAAAGAAAATTTCCGCTTCAATAGTACTGCAGATTTCCAAGTCAAGAACATGACAGCGGGAAGTCGCTTCCTGAACAACTTGTCAATCAAAAAAGATTTCTACAGCAAATTGGTGAAGCAACTTCGTTCGAACAAGGTGCTTCAGCGGGCATTGGAGAGTCCGGAAAGCCGACAAGCTCTCATCGATGCCTTATCAGAATTAAAGAAAGAACTTCAAGAAACATCATCCGCACAATAACCCCCCCTACATAAGCAATGGCAGATAAAGAACTGAAGCAACAGACAGAACAGGCCACATCCTTACAGCCTGAATTCCGGGAAAAACCCGCAGAAAAGTTCTCCAAGCAATCTTTGGATACCGCCTTGGCCGGGTTGTCGCGATTCGGAGGGTTCAGTTTTTTGGAATCAGCTATCGATGGAATCCAAAACCTGAATCCGGAACGCAAAGCTCGTAAGAAAATGTTCCTGCTTGAGGAACAGAAAGAAGGAGAACGTAAGGATTTGGCAGAAAAGATAGACCTTTGGCTCGAACTCCTCTCGGGCAATAAGGATGTAGCCCAAATGGTGGAAGAATGCCAAGGCAAGGCCTCTACCGTATCCGAATTACTCTCGAAAAATCAGCTAACAGCGGTGGAAGCGGTCAAGGATTTGGAGCGTTCATACCGTGCTGTACAGCTATTCTATAAGAATACAGAATCGGATAAACTCACGAACATAACTATCGTCAATGCTACTCCAGAACAGCTAACCGATTTGGATAATTCCCGCTTTATCGATTTTGTCGCCGACGAGCTGAAACAGAACTATGACCGTCTAGACTTGCGGAACAACTATTCCCTGCTTGTCATACCTGGCTACCTTGGATCAAACAAGGTAGTGGAGAAGTGGGCCAAAATAGCAAATAACAACAAGGTCATGTTATTTACAGATTTTGCAGACCTCGAAAAACCTGACGATGTTGTGGACATGTTCTTTAGCTCAAATCTATCGGGAGGTGACACTTTCAAGTGTAATACAGTTATGTGTTGCAATTGGCTGGTAGGACGTGGGGCCTATAAAGAAATAGGAGAGACAGACGATCTGCACGTTTCTCCGGCATCTGCACTTGCGGGAAAGGTCTATTACACTCTCATGTCTCAGGTGACGGCCGGCAAGAAACATGGAGGTCTGAACGAAGTCGATGCAGTTGCATTCCCTCTGAAAAAAAGCGAAATCTCTCAGCTCGATTCCATGGGCTTGGTACCTATGGTTAATGAATACGGTAAGGTCATGGCCTTCTCGGCCAAGACCCTCTTTAATGGAGACAATCTTGGCCTACAAACCTACTCGGTAGTTCGAGTTTTCGACTACATCACCAAAGTGCTATTCGATTTCCTGAATCGTCGCTCTTTCGAGAATTGGAGTGGGAAAACAGAGCGTGATCTGCGCAGTCAGATCGTAAAGTTCCTGGACAATATACAGGGGCCCGATCGTCTGATAGAGCGTTCAAAGATTGTGCGGTTAGAAAGGGATCCATACCAAAAGGACCGCATTTATCTGGATATCCATATCACGCCATATTTCCCTGCCAAGAGCTTTGTTATCAAGCTGGATGGGACTAAGGGAGATGACGAAGCCAGCTGGAACAGCGAATATGAACAGGAGAAATAATACTTCTCCTGTTATGTTCGGCCAAACTTAACAGAACAAAAAAAGAAACTATCATGGGAGCAGGAACGAACTTGAATGCGGTAAAAACGAAGATACGTCTTGACGGAGAGGAGATTCTTTTTGAATCCTTAATTCTCGATCAGACAATGAACTCTTGCCACCGGTTCGAAATAATCAGAGAGTATCCTACACACAATCAGCTCTGGAAAGAAACTCCCGAAAAACTGATCGGGGCGGTCGGTGCGCGAGTACTGATCCGCTTCGATCATATTGTATCTGGTCAGTTCTATGAATTTTCCGGTTGGGTCACGGATATTCGTATTGATACAGGGGAAGAGTCTGCAGACAGAGGTGTACGTCTACGCTCCAGCAGGATGCGAATCATAGGAAGGGGCGATGTAGTCAGTTTAGATGGAGCTCCTACAATGAACTCTTTCATCGACCAACAACTTTCGGGCATTGTCTCTGAAGTGACAAGAGACACCTACTTCAAAGTGGAATGTAATCCGCGATACAAAGGCATACTACCCTATGCCATGCAATACAGAGAAAGTAACTTCGAGTTTCTCAATCGTCTCTCTCGTATCTATGGAGAACTATTCTATTACGATGGTAGGACGCTATTTTTTGGAACACCGAAAAGTGCAGACTCCGAAAAACTCTTCTTTGACAAGGATTTACTAAATCTACGAACAGGAGCATCAGCCAGACCTCGAAAATATGCCCATTACGACTATGCTGCTGAAGAAGACAAATTCCTGCGCTTCCAAGCCGATGATCAAATCCCCGGTGGAAATCCATTGATCGACGACGTAGTCAATCGGGCTGATCGACTCTTCCCTGAGAAAGGAGTCATCCCCTCCAACTCGCCCGTCTACACGGAATTCAATTTACAGGATTTGGTCGAAGAACGTAAAGCCGATGCCGTCGGCAGGATGTTATATATTGAAGCAGAAACGCAAACTTGTCGTATCACCTTGGGTTCTGTGGTGGATATACTCTTCCCTGAAGCAATGGATGTTCCTGCTTTGGGCAAATACCGCATAACAGCCATCCAGCATTATGTCAGCACAGGGGGTAAGAACTATTCAAACCGTTTCTTAGCCTCACCTGCACTGATTGATTGTGTGCCGGAAGCATACTCCAGAGAAGTGAAAGCCTACCCAGAGATGGCCATCGTTTCGGATAATAAAGACCCAAAGAATCACGGCCGAGTAAAGGTACAATTCGACTGGCAGAAGCCCAAAGGACTTTCCACAAACTGGCTGCGTGTACAGACTCCCGATGCCGGCAGTAGCAAAAAAGTAACTACCAACAGGGGATTTGTGGCTATTCCAGAGGTAGGAGATCAAGTGATGGTAGGATTCGAGTATGGTGACCCACACCGCCCGTTCGTTATGGGAAGTCTCTTTCATGGGAAAAGTGGTATTGGAGGAGGTGTTGATAATAAGATCAAAAGTCTTTCCACTCGAAGTGGAAATCGCTTAGAGTTGAATGATGAAGATGGATCTATATTACTGGCCGATCCCGATAGTGTAAAAATGCGTTTTGATGGGAAAGGGAATGCTACTACTAACGCAAACATTTCCCATTCCATCAATGCCGGAAACAAAAGCTCCATTAATGTCGGAGCAACAAAAGAACAGCCCGCTCAGGCTGTTATATCTGCTGATGCAGAAGGTAATATCCTGATTGACGGGAAAACGAAAATAACAATCCAAGTCGGAAAGAACAGGATTGAAATCTCGAAAGATGGTATCATCACAACTGCTGCGGATGGGAGTATCGAAACACTTGCACAGACAGGGTCAGTGTCAATAGAAAGCGCATCTGCCGAGGCTTCGCTCAAGGGTTCTTCGAAGACAAAAGTCGGCGGAGGAGAAAAAACATATGTTTCGGGAGGGAAAGTAGAGATTAACTCTTGAGTAAATGAGCAACACGATGAAAAGACTGTATCCCGATGCGTATAAAACGATCGAGACTTACCGAATGGAGGCTTTGCAGCGCGTTGTCCTCGGCGGATTACCCAATGAAAACAGGGTAAGGTCAGAAATAAAAAAGATCCTCACGGACACAGCTAAAAACCGTTTTGTCTACCGCATCGAGATATCGGGGTGGGAACAGAGCAATATGGACGGAATCCGCAGGGCAGAGGCCTCGACTGTTATGCTTTGGGATGGGGTTCTGATAGAAACGGATAATACCGGTGCTATTATTCGTATCATCAATCAGAATGAAATTGCCGAAAAATGGTACAGAATGCGTCCGCAGGTTGAAAAGAACCTGACTTTTCTCGAAAATAAGGCCGAAGTATTGGCAAGCATTGATAATTTATGCATAGCTCCTGAAGAGCTGAAAACGGTTTTTGAAGAGAGCGATATGGGCACATTGCTTTTCCCTCCGATGTATAACTGTCTTGAAAAACCGGGAGACTCCATAGAACAGCACAAATCATATCACGATTTTTTCGGGAAGGTATCATTGCCTATACGGATCATTACCACCCTGAAAAGATGGGACATTCTGAAAGATAAGGTAACTATTATCAGAGAAGGACAGCTTGATGAACCGATTTTCGACCATCGGGAAATGGCACGCCATTTTAAAGTATTGGCCGATGACTTGAGCATCAAGGCAGGGAAACCCATACTAAGATATGTAGAAACGTTTGATCTTGACGGCTATCGATGGATAACGCATAGTGGACTGGTTTTTTCCGTTGAAATCCCCAACCTTTTCCATTACGAGAAAATTCTTCGTTTAACTCATTTGCCCAAGGGGGAGTAATCTATGGCTGGAAAGAAATATGTCCCTGAAGGAATCTGGCTGGTTTGTGACAAAGGAGTGAAGCCTTCGCAGTTGCGAAGCCTCTCTTACCGAGAAACGGTCATTATGGGCGAGCATATGTGCACTCGGATGGACAAGGTATTGGCAGTCAATTTCGATCCGTTCGGTGCCTGTGCCTGCTGCAATGGGTCGCCTTGTACAGCTCCCGTTATAGACTGGGTCAATGTAACAGAGAAGATTCGCCTGGGAGGGAATCCTCTTCTACTCGAAAACAGTGAGTTACTCTGTTCACTGGGTGGTCGGATTAGGATTTTCTATACTCTGACAGCTGCATCGGCTGCCTGCGGTGCCTCGCAAGAACAAGAACGCAGCTTCTGGAGTAAGGCCATCGATTTCGGTAAAGGCTTGGGCAAAGGACTTTGGAAAGGACTCAAAGGTACAGTTACGGGAGTCGTTGATCTGACAGTCTGGGCAGGAAAACACTCGCTCCCTTATATGCTACTGAATCCGGCTGGATTCGCTGACCAGTTGAAGCAAGATGGAGAGATTTTGAATTCTCTCGGTTCTCTGGTCGGTAAGGCCGGAACCTGGATCTACCGTAACTCTGCCGTAAATTTGTTGGCCAACCCTCAGGACTTTCTGGCAGCACAACAGGAGAACAGAGCCATGTTGGAAACCCTTGCCGACAAGGCTGCCAATATGAGTGCCGAGGAATGGGGTGATTTTGCCGGGCAGGTGCTGTTCGAAGTGGGAACGGAGGTTGCCACCGCAGGAGGAGCCGCAGCGCTCACAGCCGTAAAAGCTGCCGATAAGGTGATGGATGTTGCCAAGGTTGCCAATCGGGTCGATGATGTATTGGATACTGCCAAGACATTGGATAGGATTGATGATGCTGCAGATATAGCCAAGGCTGCCGACAAATTGGATGATGCAGCAGATGCAGCCAAAGCTTTGTCCAAAGCAATGGTGCCGAAATTGGAACCTCCAGTGAAAAACATAGACGAATTTCTTTTCGACTATAAAAAATATCGCTTACGTGAGGGTGAAAAATTAGGAGACTTTGGCGAAACTATTGCAAAGGATTATTATCGTTCTTTAGGGTATGATGAGTTTTATGCGGTACAAAATAAATCTGGCAATGGTGTAGATATTGTAGCCAGAAACTCCCAAACGGGAGATATGGTAAAGGCAGAAGTCAAAACGACCCAACAAGATAAGCTCTGGAATGGTGGTAAAACAAAGGAAATACCGCTAAGTAAGGATCAGAGACAGATGGGAGGTAAGCATTATACCAATGACAGATTAAACAGGGCTGCAAATGGTGATGATGGGTACACTGATGGCAGAAGTTCTGAACAAGCAGAAATGGCATTAGAGGCGCAAAGAGAAGCAATAAATAATGGCGCTGAAGTTAAGACAGAGAAGATAGATATATATGTGGATCAGAACGGAAGACTACGAGGTGAGCCTCAGATTAGAAAATGGTAAAAAAAGAATATATGGACAAGTTTAAGAAACTGAAGTTATATGCTTTAAAGAAAAAAAAGCACCAGATAGATAAGCACAATGGGCATTACACCAATTCAATGAGAGATATTCAAAACTTCATAGAAGGAGTGAAAGGTAGATCCATAATTGGGTTAAAATTTGAGAGAATATCAACCTGGCTTCATTGGGAATTTATGTTTAATTTCCTAAATAACAAAAAAATAGATTCTCATGGATTGGAATTGTCTACAATTTTTGCATTAGAGTCTGTTAATTGGGATTACTTCTTAGGCAAAGATGTTGAGAAATATAATGAAACCATCCAGTTTCATAAAGCGATAAAACACATGGCTCAGGCCTTACTATTAGGGTGGGACGAATTGGCTATAAACTATGGACGTTTATTAATTAGAATGCTTTATGGCAAGCAGTACGAAGGCTGGCATCCAGCGTACAAGCATCCATGGTTTATGTTGGAAATCTTCTGTAAATGGCAAAAAATAGAGCTTGACTACAGCAGACTCAATTACCCTAAGGATATGGGCGTTTATATTGAAGCATTAAAGTGCTGGGATACAACAGATACTACATTGTTGGCAAAGATAATAAATGACCTTACGGACTTCCATATCGCAGAATCAGACGAAAATGAATATGAAGACCGTACTCCGGATTTTCCGTCATCGGATTACTTCATTTTTCCGATAGAAATACTCTTATGGCTAAACATCCGCCAGAGGATTGGATTGCCAGACTATACACCGGACAACGAGTTGATGAATATGCCTATCAACAACTGGCATACCCAACAAACGGAGATTCCCCGAATAGAAATCATTGAGCAAGCAAAACAAAAATTACTACAAGATTGTCCGAAAATTAGTTTTGAGCTGTAGTGTGACTTAGCGAGACGGATGACTACAAGCTATTCGTATTCCATTTCCTCGAAGAGATTGATGTATGAGTGCCGAAAAGTATGTTCCCGAGAGAGTTTGGCTGTATTTTTATTTCAACGAAGAATTGCTCTGTAGAAGTCTTGAAATTTTGTGGCGCAAGAAAATAAAATTACCTCGCCAACAAAATATTTTTTCTTCGCGAAGAAAATTTCGGTCATTCGGCGTCGGAGATAAAAGATTGTCCCTGAAGGAATCTGGCTGGTTTGTGACAAAGGAGTGAAGCCTTCGCAGTTGCGAAGCCTCTCTTACCGAGAAACGGTCATTATGGGCGAGCATATGTGCACTCGGATGGACAAGGTATTGGCAGTCAATTTCGATCCGTTCGGTGCCTGTGCCTGCTGCAATGGGTCGCCTTGTACAGCTCCCGTTATAGACTGGGTCAATGTAACAGAGAAGATTCGCCTGGGAGGGAATCCTCTTCTACTCGAAAACAGTGAGTTACTCTGTTCACTGGGTGGTCGGATTAGGATTTTCTATACTCTGACAGCTGCATCGGCTGCCTGCGGTGCCTCGCAAGAACAAGAACGCAGCTTCTGGAGTAAGGCCATCGATTTCGGTAAAGGCTTGGGCAAAGGACTTTGGAAAGGACTCAAAGGTACAGTTACGGGAGTCGTTGATCTGACAGTCTGGGCAGGAAAACACTCGCTCCCTTATATGCTACTGAATCCGGCTGGATTCGCTGACCAGTTGAAGCAAGATGGAGAGATTTTGAATTCTCTCGGTTCTCTGGTCGGTAAGGCCGGAACCTGGATCTACCGTAACTCTGCCGTAAATTTGTTGGCCAACCCTCAGGACTTTCTGGCAGCACAACAGGAGAACAGAGCCATGTTGGAAACCCTTGCCGACAAGGCTGCCAATATGAGTGCCGAGGAATGGGGTGATTTTGCCGGGCAGGTGCTGTTCGAAGTGGGAACGGAGGTTGCCACCGCAGGAGGAGCCGCAGCGCTCACAGCCGTAAAAGTTGCCGACAAGGTGGTAGATGTGGCAAAGGTTGCCAATCGGGTCGATGATGTATTGGATACTGCCAAGACATTGGATAGGATTGATGATGCTGCAGATATAGCCAAGGCTGCAGACAAATTGGATGATGCAGCAGATGCAGCCAAGGCGTTGGATAAAGCAAAGGTGCCCAAGCTGGAAATGCCGGTAAAAAAAACAAAAAAACTTGTTCCAAATACGCCGGAACATAAGGCTGCACGGTGGACAGCATACAAAAAAAGAGGAGGTAAATGGGATTATGATAGGTGGAGCAAGCAGTATGATGCTAATATGAGGAATGCTGAATTTGGCTTAAAACGAGAAAAGGCTTATAGAGAACGATTTGGAGGTAATAGTGAAACAATAAAAACCAAATTTACAAATCGACAAATAGATATAAGTAATGGCAAATATTTGGGGCAATTAAAGACCGGTAAAGTTAGCTTAACAAAACAAGCAAAAATAGATATTCAAAAAGATGCTTGGTTAGTCAAGAGGGGTTATAAAGTTGAATATATATTGGAAAAGGGCGCATCAAAGAACTTTATAGACGCATTGGAAAAAGCTGGAATTGATTATCATATAGGAAGCAAAATACAATAAAATAATTATAATGAATTTAAAAAAAATACCCCGACGAGATTTAGAAGAAATGTTTGAAACCTTCTTGTCTTCGATAGATGATTATATTGAAAACATTTTAGAAATTAGTGCATACAAAGGATATAATTTAGATTTTTCTTTGGAAAGTTTGAGTGATCTAGAAAAATACATTTCAACGAGCAATATTAATGCTGATGATGACAGGATTAATGATTTGGCAGCTTATCTAGGTGAAGTTATAAGGAAAAACATCGGTGGAAACTGGAAATGTAGTTTAGACTTAAAATATAATTCTATTTTTTATGGGAAACCTGTTATTGCAGAGTATACAACTCCCAATGATTTAGAATTTTCACCTTTTGACTGTATATTAAACTATATAAGTGAGCCACACGCCAATTATTTTATAAATATAATTGAAAATGATTTAGATGATGTTCCATTAAATTTAGATGATATTCCAACCGAGGAATAAGACCTTTTGTATTTAGTCCTCGATCGTGGAGACTTGCCGTAAAAGTGTTCTTTTACATGTTATTTGAAAGTTTTTACTTACCGTTGCACTGGACTGCGGTAAAAGCCGCCGACAAGGTGGTGGTTGATGCCGCCAAAGCGTTGGATAAGCTGGATGATGCTGCAGATATAGCCAAGGCTGCCGACAAATTGGATGATGCAGCAGATGCAGCCAAAGCTTTGGACAAAGCAATGGTGCCGAAATTGGAACCTCCAGTGAAAAACATAGACGAATTTCTTTTCGACTATAAAAAATATCGCTTACGTGAGGGTGAAAAATTAGGAGACTTTGGCGAAACTATTGCAAAGGATTATTATCGTTCTTTAGGGTATGATGAGTTTTATGCGGTACAAAATAAATCTGGCAATGGTGTAGATATTGTAGCCAGAAACTCCCAAACGGGAGATATGGTAAAGGCAGAAGTCAAAACGACCCAACAAGATAAGCTCTGGAATGGTGGTAAAACAAAGGAAATACCGCTAAGTAAGGATCAGAGACAGATGGGAGGTAAGCATTATACCAATGACAGATTAAACAGGGCTGCAAATGGTGATGATGGGTACACTGATGGCAGAAGTTCTGAACAAGCAGAAATGGCATTAGAGGCGCTAAGAGAAGTAATAAATAATGGTGCTGAAGTTAAGACGGAAAAAATAGATATACATGTGGATCAGAATGGGACATTACGAGGGGAACCGCAAGTCGGAAAAATGGTAAAAACATCAAAAAATGAAGACTATTAAATTATTAGTAGAGTATACACTCTCAAAAAAAGAGCATCAGCTAGGCAAGAAAAATTATTTTTACACAGAGCCAATCTGTGATATTAACAAATTTATTAATGGAGAAAATTCTATAGCGGGGATTGGATTGGCTCTCGATTTTCTTTCTTCTTGGTACCACTATAATTGTATCTATTCATTCGCATTTAAACAAAATGAAGATCTAATAGTTGAGGAAAACAGCTTCTCTATATCCACATATATAGCTATTGAGGCCAATAATTGGTACTTTTCTCTGGGGAAGATTTTCGGAAGGTACAAACGCTCCATTGAATTCCATAAAGCCATCAAGCACATGGCTCAGGCCTTACTGTTAGGGTGGGACGAATTGGCTATAAACTATGGACGTTTATTAATTAGAATGCTTTATGGCAAGCAGTACGAAGGCTGGCATCCAGCGTACAAGCATCCATGGTTTATATTGGAAATCTTCTGTAAATGGCAAAAAATAGAGCTTGACTACAGCAGACTCAATTACCCTAAGGATATGGGCGTTTATATTGAAGCATTAAAGTGCTGGGATACAACAGATACTACATTGTTGGCAAAGATAATAAATGACCTTACGGACTTCCATATCGCAGAATCAGACGAAAATGAATATGAAGACCGTACTCCGGATTTTCCGTCATCGGATTACTTCATTTTTCCGATAGAAATACTCTTATGGCTAAACATCCGCCAGAGGATTGGATTGCCAGACTATACACCGGACAACGAGTTGATGAATATGCCTATCAACAACTGGCATACCCAACAAACGGAGATTCCCCGAATAGAAATCATTGAGCAAGCAAAACAAAAATTACTACAAGATTGTCCGAAAATTAGTTTTGAGCTGTAGTGTGACTTAGCGAGACGGATGACTACAAGCTATTCGTATTCCATTTCCTCGAAGAGATTGATGTATGAGTGCCGAAAAGTATGTTCCCGAGAGAGTTTGGCTGTATTTTTATTTCAACGAAGAATTGCTCTGTAGAAGTCTTGAAATTTTGTGGCGCAAGAAAATAAAATTACCTCGCCAACAAAATATTTTTTCTTCGCGAAGAAAATTTCGGTCATTCGGCGTCGGAGATAAAAGATTGTCCCTGAAGGAATCTGGCTGGTTTGTGACAAAGGAGTGAAGCCTTCGCAGTTGCGAAGCCTCTCTTACCGAGAAACGGTCATTATGGGCGAGCATATGTGCACTCGGATGGACAAGGTATTGGCAGTCAATTTCGATCCGTTCGGTGCCTGTGCCTGCTGCAATGGGTCGCCTTGTACAGCTCCCGTTATAGACTGGGTCAATGTAACAGAGAAGATTCGCCTGGGAGGGAATCCTCTTCTACTCGAAAACAGTGAGTTACTCTGTTCACTGGGTGGTCGGATTAGGATTTTCTATACTCTGACAGCTGCATCGGCTGCCTGCGGTGCCTCGCAAGAACAAGAACGCAGCTTCTGGAGTAAGGCCATCGATTTCGGTAAAGGCTTGGGCAAAGGACTTTGGAAAGGACTCAAAGGTACAGTTACGGGAGTCGTTGATCTGACAGTCTGGGCAGGAAAACACTCGCTCCCTTATATGCTACTGAATCCGGCTGGATTCGCTGACCAGTTGAAGCAAGATGGAGAGATTTTGAATTCTCTCGGTTCTCTGGTCGGTAAGGCCGGAACCTGGATCTACCGTAACTCTGCCGTAAATTTGTTGGCCAACCCTCAGGACTTTCTGGCAGCACAACAGGAGAACAGAGCCATGTTGGAAACCCTTGCCGACAAGGCTGCCAATATGAGTGCCGAGGAATGGGGTGATTTTGCCGGGCAGGTGCTGTTCGAAGTGGGAACGGAGGTTGCCACCGCAGGAGGAGCCGCAGCGCTCACAGCCGTAAAAGCTGCCGATAAGGTGATGGATGTTGCCAAGGTTGCCAATCGGGTCGATGATGTATTGGATACTGCCAAGACATTGGATAGGATTGATGATGCTGCAGATATAGCCAAGGCTGCCGACAAATTGGATGATGCAGCAGATGCAGCCAAGGCGTTGGATAAAGCAAAGGTGCCCAAGCTGGAAATGCCGGTAAAGAATATTGAAAGTATTCCAGGAATCAAAGAGTTTAGTAAATGGTTTGACGACTTACCTCTTGAAGATTTTGAAAGAATATGGAAAGATGAAGGCCTGAGGAGCAAAATAGAGTCACGTATACGGTATCCAGGAGGATTACACGAATGGCTGATGTGTTCAAGAGCAAATATATTTAAGAAATGGGGTGTTAGTATGGATGACATAAAAAAACTAAGGACAAAAGTAGATGATGTGATTTTCAAAAATCCTCCAGGAATACACGGAGGACCTGGTTCAATCAGAGCCCACAATGAGATTCTTGATTTAATCGATAGTTCCAATTCCTATGTAGAGTTTAAAGAAAAATTGATTAGTTGGTCTGAGAAACGATTAGAAGGAGGAAGTAAAAAATTACCAAGCGGATTTTTCGAGTAAAAATATATAAATATGAGAGCACAAAATAAAGTTTCAGTCCTTGTGGCAAATTTCCCATCAAAGACATATTTAGAGGAATATATTCAAGAACATTTCACCGAAGAAGGAGATATGTTCTCTGATTTAATGAAAGACTTGGATGCTGATTTTATTGATAATCAGTTTATGGAAACGCTATTTGTTGAAAAAACATTAACTATCTCCGATCTTGTTGATTTTTCATACTCGGAAAATTTTATTCATAAAATTTCGTGTGATATGTCAGATTCTAATTGCGCTATATTTTTGTATGATTACGAGCAAAAAAAGGATATTCTATCAAAAAAAATAAAACTCATTGGGGTTTTTGACTATCGATAAACATGCCTCTTTCTAATTACTGACGACCTCGCAGGACTTTCTGGCAGCACAACAGGAGAACAGGGCCATGTTGGAAACCCTTGCTGACAAGGCTGCCAATATGAGTGCCGAGGGATGGGGAGACTTTGCCGGGCAGGTGCTGTTCGAGGTGGGAACGGAGGTTGCCACCGCAGGAGGAGCCGCAGCACTCACAGCCGTAAAAGCTGCCGATAAGGTGGTGGATGTTGCCAAAATAGCAAACAAGGCAGATGATTTTGTTGATGTCGCCAAAGCGTTGGATAAGCTGGATGATGCAGCTGATATAGCCAAGGCTGCCGACAAATTGGATGATGCAGCAGATGCAGCCAAAGCTTTGGACAAAGCAATGGTGCCGAAACTGGAACCTCCAATCAAGAGTGAGAAAAGACTTGGGGGGGCACATAAAGATTTGGACTTTGATAGTAGCATAGCTACTGGAAAGAAAAGAGAAACAATAGAACAACACCACCATATGCCGTGTCAAGCGGCGGGAAATAAAGGAGGAAACGGCGGTGCCATAACTATGGAGACCTCAGATCATAAGAAAACAGCATCTTGGGATAATATTAGTGGGGCTAAAATGTACCAAGAAAGGCAAAGAACTTTGATCGAACAAGGGAAGTTTAGGGAGGCATTTGAGATGGATATTCAGGACATTCGAGAAAAATTTGGTGATAAATATGATGAGGCTATTAAGCAATTAGAAGAGTGGTATAAATAAAATCACAAAATAGAGTAAAATATGAAATATGATATTAAGCCATTTATAGGCGTTGGAAACTTAAAGTTTGGAATGAAACGTGATACTATCAACCGAACAATATTAAATAGCCTAACATTTGATTCTGTAGAAAATAAGAATGTTGAGAACGATGAGTTATCAACGAATGATTATTTTGAAAACGGATTAGTATTAGGGTATCTAAATACATCTTTCCTTCTGAAATATATTGTTTTATCTGACTCTTGTGAGGCCTTTTTTGAGGGAGTAGATTTGTTGTCTATGTCTTACTCCGAAAGTTTAACCTATATGAAAAAATTTGACTCAAATACAAAAGAGGAGGAATATATGGGCTTTACAACATATAAGTATGGGATTGCTGTTTATGCTCCAGAGGGGACAGAGAATCCAGACTGTTATATTGAAGCTGTTACCATTGGAGAAAAAGGTTATTTTCACCCAACAAGATAAGCTCTGGAATGGTGGTAAAACAAAGGAAATACCGCTAAGTAAGGATCAGAGACAGATGGGAGGTGAGCATTATACCAATGACAGATTAAATAGAGCTGCAAATGGTGATGATGGGTACACTGTGATGGCAAAAGTTCTGAACAAGCAGAAATGGCATTAGAGGCGCTAAGAGAAGTAATAAATAATGGTGCTGAAGTTAAGACGGAAAAAATAGATATATATGTGGATCAGAATGGGACATTACGAGGGGAACCGCAAGTCGGAAAAATGGTAAAAACATCAAAAAATGAAGACTATTAAATTATTAGTAGAGTATACACTCTCAAAAAAAGAGCATCAGCTAGGCAAGAAAAATTATTTTTACACAGAGCCAATCTGTGATATTAACAAATTTATTAATGGAGAAAATTCTATAGCGGGGATTGGATTGGCTCTCGATTTTCTTTCTTCTTGGTACCACTATAATTGTATCTATTCATTCGCATTTAAACAAAATGAAGATCTAATAGTTGAGGAAAACAGCTTCTCTATATCCACATATATAGCTATTGAGGCCAATAATTGGTACTTTTCTCTGGGGAAGATTTTCGGAAGGATCATATACTTCTGTTGACAAACCACACATCGAACATCTAAACGCCCTCATTCGATGATATGTCCCTAAAGGTTCTTCCTCCAAAGGCTTAACACGTAAACAGATTCACCCAATAGAGGACATACTGAACCATAGGTAAAGGAAGGGACTCGATTATAGAACGTCTTTCGAATGCTTCTTGCAAAACTTACCCTAGTGTTGCATTTATTTATGGAGTCTACAGACTGCATATTTAAATCTTTCATTCATGGTAATATGCCAATTTCGCGTATCTTTGGCATGAACGATTCCTCAAAAAGAACAACTGAGGATTTAGCGTTGTGGTAGTCAAACAACAGAATACGAGAACCGACCATGGACTTTCTGAATTTAGACGAATCAGTTCAAACAGGCATAAGGATAGCAAAATCCTTGGTCAGGGAGTATGGTAATGCGACCTATACTCCGGCACATCTTCTAAAAGCCTTGCTACACAAGGAGGTTGGTCTGGCTTCATTCATTGAATCCATTGGGAAAGATCCTCTTTATCTTGATGAATGGGCTGAGGTACATATAGAAATGAGTGAAAAGCTATCCGGTGTAACTGAAATTGAACCAGATGGACGGATTCCCGTATTGTTTGAGGAAGCCGACAACGTACGGTTAAAACTTGGCCTCCTACAAATCAATCCGATTTGTGTGCTTTGTGCCATAGCCAAACCCGAAGTAGCATTTTCTGCTGACCAATTGAAATCATTTCCCATTCGAGAAAAGGATATTTTAGATGTCTTCCTTCAGGGAGGTACCATTCCCCAACAGGTTTCTCAAGCCATGGCACCTTTTGTTGAATCTTCAACTGTTCCTTTGACACATTTAACAAAATACTGTATCAACAAAACAGCTGAAGCTCGAGAAGGCAAGGTACATCCCGTAGTTTGCAGAGACAAGGAGATGCGGCACATGACGGAAATTCTTGGTAGAAAGGGAAAACCGAATGTGATGATAATCGGTGATTCTGGTGTAGGAAAAACAGCAATGGTAGAAGGCTTGGCGTGTGGCATTGTGGAAGGGAATGTGCCCTCTTTCTTGCTCGAAACAGATATTTGGGAGTTGGATTGTGGAGCTCTGATTGCAGGAGCCACCTATAAGGGAGAAATTGAAGACCGCCTCAAAAATATCATCAAAGAGCTTAGGCAATTAGACCGTGTTATACTTTTTATTGATGAAATCCACATCCTACTTGATGTCAAGCAAGGAAATAGTGGGGCAGCCAACATCTTAAAACCAGAACTTTCCAAAGGAGATTTAACGGTCATTGGTGCAACTACAACTGACGAATATCGCAAACAAATTGAACCTGATCATGCTTTTAACCGCCGATTTGAGGTATTACAACTTACAGAGCCATCCATTGATAATGCCGTGGTAATGGTCAAGCTGTTACTAAAAAAATATCGTGAATACCATAAACTAGATGTCAATGAAATAGCTCTTTCGGAATGTGTGCGTATGGCCAAACGCTATGTTAAAGACCGCCGTCTTCCTGACTCTGCTATCGACTTACTTGACCGGACCATGTCTGCCGTAAAAATGGTCAATGAGACTGTAGAATCTGATTTATTAAGATTGACACAAGAATTGAATGAACTCGAAACGCACAGGATAGGTATGTCTGAAGAGGATTTATCAAACAAATTGCACCACTTGTGGCAAGAAACCACAAGTCGCATCAGTCCTGTCATACGATGTACCCTGAATTGTGCAGACAATGTGGAACAATCGGCAGATTCAGCCCAAATGTTTGATTGTTTATTTCTACTGGCAGAAGAGTTAGGATCATTTGCAAAAGAAAAAATAGAATGTGTTACCGGCGACCATGTCGCTGCAGTTGTAGCAAGCAAAACAGGCATACCTATCGGCAAGATACAGGCTGGAGAAAAAGAACGTTTGCTGAATATGGAGGATCTTCTCCGAAAAAGGGTTGTAGGGCAAGATCATGCACTAAAATCTTTGACGGATGCCATTTTGGAATCTCGTAGTGGGATGAACAAACCAGGACAGCCTATTGGGTCTTTTTTTCTACTTGGTCCTACTGGTACTGGAAAGACTGAACTGACCAAGGCTCTGGCGGAAGCTCTATTCAACGATGAAAAGGCGATGATTCGGTTTGACATGTCTGAATTTAAAGAGGAACATTCGGCAGCCCTACTCTATGGAGCTCCTCCGGGATATGTTGGTTACGAGGAAGGAGGACTATTGGTGAACAAAATCCGCCAGCAGCCTTATGCCGTCGTCCTTTTTGATGAAATAGAGAAAGCCCATCCATCGGTTTATGATACATTCCTTCAGATTATGGATGAAGGAAAATTGCATGACCGTTTAGGTAAAGAGGGAGACTTCTCCAATGCTATTATTATTTTTACGTCCAACGTTGGCAGCGAATGGATTGCTCAGGAGTTGTCAGAAGGAAGACAACCCACAACTCTCCAAATGATGGAAATAATGAGCAGTTATTTTCGTCCAGAATTTCTCGCACGATTATCTGAAATTGTTCCTTTTGCCCCGATCGGAGAGAGCATTCTCATGCAAATCTTTGAAATACAATTCAATGGGTTCCGAAAGTTACTTAAACAGCAAAATATGGATATTGAACTCTCGGACGAAGCAAAACAGATGCTGGCATTTAAAGGCTTTACTCCCAAATACGGAGCACGACAAGTGTCGGGTGTAATTCGCAACTACTTGAGACGCCCTATCTCTCGTATGATCTTGTCGGGTAAACTCAACCCAGGTGATATGCTACATGGCGCGCTATCTGAAAAACAAGAATTAGTATGGGAAACCATTTCCCTCAAAACAGCATAGATTATGTTTGGACATAGAAGTTTTCTTCGCATCGGCTCTCTGAACGATGCAAGTATAAAAGGATTGCTCATGGAGGGGATGGAACTGGAGAAATTCAGTTATTCATTTGACCAAGCCGTTGATGTACATGGAAAGGTTCAAGGAGAGGTCCGAAGTGGCACATTGCAGCTGGTTTTCGCCAACCTTCCCCCCAATGAGATTATCGATTGGATGCTGAATCCCAGAAAATATAAAGATGGGACCATTGTTCTGTATGATATGAACGATACTCCTCTTCAAAAGATATCCTTTACTACAGCAGCTTGCATTGGAATGGATATTAACTATTCCGAGGTTGGAGGCACATATACCTCTACTCGCATTATACTGTATGCCAAGAAATTAATCATCAATAGTATCATTATCGAGAATGATTGGAAAAACATCTAATCCTCTCCCCTCTCTATGATTATGAATCAGAATTTCTTACAACAACCCGATGGCAACATAAATGCAGTTCTATCATTTATGGGTAAAGAGTACGATGTACACCAATTCAGTATTTCGTTCACACAGCTAACAGATGGTAAAGGAGAACCACAGACCGAGGTACTTGGAGGAAAGCTTTTGATAGGACTTTCGCAGATACCTGATGATGCATTACTTCTTTGGGCTTCGAATCAATGGATGCGCAAAGACGGGGAAGTCCTCTTCCGAAATGACACGGGGACACCTCCTTTACGTATCAGCTTCAAAGAGGCTTATTGCATAAGTATACAACAGGAAATGGTTACAAACCAAGGAACAAGGACCTCCATAATTATTTCTCCGAGATCTGTTCGTCTTAATGAATTCACATTTGAGAACAGTTGGATTGATTAATGAAGTGAAAGTGGTAGTACGTAGTCTTGAAGTAAGCCCCGATGACCTCATGTCTTCGTTAGTAGACAAGTAGAGTAATGGGCACTCTTTCGTAAATATGGGCAACGGAAAGCTGATAAGATTATCCAATGTAGAAAAAGGCTCAGTGGATATTTCGATCCACGACAACGGAATAAATCTTATGCTTGATATACGAATAGCCGACAAAAATTTACAGCAGAAGCATAGTTTCCAATGTAAACTACAGGATATGCCAGCATATTTCTCTCCCGATGTATTGAGAGAATTGGCAGATTTAAACTTCAGGCAGATCTCCTTACAGACACCAACTGCAACCAATGACTTCCACTTCGTACAAAAACAGGACATGGGTGTGGATTGGTTCGGAATGACAGAAAAAACAAATGGCCTTGGATTCTATTGCAGTTACCGAAAGGGAGAACTAGTCAGATATAAGAGTACACTCGATACCAATCCTTCAGAATGGTACACAAAGAACAGACAAGCACCTTGTTTTCTGTCCAAGAGGGAGTTCCGGCACAGAAAAGGAGGATGAGAAGAGACTATAACCTCAGGAATTGACTTTTAATGGATATTGTTGCTACATTCGAAGGGCCCACAGGATTAAATATTGGGATTGTTTATTTCGTTTTTGATACCCTCAGCTCTTTCGATCGATTTTGGTTGGATAAAAAAGGGGTTAACAAATGCTTTTCACATCAGCGTCATTATGCTATGAGTAATAAATCTTTTCCATTAAGAGAGAATATAGAACTCTTACACGATATGTGTACGAAACAAAGTGATATACTGTTGAGAAATACTGATTTTATAAGTGTACATGTTTTCAGTATGGATCCATATCTATCGAAAGAATAAAAAGTATGCTATAGACACAAAATCTTTGTGTAAACATAAACAGATATTTTGAATACAGCGTAAGATATGGCAAACGGATATTATAAACTCCCCATTGATTTTGGAGCGCTCCTGGACGAAAAAAGAGGTGATGCAAGAAAGGTTTCGGAAATGGAATCTATTGATCAGCACATCGGTCTGTTAATCATGACTTGCCCAGGAGAACATATCTTCGATCGAAGATATGGCACGGCAATTTGGGAAATGGATTTTGAGCGAATCATGTCATTAGACAAATGGCAAACCCAGTTCATGGAATATTTATCAGAGTCCATCGGCACATATGAGAAACGACTTTCCAACTGCAGTTTCCGTGTTGAGATCACAGATGTCTTACACAAAGCTTTATCAGACAATGTAAATATCCGCAAGAGGGTAGATATATACACCACAGCCACTCTGGTGTCTAACGGTGATCCTTGTCGATTTCGCCATAGATTGTATTTAGGCCCTTTGTCAAAGGAATAACGTATTTTTGCCAACAGATGAGAGTTAATAATAGAGAAAGTAAAGAAGAAATCAAAGACCGGATGATTCGTACGGCTCTTGATTTTTGGGGAATAAGGAAGATAGAAAATCTGGACCCATTTATCCGTCTCCTGATAGAGGCTATGTCTGCCCAATTGCATATCCTTTCTGATGAAATTGCAGACATTGAGGTTCGTGCTATGCAACGACTAAGTGAAGTATTATTACCAGAATCGGTTGCTCGAGCCAGACCAGCTCATGCAATTGCTTGTATACAGCCTCTCGCGGAATCTCTTGCCACTGACCCATCAACCGGATTTTATGCTATTTCACCCTTTCCAGGTAGGAAGGAAAATACGCGCTACACATTTCGTCCTGTTTGCAGAACTCCATTACACAAAGGTGCTATAAGGACATTGATCGTAGGAAGCGATGTTTACGAAATTCTCCCGGATATGAATAAGAAACTCGTACTTCGCTCAGATCAAACGCCGGAAAACTACAATAAGGTTTGGATCGGATTAGAGTTTGATACTAGACCCAAAAATTTACTTCACCTATCCTTCTATATTGATTTCCCGAATATTGATAAGAGAAACGACTATTTGCACTTACTCCCTCAAAGCAAATGGACATTAGAAAACAACCAGATGAAAGTAAAATCCGGTTTGTATTCAGAAAGCTCTTCAACAGGAGACTCTTTAAACTCTTTTTTCGATAAACAAGAGTACGATACACGTATCAACTTTCAAATCCTCGAATATTATAGAGCCGGTTATCAAACGATTCAGGATGATTTAATTATTACAGAAGAGGATTTACATGTACTCCCTGAAGAAGTACTCTTCCGCATGGCAGAGGAAGAAAAAATGAAATATTTGGACATTTGTAATACTGACTTAGTATGGATCAAGGTGGAGTTTCCCCCTTATTTTACTCCAACAGTATTGGAAGACATCCTCATAATGATCAATACTGTTCCTGTCGCCAACAAAGAACTATACAACATAGTATCGAGAGTTGAGAAAAATTTTGGCATAATACCCCTCTCCGGCAAACCCAATGAACTTTTTTTATCCATCATAGATGTATCTGACGAAGAGAACAGGCTTTACACCCCCGCAAACGGATATAAAAGCAATACAGACAGTTGTACATATACCCTGCGGCAAGGTGGCTGTGAATCTTTTGACCGTCGAAATGCGAAAGATTTTTTGCAGCGTCTTCAGAATCTACTGGAAGACGAAATGGGTGTATTCTCTTCGTCCAAGTTGGGAAATAATACAGATAGCACTTACATCATCGAACGTCTAATAACAAGGATAAGCAGAGAATCAAAGAGCATTTCTTCAGAATCAGGGATTCCGTTCTATCTCTTTTTAGACTCCCCACAAATCCTCGGTAATTTCTATGTACGGTATTGGGCTACATTGGGAAACTTAGCTAATGGTATCAGGGCCGGGATACAATTACAACCCGAGGAGCCTCTTTTTGGGGAAGTTTCGGGAGCAGTTTTTGTGACTCCAACTGTAGGAGGAGCATCTGAACCATCTGAACGCGAAAGAATAGCGCGGTTCAAACATATTCTAGGTAGTCGGAATCAGATTGTAACAAACAATGATATAAAAAGCTTTTGCCTATCAGAGTTATCAGATATAATCTCTGGAGTCAATATAGAAAAAGGTATTGCTTTGGGGAATTCTCCCACAGAGGGATTAATCCGTACAATCGATGTCCACCTCATCCCTCTGGATAAGAATTTGGAAACTCAACTGAAGCAACAAATTGCAGATGATATCCATCGCAAACTTCTCTCTCTCTCTCCAATGACATTTAACTACAGGGTTTTTGTTGATTAAAAGAGTATGAATCCCACCATTATAAAAATATTCTCAACCTATCTTCTTGCTCCAATCATAGCATTTATATTGGGGCTTGTCGTTTTGTTAGTCGCTCAAAAGAATAAACTACTAGGAGATAAAAAAGCTATCTTCTACATTCTTCTATCAAGTGTGCTTATAGCAACACCTGGGCTGCTAGGCTTCCTTCATGTTAATTTTATGCCTTATGGTTACCTCCTTCTTCAGGGAGTTTATTTGCCTTTGGGGTATGTGAATAGTCGCCTGCTATTGAAGTATATCAAGCCTCTCAACGGACGCCCTTTTGGATTCTCTTTTCTCTTCATCAGCACGCAGATTATCATTGGATTAGCCTTGTTCTCTGTTCTATTCAATTTTTCCAACGATTTTCATTACGGCGTTTGGGCTGGAACTTGTATTACGACATTTGCCATCATCCCTCTTTTTTCTCAGGCATTTAGCTCTTATCTAAATATTCCCATCGAGATATACAAGATGCGAGTATACACGCCCAATAACATGATGCACCTATCGGCTCCAATCGATACAGAAGAGCTGCTTGTGTACGAGATAGAGATCTACAAAAATCCAGCTGATCGAAAGCCAATCCGTCTAAAGGCTAAAGCCAAGCAGGACATGATTTTTGGGGATTGGTTCGAGCTGATTGTATCTGATTACAATCAAAAGAAATTCACGGATCCTATTGAATATTATAATATGGACGATCCTTACGGATGGATTTTCTATGTGAAACCATCTTTCTTTAGGCCTCGGAAATATATTGACCCAGAAATATCATTTTTTGAAAATAAAGTTATTGAGAAATACTTGATTGTCTCTAAGCGAGTGCGGAAAAATGAATACTAAAAGTAAGTTCCTCCGAATATGAAAGAAAAGAAAATATATCACCCCATTAATTGGAAATTGGGGATGAGTGTCTCTCCTGATCATTTTATCGCAACGGAAAATTATCTTCTGGAGTGTATCCTCCAAAATGCAAATACTTTCAGAGCCCCTTTCCATTATGGACTTCTTCCAGCACCAGATGGCGGTAGTTCTGTTGACATTGCTCTTGCAGGGCATGGAGAACAGAGATCTGTCATCCTGAGATCTTACAAGGGTATTACGCCTGGGGGATACCTAATTCTTTTAGAAGATTCGGAGAGTGAGATTAGTTGTCCTTGTGAGAATGAAGGAGAAATCCCAGAAGAGGGGTGGGATATTTTACTGAATGTTGTGCCTTTTGACAGAAATCCATGTGGTATCCCTGACATCAATGAAACGCCATCTCGCTACCCACATGTTGAACCGACATACCGCTTGACTCTTCTGCCCCGTAATAACAGAAAGAGTGTAGTGGAAAATTATCCCTACAGCATTGTCATTGGATTACTTCGCAAACAGGATGGTGTATATACATTGGATGGGAATTATATTCCACCCTCCGTGTCAATGGCTTCCCATAGCAGACTGCATGAGTATATGGCAGATTTCACACGAGAAATATCAATACTAGATAATGCTGTAAAGAAAATTGTAGAGAAGACAGTTGCACAACCTGACCGAACCCCAATTGCCGAGAACGTACTTCTACTGTGCAAAGATTTTTCCCACGCCTTATCCACGATTTATTTCGAGTGGAGGAATAAGGCTCATATGCTCACCCCATACGAAATCGTCAAAACGTTGACATCTTTCGCCAGCACTATATTGACAAGCCTCTGTTTTTTGTCAATAAAAGAAAAAGAAACAATGTTGAAGTATTTCCACGAATGGAATGGAATCTCTCCATCAACATTTGAACAATTGTTGGATGAAGTGGTAAATAAATCATATGATCACAATAGAATTAACCTGTCCTTAGTTGCCGTACAAGGCATGCTACATATGTTGGAAGAGTTGTTCACCTCTCTCAGCCGGCTCGAATTCATCGGTCAACATAGAGAGAGCATTGTAATCTCTGAAAGACAGATACAGGATACTACATCTGATTCTAACCGTTGGACCTTGGTTGACTAAAGGCAATCAAAATATATCGATGAGAAAAAATAGAACCTTTCCTCCAAGTAGCGGATTTTATTCCACAAACAATACCCTTTATACTGACTTCAAGGCAGAGCTCGTTGCCTCTGGTCTTGTAGAAAGTGGTATTTCGATGGATACTCTCCGAATCCTTCGAAAAGGAAAAGCTCTGCGTGGAAAGGCAAAAGAGATTGACCAAATTTCGTGGGAAAATTCAGAACACACCTTTTCAGAATTTCTAAATA
This sequence comes from Porphyromonas crevioricanis, assembly GCF_900476255.1. NCBI lineage: Bacteria > Pseudomonadati > Bacteroidota > Bacteroidia > Bacteroidales > Porphyromonadaceae > Porphyromonas > Porphyromonas crevioricanis. Next base: position 1,875,441 of record NZ_LS483447.1, read on the forward strand.
TTCATATTCACAAGAGAGATTTATACGAATCCTTACCCGAGGGATTATTTCATCAGGGAACTACATCAGAGAATAAAAGAGGAAAAATGAGTGTTTTGGAATCGATAAAGCAAAATAAGCAAGAAGAATTCAATGCTCGTTATTTCTTTAAGCCCTTCGAGATTTCTATAGATCGCATGCTGGTTTCCGCTCAACTCTACGAGAGACGATTGGAAAAACGGGAAAAACATTCGGAGTTTATTCATTTATTGACAGCCGATTGGAAGATCCTTCAAACTATGCCTTTGCATAAAGCTTTATTCATTCTGAATTTTTTATCCCAAAGCCACCGCATAACATCACCAGAACAGATATCACAGATTTTATCCGTTTTCCTTGATTGCCAAGTAGTCATAGAACAAACCTGTAGTACCATCTTCATTCCCGATGATACAAAGTGGAAGTTGGGAGACGATGCACGGTTGGGATTAACGACATTCATGGGTGGGGGAATAACGGACTGTTTCCCAGTTGTAAATGTCAGGCTTAACAACTTACAACGAAAACACAAAGAATTACTATCTGCTGAAAGTCCTGCATATAAACAGTTTATAAGTCTTTTAGATCTGTTTCTACCGGCAGATGTAGAATTAGTTTTGAGTATGAAAAGTGTTTCAGAAGAAACGTCTTTTCTGCTTTCCGACAGGCAGGAGGAAGTACCTATTCTCGGTCTCACAACGGTACTAAAATAAAAGTTTAGCAAAAATATGAAAGCATTGAATCATAAAAACGTAGTTCTTTCCTATGCTAGGTTTGCCAAATATATGGTTCTTTTGATAGGAGGGACCCTTTTCTGCATCTATTTTTTTCTGAAAACATCGGAGCGGGAAATAGCGGAAATACGTATGCGCACAGGAGATAGTGAACGCATATATAGCGAACAGATAGCCATTTCTGATGGCTTCACTGATATCTTCAATACATATAGGACATTAGATATATCGCAAGGAGCGAATCCGGACTATTTTATGAACAACATTGCCTCCAAAAAGCTGATTATGGGGGATCTAATTGAGAGGTTGTCTGAAAAAGATGCCCTCCTTCATCGTCATCTTTTTGATAAGATGGATCTTCTTTTGCGTACGAGAGATTCTATATCGACCATGAGGCGGATCGAAGATATCACGAAAAATGACCTGATACGATGCAATGATGAAAATAGGAATGTTACGCGGCGTCTTTCGGTTGGAAGATTGAGCTATAGCCAAAAATGATTATAGTGTAGATACATGAAAGCGAATAAGACAATGAACCAGAGAGAAAAAACAATTGGTTTTTTCTACGTCCTAATTTTATTTTGTACAATGACCGCATTGTCCAGCCTGATATTATTTTTCCCAAATTATAGCTATCATCTATCCAGCAACAAAAAACAAGCTCTAGAGCAGATGGAGCGCATCAAGAGTTTCGAAATTAAGCAAATGGAGATGATAAATAAGGTTTTGAATGTCGAAGAAAAAATCAACCGGATGGACCCTGGATTGAATGCTTCATACGAAAAAAGAGAGATCAGTTATCTTTTAGGAGAGATACGAGATGTATATATCCAACACAATTGGGATGAACGATACAAGATATTTGATCATGTAGCGACATTCTACGAATTTCGCCTGTCCGACAGGGAACAGCTTTGGAGCATTAAGAAAAACATTGAGAAGTTTAAGGCAGACCTTGAACGCTGCAGAAGCAATACTGAAAACAAGAAAGACAACCTAAACAAAAACAATTCATGAACAAAATCTTTACTAGATGGATGATCATCGTTTTAGCTGCACTTGCAGCTGGGATACTTATTGCATGGCTCCTACGACTAGAATTTACAGACAAGGAAATTCATGCATATGTTTCCCCGACAGAGGTAGAATTAGGCTCTCCTATCTTTTTTACAGATAGTACCCAGAATGCCAGAGAAGTCTTGTGGGAGTTTGGAAATGGAGATATGTCTGTAGAGAGGAAAGGGGAGTACTTGTTTCCCCAAACGGGGCGTTACCAAGTTCGTCTGAAAATAGATGGAAAACAGGAAGCTCGCTTTATCGTAAATGTGCGAGAAAAGACCGAAACTAAGAAAGAGATTCTTGTACGCATTATAGCTCCGACAACAGCAATCCAAAATGAGTTGATAACCTTTATGGCCGATGGCGAATCTTCTGAATGGCGTTGGGAATTTGGCGAGAGTGGAGATGTCGATTCTCGAGAAAAAAATCCTACGTATGCATATCGCGAACCTGGGATTTATCAAGTACATCTGACATCAGAGAGCACCGAATATCCAGTACTCCATCAAATTGAAATTCTGCCAGAATACGCTGAAAGCGATTCTACAGATGTCTTGTCTCTAATTGCTGAAGATATCCGTGTACGCCTGCAAAACATTGTTGACGGAGAATCTTTCAATGCCAATTATAACTATATTCTGGACAAGTATCTCTGTAATAATCCTAATGTAATTGTGCTAATTAATAATGTCAGACAAAACGATTTCTACTCATATTGCCATGGGTTGAAGATTATTGGAAGTCGCTCGTCTACAACTGTACTCGAAGTGGCAGTAGAACCTGACAAAAAGTCTAATTGTGTAAAAAAACTACTTGTCCGCCAAAATTCATTACTCAAAAAGTAATCGTCATGAATGATATAAATAAAAAAACGATAGGATTTGGGTTGATCTTTCTCCTATTAATGGGGTGCACGCCTGTCAATAGATTTACAAAAATAAAAAGAACACCCAACGAGTATACCAGAAATTATTGCTGCGGAGATATTGCAGTATCTCGCTCTGTGGAAAAAAGAAGTCCTTGGATCGTATATTCCGACAGGAGCAATAATCCGACTTATTACAATCCAGGAGGGAAAGTACAATTAAAGACAGCCTCTTATCTCGAACCTTTCCTTGTAATTGGAAGAAAGGGAGATTTCCTGCGCTTAATCAAATACTCCCCAGATATTTTGGAGAACGGGAAACTAAAAAATAGAAAGCAGGCGGAGTATTATGGTTGGATCCATCAAGACAACCTCATCTTATCTTCTCACGCAACAACAAATATTGCTACGGGACGCACAATAAAGATGATCTCGATGTTCAAGGATGTAACACCATTGGCATCTACTAAAAGCTACTTCTCTTCGGATTCCGTTATCATTTTCAAAGAGCCGGAGTTATTGACACCAATTGCCAAAGTTCCTTTCCAGACTCCTCTTTATTTAGCTAAAAGGTCTGTTGACGATACCAAAAGTTTCATTATCGGAAAAGAAAGAATTATACCAGACAGTGCAGCAACGATGGTATCTGGATGGTTATCTTCCTCCTTACTAATGCCTTTCGGTGAAATTCTGTATATGGATTACTCCATGGTACCAGTATCAAGATATTCTGTTTATAACCAATTCGGTGCTGAACATTACATCCCGAATGAAGATATTAGGAAGCTGGCACACTCAAATTCGTCTCTCCCCTTTACAGGAATGCATGCTGTTTCGTCCATCCTGCAGGGAGACAGTGTCTCCTCAGTTCAGACGACTCTGACTGTTCCAATGATTGACAACAGCCGAAACTTTGTTTACAGTCTCTCTGGGAAACCCATAACCTATACGCAGGTTCAAGGATTGAAAGAAAGTTTGAAGCAAATCAATATCGTATTTGTCTTTGCCGGACAAAAACCTGTCTATGATAAGTTTGAGATGTTAGTTTCTTCTATACAAGGTTTGAGTGCTGTATTGAAACAAAAAAGAGGATACTCATATAAAGTCGGCGCAGTGATCGGATTCGCAGGAAACGATGAACAATTCCCAAGTGAAATTTCATTGAATTCAGATATTGATTCTGTATTAGGAAAATTCGAAGGTTATGCAGATAGTAAAGGACAAATGGATCCTAAACTAAACGAAGATGCATGGAATGGATTAAGAAAGGCTACACAGTTGTTGGCTCCATATAGAATGGAGAATAATGTCATTGTTTTGATTGGAGAAAATGGCAATACACAAGAACAGGTAGACCATTCCATCATTGAAAGCTTGGTCCAAAACAACTGTAGAATTCTCGGCTATCAAATTTATTCTGATACAGGAGACTCTTTTAACAATTTCGTTCTTCAGGTAGAAGACATGATTGACCGATCAGCTAAGCAGCTTTCTCTCAATAAAAAAGATATACTCGTCCATTCTGAGCAGCTACGCTTATTCAACCAATTTATTGAACGAACAGAAAATATTTATAGCCTGGATTTCCCAAAATCAAGCATGCAACAGGGATGGATTGTATTTCCCAGAAAAAAAGAACAGTTACCTCAGGATTTGTTGATTGCCACAACTGACTCTTTGATCCGCGAGATTGAAAAAGACAACGACAATGTACTTGCTCACCTGAATAAAGCCTTTCAAGAGACAGGGCAAGGCAGAACCAGATTAAACTCTTATTGGCTGGATCTCAATGGATTGTCGAAAGAATATTCAGTCCCTACCAAAGATTTTGTTCCTTTGGCACATATGAAACCAGGGACAAGTTATCCATTGACTTTGGAGACCTCTACTGCTGACTTATCTAAGGGGAACTATATTTTGCTACTGAGTGAAACAGAACTTTCCCGATTAAGAGGATTCATTAATGATTTAACCCGTTTGAGAGTGGATTACAAATACACAGGAAAAAGTTCCCTCAAAAAGGGAAAGAGCAAAACTTGCCCTACCCCACCTCAGGAAAAATCAGCATTGGGAGAAAAGCCTACAACTCCACCAATATACCTTAATACCTCTGCTGTTCGTAAGGGGATGATCAAAGCATATTGCAAATGGATCCAAGATGAAAAGATTTATCCGTTGAGTAAAAGAAATATTCTGAGTCTGTCCCTGTCTCAGGCGCAGCAACAGGCATTTACAATGCCTTCATTCCATCCTGTGCTTAAATCACTAAAAGTACGCGAACTCCGCAAAAAGAAAATTTTCCCCGATGCAGAATTAGACGAACTATTAGATTATTTCCTGAAAAAGCGGAAAGAATTGGAGGAGGCTATCACTCCTGATAATAGGATAGAAGTTAACGGAGAAATCTACTATAAGATTGAAGCTACCAAGATGCCATAAAGTCCACGGACAAACAAAATCTATATAAAAATACACCCTTGCCTCAGTTGAAATTTGAAGCAAGGGTGTTTTTTATATAGGAGAGACTTCTGTGTAATTGGGGAGGAAAAAAAATTACTTCCCCTTTGATTAACCTCCTAGTTCCCCAGGTTGACTGCTCACAATACGGCACTCGCTGTGTTATTTTTGAAGTTTGGGCTGGTCATAACAACAAGTATATCCCTTACTATTAGTATTCAAGCCAGCCCTACTCTTAGCACATTCCACAAAGTCCAGCCCAAAGACTGTTTCAACAGTATTTTAAGAGCCCATGCAATGAGCTCTAATGGCCCCTCCGATTGTTTTTGCTCCACCAAAATCGGTAATATTCTGCTATATTTTGCGTAAGTGGGAAAAATAAAAACTCCCGACTTCGTTTAGAAATCAGGAGTTTACGCCGTTTTGCTTTTCTTCAAAGTGGTGCCACCAGGAATCGAACCGGGGACACAAGGATTTTCAGTCCTTTGCTCTACCAACTGAGCTATGGCACCAAAAAGGCAGGAAACACGGACAAAGCACTAAAGAATCCTGCTTATCACCCGCATTCCGGATGCAAATGTACAACAAATTTTGAATCCTACAAGCTCTTTCCTCACTAGATAGATTCGGAATACAAAGGTTCTTTCCTCAAATCCGACTAATAAGCTATGAATAAGCGAATTACAAAATATCTCTATTGATCAATTTTCTCTACAGTAACTTCAAAACAAACAAAAGGGCCTAAAAATTTGGAGTCATTAACCACCTAGTTTTTAGACCCTCTTACAATCAAATAGTAGATCCTTGCCCTTCTCTATGCCGAAGTAATCCTACTCACTACCTACCACTGCACTAAGTTGTAGTTGATACCTATGCCAAGATAAGGGCCAACAGCCAACGAAAATTCCTTTCCTGCGAGACTATAGCCCGGCATAACTTCCACACCGGCTTGTATACCAAGCCCCCAACGCCTACGATTGCGATACTTAGTAATAGAGGGGTCAAGAAAACTATCAAGCTTGCTGAATGTTACATGTTCATTTTTGCTCCGAGCAATAAGCTGGTAATCTTTCGTAAAATAGACTTCAAGAGGAATATCCATACTGTATGTAAACTGCTGCAGGTAAATATTATCACGATGGATACGGATAAGACTATTAGCGTCAATGGCCTGATCAGAGAAGTGAATGTTCACTAAGCTATCCAAGGTATACTGAATCACATTGTCTTGAAAAATGGTATCTCTGACAACCACTCCAAACATTGGCTCCTGAGATCAATTGCTTACGCATTTCCTTTTTCAATGACTGTATGTTCTCATACATCTCACTGTTTAATTCTTTTAGGTCTTTGACTGTGGTGATAAAAGACATCTTCTCGGCAAGAAGCTTGCCATTCACATCCCGGAGATAACGGATGCTATCCAAAGCAGCAGAAACATTGTGCTCAGCAATGCGCAGTTTGTGGTGGGTATTTCTATTCCAAAGAAACGAAGCAATAAATAACAGCACAAAGGCTGTGATAATTGATACAATAACGACTTTCTTTTTCATATTCAATTGTGAATTAAATAATTAGACCTCAGATCAAATCCATTTCATCTCCTTTGAGTAAGGCACATTCGCAGCCTCATCTCTCAAAACACTCTCCTATCTGTGATTCATCCTCCCTATATGAATGGATCAAGAATAGAACAAAACGCCACGTACGCTTCTCTTTGAGCGATCACATTAGTCTCGCCTGCTGCGCCAAGTCTACAAAAAAAAGAGGAGAATAGTGAATATTATAGAATAAACATTCATTATATCTTCCCTCCAGAAGCATCTCAACCCTTATGAAGAGTTAGCTCTTTAGACAAAAGAACGACCAATCTTTAGACAAAGAAAAGACCAAAAAGAAAATAAGACCAAAGAGGAGTCCAGCTTTGAATAGATATAGAGAATAAAACAGGTGGGAAATCAAAAAACAGCTGTATCCTTGTTTTTCTACTCCTCAATATCAATAGGGACAGAAAAATTAGCCAAACAGCTTAGCAATCAAATCTGCACGTCCTATACGACGAAGTTCCTGTTTGAGTTTAGTCACTTGATCAGGTTTGTACCAAAAAAAGAACTGGCTTTGTGCCTTTTTCTGTTTATCAGTTCGAGCTGTATAAACGGGTTCAAGAGTATATGGATCTATACCTGTATAATAAATCTCAGTAGCTAAAGTCATCGGCGTCGGGGTAAAATCTTGCACTTGTTCCAATCGGAATCCCAACCGCTTAGTAATAACAGCCAATTCCGCCATATCAGCTTCGGTACAACCGGGATGAGAAGAAATGAAATAAGGAATAATCTGCTGCTTGAGCCCGGCTGCTTTATTCGTTTTATCGAAAAACTTCTTGAATTGCTCAAAAAGAGCAAACGAAGGTTTGCGCATCCAGCGTAAGACAGAGTCGGATGTATGTTCCGGAGCTACTTTGAGACGTCCACTCACATGATACTTCACCAAATCTTCTGCATAAGTGAGAGCTGCCTTTCTTAGCAGAGGATCTTTGTACGGCTCCAAAAGCAGATCATAACGTACGCCACTGCCAATAAAGCTTTTTTTAACTCCCTCTATTTTATCTATCCTTCTGAGCAATCGTGTCAAAGCCGTGTGATCTGCATGCAAGTTGGGGCATACCTTCGGATGAATACAAGAAGGACGCTTACAACGACTACACAAGTCCAAATTTCGGCCTTCCATCTTGTACATGTTGGCGGAAGGACCTCCCACATCGCTGAGATAACCCTTAAAATCTTCCATCTGTACAATTTGCTCAACCTCTCGTATAATAGAGGCTTCACTTCGCGAGGCTACAAATTTCCCCTGGTGAGCACTAATTGTACAGAAAGCACAACCTCCGAAACAACCTCGGTGAGCATTGACCGAATGCTTGATCATCTCATAAGCTCCTATCCGTTTACCTCGATAACGAGGATGAGGCAAGCGTGTATAGGGAAGATCAAAACTTCTGTCTATCTGAGCCTCTGTCATTGGGGGGAAAGGAGGATTGACTACCACAATATCTCGACCAACCCCTTGAAGGATACGTTTAGCATGATATTTATTGCTTTCGGTCTCTATATGACAGAAGTTCTGAGCTTGGTTCCGCTTGGAACTCACACACTCCTCATGGGTATGCAATACTATATCTCCCGGCAAAACTTGTATTTCATTTGCCGGACGAATGTAGACTGTTTGAGGAATGTCAGTAAGGTCTTGAAGGCGATGACCGGCTTTCAACTCTGACACAAGGTATTCAAGAGGTAATTCGCCCATCCCGTATATCAGGAGATCTGCCCTAGCATCGGCTAAGATACTCGGACGTAATCTATCCTGCCAGTAGTCATAGTGAGAGAGTCTGCGTAAACTTGGCTCTATACCTCCGAGAACTATAGGTACATCCGGGTAAACCCTTCGGATACATTCTGTATAAACAATAGATGGATACTCTGGACGCAGATCAATGCGACCATCCGGAGTGTAAGCATCCTCCGAACGCAAACGCTTGTGAGCTGTGTATTTGTTCACCATAGAATCCATAGCCCCAGGAGAGACACCAAAGAAAAGTCGAGGCCTACCCAACTTTCGGAAATCTCGCAAGTCATCTCTCCAATTCGGTTGGGGCACAATGGCAACTCGCAAACCCAAAGACTCCAAAAAACGTCCTACCACCGCAGCTCCGAATGCCGGATGATCCACATAAGCATCACCAGAAAAAAGAATTACATCAGCCATGTCCCAGCCACGCTCATCCATTTCCTTTCGTGTTGTAGGAAGCCATATGGAACGAGTTTTTGCTGAATGTGACATAAGAAAGAAGCAATCTTAATAACAGCCCTGCCAGCAGAAAAAATCAGAAAACAAGGGATTGACAGCAGCCAGTCGAGCCAATTGAGCATCAGAATAGAGCCCATACACGGCAGAACCGGAACCAGACATTAGAGCAAAGAAAGCTCCCGATTGGTACAGTTCCTCCTTGATAAGACTTATTTGAGGATACTGAGCTATAGCTTGTTCTTCAAAAGCATTGCTCAGCTGCGATACAGCTTTCTGGAGATTTCCCCCTCTCAGAGCAGACAAAAGCTCCGGGGTCATCCCCGAGCGAGTCTCTCCAATAGAGAATCCAAGAGAAGCGTATGCTTCAGGGGTAGATATATCAACGGGCGGACGGACGACCACGACCGCCACTCCTCGCAATAGAGAGATAGGCAAAGGCTCCAACTCTTCACCTATCCCTCGAGCAATGGCCGGTCTGTTATACAGAAAGAATGGACAGTCAGCACCAAGACTAAGGGCAGTCTGCTCCATTTCTTGACTGGAAAGGTCAAGACTAAAACGATCATTGAGCAGGTGAAGCATAAAAGCCGCATCTGCAGAACCTCCACCTAAGCCAGCCATAGAGGGAATATGTTTCTCCAAAGCTATGGAGGTTGGGGGAATATCCCGAATCAGTCGCAAAGCCTCAAGTGCACGTACCACCAAATTATCATGGTTACTCACAACTTCTCCCTGCCCAACTATATATAAACTATCTCTGCCCGTGAGGGAAGGCTCAACCTCCAAGACATCACATAAAGGTAGAGGGGCAAATACAGTCTCCAGACAATGATAGCCATCACTGCGCCTTGCTGTGACAAAAAGACCAAGGTTGAGCTTGGCATTAGGAAAGCAGATCATTTTCGTTTGCTATTTCTTGTCTTATGATTTAGAGACTGCTACAAAACATCCATCGGGAGGTGAACTTTCTGATGACAGCTCCTAATGGCAAAGAAAAAGCCGAGAGACCTCTCGGCCCTCGGCTCTTTCTATCATTAAACTTGTACGCGGAATGAGACTTGAACTCATACGCCAAAACCGGCACTACCCCCTCAAAGTAGCGTGTCTACCAATTCCACCACCCGCGCATTGGTTAGCTTTTTTCTTCTTCGCCACACAACCTCACTTGGCTGTGTGCCCAGGACAGGAATCGAACCTGCACGTCGTTAAACACTCGCACCTGAAACGAGCGCGTCTACCAATTCCGCCACCTGGGCTCCTCAACTGAGCGGAAAACGGGATTCGAACCCGCGACCCCAACCTTGGCAAGGTTGTGCTCTACCAACTGAGCTATTTCCGCCAATTGCCCTGCAAAGGTAGAATAAATTTTGAAACAGACAAATGAGAACACAGTTTTTCTTATACAAAACACCTTTATCACACTTAGCAGACTCTCATCCTTCGGAGCCAAGTTTTCAGAGTAAAGAAAGGAACCATACAGCAATCTCCTCTCAAATAAAAAAGAGAGTGTATCATGGGTAAAATCATGACACACTCTCTCCTCTTGAAAACCACAAACCGTAGGGGTATTTATTTCCAGCCCACGGAATGAAAAAGCAAATTTATCTCATCAGAAATTCACGCGCATACCACACTGCCATGTACGACCGAAACCGTAGTACACCAACGCATCCTCCCCTGTACGCTCGTTCTTTTCATTTGTCTTGAAGCCATCAGTTGCATCAGCGATATACTTCTTATCAAACAGATTATCTATACCACCGAAGAAAGATATGCCCAGACCACTCTCAAGTTTGAGTTTGTAAGAGGCAGACAGATCCACCAATGTATAGCTGGGCAACATCCACGAATCCCCGGTAAAGTTTGTTTCAAACTTAGGATTCTCCGGGGTGTGATCTTTCGCCTTGCTGATGCGATTAGCCGGTTCAAAATCAGCGTAGTTCTTGCCAAAGAAATTGATATTGGCACGCAAATGCAAGCTCTTAAAAACTTCCCAATCAGCACCAAGGGAAGCCGTAATTTGAGCTGCATTACCTACGTGTACATCATTCAAGTCTATTTCTCCGGAGCCCTTCTTCACCTGATTTTCATCGTAGATATCAAATTGTGTCTTGTTACCCCAACGCCAATCTCCAAGGGAAAGCATACCGTTGATATCGAGATTTTCAAGAGGTTTGGCTTGTACCTCCAACTCCAATCCCATATGTGTGGCATTTAGGTTGCGAAAATTGTAGAAGTCTCTATCCAGACCACTACGACGCAGGAAACGGTCGTTCCACTTGGTGTAATAACCATTGAAATCAACCTTGACATATTCGTTACGGAAACCATACCCCAACTCAGCTGTAAGAATTTTCTCATTCTTCTTATGCTTGTTGATCAGAGTAGAATAGTTCAAGAACACCCCTCCAAACTTGGGGGCACGTGTAAAGTATCCGGCATTGACAAACACATTGCTGTGCTCAAGGAATTTGTAAGAAACACCACCCTTGATACTGAAGGGAAGGAAGGTTACACGGTCGGATTCTTTCTTGTCTCGTATAGCAGGATCCATCTTACTATAGTTGGCCTCCGAATACAGATCCGGGACCAAATATCTATAGCCTTGATAGGAGAAAGAGCCGGACAAGAAAGCTGAAAGGAAGTCGGTATTGTATTCTCCTTGAGCAAAGACTCCACTCCAAATTACTTCTCCTTTATTGTGATAATTGTAGATATCACCTTTCTTGAGTTCTTTCTTTCCTCCCAAAGCATCCGTATGCATGATCCCTCCGTTAGGCACATATTTAGATCCCCCGAGCAGGCTGTGCACTTCATTGTAGTGATCTCCCAAATAATAGCGACCATCAAACCCGGCAGTGAGGGTGAGATCCTCATCTATTTTATTCTGATATGTAGAGAGCAAACCATACCAGTTGTGCTGATTTACGCTGTTAGCAAGAATTGCCTTGGAGCCTTTATCTCCCTCTGCGGCATTAGCCTGATAGACACCTTCCCAATCAATCAAACCTCCGGGAGTACGTTTGGCGATCTTGTCGAGTCGTCCCTTATAAGCTTGTATCCAATTTGAGTAGAAGATTTTTTCCTTTTTTCCACTCCCGTCTGTGATTGTCTCAGATAGACCATCAGCCTTACGGCCACCACCACGGGCCATAGAAGCATACACAGCTGTGCTCAAAGAGGATTGCTCATCAATTCTCCACATGTGATTGAGAGAAACCTGAGGCTTGTGGTAGTAATTGTAACGGGGAGCCAACACTTCTCCATTGAGGTAGCCATACTCAAGATTCATACGAATTCCGTCCGGATGCTCATCGTATTGCTTCTGTGTATAGGCAGAACTACGCTGATTGTGCCACTGTGGAGCACCGAAAGCGGAGAGAGAGAGAGTATGATCGGCATTTATTTTCTTCGACACATTCAAAAAGTAATTGTACCCACGGAAGTTTGTACCCATGATATAACCATCCCCTTTTGACGTACTTGCCGAAGCAGTCACAGCCCAGCCATTGTCCATCAAACCAGTAGAAACATTGAAGCCATACTTCAAGTAACCATCATTTCCGACACCGGAGAATACGCTACCTCCACGCTTAGCATCGACATTCTTAGTTACAATATTCATTGTTCCACCCACAGAGGAAAGACCAAGACGGGATGCTCCGATACCACGCTGTACCTGAACGAAACTGGAAACATCACTCAAACCAGCCCAGTTGCTGAAGTATACTTTGCCGTTCTCCATATCGTTGACGGGTACTCCATTGATAAGTACTCCGATATTACTCATATCGAAACCACGCAGGGCTATACGAGAGTCTCCAAAACCACCTCCGGATCGAGTAACATATACTGAAGGAGTAGACTTCATCAATTCAGGGAATTCAGAATTGAATGCCTTTGCCTCTATATCAGACAACTTAATGTTAGATACCGGCACCGGTGTGATACGATCTCTGGGGACTACCGATGCGATTACATTCACTACATCCAATGATGTTGCTTCGGATTCTAAAAGAATATCACCCAATTCGAGCTTGCTGCCTGCATTTCGAATAGAATGAGTAAGAGTCTTGTAACCTACATAGCGAAAAGAGATAGTAGCAGTGGAGGGAACTTCAAAAGAGAACTTCCCATCGACATCAGTCACTGTCCCTTTAAGGCTACTGCCCTGACCTGTGGTAACCGAGACACCAACGATGGTTTCTCGTGTTGTTTTGTCCAACACGCGACCTGTCAGCAGCGTTTGAGCCCAAGCCATGGAACCGGCAAGGAGACATAGCATACCTACCAGAGTCAAACGAAGAAATGCTCGCTTCATAAATAATTAAAATTTGGTTGATGATTTTTGTTGGTAACTAAAAACTGCGGAACAGATGTCACATACCTATTGCTAAAGTTTTTGACTATCGATCCTGCTTTGTGCGCAAAGATACAAAAGAAAGAACCGCTACTCCCCTCTCAAGTCCATTAAAGACGAAAGTAGTTCCAATTCGACATCTGATCCTGTTTTCAGCTCCATATAACCTTTTGCCAACACAGCATACTGCTAAATTGCTATCAACAATTTGAGCTTAGATAGCTAAGCTACCTAAAGGCACTATCGACGTCTTGGGATTATTGTTCCCTGCAAACTTCAGCAAAGGAGTTTCTCGGCAGTTTTTGAAGATCCTTCCAATGATCCTCATCTCCCTCTAGGTATCTCCCACGCTCTTTATATACAAATAAGAAATGGGGCTGTCTCCCAAATTGGAAGCCAGCCCCAGAGGTTTTCTTAATTTTTTCATCACCCAAAGTCCTCCAATTCAAGGACTGAGAGTGTGTTTATTTTAAGACAGCGATAGCTGCCTCATAATTCGGCTCTTGTGTGATTTCTGGCACAAGCTCGTTATAGATCACTTTTCCCTCTTCATCCAAAACCAATACAGCTCTGGCAAGAAGACCTTTGAGAGGGCCGTCTTCCATCAATACTCCATAATTCTTGGGGAAGCAATCGCAGCGGAAAGCGGAAAGGGTAATCACATTCTCCAAACCTTCTGCTGCACAAAAACGAGTTTGAGCAAATGGCAAGTCGAGAGAAATGCAAAGTACCACAGTATTTTGCAATTCGGAGGCTTCTTTATTGAAACGACGCACGCTGGCCGCACACACTCCGGTATCCAGACTGGGGAAAATATTTATCACCACCCTCTTGCCACGCAAATCTTCCAACTTGAGTTCACTGAGATCTCCCTTTATACCACAGAAATGCGGAGCCAAGCTACCTACTGCAGGTAAATTGCCGGATGTGTTTACTTTGATTTCGTGTTTGAATGTAACTGTTGCCATAGGTTTTACGTACTGTTTTATATGTTTGATTATTCGACTTTGACTCTCTGGTCTTACATTGTGAGTAACAGCTACAAATCACAGAATGTTCGTTTCATTGTCTCTACCAGGTGAGATCGGCAGTTCTCAATTCCCTAAATCGAAGAAACTTCGCCCGATCTGATTCCCATCAGAGAAAAGATAAACTCTATACTGACCAGGAGGGAGAGCCTCCGTTACAGATTTATAAATAGTGAGAGACATATCCTCTCCTGTATATTCAATCTCTTTTTTTGCCGTGTATCCTATATTCTTCCCTTCAAAAGAAAAAGTTCCGACTTCTCCCATGGCTTGCCCTGTAGGTAAAATGATCCTCATGTAGATGGATTTAGGCCCTGGTTCTGCCGTCACATTCCGTGCGAGAGTAAATTGCACAGCAAAGTCAGTGATTTTACTGATTTTCTTTGTCGATTTCCCCTTTTTGTTGAGTGTACTGACAGATATGCCTACTGCATTAAGTTTGGCAGCCAATGTCACCTTGTCAGATAGTTCTGCTCGCTCTTGTTTGAGACGACCCGCTTCGGCTTCAGCTCGATGATAATCAGCCTTCACTTGTTTGTTCTCATCTCTCAAACGCTCATTGGTAGCATGTAACGAATCTATTTGTGTCACATAAGAACGGAGAATATTACGCAAAGTCTTGACTTCGGATTGTAACTGACTGATACGTTTGAGGTTGTCGCTTTTTACTGTTGCCAACTCCTCGGTTAGCCGATCTACCTTTGCTCGCTCACTGATAAGTTGCTGCAAAATAGAATCATTAGCTATTTTAAGCTGTCCCTCTGTGTTCGTTCCAGACAATTTGTTGTACTGCATATCATATTGTGCCGAAAGCTCATACAATTCATCAAGCATCTGTTCTTTCTCTATTTGAGCGAAGCTCTCTCGTTCTTTTTGCAAAGATCTTTTCCCTTGCCAAAATAGCACTCCTAACACAACAGCTACCAGCCCCAATGCGATAGCTGCCACCACGATCGTTTTTTGTTTCATTGTCAAATTTCCTACTTAAGATCAAGCACACCGACACAGCCCTCTACATGAGACTTTGTCAAGTCTTTCTTTAGCAGGAGACAAAGGTAATAGTTCTGTTTCAGCCAGATTTAATAGCCATTTTATGACAGAGAGAAAAGAAGAAAGGAGAAAGTCAAAAAAAGACCACCATACGAGCTCTCAAAAGGCTATTTCGACTGCCTTTGCAGGATACAATAATCATGGTGAAAAGCTCTAAGACAAAGATGAAGATCTCCGCATTCTGCAAATCGACAAAAGGCAATTAAAACTTGCTTTTTAGAACCCATGCAAAGGTCTTCAAGAGGTTGTTTCTCGCCACCAAAATCGACATATTTTGTAAATTCCTTCTTACTACAAAAACAGAAGAAATGGAGAAAAAAAAGAGCCTGTATAGACAAGCGAATTTGTTCCTCATTTTTAGCTCATGATGGCCCTCCGAAACACCGATGAATAGGGCGTTTCGAGAGGGTTAAATTTCTCTCCTGAGAGAAATTTTGCTAACACAGGAGAGAATATTTTTTTTCTCAGGAGAGAATTTTCGTTCTCTCCCGTGTTAGTAAAAAACAGCTCCTATAGACATCAAAAAGGAGGGTGAAAATCAAGGCCAAAAACCTCGATTTGAAGTAGAAAAAGCCCTTCACCATGAAAACCTAAGCAAACATAAGAATACACAATAAAACACCTTCATCAGAGATCTACTTGAGGCTTTTGGCAGGAGCTCATACGATGGCCTCAACCACAGAGAAAGGAGCAAAAAAATATCTCCTGAGAGAACTTCCGCCAACACAAGAGCTAGCGTTTATTCCCACAGGAGACAATTTTGATCTTCTCAGAATGCTGATGAATAGATTTTTTTAGGAAGAGAGAAAAAGAAGTCCTCATATAGGAGAAAAACTCTCCATATATGAGGACTTTCTCAAGATCTATTTATGTCCACTACAGATCCTATTCCTTCCTAACACGTACTCTCAAACCCGGCAATTCGCAGGAAAAAGCTGGGGCATAAGCGGATCTGAGAGTCGCTTTTCCCGAGCGATAGAAACCCTCATGCTGAATTCTTTGAGAAAAAGACAATTGATAACTGCCTCGATGCAGTGTATCGAAAAAGAAATTTTGTCCAGAATCTTTAGCCTCAAAGTAGAAGAAGGTTCCACCCTCATATTTATATCCGCTAAGGGGTCCCATAGGCTCGGCTGCTGCAATACGAGAATCGGAAAGAACAATGAAGTCCATATCTCGATCCAGTCGGATGGTGTAATGAAGTCTGACTTCATCTCCGGGATGGAGCTCTTCTCCATCCTCCAATGCTTGCAGTCGCTTTTGATTCCCATTCACTACGACTTTATAAGCCTTGCTCTCGAGCTGCAGAGGCCCCTTGGCAACAGAAAGCAGTTCACTTGCCTGCTCCAAAGATCGAGAGTAATCTATATACACTCCGTACCACTGTATCTGACCACTCTCATTCCGGACTCTTAACTGCCCATCACTCGGAATTGTCAGCATCTGCCTGGAAGGAGCAGAAACCTGCCCCAACAACTCCTGTTCATTCATCAAAAGCCCTTGTATAATATTCACAGTCGTAGGAGAAGAGGGCCAGTACTGTACACGTCTCTGACTCAACAGCCACTTCTGCATGCGGTGAATGGTAGACCAATCTGCCTCCACTCTATTTATAGCCTCCATAGCAGCCAAGTGTAGCGGATAGCGATTGTCTTGCCAATGATAGCTTTCGGACTCTTTCATGGCAAAGAAAGTTCCTTGGTGGGGCAAATCAGTCAAATGTTGCCTCAATACCTCCACAGCCCAAGCAGCTTTCTGAGCCTGATTGTTTTCTTGTGCGATAATCGCAGCATAGGGAAGTTCCTCGAGAGGGAGCTTAGACATAGAGTGATACAGTAGAGGCAAACAATAGTCCCAGACCTTTTTTGTCTGCTCCGTTTCAGGTCTTCTATCAGCTATCGTGGATAAATAGAGATAGCGCAAAAGATTATAGGGAAGTCTCTTGGGGCTTATTTTTTGTAGCAACAATCGATTTACCTCGCGCAAAGCGTAGGCATCGAGGTAGTTGAAAGCCAGCATACAAATATCTAATTCGGGAGCTCTCCGTTCTGAAATACCAATAATTTTCAATCGAGTAAACAGCTCAACTATGTAAGATGTCACATGAAAAGAAGCCTCCATATCCGAGTACCAAGCAAAACCACCATTATCTCTCTGTAACTCTCTTAGCTGTTCGATGGCTACCGAGGCCGGCAATCTACTACTGTCATTATTTAACAAAGCCAAAAGAGCAGAAGCAGAGGCCTCTTCGAGCTTACTCTCTCTAAGCCAAGGCATCTCTCTATCCAACATATCATAGGCCTCTCCCGAATGACGCAGAGTGGAACTGACATCAGGGGACGATTGGCGTATATCTTTGAGTATGGGTTGCAATGATGGCCGAGAAAGCAACCACTCCACTACCCTATTGGCATACAGAGAAGAAGCTATTTCTATGGCATTGTTTTCTTTAGGTTTGACTACAGAGATCAGACTCCTGAAAAGGGGCCAAAGGAGTCCTCCTTCATTTTGCAGAGAAATCTGCAAGTCCGACACCTCATACTGAGGAAGAAGAGTGAACAAATCTACTACTTGCTCCTCTCCTGGAGATAAAGAAAGGGGGAGCGTAACACGTACTTTCTCTACATCACTCAGCTGAGGGAGGATATACTGCTCTCCATCTGTATGTGTCTCTCCAATAGCCATGAGACGCACCCCTATCAAAGGCAAATCTCCTACTGTCTGTAGCTCAAAAGAAGCTGTTGTATGTGCTCCCGGCTCCAATTTCAATGGCTGTGTCTGTCTTTGCAGAATAGCCTGAGAATCCAGATCGAACAGCTCCATGCAATATTCGACCTGTTGTGGAATATCTGTCCTATTATACACAGTTGCAGCGACGACTGTTTGATCTCCTCGGCGCAAAAAACGAGGCATGTTGGGCACAAGCATCAGTTCTTTGTAGGATTCGACATGCAAAACACGGTTTCCCCAAAATAAATCAGGAGTATGAGCAACCAATTGGAGCTCCCAGCGTGTGAGAGACTCGGGTAAGGTAAATCTCCAGCTGACTTCTCCGTGTTCATCGCTTGTAAGCTGTGGGTAGAAAAAAGCTGTTTCGGCAAAATTCTGCCGGACGGCCGGATTTTGCTCAATTGTACCCAAATTTTCCTGTACACTTTCTTCTACATCTGCTACCAGAGATAAGCTTTGGGCAAAAAGGGTCGGTCTCGTTGAGTCGCTTCCCTTCGCATACGACACACCACCCCTCGCATACCAAGGGCCTCTGTAGACATTGACTAGATGAGAATGCCAGTTTGGTCTATAGACACAATGAGGTAGAGTAGCGATTCTCTTTTGGGAGAAACTTATGGCACAATGGGCCATCTCTCTCCTCGAAACAGAAGCAGGCAGCTCATCCATCAAAAATGGATGTTGAGCTTCAATACCTATCCATTCGCGAGGTCGAATAGCTTGTAGAGCCTCATCAGTAAGAAATGCTGTCACATGGGCTTTGAGTGGTTTTCCCGATGCATCGGTTAGGGAGAAACTCCACTGTTGGGCACTACCGGCCAAGCTCCTATCTCTAAAAGAAATTTGCTTGATGCGAATGGTTTTGTCGGGCTCCTTTAGCTTAAAATGGACTCTATGCTCATAGAGTTCAGCATTCCTCACCGTGTAAATTCGGATCATGTATGCAGGAGGCAGTTTTCCGGATGGCAAGTTTGGCCGCAGACGGAACAATCGATTGCTAGACAAGCAGATATGCCTCCTCTCTATGATTCCTTTTCTCGTGATGACATCATAATATACCTGAGCATCCTCGAATTTGCTTGCTAAAAGAAGTTCTGGAGGATTTCCATCGGAATACTCCTCTTTGGATAGCCGTACAAATAACTTCGAAGCTTCAGAGATCTGTTTGTCTCTTGATCCATACAAAACAATGGGCCTGCTAAGCTCTACTCTGTCACCACTATCAGTGTATGCAAAAGCCTTAAGTACATAAGATCCGGAAGGAAGCTTACCCCACTCTTTAGCAATATCAATGATTGACACAAGGGGAAGATCATCCTTATGGTAACGGACTCTGCCATCTTTACCAGAAAGACTAAAAGAAACCTTTGCGGATTGCGCCGAATCGAAAGGGGCATCAAGCTCGAAGTACAACTTCTCTCCAGATCTACTCTTGTCGATAAACAATCGAGAATCATCCACACCATAGGTTATTCCCGTAGAACGCAGATGTACACTGAGTTGAGAATGAGGCTTACCAATCAAAAAGCTGTGCTCCACAGACTGTGTCTCTCCATTCTCAGACAATACTGTAACAGTTGTCCGGAAGTGATAGTAAGAGTTTCTGATAGCCTCCTTCTCCAGAGACTGTCTTTCTCTCTCCAGCTTCGCATTCAATCGGATCAATAGAGCAATCTGGAAGTTACCCAGAGAATCTGTTTCGGTAGTATCTACAGAGACTATTTCAGAACTTGCAGATCTGTACAGCATAGATCGGTAAAAACTATCATATCGCACTACGGTTGTCACAGCTCTCACCTGTGCTCCGGGCAGTCCCACTCCGCTGTACAGTTTGGCCTGTCCTTCTATAAGAGCCTTCTCTCCCAGTTTGTACTGCCTCTTTTCCTCCTTCTTCAGGGTCAGTTCAAAGCGAGGGCGTTTGTATTCTTCCACATATAAAAGAGCTTGACTTTCTTCTTCCTCATATTTAGCCTTGATGAAGAAAGCTCCACCGAGAGTCCTTTCAGAAAGTAAGAACGAACCATCATATTCTCCATACTCTCCGCTTGTTAGGCTCAGACTATCTACAAACTCCATATTGGCATCATAGAGGGCAACCTCCACCTTTCTGCCTGACAACACCTTCGACTTAGCTCGATAGACATTACTCTCATATAGGATACCGGAGAAAAAGACACGCTGCCCGGGGCGGTACACTGACCTATCCGTGTACACATAAGGAATAGGTTTGGCGGCTATCGAATCGTCTTTCTCCTGATACCCTCCCCTGACATATAAGTTAGATGAGGGACAGTACCTATCTTCTCCGGATATGGGCCGGCAGTGCAATGAACCTTGTAACTCAGAAGGAAGAACAACTATACCACTTTTGTCAGTCTTGAGTCGCATTTTAAGCTCAAGGTAATCGGTATGCCTGTTTTCTCCATACTTACGTTCGAGTGTGAAGATCTCAACTTCAGCCAAAGGAACCGCTCGCCCACTATTTGCCTCGTGAACACGAATTTCTGATGACCCACTATTCGTCAGCTTTACTGTCAATAAATCACTGACACCAAAGTAGAGAACAGACTCTACGCCCTCGAATGGAGAAAATTCCTTGGTCAGCAAAAGAGGCTCAACCTTTAGTTGCACTCTATAGGTACCATACGGCAATTTGGCTGCTATGGGATATCTAAAAAAAGTATCTGAAGAATCTCCCGTTTCATCTGTAAAAGACATCAGATCTTTAGGAGTCAAATGCAGCTCTAAAGTCTGTCCCTCTATCGGAGTTTCAGGTGTATTTGTTCGCCATCCCCCTTGCTGATCTTGCATCCTATCTATCTTCACGGATATGGACTGCATATCATAGGCCTCGAAGCGATCTACCTGCAACCAGACAGTGTCCTGACTCTGGACTACAGCAGGTAGTTGCCAATTGAAGCTTGGCTCAACTATCAAATAAAGGTTTCTGAGAAGCTTCCGACGAGAAAAAGTATCCTCCGGGCAACGCATCAAGAGCTGTTCACACAGTTCTATTAGCTCTGCTCTTCGCTGTCTATACTTGCGACGACCATAGTCATATTGTCTACACAAATCCTCATATAGATTAGACAACACATACTGCCCATTTGCTCGATCTATCAAAGATCGAAGTTTGGTAGCATATTCCTCCTGTGATATTCGGTGAGTATTCCTATCCAACTGCAGTCTTTTCCACACAATATAGTCTGCAAGCTCTTTATTTGAGGTTGCTTGAGCCACCCCATCCAATTGACTTGTGAGATAGACATATAGATCAACCATTTTGCCATCCACCTCTATCTGGTCTGTTTGCAGAAAAGGTGTATTCTGCATCAGTTTTTCGCAGAGGGAAATAAACTGAAACAGAAGAGAACGGCTCAAGTCTATAACTTCCGATTTTTCCGGAGAGGAACAGTCTGTTTTGAAGATTGGGTAATAGAGATCAATGGTGGTATCAGATAGCAATTTGGGATCTTTGAGCATACCATCCATACAGCGTAGCAACACCGAACGGAATTGATCCATTCCCCAAAAATCGGGAGATTCACCCAGCTGAGCTGCCCTATCAGTTTCAGGAGATTGAGTCTTCGGACTCCAAGAAAAAGAACGGAATCGCTGTGTATAGTAATCCAGCATGTAAGCATGCAAAACCATTTGATCCGCCTCAGACAACCAAGGAAGGGTACGTATCTCCCATATCCGAGCAATACTGTTCTTTCTTTCTTCTGGGTCTAGTTCCTCCCCGAGTTGAGAATGTAGTGCACTTGCATATAAGAGATAAGCAAGATGTTTTTGCCTCCGGGCTTGATCCATAAGATCTTCACAGAATCGGATAGCTTCTCTGGGTTTACGATCCTCTACTGCGAGATCTATCTTTTGTTTCAGCAAATCCATTTTTCCGGTTTTTCTATCAACTTTCGCTTGCATGACTTTGGTTGGGAGGGTTCTCTCTTGGGCCTGCACAGAAGGAAGGCAAGTACACGAGCCAAGCAGCACCAGTGTGCAAAGAGAAGAGTATAACAAGTGGTGAAATGTGTTATTTCTCATACCTTTTTATCGATATTAATGCTTTGCAAGGTAATAATTTCTCTGAGCATTTCGGATTATCCCGATGTGTGCAAACTTCGTATATTTGAAGCCCAGAATAAAACAAATATCGAAGAACCTCCAGTTCCCCCTTGAATGCATCATGAGCTGTAATACAAACTTGTCATCTCAACAGGAAGACTCTTTTTCTTTCGACACGGAAAAGTTTAGCCTACTGAAACAACGCATCGAAAGATCCACCAAAATATGCCTGTTGTCCCACACGGCTCCGGATGGAGATGCTGTTGGGTCGGTTTGTGGTCTTTGTGATGCTCTGCGATCAGCTTACCCAGAGAAGGATGTGCAAATGATTTTGCCCAATGCCATACCTCGCATCGTGGCCGACCTTCCTCTAGCAAAAGAGGTGCTGATCCATCACAATGGGACCACCAATCAAGAAGCCGAAAGAGTGCTGTTAGATGCCGACTTGATCTGTTGTTTAGATTTTCAGTCTCCCAAGCGAGTGGGCAATCTGTTGGCTCCAATCTTGACCAAATCGAAAGCACCCAAGATACTCATTGACCATCATTTGTATCCAGAAGAAAACTTCTTTGAACTTTCATTCAGTTTTCCAGGGATGTCATCCACAGCGGAATTGGTATATCATTGCCTGCAGGGGATGGGACTGGCTTCTGCTATTACCCCCAATTGCGCCCAAAGCCTACTCTGTGGAATTATTACTGACACGGGGTGTTTTTCCTATCAATCGGAATCACCACGTGTTTTTTGTGTCGTAGCCGATCTATTGAGTTGTGGGGCCAATAAAACTCTGCTGATAGATCAAATCTTTCACCGAAATACCACAGGTCAGGTGAAACTCCGCGGCTATGTCTTAGACCGGAAGTTGCAGTTGATACCAGAAATTGGTGCAGCCTATTTTGTATTGGAGAGAGAAGAGCTGGAGTCATTTGGCGTATCGGATAGTGATACAGAAGGCTTTGTGAACGAGCCTTTGGCAATAGAGGGTATCTACTACTCTTTCTATATCCGCAGGCGAGAAACTTATCTCAAGATCTCTCTCCGCAGCAGTGGAGATAGGCCGGTAAATGACATTGCCACTAAACTGTTTGGGGGAGGCGGTCATAAGAATGCAGCCGGTGCAGAATATCCCAATCCGGATGAAGCGGAAAAGGTAGCACAAATGATATTGGAAGAAATACGTAACCGAAAAAAAATATAGACAAATGAAGAGAACAATGCGTATATATCGAGCCGTTGGATTGATTTGTATGCTTGCCTGCTTTACTCTGATATCCTGTGAAAAGAGCAAAGTGCGCTCTTTGACAGAGATGAGACAAGATGAGCGCAAACGGATCAAATCTTTCATAGCAAGCAAAGGCTTCAAAGTGAAAGAAGCTGAGCGAGAACAAAAAGACTTTGTCCCGGGAATCCTCTACCATTTCGACAATGATCTATATATGGAGGTTCTTGACAAGGGTGGAGCTAAAGCCGTGCCTCAGAAGACGCATGTTTTCATGCGAATAAGAGGTTATGCATTAGACTCTTCTGAGCCGGTCATATTCGACAGTTTATCGAAAGGCAAATATCAGCCCATAGAGTTTATTTACATTGACGTCTACCGGGATGGGCCCTTACATTTCCAGCCATTGCCTCCTGCAGCAGGATTCAACCTAAACCGATACATGTGTGAAGGCTTGGCGTTCCCAATGTCTTTGCTCGGGGATGGAGCGAGAGTGCGATTGATAGTACCATTCAGCATTGGACCAGAATTTACCAGTCGCAGTGGTATTCCTATTTATTTCGATGAGGTTGAGTACACATTCTAAGTGAAGTATAGCAATGGCTTTGATTAAATCTATATCGGGCATACGAGGCACAATAGGAGGGGCTGTACAAGAGGGTCTAAATCCCTTGAGCACTGTTCGCTTCGTTTCGGCGTACGCTTCCTTTATCCAGAAAAATAGCGGACTATCTCGTCCGCGTATTGTTGTGGGGCGTGATGCCCGCATCTCAGGACCAATGCTCAAGCAGTTGGTGTTGGGAACTTTGTGTGGTATGGGCTGTGATGTATTGGATATCGATCTGGCCACTACCCCGACCACAGAATTAGCAGTAACACATTTCCATGCCGATGGAGGTATAATCCTCACAGCCAGCCATAACCCCCGACAATGGAATGCCCTTAAGCTGCTGACTTCAACAGGAGAATTTCTGGATGCGAAGCAAGGAGCTGAGGTTTTGGCTTTGGCCGAACGTGACGAATTTTCTTTTGCTGAAGTAGACCAATTGGGCAGAATAGAAGAATACAAGAACTTCCTCGATGAGCATATCCGACAAATACTTGCTCTGGATATAGTAGACGCAGAGTCCATCCGTTCGGCTGGCTTTGCAGTTGCTATAGATGCTGTCAATTCTGTTGGAGGGGTAGCTATACCCCGTCTTTTGGAGGCTTTAGGAGTAGAAGTAATCTACCCTCTCAATTGTGAGCCAGATGGAGAATTTGCTCACAATCCCGAACCGCGACCCCATCATCTAACAGAGATATGCAGCTTAGTAGCCGAACGAAAAGCAGACTTGGGAGTAGTAGTAGACCCTGATGTCGATCGTTTGGCTCTGATTGACGAAAATGGAGCCTTCGTGGGTGAAGAATATACATTGGTCGCTGTAGCTGAATACCTTCTGTCACAATTTCCTGGAAAAAACACAGTATCTAACCTCAGTTCGACACGAGCATTGCGAGACATTACAGAGCAATACGGAGGTCACTACTACGCATCTGCTGTAGGAGAAGTAAATGTGGTAGCAAAGATGAAGGAGGTAAAAGCCTTAATCGGAGGTGAAGGCAATGGCGGAGTTATCTATCCGGCATTGCACTATGGCAGAGATGCTTTGGTAGGTGTGGCTATCATACTTACAATGATGGCCAAAAGAAAACAAAACATGAGCTCCATCCGTGCTACCCTGCCACAATATGCCATGAGCAAACAGCGTGTCGAGGTTCCTCAAAGTAAGGATACCCAAGCTTTGTTGGACAAACTGGCCAAAGATATGTCCGAGCACAACCCCACACTCACAGACGGAGTGAAGATTGACTTCGCTGACAGCTGGGTACATGTAAGGCGCAGCAATACAGAACCGATCATTCGTATTTACACCGAAGCTCCAACCCAAGGGCAGGCAGATCGACTGGCTTTGGATTTTGTCGATCGTATTCAAACCCTTGTTAAATGAGTCGCAAACGAAAGCCTTTTCCTCTTCTTGAGAATGTACACATTGCAGATATAGCCGCCGAAGGAAAGGCTATCGCAAGAGTGGACGAACAGGTCATTTTTGTCCCTTACGCAGCTCCCGGAGATATCTGCGATATACAAATTGTACGCAAAAAACGCTCTTATTTGGAAGGACGTATAGAGCGTATCATCACTCCGTCTCCGGTTCGAGTGGAACCTCGTTGCCCTCATTTTGGCATCTGTGGTGGTTGCAGTTGGCAGCACATCCCGTATGAAGTACAACTCAAGGCCAAGCAACAACAAGTATCAGATGCTCTTACACGCATAGGGAAGATAGAACCTCAGGAATATCTACCTATTGTCGGGGCAGATGAGACCTATAGATACCGTAACAAACTGGAATTCACTTTCAGTCACAAACGGTGGCTTTCTCTTGACGAGATGACTTCCGAAGAGGAAAAGCCTCGCATAGAACCGGGACTTGGATTCCATATTCCTCGCCTTTTCGACAAGGTAATTGACATAAAACAATGCTTCTTAGGCTCGGATCTAAGTGATCGCATCCGATCTTTCGTTCGTGATTACTGTTTGGAGCGATTAGAGGACTATCCTTTCTTCGACCTGAAAAATCAGGAAGGAATGATGAGGAGTTTGTTGATCCGTACAGCTTCGACCGGAGAGGTAATGGTTGTAGTGATGTTCTATCACGATGACCCACCGAAACGGATGTCCCTCTTGGCTGCGATTGAAAAAGCTTTCCCCGAGATAACTTCTCTTTGCTATGTGATAAACCCCAAATGCAACGACACTTTAGCTGGCTTGGCCGTAGAAGTATACTCGGGTCGCAACTATATTCTAGAGGAAATGGAGGGCTTACGCTTCGGTGTTGGAGCCAAATCTTTTTACCAAACGAACAGCCGACAAGCATACAAGCTCTACTCAGTTGTAAGAGAGTTTGCTTCCCTCGGAGGCCAAGAATTGGTCTATGACCTATATACCGGGACTGGTACGATAGCCTCTTTTGTGTCTCGTTTTTGCAAAAAAGTTGTAGGGATAGAATACGTAGAAGATGCCGTGGCGGATGCACGAATAAACTGCCGAATCAATGGTATAGAGAATGCTACTTTCTTCGCTGGAGACATGAAAGATATTCTCACCATGGATTTTGTGTCAACTCATGGGAAACCCGACGTACTAATTACCGATCCTCCACGTGCCGGAATGCACGATGATGTGATCAAAACGATACTCACTGTGGAGCCAAAGCGCATCGTGTATGTCAGTTGCAACCCGGCAACCCAGGCCAGAGACCTATCTATACTGATGGCGGATGGTCGATACGAATTGTTGAAGTCAAGAGCTGTGGACATGTTTCCACAAACCCATCATATTGAGAATGTTGTATTGCTGGAGCTTCGGAAGACTTCCCTCTCTTCTGCCAGTGCCCTTTAGTTGCACCTCTTTCTTCCACAGATGGGTTTCTCCGGATCTATTTCTCTCAAGGATTCTTGTTTGGCTTTATTGGCTGGTCTGTTGCTAATATGGGTCACAACTTCTTTGCAAGAATGCTACAGGAAAGACAGCCAGCTCGGGCAGACAAACTTAGAAGACAAGTTGCCAGACACCTTGCGTATCGTCACACTGTTTGGCTCCACAACTTATTTCCAATATAGAGGAGAGGATATGGGGTATGAGTATGAGCTGGCCAAACTGTATGCAGAGCAAGCCGGGATGCCTATTGTAGTCAAAATCGCTCCCAGTGCCGAGGCTCTCTTGCAGTCTATAGACAGTGGCTATGCAGATTTATGCATCACCCCACAGGCTCAAACACAAACTGCTAACAGACACTACCTTTTTGTCGGACCAGAGGAAGAATCCGGCATTGTGTTGGTGCAACCCAAATCTGACTCGGCTCTATGTTCAGCAGCCGAATTACCAGGGCATAATGTCACTGTGCCAGCTTATACCCGCTATGCCTACAGGCTACATCATCTAGACAAAGAGCTCGGTGGAGGTGTAGATTCAACGATCCTTTATGGGGATACCATCACAGAAGAAGATCTGATCGAAGCTGTGGTAGAGCGCAGTATAGGTTGCACTTTTGCCGATGAAAAGTTAGCCAAGCTAAGCCATACCTATTACCACGACATCGATGTATCCGTACCAGTGGGACTTAGCCAGCGATTGAGTTGGATTGTAAGGAAAGACCGCAAACAATTGGCAACCTCTATCGAAGAGTGGGCTAAGGGCGTACCCACAAAAAATGCACACCGAATCATCTACAAACGATACTTCGAAGAAAGTAAGCAGAGTTACGAAGGAAGAACAGAAGAGTATAATGCAGCACCGACATCTCATCGTGGCTCTAGAAAGATCTACTACAAAGTAGCAGGAGGAATTTCTCCTTTTGACGAACTATTCAAAAAAGAGGCTCCCCGTATAGGTTGGCCATGGCAGTTGTTGGCTGCGATAGCTTATCATGAGTCCCGCTTTCAGCCTGATGTAGTGGGATGGAGTGGAGCTAGAGGTCTTATGGGTATCATGCCTGCCACAGGCAAAATATTCGGAGCATCAAAAGAAGAGCTGTTGGATCCTGCCATTTCCATACGAGTTTCTGTAGATTGCCTGATTTCTACAAAAAAAGCTCTCGGAGACTTGCCAGAGAGAAAAGAAACTATCAAAATTATACTAGCCGCTTATAATGCTGGAGCAGCCCATTTACAAGATGCTATGCGTCTTGCTCAGAAGCATGGACAAGATCCGCATGTATGGGAGGGAAGTGTAGAGACCTATCTAAGGCTAAAAAATGACCCTCGTTACTACAATGATCCTGTCTGCAAAGCTGGTTATCTGAGAGGTAAGGCTGTATCTCAATATGTCGAATCGGTCATCTCTTGGTATCGACAACATGCTCAATAGTTTTTCTTATCCCTTTTATCTATGAAAATATCAGAGAGATATATAGCATTGGATCGCACACACTTGTGGCATCCATATACCTCTACTATAGATCCATTGCCTGTTTATCCGGTGGAAAGAGCTTCCGGAGCACATATTTATCTGGAAGACGGCAAAGATTTGATTGACGGTATGAGTTCTTGGTGGGCTGCAATACATGGCTACAACGTACCCGAGCTCAACAAGGCTGCAATGGATCAGATAAGCCGGATGAGCCACATAATGTTCGGAGGGTTTACTCACCGTCCCGCAGTGGAACTCGCCGAAATACTCCTATCCGTTTTGCCTCAAGGTCTTGATCGGATCTTCTATGCCGATTCTGGCTCTGTTGCAGTAGAGGTCGCCCTCAAAATGGCTATCCAATACCAGCAAGCCAAGGGGTATTCCAACCGCAATCATTTCGCTACAATCCGAAGTGGATATCATGGTGACACTTGGCATGCCATGAGCGTTTGTGACCCTCAAACAGGTATGCACTCTCTCTTTGGTGGAGCCTTAACTACCCAATATTTCTTACCAACACCACCCATCGGATATTACGAATCATGGCAAGAGGAAAGCATGAATCCTCTGAAAGACCTTGTGAGAAAACATGGAAAAGATATCGCAGCATTGATATTAGAGCCTATTGTACAGGGAGCTGGAGGGATGTATTTCTATCATCCCCAATATTTAGTAGAGGCCAAGCGTATTTGTTCGGATGCTGGTATTTTGCTGATATTCGATGAGATAGCTACAGGATTTGGACGCACAGGACATTTTTGGGGAGGAGATCATGCAGGAGTCGTGCCGGATATCATGACTATCGGCAAGGCTCTCACAGGTGGGTATTTGACCCTCTCTGCCACTATCACCAGTCAGTTCGTTGCCGATACCATATGTGGTGGAGAAGCCGGCTGTTTTATGCACGGCCCCACCTTTATGGGCAATCCTTTAGCCTGTGCTGTAGCTGTAGCCAGTTTGCAATTATTACTCAAGAGTCCTTGGCAAGAACGAGTACGTGCCATTGAATCACAACTGAAAGAAGAATTGGAGCCGGCAAGAAAACTCCCTGCTGTAGCAGATGTGAGAGTATTAGGAGCCATAGGAGTTGTCCAGACTAAAGAAGCTGTGGATATGTCTAAAATGCAAAAGGCCTTTGTACAAGAGGGTATCTGGGTTCGACCCTTTGGCAAACTTTGCTATCTAATGCCTCCTTACATCATTCGCCCAGAAGAGCTTCGGAAACTCACCTCGGGTCTTCTGAAAGTGATTAAAAATTGCTGTTGCGGATAAATACATTGTGAGTGATCCACTCAAGGAATAGGAGAAAAACGAGGATAATAGCAATGATAGAGGAAAGATTATCAGCTGAATTAGAAGCGTTGTCTCTACAAGGACAGAAACGCGAACTACGTAGCATACAAAAGCAATATTGCGGACAGAGTATTGTGGTAGATAGCCACAAGCTAATCAATCTCGCCTCTAATGACTATTTGGGCTTAGGATCAAACAAAGAGCTGCGAACCCAATTTCTAAAAATGGTATCCTATGAAGATTGGGCTCTCGGGTCGACTTCTTCCCGGCTACTCACTGGCAACTATCCGATTTTGGAAGAGTTGGAGCATAGTCTGGCCAACCGATATGACCGAGAGTCTGCCCTTGTCTTTAACAGTGGTTATCACATGAATGTGGGTATCATTTCTGCTTTGGCCTCTCACCGGACACTTGTAATTGCAGACAAACTCGTACATGCCTCAATGATAGATGGTCTTCGCCTGAGTGGATGCTCATTCGAGCGATTTCGCCACAACGACATAACGGCTCTGGAGCGCATTTTGCAGCGCAAAGCTGACAAGTACGATGAAGTTTTGGTATTAACGGAAAGCATCTACAGCATGGATGGCGATGAAGCGGATTTGCGCTCCCTCGTTGCTCTTAAAAAGATCTACCCTCAACTTATCTTGTACGTCGACGAAGCGCATGCTGTAGGGGTACGAGGAAATCAAGGCTTGGGATTAGCCGAAGAATATGGTTTGATCCAAGACATCGATCTGCTGTGTGGTACCTTTGGGAAGGCTCTGGCAGGGATGGGAGGATATGTAGTTTGCTCATCCAATGTACGCTCATACTTGATCAATCATTCCCGGCCTCTCATCTTTTCTACAGCTTTGCCGCCTATTGTCTCGGCCTGGAACAAATTCATATTCGATCGTCTATCCGACTTCTACTCTCATCGCTCAATCTTGAGAGAAAAATCAGAAAAAATAAGAAATACACTGAAGGAGTTGGGTTATACTATGCCCTCTACATCTCATATTATTCCTATCATCTTGGGCAGCAATAGCCATGCTCTATCGGCTGCATCTCGATTGATCGAAGCCGGCTATTACTCCCCTGCTGTCCGCCCTCCCACGGTACCTCAAGGTTCGGCAAGACTACGTATCAGCCTAACAGCTCAGACTGAGATAGAAGGGCTTTTGCATTTACTCCCGACACTAAATATTGCCATTTAATCCATGACATCATATTTTCTCTCCCATTCGAATACAACAGAGAGTCTAATCCTGTTTTTTAACGGCTGGGCAATGGACAAAGCTGCCGTAGAACATATGGACACGCCACAAGGGTATGACCTACTATGTTGTCAAGATTATAGATCTTTACTATCGGGATCTGACATTGACATAATAAAAAAGGATTATCGTCGGCTGCATCTGGTAGCTTGGTCTATGGGAGTTTGGGCCGCCGAGCGACTTTATTTACACGGAACAATCCCTCCTCCAGACTCCGCTGTAGCTATAGCTGGGACACCAATCCCTATGCATGACAGCTTGGGGATTCCTCCACTACTCTTTCGCGCCACTTTGAACGGCTTATCCGAAGAGAATAGAGAACGTTTTAACAGACGAATGTGTGGCAGTCGATCCCTGCGTCATTTATTCGATTCTTTGGCAAAGAGACCCTTAGACGAAATCAAACAGGAGCTGCGAGATGTCTACGAATGGAGCAGAAATCACATCGCTGAGGCAGAACAGTTCTCTCTACCATGGACAGCAGCTCTAGTACCTATGAAAGACAAAATTATTCCTCCAATCAATCAACAGACATACTGGCAGCACAAAAATGTTCCGGTAGTAGAAATTCCGAGAGGAGAGCATTACCTGTTCAACGATATTACCCAATGGAGTCAGCTGATTCGAGACTTTTCATAGCCGAACGTTTTCGCAGGGCTCTGCCCACTTATGAGAAGTATGCTGTAGCACAGCAGAAAATCTCAAATCGTCTGATTAGTCTGGCCGAGAAATACCTGCCAACAGAGACCGAGTTGGAGCAGGTATTGGAGATCGGCTGTGGTAGTGGTATGCTCACAAGGGCTTTGTTGAATCACTACTCCGTGTACCGGTACACACTCAATGACCTCTATCCGGAAGCTTTCGAGTACCTACAATCCAATTCGGGAGGAGTCTCATTTGAGTTTATCTGTGGTGATGCTGAACAGCTCTCTTTTGAGAAAAGCCACTACGACTTGGTTATTTCGGCATCAACCATACAATGGTTTAAGGATCTATCCTCTTTTTTCTCTCAAATAGCAAGTGCAATAAAGCCGGGTGGTTACCTGCTGCTATCCACCTTTGCTCCTGACAATCTGTGTGAACTAAACAGCCTCATCGGACAGAAACTCCACTATCACAATTGCAATGAGCTATCCCGAATGCTCACTTCGCACTATGAAGTCTTGGAAGTGCTGCAAGAGGAAATTGTACTCCATTTTGCTAATCCAATGGAAGTACTCAAACACCTGAAGTACACCGGAGTCACAGCCACGGAGTCTGCAACCCCAAACTATTGGACTCCCAAGTCTCTTAAGCAATTTATCCAAGACTATAAGACTCGTTATTCCGAAACAGCCAATTCTAAAAAAGTCAGACTTACTTACAAACCAATCTATATTGTTGCCCGGAAGCCCCTCTGAGACCTTCTTTTTATACCAGTACAATCAAGATAGAAGCAATCTGTCGAAAGAATTAGATCTCAGAAAGACAAAATGTACTACTTTTGGGGGCACTTAGTGATTTCTTGGTGTATTCGGCAGGTAAATAGTAGAAAAACTAATGTTTAACCCAATAAATAAGATCAAACCAATGAAACTTTATCAAAAGCTCTCGACAGCAATGCTTATGCTGCTTTCTTTCTTTTTGCTTCTAACTTCTTGTGACGACACGACTCCGAAGAAAGAGAAACCGGAAAATAAAGATGTGGTAGAAATGAAAACTGGCGAACGCCAAGAGCTGAAGTTTGCTGAATACAATGATGTGACCTGGACGACTTCCGACCCAACCATAGCTATGGTAGGAGAAGATGGATATGTAACAGCCCTGAACGAAGGTCAAGCTCAGATCACCGGCAAATCTGCATCAGCTGGTCTGGAAACAATCATAAAGATAAAAGTCAGCTGGTCTAATAATTTTCCTGCTCTCAATAGTGACCATGCCCTTGAACTGACTCCTGAAATTATGCAACGCTACCTTTGGGACTATAAAACCAGTCCAAATAAATTTATCAGCAAGGCTGATGGTCCAATAATATTGGACTGTTGGGCAACATGGTGTGCACCATGCAAACTGATGTACAAGAGAGTAATAGAACCTCTTGCTAAGGAATATGCCGGTCGTGCCTATTTTGTAAAAGCTGAAATTTACGACCCCAAAGGAAAAACGACTCCCATAGGAGAAATCATAGGTGATGGTGTTGGAAAAGAAAACATCAATGCTATCCCTGCTTTATTCGCTATAGCTCCCGGCAAACCTGCCAAGAAGTTGGACGGATATAATACAATAGCCGATGTGAAACGAATGATACGAGAATTCTTTGCAGAAAATGGAGTGAAATAAGAAAACCTCTTGCATACGAACTCTCTGCTCTCAGACATCAATAATTGAGCCCCAGCAGGAAGAAAGCAAATAGCCTCACATGTCGTTCGGACTTGTGAGGCTATTTGCTTATTTTAAGAGAGACAATAAAATCTACATGGATCAGTATTGTTCGTTGATATTGGGAAAATCAGAGGATTTCACATCCTCAATATAACGAGCTGTAGCTTCTTTTATTAAAGAGCCTAATGAAGCATATCGTCTTAAGAAGCGAGGGCTAAAATCTTGGGTAATCCCTAACATATCGTGCATTACCAACACTTGGCCGTCTGTACCACCTCCGGCTCCTATACCAATGACCGGGATTGTCAGTTCAGAGGAAACTCTGGCAGCAAGTGATGCCGGTATTTTTTCCAATACCAGAGCAAAACAGCCCAAACTCTCCAGCAAATGCGCATCTTCAATCAACTTATTGGCTTCCTCTTCTTCCTTTGCACGGACACTATAAGTACCGAACTTATTTATCGACTGTGGCGTAAGCCCAAGGTGCCCCATCACTGGTATGCCAGCGGAGAGAATGCGGGTAATACTCTCTTCTATTTCTCGGCCACCCTCTACTTTGATTGCATCTACATGCGTTTCCTTCATCACTCTGATGGCCGAGCATAAAGCTTCTTTGGAATTCCCTTGATAAGAACCAAAAGGCAAATCACAAACAACCAAAGCACGGCGAACAGCCTTCATTACAGACTTGCCGTGGTAAATCATCTGATCTAATGTTATAGGCAAGGTTGTCACATTACCGGCCATAACATTGGAAGCGGAGTCTCCGATAAGGATTACATCCATCCCAGCGGCATCGATAAGAGTAGCCATAGAATAATCATAAGCCGTAAGCATGGCTATCTTCTCTCCACGCAGCTTCATTTCAGTGAGACGATGCGTAGTTACCTTGCGACCATCTTCTGCTTGATGTACAGACATTTTATTATATCAGTATAGTTTTTCGACTGTGTACCTTATGAAAAAAATCACCTGACAGAGGGATCTACTCCCACTCGATTGTACTGGGTGGTTTGGAAGAAATATCGTAAACGCAACGATTCACGCCACGAACTTTATTGATAATCTCGTTAGATACCTTGGCCAAAAACTCATATGGGAGCCTGCACCAGTCAGCACTCATGGCATCAACAGAAGATACAGCCCGAAGGGCTATCGTATAATCGTAGGTGCGTTCGTCTCCCATCACTCCTACCGAACGAATCGGAAGCAGGATAGCTCCGGCTTGCCAAACTTGATCATACAAACCCTCGGCACGCATCATAGACATATAGATATCATCTGCCTCCTGCAAGATACGCACCTTCTCTGGTGTAATCTCACCCAGGATACGTATGCCCAGACCGGGACCGGGGAAAGGATGGCGATGAATCAAGTGTGGCATCATTCCCAACTCTAAGCCGACTCTTCGCACTTCGTCCTTAAATAGAGCTCGCAAGGGTTCGACTAACTTCAAGTTCATCTTCTCGGGCAATCCCCCCACATTGTGATGACTCTTAATTACCATTCCGGTGATATTGACAGACTCTATCACATCGGGGTAGATCGTTCCCTGCCCCAGCCACTTGATGCCTTCCAGTTTGCGGGCCTCCTCATCAAATACTTCTATGAATCCCTTTCCAATGATTTTCCTCTTTTGTTCAGGATCCGTAACACCCTTCAGTGCTTTGTAGAATTTTTTCGAGGCATCCACCCCTATTACATTCAATCCCAGGTGCTCATAATCGGCTAAGACTTTCTGTGCTTCTCCTTTCCGGAGCAAACCATGGTCTACGAATATACAGGTAAGGCGATCTCCAATGGCTCTATTGAGCAATACTGCACATACAGAACTATCGACACCTCCGGACAGAGCCAAGATGACTTTGTCCTGACCCAATTGATCTTTGAGCTCTTGAACGGTCTGCTCAATAAAGCTTTGTGCCGACCAATTGTTTCGCACGCCACATATATCAATAAAGTTACCGATCAAGACCTTACCCTCTTCCGAATGGTGAGCCTCCGGATGAAATTGGACACCCCAAGTCTGTTCTCCTCGGATCTTAAAAGCAGCATTAGGGACATCGGAAGTAGAAGCAATCAATTCAAATTCTTCAGGCAAGGAAGTAATAGTATCTCCATGAGACATCCATACAACGCTTTTGTCTTTTAAGCCTTTCAGAAGAAGGTCATCTTTTTTATCTATGCACAAAGCCGCACGACCATACTCGCGACTATCGGCCGGCTCTACTTTTCCTCCAAACTGATTTACGAGGCTTTGTGCTCCATAGCAAATACCCAACAAAGGTAAATGCCCACGTATGGCAGAGAGATCCACTCTAAATGCGTGAGGATCGTAAACCGAGTAGGGACTCCCTGACAGAATAACACCTTTAATGCCTTCGAATGAATTCGGCAACTTATTGTAAGGTACAATCTCACAATACGTACCAAGATCACGGATACGACGCCCGATCAATTGAGTAGTTTGTGACCCGAAATCCAAGATGAGTATTTTTTCTTGCATTGCTATTGGTGAGTAATGACTTAATTGCTCCGGCAAAGGTAATCAATGTCACCAATCCTCAGTTTTCCTCCCAATTGGGAATGGGTTGTAGGCTCAATTGAGTATCGCGCCATATATATAGCCTCAAAGAGGGAGGTATTATTCCTTGCTCCCCTTATAGCAACGGTGAAAAAGATACTGAGCAATCGACAAAGAGATACCGAGCGATCAATCGAAAGCTTAGGTGCTTTTCATACGCTAATTAGGAGCTTTTCGGAAAAGATGCCGAGTAATCCGTCAAAAGCTTTATTGCTTTCTCCAAAAAGCTTTATTGCTTTCGGACAAAAGCTTTATTGCTTTTGACGCTCTCATTGGGTGCTTCCCGGAAAGAATACCGAGCAATCGACAAAAAGATACCGAGGCTTACAAAAAACAGGTCCATTCCCAACTCCGGTGAAACTCAACAGGAATCCAATGCACCGACAGTTTCTCCCCAAAGCTCCAGGGACAGAGTCTGGAATAAAATACAACTCTCCCTCTCTGGGAAGTCGCAGTCGAGCAAAACAAGGCAGACGCTCTCTTTTTAACTACCTTTGTGAGGCAATGATAGTTATATTACTCCATGAAAGAAATTCGGCTAAAGGATAAAGTATTCGAGTTATATATCTCCTCCGAAGAGATCAACAAAGCATTAGATCGTATGGCAGAAGACATTAGACGGGATTTGGGAGACCAAAACCCTCTCTTCGTCTGCATCATGAATGGCTCGTTTATGTTTGCATCAGAGCTGATGCAGAGACTCAATGATGGCTATGAAGTTGCCTTTGCTCGCTACTCCTCATACAGCGGTACTTCCTCAACATTCGAGCTCAAGGAAGTAATGCCGGTAACACAGTCTCTGGAGGGACGCACAGTGGTGATACTCGAAGACTTGATCGATACCGGATTCACAATGATGAATGTCAAAAGACGCTTCTACGAATTGGGGGCCAAACAGGTTGTGATAGCAGCCATGCTTTGCAAACCTGATGCCAAGAAATGCGATGTAGAGACGGATTATATCGGGCTCAATATTGCCAACGAATTTATCGTAGGACACGGATTGGACTATGATGATTTGGGACGCATGTATAACGACATTTATAAGATAAAAGAATGAGAATCGTTATTATCTTCGGAGCCCCCGGTTCGGGCAAGGGGACTCAGAGCGAGTTGTTAATCTCGCATTATGGATACAACCACATTTCCACAGGCGATCTGTTAAGAGCCGAAATAGCCCAAAATACAGAGCTTGGACAGATAGCCAAGACGTACATTGATCAGGGGCAGCTTGTTCCTGACTCCACTATCATAGGAATGATCGAACATGTGCTGGAAGCCCATAAGGATGCCAAGGGGATCATTTTCGATGGGTTCCCACGCACAGTAGCGCAAGCCGATGCTCTCTGCGATCTCTTAGGGAAACACGGCACACAAGTAGATCTGATGATAGAATTGGAAGTACCGGAGAAGGTGCTTATCGAGCGCATTCTGGAAAGAGGAAAGGCCTCGGGACGATCCGATGACAATCTGGATACCGTAAACAAGCGTCTCTCCGTCTACTACGACCAAACAGCCTCTATTGCGGACTACTACAAGAAGAAAGGCAAACACCGCAGTGTAGACGGGGTTGGCACAATAGAGCAGATTGCCGAACGCATACGCAAAGAGATAGACCAGCTAAACAGCAACTAAGACAGGCATATGGCCAAAGGCAGCAACTTTGTAGACTACGTCAAGATTTATTGTCGTTCGGGCAAAGGAGGACGAGGCTCTCGACACTTTCGACGTGAGAAATATATCCCCAAAGGAGGTCCCGATGGTGGCGATGGAGGACGTGGAGGACATGTATATATCCGAGCCAACCGCAACTATTGGACCTTATTACATCTAAAGTTCGATAGACACATCTTAGCAACGAACGGGATGTCGGGAGGAGCAAACAAATGCACCGGATCGGATGGAGAAGACAGGGTGATAGAAGTACCGCTCGGAACAGTGATATACAATGCCGAAGATGGTAGTTACATCGCTGATCTTAAAGAACATGGCCAAGAGATACGATTGCTAAAAGGAGGCAAAGGAGGTAAGGGAAATACCTTTTTTAAGTCTTCGACCAACCAAGCTCCACGGTACGCCCAACCCGGAGAACCTTCACAGGAACTCACGATCATCCTGCAGCTGAAAATGTTGGCAGATGTAGGCTTGGTCGGTCTACCCAATGCAGGAAAATCAACCCTTATATCCGTACTTACGGCTGCCAAGCCAAAAATAGCAGACTACCCTTTCACAACCCTTGAGCCAAGTTTGGGTATCGTAGCCTACCGGGATGGGAAATCTTTCGTAATGGCGGATATCCCCGGTATCATAGAAGGAGCCGCAGAGGGAAAAGGTTTAGGCCTGGAGTTTTTGCGTCACATAGAGCGCAATGCTACATTGCTAATAATGGTACCAGCCGACACCGAGCATATTGGAAAAGAATACGAAACGCTTATAAAAGAGCTGACACAATATAATCCTGAGCTTGCCCATAAGCACCGTGTACTCGCTGTTACTAAGTGCGACCTGATAGACGAAGAGTTGCAGGAAATGCTTTGTGAAGATCTCCCAACAGATTTACCCGTCGTCTTCATCTCCTCCGTTGCTCAAAAAGGCTTGGATAAGCTAAAGGATCTCCTGTGGGAAACACTTAGCAAAGAGAGTCTACACGAACCCGATGAAATTATCAAGCAAAACTTAGACCTCACCAAGATCGTATGGGAAGAAGACGAAGAGCTGACCCCTCCGGAAAACGAAATTGAGGATGATGATTGGGAGGAAGATGACGATTTGATAGAAGTAGACTGGGAAGATTGACAATGCCTAAGACATTAACTTTCGATCAGTTTTTCATCGAGCGAGTTCCGGAGTTTCGTGTATCTGTGACTGTGGCAAGAGGTTTGACTGAGAGGGGCGAGACCTCCCCTACGGTGGAACAGCTATTGAAAGAAGCGGGAGATCTCCTAAAGCAGAGATACGAAACAGCCGAAATAAAGCAGCGTGCGGCCATTGCTGCTACAAGGAAAGCCTACAAAGCTTTGGGCAAAGATCCCAATCGCTACAGACCTGCAGCCGAGCAACTTTGTCGCAGACTCACATTAGGACATGGGCTATACTTTGTCAATCCACTGGTAGACATAGGCAATGTAATCTCAATTACCACCGGCTTCTCTATCGGAGTTTTTGATTACAGTGCTGTGGGTGGTAACGTCTTGTTGCGAAGAGGAACGGCCGAAGACGAGTTCGAGGGAATCGGACGTGGCACACTTAATATAGAAGGTCTGCCGACCTATGTGGATGAACAAGGCCCGTTTGCTACTCCCACAAGCGACCACGAACGAACCAAAGTAAGAGAGGAAACACGAGATACACTCATTTTCATTAATGACTTCGGAGCAGAGAAGCTGCCGGACGGTAGAAACAGGCTGGCATTGGCTGCGGATACACTGGCAGAGATGTTGCGATCCCTCTACCTCGAAGTTTCAATCCTGCAAACAACTCTCTCGGGAACATCACCCAATCCCCTTTCTATTCCTTAAAAAAAGAAATCACTACGATTCTCCTCCCCCTCCGGGAATCTTCTTTCCCGGATGTACCTCCCTCATAACCCCATGTAGCGCTGAACAGTAGCGCCAACGATACGGTAGGAATCCTCGTTAGGAGAATCAGCCACGACAAAAGCCGTGTATGTGTTGCTGGTCTGCCGATGTTCTCCTCCCATGTGATGAAGTAAACCGGAACGATCTTGAGCTGTGTAGGCATATTCTACATAACCCTGCTTGAGAAGAACAGAGCAATAGGCAGTGCCATTACGCTCATCTATCTGCATAGTCGTCTTTTCGGGGAAAAAACAGAAAGCCTCCCCAGCAAGCCGGAAGACACATCCAGACCGAAGTTCTGGTTTGACCGGCTCGTATTCGAGAGCAAAATGAACAGTATAGTATTCTCCCTCCAACTCTGGAAGTGATACACCATAGGCCATGGAGCGGATTTTTCTTTTTCCATCCAAATCCGGCTGGAAAATATAAGGTCTATCTATTCTGTTGTGCCCCATCGGCAAATAAACATGATAACCATTGGAGGCCAATACCACGCTATCGATCCCTAACATGGAACCGGAGGAAATGTCCAGCAAATCGAAATGTTCGTATTCACTGCCGCCTCTAAAGATGGCCGCCCGTCTGGCATCGTACACGATCTTATCCGAATGAATCTGGGAAGGAATGGAAAGCTCCCTGTAATCTTCGGCATAGTTTTTCCAGACTTCCACTGTGATGTCTTGCGGATTTTTTAGCAGCTTGGAGTCTTCGTCTTGTACGGTTACCGCAACTTCTTGATCTTGCGAAAGATCTCCCTCGATATTGAAAGACTGAAACTCCAAATCTACATCCAGAAATGGCTCTACTACAGTGAATGGGACACGCACAAGTCCCTCTCCTCTCGAATAGTCTGTATCATTGCTATATACCTCCAAAATATAGAACCCACTCATCAGAGGACTTACCTTTTCGTTCGGGATCTGTATTTCATAATGGACATATGGGATACGAGTCGAACGAGAATGCCTACCGCCGGAAACTTCTACCGGCCATGAATTGCTGAGGTACTGTATTGGAGGCAACTCGGCTTCTTCTCCTTTCGGTAGTCTGTAAATACGATAGTAGAGAGACACATCATCATCCCCGATCAAATCAAAACCGATATCAATATGCTCCTCCGAATTCAAATGATAGTAGACTACCGGCCGCTCTTGAGATGTGCCCAACAATCTGGTCTGTACTCCTGCAACTTGTCTCTTTTCCTGAGCAACAGAAGTAAAAGAGACAAACAGCAGCACAACGTTGAGCAGTAAAACTCTAATTGCCATATCTTCCCAGTTGTTCTATGTAGGCGATTGAGCTTCCAGCAGCTCCTCTATAATCTTCATTGCGGAAGCATCCTCCCTTATCTTTACAAAATTCATTTCAGGATCCCGTCTCCACCAAGCCAATTGTTTGCGAGCATAGTGGCGACTATTTCTCCGTATCAAATCCACCGCCTCGTCAAGGGTAATTTGCCCATCAAAATAGGCAAACATTTCTTTGTATCCGAGGGTATTCAAAGCATTGAGCGAACGATACGGCCACACGGCCCGGGCTTCCTCTTCCAGCCCCTGCGTCATCATTAAATCGACGCGCTGGTTAATGCGTCGATACAGCTGTTCGCGCTCCATCGTGAGACATATCTTGAGTGTATCGAAGGGACGTTTTACGGATTTGTGCGTATGGAAAGAGGAGTATGGCTTGCCCGAGGCATGAAACACCTCCAAGGCATGGATAATGCGCTTGTGATTGCGAGGATCTATCCGTTTCAGATATTCCGGATCAACACGAAAAAGCTCTTCGGCAAGGGGTTCGACTCCTTCTGTCTCGAACCTACGCCAAAGAGCTGAGCGAAGCTCTTGAGGAATAGATGGGATGAAATCTATTCCGCTACAAACCGCATCTACATACATCATCGAACCTCCACAGAGGAGCTGTTTTGTTTTTTCTCTAAATAAGAGAGGTAAAAGCTTCAGAACGTCAGTTTCGTAGTCAGCTGCACTGTAAGCCTCCCATACATCTCTGCAGCCTACAAAATAATGGGGAACGGCAGCCAAATCCGCTGGGGAAGGGGCTGCCGTTCCTATGGGAATTTGTTTGTATACTTGGCGAGAATCAGCTGAGACAATGCTACATCCAATCTTCTGAGCCAAAGTCAAAGCCAAAGCCGACTTGCCAATCCCGGTAGGTCCGGTGAGCACAATCAATAACGGGCGATCGGCCTGTGTACTCATACGACTTGTCTCTTGCTGTATTCAAAGAAGATCAGCTGAGTCGGCTGGTATTTCGTCCAAATTGAAGAGTTCGTCTTCGTTGTAAGCCTCATCTCCATAGAAATCTTCGTCTCCCAGTTCGTCAGCCGTATTTGTGGTTGCAGTATGAGTTGCGACACTCCGCATTCCGGCTAATTCGATAGTAGAGGTCTGCTTGGGAGCATCACCTTGCGATAGAATACAAATAGGCTTGTCAAGGGTTTCGCGAGTGATCAATTCTACCACCTTCATGCAGAAGTAACGTTCGGAAAGCATATCATAGACGAATATCAACTGCTGGCCAACCTCTTCTATCAAGTCCTCTAAACGGGTTTCGTCCATTACGTATTCATCCATATCGCTGGAGCTACCCATGGGGATTTGTGTGATCTCCTGTTCTTTTTGCCAATCTTGGTCACAGATAAAGAAAGAACTCATTTCTTTATCACTGTAGCCACAACAATCCATGATAGCAGTATGCAGATCGGCAAAAGTAGCATCGGTATTGATTTTGATCTCGCGACGGAAGTTGTCCACTTCTTCGCTTACTAATATGATCCTGTATAGCATGAGAGCTTGAGAATTTAGTTATGTATGAAAGATTGATAAATATCCAGTAGTATTAAGATCCGCTGACATAGCGAAGGTCTCTGAGTAAGGTCTGATTTTCAATCGAAGTAAAACCTGCTCTGGAAGCCAAAACAGCCTGCCAAAGCTCACGGTAGACACCCTCATTATCTACTCTGAAACGCTCACTGCCGAAGCTATCTATACGCTGCATCAAATAGCCAACAGTGAGAATATCGGGAGCCAAGGCAGGATGGTAATGTCCGACCTCTCGCTCTTGTTTGTAGAAAACCTCTATGATAATGCCCATTTTGAGCAGTCTGCGAATAATATTTGAGGTCAATTTGATTGGGATTTTGCACTCTGCCGAAATTTCTTCGGCTGTATAAGGCTCATTGTTCTGGACATTGTCGAAACGTTGAACGATGCGCGAAGCAACCAGTATAGTCAGAAAATCCAAGTAACGCCGGGAAATCGAGCGAGCGTCTTGCTCAAAGGCAAAGTTTCGTACATTCTGTATCGAAAAAGCCAACTGCGCCCCAAAAAGACAAATTGCCCAAGAAACTTGGATAAACATGAACATCAAGGGGATAGCAGCAAAACTACCATAGATAGCGTTGTATTTAGAAATCCATATAACCCCATTGATATACAAAGCCTGCAGCACCTGAAATGCTATTCCGGCCAAAACTGCCGATATAAGCGCAGGAAAAAACTTGACCTTCGTATTCGGCAAAGCCATATAAGAGGCTGTGAAAATGAATATGATGATAAAGAAAGGGGTCAGGTTGAGAAAAAACTCCAAGGCCGGAGCAATCAAACCGTACTGCATGGGCAATGCTGATCGAACGGTAGACATCACCAGGGTAAGACCGGAAGAAAAAGTAATCAGGATAGGGATGATGATAAAAATGGCGAGATAATCCACAATCCGACGTCCCCACGGTCTGGACGAACTACATTGCCAAATTCGATTGAAAGTATCCTCGATAGACACAATTAGAGAGATCACCGTATAGAGCAAAATCACCAGACCAATACCAACAAATACTCCTCCCTGAATTTGAGAGAAATAGTTATCGACAAACCCCATGATCTTATTCAGCTCTTGGTGGTGAGAAGGCAGATAGGTGTATAGAAAATTCGATAAGAGTTGCTGTATCCCAAAACCCTTGGCTATCCCGATAAGCACAGCCAACATGGGTACAATAGAAAGGATTGTATCGTAGGTCAAAGCAGAAGCTTTAGAGAAAAGGCCGTCATCTATAAAAGCCTTGGCAGATACACATACCGGGCGCAGAATACGTGCCAATACCCCTCTCATTCCCCTCAATTCATCATCCCGCAAACGCCACATATCGCGAGTAATGAAACGAATGCTTACCAATATCCATACCCAGACATAATGCAGCTTGGAATGTTTTTTGGGGAGATTTTCCCGAGACAATCCTTCGGATCGTTTATTCGACTTCTTAGACATTTGCGCTAAACTAACATACTTAGGTAGAGATGGAACACTCCCGGAAGGCAATGTACAAAAAAGAGAGCAGTAGACCTATAAGCCGGGTTCTGTACCACTTGACTTCCTCGAAGCAATAAGCGGTGTCTGTCATTTATCTGTTCGTCGAGTCTCCTCGCGAATCAAGCGATCTACCCCCCAACCTCAGGCGAGCAACCCTCAAACGTTGGTATACATGATCTTACAACCCACAAGGCGTACGGCCAGAGCCATCGCTGACCCTGCCGGTGAGCTCTTACCTCACCTTTTCACCCTTACCATGGCAAGCCATGGCGGTTCTTCTCTGTTACGCTACTCTGCCCTCACGAACGGCTACCCGTTAGGTAGTGTGGTGCTCTACGTTGCCCGGACGTTCCTCCCCAACTCTCTAAAGTCGGAGCGACAGACCGGTCTACTGCTTTTCTTTTTTATTCCAGAGCAAAGATACAAACGGACTCCGGGAATACAATTAGAGATAGGCCCTTATGAATGAGACGGGCTATGTCAAAATCGGATTTTGCCTCAGCCTCATCTTTGTTTGGGAGGCAAGCCAAAGCCTTTCCTCAATACGCAATGCACGGACAGATCAAAAAGGCTGTTACAGCTGCTTTCCACGAAAACGTTATATCCTCATGGCAGTCCTTCTCATGAGCCCGGCAAAGAGCAGCCGAATGATCGAGATGAAGTCAAGAAGCTCTTTTTTGCCCCTCTCAAAGTGATATGTTTTGTAAATTCCGCTTGGAACGGGAATCGGGAAAAAAGGGGGAAAAAAGACCTCTCTATATGGGTAGACACACCTCCCTTTTAGGCACTTCAGATTGGTCTCCCAGAACATCGATGAATAGGGCATTCTGAGAGGGTCAAAATTCTCTCCTGAGAAAAATTTTGCTCTCTCCTGTGTTAGCGAAAATTCTCTCAGGAGAGAATTTTTGTTTTCTCCCGTGTCAGCAAAAAATACCTCCCGTCAGCATCAAAAAGGGAGAGAAAACCCTCAGAAAAAGCC
Source organism: Porphyromonas crevioricanis (assembly GCF_900476255.1). Classification (NCBI taxonomy): domain Bacteria; kingdom Pseudomonadati; phylum Bacteroidota; class Bacteroidia; order Bacteroidales; family Porphyromonadaceae; genus Porphyromonas; species Porphyromonas crevioricanis. The sequence continues at coordinate 1,920,167 of NZ_LS483447.1, forward strand.
CCTCTATTTGGGTGGAAAAACATAGGGCAAAGAAAATATATTTATATAATAATATACGTAACAACACTTTTCAATTAGACTTCTCAATTAGTAATTTTCGAGGTTTGCATATTCCAGCACCAAGAGCAATATCACTTTACAACTTGCTCGTATCGGTTCTTTATTTTATGTTTGCTCATAGTTTTTGTATTCGGGTGTGGATGCAAGATTTGACCAAGAGGGCGATGAGGTTACTACTCCAGAAAGACTAGCCTCAACAAAAAGAGATTCACATCCGTTGTGTTTGTGATATTGAAGAAGAATCGATAAGAGTATGAAGAAGTCGATATTAATTTCCGTCCTTTTTGCAGCTTTTGTAGGTACAACTGGTGCTCAAAACAAATTTCAGTTTAGGGCAGATGCGAACTTGAGTGCAAGCAAAATGCTCGTAAGTAATGCAGGAGAAGTTTTTGAAAATGGCTCTAAGCCGAGCAAACAATATCGATTCTCTGCTGGGGTGGATATTCCTTTGGGAACAGTTCTCTACCTCAATACAGGACTGACCTTCGCCACGAAAGGTGGCGAATTACAATATGATCTCCTCAAATTAGGAGTAAAAGAAGGGCTTATAAAAGTTCGGACAAAACAGGTGCAATTACCGGTCAATTTGGGATTTCGGTTAGCATTGGGGGATCTACTCGGGTTTTCGTTACAAGCCGGCCCGTACCTAAGTTACGCTCTCTCCGGAGAGGCTAACTTCACATCTCATTTGGGCACCAACTACACAATAGGTCTCTACAGAGAATACAGCAAAGAAGAGCTTGACAATCTGGGGTTATTGATCAAAAAAGCAATCAAAAACAACGAATCATTGGCCAATCGTTTTGATTTAGGAATAGGTGCAATAGCCATAGTGGATATAGCCCGCTTTTACATACAGATAGGAGCCGAATATGGCCTCTTCAATATGCTCAACAGAGATGCCTTGGGAGACCAAATCAAAGCACTCAACAAAAAGAGCAATTCTCTGTCTATCAACAACATTAGCAGCCACATTGGTTTAGGAATACGTTTCTAAATAACCCTTTTAGTTTGAAGTAAAAATTTAATCCAAAACAGATCATGAAAAAAATTCTTTTATCCGCAGCCCTGGTGTTGGGCTCTGTAGCAGCAGCAAATGCTCAAATTGGGTTCAAAGCTGATGCGAACCTCGGCTTCAGTAACATTGACATTAATGTTTCGCAGATAAGTCCTAAAATGATTCCGGGATATCGTGTGAGCGGAGCCGTAGAAATACCCTTTGCAGGGGATGTGTCCACAGGGCTATTCTACTTCTCCCCTGGGCTTACAGTGTTAAGCAAAGGAGCAAAGGCAGAAGCAAAGAGCTTAGCACCAGGCACCAAAATAGAAGCAACAGCAAGACCACATTATCTACAAGTACCCCTGCAGTTGGGAGCTCGCTTCCGTTTTGCAGAAAACATGGGTGTTTCTCTGCAATTTGGGCCATACTTGTCATACGGATTTGCCGGCAAAGCGAAAGCAGAATTGACAAATTCAAGAGGTAAGATAGAAGAGGACATCAATTTGTTCGAGGACTCATTTATCTTGGACGGTAGTTTCAAGGTTAAAGCTCCCCTCGAACGCTTTGACTACGGAGCAACGATTCAAGCTGCACTTGAGTTTTCTCGCTTCTATGCTCAAGTGGGAACAGACATCGGGTTTGCCAATGTTGCCAGCGATACCAACAAAGAGACTTTGGGGAAAGAAAACAAAATAAAGAACTACGACTTCTTTGTAGGAGTCGGTATCAGATTCTAAGTTTTGCGAATTGGGATGAGATATCGTATGCCTTGATCTCCCCCAAATGGAAAAACAGCTCAATCGACACGACAGTGTTGATTGAGCTGTTTCAATTAGCCTGAATTCTGTTGTAGTATTGTACTCACTTTGCACAAGCTATAAACTATAACAAATCAACCAGCACTCTATCTAATAATGTACCTTCAAAAAGTCAGATACACCGGAAATGTGTAACCCGGTTTTCTGTTCTGAAAAATCTGTTTTCGGAAAGCTACGTCCCCTTTTATTGTAGCCATGTTTTATCAATAAAACATGAAAAAGATTCTTCTATTCACAGTCTTTCTTTTGGGATCTGTAGTTATAACAAATGCCCAAATCAAGTTCAAAGTAGATGCAAACTTGAGTTTTAGCAGTTGGGATATCAATTTTCTTGGAGCAAACCCCAAGAAAATTCCAGGTTACCGTGTAAACGGAGTAGTGGAAATGCTCTTTGCAGGCAAAGAAACTACAGGGTTGTACTATTCCTCCCCCGGGCTTTCTATTTTGGGCAAAGGAGCAAAAATCAAAGAGCAAGGGATAACGATGGACCTTGAAGAAGGGGTAATGGAATTGACGATGCGTCCCCATTATCTACAAATCTCTCTGCAATTGGAGTAAGATTCAGATTCCCAAATAACTTAGGGTTTTCGTTGCAATTTGGTCCATATCTACATACAGTTTCGCTAGTAAGGCCAAACTAATAGAAACCGAACTATACTCCAAGGAAAAGAAAATCATAGAATTTGACTTGTTTGAGGGGAAAAGTTAGAAGACGAGAAAATCAAACCTGCCTTCACGAGGTTCGATTTTGGAGGAATAGTTCAGGTCTCTTTTGAGTTTTCTCACTTCTACACTCAAGCAGGTACAGACTTCGGTATTGCCAATATTGCAAAAAGTATAGATATAGATAATGTAAGAATTAAGAATAAAGAACTCTGACTTTTTCTTGGGTCTTGGGGTCAGGTTCTAAATGACTTCTCAGGAAAGGAAGATGATTATCATCCTTATCTTGTAGCTAACAAAAAACGGCGGTGTGTCATAATACGTAAACTGCCTTGTCTCTTGCGACATTCGGCTTCGGTTACATACTCCACGGTATGCTCCCTTCAGTCTCAGCCTTAGTACCTCACATTCTTCGCATTCTAATATACCTAAACGGGGCTGTGGCAAAATTTGATTTTTGCCACAGCCCCGTTTGGGTATAACAATAATAACTTGCGCTATTCAATCTTGAGGTGAACCAATGAGCAAGGTCAATTCAACAAAATCTTCCACAGATAATTGCTCAGGACGTTTGTTCAGTAGCTCTACGAGCAAAGATTTTTCTTCGGGTGGTAAAAGCGATTTCAGTGAATTGCGCAAAGTCTTACGTCTTTGGTTAAAAGCAGTCTTCACAACCTGCTTAAACAAAGCCTCGTCACAACCCAAGGTCTGTCGGTCATTTCTACGAAGTCTAATCACCCCACTCTTCACTTTGGGAGGAGGAGAAAATACATGTTCATCCACCGTAAACAAATATTCCACATGATACCAAGCCTGCAGCAATACAGACAGAATTCCATAGGCTTTCGGTCCGGGAGGAGAGGCCAAACGTAGAGCGACCTCCCTCTGCAACATACCCGTACAAAGAGGTATTTGATCCTTATAATCAAGCAAGCGGAAAAATATTTGAGAAGAGATGTTGTAGGGGTAATTGCCTGTAAGACAGAAATGCTGTCCCTTTGGAAAAAGTGTTTTCAAATCCAGACGAAGGAAGTCGGCCTCTAAAAATCGGCCATCCAAGCCGGGGAAACGTTGGTGTAAATAAGCGATACTTTCTCTGTCCAACTCTACGGCATAGAGATCATGTCCTTTCTTTAGCAAGAAATCAGTAAGGACTCCCATACCTGGGCCAATTTCCAAGACTGGCATCTGCCCTACAGCCTCATCGGCAGTCGATGCAATACGCTCTGCTACAGACAAGTCTGTGAGAAAATGTTGCCCCAAATGCTTCTTAGCCCTAACGAGTCCCTTATCTTTCAAATTGTACATATCTTTGTGGTACTGGATGTGCGAAGATACCACTATTACGCCGCTGCGCTAATCTTGGGAGGTCCGGTAGCAAAGAAAATTTAAGGTATGAAGCAAACGAACAGCCCTAAAGTCTCCCCGCTGCGGTCATTGACCAAAGTCATCATCCCGCTCTGTTTTGGAGTACTTATATTGTGGCTGGTCTATCGCAATTTAGATTTAGAGGAAGTTCGAGAAGCTCTAAACCGAGGTTTTAACATCTGGTATATCCTCCTCTCTCTCTTCTTTGGCTTGGCGGCCAATGTGGTAAGAGGTTTGCGCTGGCAGCTTCTTATTGAACCGGTCGCCACCCCCAAACCCAAGGCTCTCAATGCAGTACTAACAACCCTCGGCACTTACACAGTGAATATGGCCCTCCCCAGAGCAGGGGAGCTCTGGCGCTGCGCAGAAGAAGGGCGTTACGAACGCTTACCCTTCGCTCAACTTCTGGGAACTCTTTTCATGGATCGCATCATGGACTTGGTGGTTGTAGGATTAATATTTCTGGGAGTATTGCTTGGAGCCGGAGACTTCCTTTTCCGTTTTTTTGCTGATAATCAGTCCTCTTTTGGTGTTCCCGGTATTGCTACTATCTTCAGTTCCATGTGGCTCTATGTAGGATTTGTTATTCTTGTTGTGGGAGCCCTTGTGAGTTACAAATACCTGCGACAGACCAAGCCGATGAAAAAACTCATCGAAATGGTATCGAAGGTCATTCAAGGTCTCTACTCCATTTGGCATATGAAGCGCAAGTGGCTATTCCTTCTCTACACCGTACTTCTTTGGCTGGGATACTTCTTGTACTTCTACACGACTTTCTTTGCCTTTGGCTTCACCTCCAACTTGGGCATTGGTGTTGGATTGGTAGCCTTCACAATGGGTAGTATTGCCATGGCCGTACCGGTGCAAGGTGGTATTGGGGCGTGGCACTTCATGGTTATCAATACACTCACTTCTTACGGAATAGCAAAAGTCGATGCGGCTACATTCGCATTGGTTGTTCATACAATACAAACCCTATGGATTACGATTGTAGGGTTCGTGGCAATCATGCTTCTGCCTCTTGTGAACAAAGGCTACAACCGAGTCTCATCGCATCCAGAAGTCTAGTACACACAAAAACAATCTTAATAAATCGATTTTGTTATGGCTACAGAGATCAAATCACTCCAACCGGCAGCCGTATGGTCGTATTTCTACGAGCTTACTCAGATTCCTCGTCCGACATTTCATTGTAAAGAGGTCGGCGAATATATTTATCAAGAGGGATTGAGATTGGGACTGGAAACTCACAGGGATGATATCGGCAATGTGATCATCCGCAAACCTGCTACTCCTGGGATGGAGAATAAGCCGGTTGTCACTCTTCAGGCACACATGGACATGGTACCGCAGAAAAACTCAGATGTAAACCACAACTTCGAGAGCGACCCGATAGATGCCCATATAGACGGAGAATGGGTAAAGGCCAAAGGAACGACACTCGGGGCTGACAATGGCATAGGAGTGGCTTATGCTCTGGCGATTATGGCAGACAAAACTCTCAAGCATGGCCCAATCGAAGCTCTGATTACTGTAGATGAAGAAGTGGGTATGGACGGAGCGAATAATTTGCAACCGGGGTTCTCTCGCGGAAACATCCTACTCAATATAGACTCGGAAGTAGAGGGTTCTCTCTTTGTAGGCTGTGCCGGAGGAGTCGACGTAAATGTCTCTCTCGAATACAAAGATGATTGTCCTGTACCTAATTCAGATACAGGAGTTAGACTAAGCCTGAAAGGGCTCAAAGGAGGACATTCAGGAGTAGATATACATCTGGGCAGAGCCAATGCCAATAAGTTGATGTGCCGATTCCTCAAAGAGGCAATAGAGTTTTATGGAGCACGCCTGTCTTGGCTTGATGGAGGGTCTCTGCGAAATGCAATACCTCGAGAAGCAACAGCAGTTATTACATTGCCCAACGAAGATGTGGCAGGACTTTGGGAATTGGTATCCGATTATCAAGATCTCTTCCGTCAGGAGTATAAAGGGATTGAAGACAAAATCTCTTTCACAGCCGAACGAGTAGAATGTCCCGAACATCTCATTCCCGAGGAAATCCAAGATGCACTGGTCAATGCAGTAGAAGCCTGTGTCAATGGTCCAATATCCATGTTGCACGATTTCCCAGGCACAGTAGAATCAAGTACCAATCTGGCCAAGATAAAGGCTGCAAATGGAAAAATAGAGCTCTGTTTCCTTGTACGGAGTTCCAGTGAATCTCGAAAAATGTGGGTGGCTTCCGCCATCGAAAGTGCTTTCCGCTTGGGTGGCTTTGCCGTCGAATTTGACGCAGCTTACAATGGTTGGCAACCAAACATCGAAAGCCATGCTCTTGAGGTGATGAAAAAAAGCTCTGCCAAAATATTTGGCTACGAACCCAATGTATTGGTGATGCACGCTGGATTGGAGTGTGGGATCATTCAAGGAGTAATGCCGGACATGGATATGATCTCGGTAGGCCCCGAAATACGTCACCCACATTCTCCAGACGAAAAAGTTCACATCGAGTCTGTAGAACGGGTATGGCGTGTATTAGTGAACGCATTAGAACAGTTCTAACGAATCTCAAACATAAAGTCGGCTTGGAGCTGATGAAACCTTTTTACAATGGACTAAAAACCACATCAAGATGAAAACAGCTTATGTTTTCCCCGGACAGGGGGCACAATTCGTAGGAATGGGGAAAGACCTCTACGAACAAAATGATATCGCTCGTGGCCTATTTGATACAGCCAATAAGCAACTTGGGTTCAATATCACAGACATCATGTTTGCCGGTACAGCCGAGGAACTCAAACAGACCAAAGTGACTCAACCTGCAGTTTTCTTGCATTCAGTTGCTCTGGCTCTCTCTATGGGAGAGGAACTCAAGCCAGATATGGTGGCCGGACACTCTCTGGGAGAATTCTCTGCTTTGGTTGCTGCTGGAGCTTTGACGTTTGAGGAGGGACTGAATCTGGTGAGTCGTCGTGCTCAAGCCATGCAAAAAGCTTGTGAAATATGTCCCTCCACCATGGCAGCCATCTTGGGGCTACCTGATGAACAAATCAAAGAAATCGTAGCACAAGTAAAGGATACAGTGGTGGCAGCCAACTTCAACTGTCCTGGGCAAGTAGTCATATCAGGAACAATAGAGGGAGTGGATACTGCCTGTGAACTCCTCAAGGCAGCAGGAGCCAAGAGAGCTCTCAAATTAGCCGTGGGAGGAGCTTTCCATTCTCCGTTGATGGAACCTGCACGCGAAGAATTAGCATCAGCTATCGAGCAGGCCAAATTCAACAAACCAATTTGCCCTATATACCAAAATGCAACAGCAGCTCCTTCTTCTGATCCGTCAGAGATCAAGGAACACCTTATTGCTCAACTCACAGCTCCAGTACGTTGGACAGAGAGTGTAGAGCATATGATTGCCGATGGAGCTACCAAATTTATCGAATTGGGTCCGGGAGCAGTATTACAAGGATTGGTAAAGAAAATAGACCGTTCCATCGAAGTTGAAGGAAGACAGTAGGCGTAAACTAAGGGATTCAAACAAAACCAAAGAGAGTGCTGTAGCGTTTTGCTCACAGCACTCTCTTTTTTATCGATATAAGACATATAAGACCTTGCATAACACAGTACTCACTACCTCTTCATTATCGATATTCAGGTTTGATTACCTACCCTCTTGAAGTCCGCCTATCCTCCAACCACTTTTGATTTATCGAATTTCTTGATATCTCTACATGCTCGAAGTATGCCTCCTCCTTCTCCTATGTCTGAAAGCTGCGAATAACTGAAAATTCCACTACAAGGAATTCGGAGGAACAGAGAGAAAAGGCAAGGAATCCCTTCTAAAAACAGATAGGTTTTACTTATACATTTGCCTGTAAATTCCTGCGATTTCCTTTGATCTCATCAGGTCAGAGAACAAGGATTTCGGCTGCATACATTTGCACCAAAAAGAGAAAACAACAACAATTAAAACAATATTGATATGAGATTTACAGCCATCGACTCCTCTGCTTGGGAGGAACTGAAAAAGAGCATCGAAGAGTTGGCTCTTTGTATGAGAGAACATTTCGGTACGAAGCCCGAAGTCCCCGATATGTTGCACAACGGGGACATGTGCCGAATCCAGAACATCAGCAAACGGACGATCCAGCACTATCGGGATACTTCCGTGCTGCCCTTTATCCAAATCGGGCATAAATGTTATTACAAACGTGAGGATGTGGAAGCACTCCTTGAAAAGTCGAACCGAAAAATACAATGACTATGGAACACGAAATCGTAAACAAAGAAACACCCGAAATGAAACAACTCATTTCGGGCATTCAAGAAGTAAGCAAGCGTATTCGGGAGATTGCTCAAACGCACCGTCCGCTGTTCGGAGGAGAAATCTATCTCACGGGGCGGGAGGTATGCAAACGCCTTTTCGTCAGCCCCCGCACCTTGCAGGATTATCGCGACAAGGGCATTATTCCCTATACCCAAATCGCAGGGAAAATCCTCTACAAACTTTCCGACATCAACCGACTACTGCTAGAGAACTATAGGAACAAAAACACTCCGAAAGTTTTCTTAAACTTTCGGAGTGTTTTTGTCATTTCATAGATTATCTCTGTCTGACAATAGCAAGTTTCTGAGAACTTCCATTGATTACAATCAGATAGTTGCCTTCTGGAATAGTTCTTACATCGAGATTTAGTATCCCATCGCTACGACATAAGGATTCAATAAGGAGTTTCCCTGAGAGGTCTAAAATACGAACCTCCGTATTTGGAGATACTCCTTGAATAAAAACAAAATCTGTAGCAGGATTGGGCGATATCACAATCTCTGTGTTCGCGACCTGTTGAGCAGATAGCGGACGTCCTGCATATTGAACTTCTTTGCCGTCTTTTGTTTTGGCATAAAATATCCACTGTTTAGATAGAGCTTCTCTAATGTCGTTTTCGTAAGCGAAATTCCCCTCCATTTCATCAGGATCGTCTACTGATACACCACAAGATACAGCATAGCACTTCCCGTTTCCTGGATTGGTGGGGGAGCTGTAATTAGGAAGCTCTTCAATCATTTTTCGCATCTCTTCTCCGTTAATCTTGTTGTGGTAACAATCTATGGAGACAATATCAGGCGTATTGGCAAAACTCAGAGAACTCAATTTGTTATCTGCGCATAAGAGTACCTGAAGCTTAGGAGCACTGACCAAAGCCAAGCTCTCAAGTCCACAAAACGAAACATCTAGAGTACTCAGTTTTTGAAAATTAATCTTCAACGTTCCGCCTAAAGGATTATCCCTCATATAGCACTCCTTCAGATTGATGAGTCCATCAATTTTTAGAGAGCTAATCTTATTGCATTCAGCCTTAACAAATTCCATGTTCTTCAGATTGCGCAAATCCAATTTCGTAAGCAAATTCTTTGAACATTCTAGTCGTTTGAGTTGCTTTAGGTGCTGCACATCTAATTCGCTTAGCTTATTCTCAGAGCATAGTAAGGTCTCCAGTTTCTCATTTTTCTCTAGGTCTAGGAGAGCTATTTCTTGTTTTGAGCAATTGAGATAGACAAGATTCTCAAGAGATGACAGGTCTAGACCTCGAATACTGCCTCCGTTTGAGCCACAATCCAGATGAGTCAAAGAAGGTGCATGCCTCAAATCCAAACTTGTAGCAACAATCTGGTCAAGAGTTAGTCCTAAAATACGAGGAGCACTAATCGTTAGTGTACCCTCAGGATCATCTGAGTAAGGTAAGACACAGACGTACCTACCTTGCTCGTCTACTTTTACTGAGTTTGCTCCTTGTATAGAGACCTCTCCTTCTGCACGAATGGATAGAACAATCTCATCCAACGCTTTTCCTTCGCTCTTCAAGATAATGCTTTCCTTGTTGTCTTGAGCGAATGATAACATACTGCAACACAGGGTTGCAAGTAATATGTAGAGTGTTTTTTTCATATCAATTGAAGCTTAATAGGTTCATTATTCAATACGAAATAAGTCAATTTGTCCGATGGAAAATCTTCCCGTTGCAAATCTCCCCATCTTTCTCTTGTTTTAATTTTAGATTAATATCTAACGTTTGGTACAGCTCCATTCCCTCAGAAGAGGTGAAACACGGTAGGACTACAAGGTCCTTATTTCCCGCAAACTTATTCTCAAGGGATTTTCTTAACAGAGGAATTGATTTCTCCTTGGATTTTACAATCGTAATTTGGTAATCTCCTGTTGATATAGATTGAACCGCAGTTGCAGACAAAGGAGATAAACTGAATTTTGCGTCTCGTAAAGAAACCACAGCCACTGTCGTCTTGTCTATTGACAGCTTCTCTTGCTTCCCTCTATAGTAATAGAAGGTCTCCTGAGAGAAAGCATTAAATGACACCGAAAGCATCACAATAGATGCCAAGAATAGAATTTTTCTCATAGACAGATAGATTAATGTTAGTATTCCTTATTTACCCTAATCCCTCTTCAAGTCTTAACATCCGTCTCTTTCAGGAGGATAGGCTAAGTCTATAAATCGCTTACGCTCATACAGTTTCTATTTACACAACTGATCCCGGAGGGTAGAGAAACTCAAAAAGACCTTTGATCAGAGGGAGAGGATCTGTACTACCCTCGCCCCTAATATATAAATAAAAGATGAATCTGCAAGCATTTTTGAAAAAAGTACACAAAGCCATAATTAATTATTGCAATTGCACTCGCTTTTTGCAAAAGGATACCTATTTATTATGAAGTTTTTATTAGTCTCTCCATATCGTTTGCAATCTTTTGGTCAGTGATTTGAGCGTAGATTTGCGTGCTGGCAATGGACGAATGTCCCATCATCTTGGCAATGCTCTCCATCGGAATACCAGCCTCCAAAGTCAGCGTACCGAAGCTATGGCGGGCAACGTGTCAAGTTAGCGGAGTACGAACGCCACACGCCAAGCCCACGGCTTTGAGATGGGTAAGTAGTTTGCCTTTGCTCATCGTATCGGGAAATACCTTGTAATCCCCCTTGCTCTCTTTGATGTAAAGAGAAAGTATCTGCTCCGCTATCGGATGCAGAGGTATTAGGCTCTCCACCTCCGTTTTTTGTCTTGCCTTGCGGATATATCGCTTCCCCTCGCTGTTCGTTTCGATTTGCGAAGCTCGGAGGCTCTGCAAGTCGGCGAATGCCAACCCCGTAAAGACAGAGAAAAGAAACATTCTTCGGCTTAGTTCCGCTCCCTCATCCTGCAATGGGAATGCCAAGAGTTTTGCCACATCGCCCTTGCTCAGGAAACGAGGTTTGCGCTCCACGGCTTCATATTTCACCTCTTCAAACGGATTGAAGCGTATTGTCCCTTGACTGACGGCTCGATACATCAACCGACTCAACCAACAGAGATGCTTGTTTATCGTTGCAGGAGCATAGCCCTCCTTCTTCAAATAAAAACGGTAATCATCAAAAAAGTCTATCGTTAGAGCCGTTAGGGGAATATCCTCTTCGCCACGATTTCGCACAAAAGCATTGAGCTGTTTATCGGAACTTCGATTGTTGCTATACGTTCCCTCACTCTTGCTTTCTCTTTGGGCATTGAGTTCCTCTGTACTAAGGGCAAGAAGTGTCGTTGGATTCCGTCCGATGCCTTGTAAGTAGTTCTTCAGAAGCTCAGCACTCACTGCTCCATATTTGTAGAGCAAAGTATTGTAACCCTGTTCGATTTCCTCCCGAAAGGTTTGTAGGCGTTGGTTGGTCTTCTTGTCCATTGTTTCCCCTCGCTTCACGCTCCAATCGTGGGGGTTGATGCTTTCGCCTGTGGTTATCACTACGTTCGCTCCGTCAATGGTGATACGACAAAGGATTGCCGTTGTACCGTCTGCTTTAGTCTTGTTCTTATTGATATAGAATAGGATTTTGAATGTACTGCGCATAATCTTTTCGTGTGCTATGTAAATGGTAATTACTTTTTTTCTAAAATCTATCATTTAGGTCTAAGTAATTGGCTATGAACAGCCTTTTGAGTTATGATTTTCAGCAGGTAATGATTTAGCGACCTATCTTCTGCAATGACACACAACGCTTTGCATAACTCGAATAACCTATTGCAAAGGTAATATTATCTACGGAGAAAGACGAAACTTTCTCCGTTTTTCTTTTCTAATAGTTGTCTGTTCAGACAACGGCTTTCATTCTTTTCGTCTTATTCCTCACGATTATGGCAGTCTTTCTTGTGAAGGCTGCCTTTCATTTTTTCGCTCTGTCCTCTGCGGTGTTCCTCTCCACGTTCCATTCTATGTATTCGCATCGGGATCGGTTGTTCGTTGTCAGCGGCAAAGGTAGTTCCGGGCTTTCACGGACAAAAAAGGTCGAAGCGGCAAGCCGTTATGGCGACAATCTCCACACTTCCATTTCATTGCAGGTAGTATTCTCGCCATAAACCTTGTTTGTCCTAAGCCCTACCTTTTTACGCCACTGAAACGAAAACGACCGACCCGACGGAAAAACGCATAAAAAAAATGTCGGAAACACGAGGACAGAGAAAATGAAAAATGGAAACTCAACTCCCTCACCTCTGGAATCCGCATAAAATCAAAAAAAAATCAGACAAGATGAAACTGAGATACAAAATATCAATTTGGGTGGCACTTGCACTCGCAGGGTCTCTCCTTTGGGGCGGAAGCGTCTGGCTTTGGCTGGCAGGGATATGTGTAGGAAAACTCCTCATTCGGCTACTCCTTGCCATTGTTTTGGCAATCGTCGCATACATCTTGGCTTATGCTCTCATCATCGGGGCAATACTTTGGTTACTCATTTCTTAAACAGACAGATATATGAAAAGAAGAAGCAAAACTATCGCACAGCAATGCAGATACTACGAAGTGGACAACATCTTCGAGTATATGGTATCGGTTTACCTCAACGGAAACATATCCGCCTTTGGGGAACTATACAAGGAACTCAATCGGAAAGACAGAAAGGAATTTATATTCTATCTCTTTTCAGAAGTTGAACCTATTCATATCCAAGAAATCATTTTAGCAACCATCTAAATATAGGAATTATGGAAACATTCAGTTTTTACCAAGACCGAAAGGTTACTTGCTGGGAACGCACCCGATTTGAAGTAACAGCCGAGAATTACGAGGAAGCCGTTGCCCTTGTCAAATCGTGGCAAGGTGAGGACGTACTCTGTTTTGAGGACAACGAGAAAGTCATCATTACGGACGGAGAAACATTATATGACACCTCCGAAAGCCTATCCGTAGAGGAAAACGGAGGGAAACCGACTATCGAGGTCTTTGCGGACAATGGAGAAGACATCATCAATAATACAGCCCGATAACACCAAACGAATATGAGAACGGAAACAAGAACATACGAGGTATATAACCTCCACGAACTGACCAAAGAGGCACAAGCAAAGGCACACAGCCATTGGGCGGAACATTTCAACTATGGTTGGGACGAAGAAAACCGAAAGACATTGCAAGCCTTTGAACAGATATTCAATATCAAGGTGGACAGATGGTCATACGATGATTATTCCTATTGGTATCGTTTCACTTCTCCTTACAGCGAGGAAGAAGATAATTTGAAAGGGGTTAGACTTCTGAAATACCTTGTCAATAACTATTGGAACGACTTGTATATGCCCAAAACCATTTGGGGACACAATTACAAGACAAAGCGCAAGAGCCGTGTATTCGTCACCAATGATTGTGTTTTGACAGGCTACTATATGGACTATGAGATATTACAGCCTATATACGACTTTCTGAAAATCCCCGACAACACCACCCTTTACGAACTTATGGACAAGTGCTTAAACGGCTTTTTCAAGGCTTGCAGGGATGATATGAAATACCAACTCAGCGAGGAAGCCTTTGCCGAGAGCTGCGAAGCCAACAGCTACGAATTTCTTTCTGACGGAACATTATTCAACTGATAAAAACAACAAAGACAATGAAAGGTACAGAGCATTTCAAGGACGTTATCCAAAACTATTTGGAAACGAAAGCATCATACGATGAACTCTTTGCGGAGAATTTCCGCAAGGAGAGCAAGAACATAGACGAGTGCATTACCTACATCTTGACGGAAATCCAAAGAATGGGGTGTGCAGGTCTGTCTGATGAAGAGGTATATTCCCTTGCCGTTCACTATTACGATGAGGATAACATCGAGGTGGGCAAGTCCATCAACTGCCAAGTCGTGGTAAACCATACTATCGAACTTACGGAGGAGGAAAAAGCAGAAGCACGGAAAAAGGCTATCGAGCGATACCAAGCGGAGGAATACCGCAAACTGACCGCCAAGAAACCAAAAGCGGAGAAGCAAGTGGAACAGCAGATAGCACAACCCTCACTATTCGAGTTTTAACCCTCTAAACAACAAAAGGAAATGGAAACAAAGGAATTGAACGAAGCACGCATCTATGTAGGCACTTATGCTAAGTACAACAACGGCTCATTGCAGGGCGAGTGGGTGGAACTTTCGGACTTCTACGATTTGGACGGCTTTATGGAGCGTTGTGCCGAGATACACGAGGACGAGGAAGAACCCGAATATATGTTCCAAGCGTGGGAGGAAATACCCGATGGACTGATAGACGAGAGCCATTTGGAGGAAAACTTCTTTGAACTTCGGGAGGAGTTGGACAGACTGAACGACACGGAGAAAGAAGCCTTTTGGGTGTGGGCGGACGGCAACAACGCCCACCTCACACAAGACGCATACAGCCTTGTGAAGTCTTTCCAATCCGACTACATCGGAAATTATGCAAGCAAGGAAGATTTTGCGGAGGAACTTGCGAAAATGGAGAATGAATTATCCGATTTTGCATTGAGTTACTTCGACTTCTCCAAATATGCCGATGACCTTTTCGACACGGACTTTTGGTATAAGGACGGCTACGTATTTCGTAACAACTGATTAAGGAGGACAGATTATGAAACCGAGAAACAGATTTGAGAAGGCAGTACTTGCCGAGAGCAAAAAACTGCGACCGATAAGCAAGACACAATGTAAGTGGGCATTCCGTGAGTGCATAGACCACTTCGCCTATCGACTGCCCAAAGGTCGCACAACGTGTATGGATTGTGGGTATAGTTGGATAATGGAGAACCCAACCGAACATTGCACTTGCCCTCATTGTAGAGCAAAGTTGCAAGTCCGAACGACCTTTGAACGCAAGATAAGGCAGAAACAATACTTTACGATACTTACCACTTGTGGAGCATACCAAGTACTAAGAATGTTTCTTCTTTCTGTGGAAATGGAGAAAGGTTGCAAGGCATCATCATACACTATTGAAATCGGTCAGTATTGGTGGAACGCACAAGGAAGAAAAACGATTGTTGCCATTCAGAGAGTATTGGGCAGATACATCGACACCTTTTCTTATTGCTCGCCTATGGCAGTCAGAAACGACAACGAAGCCTACCGCCATATATCGTACTCACAGATATATCCAAAGTTTAAGGTTACGGACACTCTCCGCAGGAATGGATTTAAGAATGATTTTCACGGCATTGTACCAACCATTCTTATTCCAGCCCTATTGTCCGACAGCCGTGCGGAAACATTGATGAAAGCAGGCAGAACCGAGCATCTGAAATACTTTCTTGACAATTCGAGGGCATTTGACGCTTGTTGGCAATCCTATAAAGTAGCCACTCGCAACGGCTATGACATAGAGGACATTTCGATATGGTGCGACTATATGGATATGCTCCGAAGATTGGGCAAGGACATACACAGCCCGAAGTATGTTTGCCCCACTGACCTGCATAGGGAACACGACCTAAGACAAAGCGAACTTCGCAAACAAAGGGAAAAGGAAGAAAAGGAGAAGAGACGCAAAAAGGCAATGGAGGACGAGAAACGTTTCCACGAACTCAAATCAAAGTTCTTCGGTATCTCATTCACAGACGGTACAATCCAAGTCCACGTTTTGGAGAGCGTGCAGGAACATTTGGAGGAGGGAGTGGCAATGCACCATTGTGTGTTCGACAATGCCTACTATCTCAAAGAAAACTCGCTAATCCTTTCAGCAACCATCGAAGGCAGACGGATAGAAACAGTTGAGGTCAATCTTGACACGCTCAAAGTGGTACAAAGTCGTGGCGTGTGCAACAAGAACACAGAGTATCACGAGCAGATAGTGAACCTTGTCAATGCCAATCGCAAACTGATAAGGCAAAGAATGAGAGTAACAGCATAAGCAACTATCACCAAAACATCACAGATATGAAAGCAGAAATAGAAAGCATCGTATGCAATTGGGCGGACGAGATACCTCATATCCTTATAAGGGTAATCAATGCCATTACTCTATCCGCCAACGAGAAGGAATTGAGAGCAGCCGTCAATCGGATAGCCGAAGAAACGGAACTTGACAAGTTCTTTGCATACGGCTATGGCACACACCATTTTTGGCTTACCCACCGCAGGTTATCAAATGGAGAGCCAAAGGAACACAGATTATTAAAGGTTGAATTTTGAGAATATGAAGAAGAAAGTTTATAGAGTACGGACGCAGTACATTTTCGAGGGAGTTTTTGAGGTAGTTGCCGAGAGCAGAGAAGAAGCACGACAAAAGGTCATTCAGGATTGCGGAATGGTGATGGGCGGAAACATTCACAGCACCCTGCCCGATGAGGAGGTGAATTGGGCTTTCTCCACGCACCCCGAAGTAAGTACGGGACAGATAACCGTTCAAGAAGAGCAGACGGAGTAAAGCGGTCGGCAGATTTGCCGACCGCTCCTTTCTTTCGTGAGCCTAAGCGGATAAAGAAAGGAGCAAAGAAACCCCGATGAAAAACATCTCGTTACTTTTGACAGTGAGTTGAGACGGCTCAAAAGTAACAAAAAGCCATAGTTAAACCTCCATAAAAACGAATCTTTTACTTCGCAATATCTGAAAGTCGTTTTTGGTTTTCAAGCAATTCATTAATGTCAATGTCAGAAAGACGAACAATAGAGAATGGAGCTGTTTTCGAGCTAACATACTCTTTAAGTTTTTTCGCTTCTTCATAAAGGGCTTCAATCCAAGTAGGATTAGCAATAGTAGAATAGTATTTATTTGCTAATACCCCGTTTTCTCTAAAGCATATATTCGCTTCAAGAGAATATCTACTACAAATAGAATATTCATCCAGAGATATTTGATTTGCAAAATTCTTAAAGTTTGTAAAATCAGTATCTACTGATTGTATTTGGGAAAGGAGTTTTTCTATCTTATGAGAGCACCTCTTGATTTGTTCATATGTTTTCTTCTCATCATCTTGACTTTCAAGAAATATAAGAGCCTTCAGAGAACATTCTATTGAGAAAAGAATATCAACCAATAGTTTACTCCTATTTCCTATGTGAGTAAATCCGTGTTCATTAAATAGTGTACTAAATCGTGCTAAATAATCTCCACTGTCTTGCAAGAAAAATCCTGCAATTTCTTGTCTTAAACTTTCATTCATAAATTTTCTTATTTTGCATGGGTAAAGTTACTCATTCATAACAAGAAAGGCGAATAAAACGGTAGGAAAACGCCCCTTGCGGAGCATAAGAATGTCGCAAGAGGCGTATTTGACAATCAAGGTACATAAAACAGAGCAAACTCTACTTTTCGTCGTTTGACAAGCCCTCTGAGAACTTTGCCCTTGTATCGGCAGAAAGAGACAAATTCACGATAGAAATTCCTGTCGCCCAACTCTATCTTTCGTAGCAATTGGCTCTTGGCATACTTCCCATATCCCAGCAATCTGCCCACTCCGACATTATAGGACAGGACGGCAAGAAGCAAGGCATCCTTCCCATAGTCCTTGAACATCATCAGCCGCTTCATCAGGTCAGTCCGAAGCAGGGAGTCTGCCTGCCGTTCCGTCATCGCCGCCGTGAACCGTTCTTCGGGCAGAAGCCTGTGTCCATAGCCTACATACGGGTAGTCTTTCCAAGTATGCAAGCCCTCGAAGTGTTTGATGCAGACAACGGCACGCTCGAATGGAGGGAGTGAGAGCAGGAGATTTCTTCCGTCCTGAGCGGAAAGGCGGAAGTAGGAAAGGCAGATAAGACACAAGAGGGCAAGTTTACTTCCTATCCTCATCTTTCCTCTCCTTTTCCTCGTCCTTCTGACTGTTGAACTCAAACGAGAGTTTTGCCGTCTGTCCGAAATTATCCTCCACATACACGTCTATCGTCTGCTGGTCGGTGGAAGCGGATGTGTAGTAGAGCCTGAACTCTTCTTTCGTGAGCGGGTAACGGTCATTGGGTTTGAAGACCGTGCCGTTATCCATTTTCAATCTCCCTTTGCCGTCAGGTTGGAAATAACGGATGGTATAGCGTGCGTCTTCAAACCGTCCCTGCCGTTTGAGCGTGCAGCGTATCTCCGCCGTCTGTCCCTTGACGATGTGCTTCTGCACCGGCATCGTCTCTACCGTGAACGGGTACGCCTGCTGAATATCCAGCTCGTGATTACAAGCAGATAGACAAAACCCTGCGAGGGCAAGCACTCCCATTACCCAAATCGTATTCAATATTTTCTTTTTCATTGTTCGTTATCGTTTTGTTGTTATACACTGTTCCCTGCATTCTTGAAAAGCAGAAACTCATTCAAATCCTTGTGGTCGGCATACAGAGAGCTGCGGTCAATGACCTTTTCCCTGAAATCAGCTCTCAGCCTTTCCAATGTTCTTCGTCCCGCCTCGTCATTGTCGAGGAAGCAGTCAATCCTCTCATAGCCGTGCAATGCTCTTACAGCCTTCTCCACGTTGGAAACGGAATTAAGGACAAGCCAGTCCGAAGCAATGATACCTAATAGCATAGCGGAGAGGCAATCCATAAATCCCTCAAAGACGGAACACACGTCCGAGCCGTTACGCTTCAGGGAAATATCCTTCGGCGGTATGCATCCCTTGAAGAAGCGGTTGCGCAATTCCAATCCTCCGGCATCGTTGTGAAAGCCGATGGCATAGTACCGTTTGCCATGCACCCGGTATCGAACCTCCTCGCAGTTGGGTATGGCAACGTGGGTATTGATGCCCCGTTCTTTTAAGTAGCCCAGCAGTTTGGCGTCCTGCAACGGTCGCACCCAAATATCCTCAAAGACGGGTTCTTTCTTTTCGCTTCTTTGCGGTTGTTCCAAAGCAGGCAGCGGACACGTTCCGCTCTTGGCGATGAAAGCCGCCCGCAGAAGAAAATCACCGCTTCCGATAAACTCTCCCGCCAAGTCGAAGATGTCGCCGCCTTTGCCCGTCCCGAAATCGAACCAAACATTCTTGGCTGTATCGACCTTGAACGAGGGTGTCCGTTCCGTTCGGTAAGGGGCGGAATACCACAAGGCGTTTCCTTTCTGTCTGGTCGGATGAATCCCCATCGCGTTCAGGAAGTCCGCAATGGGAATCTCTCTCATCTGTCGTGCGTCCATCAGTCCAGCATGATTTTCAGTCCGACACCGTACTGCGTATGGAAACGTCCTGTAGACCCTCCCCACAGGCAACGCTCCCTGCCATAGAGCAGCAACACCAACCTGTCCGACAGATAGGTCTCCGCCTGCAAGGTAACGGCACCACCATAGAGAAAGCCGTCCTTATTGCGCAGCGTCGAGCCGTCAAAGAGTCGTTTCTCTCCGCCATTGACCGTCTCATAACCCGCCAAAGCGGAAATGCCGGCAGAGAGGAAGAAGGTCTTGCTGCCGTCCGAAAGCACACCAAAGAAGAAACCTCCCTCGCCCGTGAACTGCTCCGTAGGAATACCGCTTTCCCGATAGGGTTCATATCTACGGAGATACTCCGCCCCGAACACCCATTGGTGTCCGCCTTTCGTGTAGGTGGCAAGCGCAGCCCCGAACGAGTATCCTGTCTCATTCTTTGAGGAAGCGGAATAAAAACCGTCCGCCATACCTGTGGTCAGGCGTATGCCCTTCATCTTGGGCAGACAGCGTTGGGCGTGTGCCTGCCCTGCAAGGAGGGCAAGCGACACGACAAACAGGAAAAACAGAGACTTTCTCATACTACTTCACTTTGAGTTCGTCAATCACTCTTGCACGCACAAGGTCTTCGTTCTCCACGACAAAGGACTGGTGTCTTCCTCCGTTCTTCTCGTGCATCTCCACAATGAGATGCTTGTCATCGGGGATGGTAAACTTCTGAAGCGTGAACACCGTGCGACTGCTCTTCTGCCCCGCTACGCAGGTAACATAGTTGTAGGCACGCAGCGGAAGCAGCACCTGCTCCTGCATAGCGGTCTGCTTGGCGACCTTCTTGTCCACGATCTTGAACGTGATGAAGTCGATGTCGAACGGTACGTTGGACTTGTTGCGCAGTTCCGTATGGAAGTACAGCAGTCCGTTGTGCGAGTACAACCCTTTGAGCAGGTACTGAATACCGAAGGACTTGCTGCCGATATGCTTCACCGTCCTCTTGTCCTCCTTGTGAATGGACTTCATGATGAGCCGTACCAGCATCGGACTCTCGCTGCCGAGTTCCTTGAGATAGACCTCCATTGCATTGTTCGGGCGGTTTACGCTCGCACCGTCGTGGATGAAGTCCGCCATTTCCACATTGAGCAATAGCGGCTCGTTGGAATACTTGACATTGAAGGTGTAAAATGCACCGTCCTCCGTGATCACGCTCATGTTCGTCTCCTCACGGAACTCCTTGACTGTCGCTTTCACACGGATAACGTTCTCCGCTCCGTCCGCCTTTCCCGCAATGAGGTTGGGCGAACCCAAATCCACATAGCGCACGGCAGAGGGGAAGATGATGTGCACCGTCTTGTCGTAGGTGATTTCCAAGCCGTGAGGCGGTATCATCCGCTCAAAGGCAATCTTTCGGGTCAGCCCCTGATAGAGGTCTCCGCTTAACGTCGTTTCCTGTGCGTTGGCACAGACTGCACCCAGCATCAGGGCGATGGCTAAAACTGTTCTTTTCATTTTTACATTGGATTAAAGTGGTGAATAATAACTGTGAATTACTTGTTTTCGGGTTGGTAGAGCAGCACCCTATATCCTGCTTTCAGATGCACCTTGACGGTACGCATTTTCTTGGCAAAGTATTGGCTCGTTCCCTGTATCAGCCCCTTGCCGAGGTCAGAGGCGAGCTGTGCCCCCGCATCGGTGGAGATGTTCACGCTGCTGCCTACGGATGTCCCCATGTTTGCGACAATCTCCTTGGCGGCACTGCGCTCCATCGAACCGGGAATGAATATTCCTGCCTGCCCGTCCGTGTCATAGACCGACAGCTCCACGGGAATGATATTTCCCTGATATTCCAGTGAAGAAATGACAACGGCAAGCCGTTCGCCCTGTACCTTTGCCGTTCCCACGACGAGGGCGTTGCGTGGAATCTCCCTGCCCGATACCAACATCGGCTCCAAGAGACGGAAACGCACTGTCTGCCCGTCCGTAACCGTCTGCTGAGTATGCACACAGGCGGAGATGGTATTCTTCTCCGTCAGCGGGGCTGTTCCGATGGCGGTATGGAACATGTAGTTCCTCTCCTTGACATATTCGGAGCGGAAAGTCGAGTCGCTCATCGGCTGTGTCAGAGCCGACACCACTTGCTCGCTCACGGGGGCAACGGGAAAGGCTACCGCCTTCCCGTTTCGGGTGGTTGCGACCGCTTTCCTTTCGGAAGCCGTCTCCCCATCCGAAAGCAATGCCTTACTTGACAATTGCTGTCCACCGCCCGACGGCATATACTTTGCCGCCAACTGATAGGACTTTTCGAGCAGAGCCATCTGGTCGTTTACAGTTATGGCAGGCGACTGCTGTTCACTGCTTATGCGGGCTTCTAACTCTGTCAATCGGGCACGCAGTTCCTCTTTTTCAGGGTCTTCTCTCGGTGCTTCATAGAAACTACCGAGCGTGCGGTTGATGTCTTGATAGGCGGATGCAGAGGCGTGGAATCCGGCTTGCGGAGCAGCGGTGTGAGAGCCGAAGCCGTTATCTCTTTCTGATGCGTCTGCCTTCAAAGCCAACTCTTCGGAACTCTGTGCCGGTTGTCCTCCTGTCATTTCACCGAACATGGAACTGAGGCTTTGCATCGCCTGACTTCGTTCCTGTTCCTTCTGTTCCATTATCTCCTTCTCGTAGGCTTTCTTCTTGTCACCGATCAGTTCGGCTGCCATCGGGTCGGGCACTTCCGTGTTGAAGCCCTTTACCTGTTTCTCCTCTTCTTTCTTCGAAGGAGCAAAGATGAGCCACATGGAGCCTGCAAAAAGCAGGAACATCAGGGGATAAATGACAAACTTCTTTCGCCTTTGTCTCTCTTCCTCCGTCAGCTCAGGTGAGGTGCTCGTATCGGAGGTTGTCTTTCTTTTGAATGGGTACATAATCGTAATACTTTAATAGGTTGATACTGTCGTTGGGATAGAGCCGCCTTACTTCTGGGGCTTCTATATGCTTGATTATCGGTAGCGATTCCTCTTCGGAGTGTCCGTCACAGAAGATGCGATACAAACCGTTGAAGAAAACATAGTTGGCAAGGATGGCGAAAAAGAGAAGCATAGTCAGGACGACACACAGCCTCAGATGAGTGGGGATGCGTCCGCACAGGCGACGGAGTCTTGCCTCCGCTCCCTCTTGCATCATTCGGAACAGACTTTTCTTTTTCATCGCTTACGGGTACTGATGTCCTTATTCTCCACTATCTCGAATCCCTCGATATTGAAGCCATTCGGATTGTCGTCGCTGCGGCTCGTATTCAGCAGGCGGCAGACGGTGACGAGACTGCGCTCGGTCACGTTGGTGGCACGGATAATCATTTGTCGGGCATACGTCCGTACCGCATAGGGGTAGCGGTCGAAGTCGCAAAGCACGCTGTCCACCTGCACGACCTGATTGATGTTTCCTGCCACGATACGATTGTAGTACCCTTTCTCGGAGAAATCCCGATAATAGTTGTAGGCACTCTTGTCCGCCAAGAGCAGCGCACGGGAGATATTCCCCTCGATGGCACTCTTATCGGGCGAAAGGGTGAAGAACAGCTCGTGGAAGCGGCGCACATGTTCTTTCGCCTCCGCCGGTCTGTTCTGCGACAGATCCTGCGACAAGGCGAGCATCAGCGACTTACCGCCGTCCAGCACATAGATTTTCTGCCTCTGGGCTTCGGCAAAGGAGTAGGCACTCCATACCGAATAGCCCGCAAGGGCGGCACACAGGCAGACGACAACCAAGGTAAAGAGGCGTATCTGCCTGAAACTTGTTTCGATATTCTTTAATGACTTAAATTCCATTGCTTTTTAGTTTTGTTCCGATGGTTCAGAGGATTGGTTTCCTCCTCTGTGAAATAATTTTCCAGCAATCTCTCTTCCCTTGCTCCCTGCATAGTTCATCGCATTTCGTGCGTGTCCTCCGGCGAAACCGCCAACAGCTCCACCCACGGCACCTGCGATACCGGCGCCCTTTGCAGCAGCAAGTCCCACGTTCTTGCCATAGTTACCTGCACCTCCTGCCTGTATCACCCAGCCCGCAACGGTCGGAATGGTGAAGTAACCGATAATACCGATAATCATGAAGACAAGGTACACGCCGTTCGAGGCATCTATCGTGTAGGTCGGGTCGTTCTGCAACTGTGTGATGTCGTGCTTGAGCATCAGTTCCTGAATCTTTGCCAGCATCGAGCTGAACAAATCCGCCACGGGCAGCCACAAATAGATGGAGATATACCTCGTAAACCACTGCGTGAGGGTACTCTGAAAACCGTCCCACACGGAGATGGCGAAGGCTATCGGTCCCAAGATGGAGAGGACAATCAGGAAGAATGTTCGAAGCGTGTCAATAAGCAGAGCGGCAGCGGCGAAAAGCAGTTCCAAGAACTCCCGCACCATATTGCGGAACCATTTCTTGAAATTGTACATACTGCGCTCCACGTACATTCCCGCCATCGTCGCCATGTCCGAGGGAGCGATACCGAGTTCATCCAGTTTCTTGTCGAACTCCTCGTTGCTGACCAGATAGGCTGTTTCGGGATTTTTCACCATCGACTCATACTCTATCTTGTCCCGCATCTTGCGGTATTCATCCATGCTGAAAGTCTGTTTTTCGAGCATCTTGTGCGTCCCCTGCACGACGGGACTAAGCACGCCGTTGATGGTGTCCAAGACCATCGGGAAAAAGAGGATACAGAGACCGAGCGCAAACGGACGGAGCAACGGATAGACGTCAATGGGCTCGGCACGGGCAAGCGTCTGCCATACCCGGAGTGCCACATAGAAGAGTGCACCCAAGCCCGCAATGCCTTTGGCAACGCCTATCATGTCGCCGCACATGGGCATCATCTCCGTGTAAAGGGTACGGAGGACTTGGTGCAGGTTGTCAAATTCCGCTCCCATACCTACCAATACCTTTCATTATCCGTTCCATAGAGCGAGAGCACCCGGTCGGTGTCCTGCTGTTTCTTGGCTCTGAGATAGCTCACGGAGATGTTCTTATTCGTGTAGTAACGCACGAGGTTGCGGTAGTCCCGCACCTCCTTGTAGCAGCGATCCACCACGTCCATACGCTCCTTGTCGGTCATCTTCAGCGTGGTGATGTTCACCACCTGCTTCAGTTCCTTGAGCAGGTTGTTGCTCTCTCCGAGCAGTTTGGTATAGCCGTTGGCAATGGCGACCAGCTCCTCCGGACGGAAGTTCGGGTCGGAGAGCATTTTTTTGTAGTTGTTCACATAGATGTCGGAGATTTCCCCGACCATCAGGATGGTCTCCTTTACCCTTTGGGCATCCCGCACGAGATCATTTACCTTTTTCAGGGCATCGTAGTACTTCTTGCTCTCGTTGTAGAGCTTCTCCACTTCCTTGAAGTTATCGAGCGTATTCTTGACCGTCTTGGAGGTCTGCACTATTTCCTTGGTCGTGTTGATGATGCTCTGTGCAAGGTTGGTGGGGTCAGTGACTACCCATTGAGCGTGTGCGCTGCCTGCCAAGAGGCAACCGCACGTGATAAGCATTAAAATTCTCTTTTTCATTTTACGTTGGATTTTAGTGTGATTATTCTTTACTATTCTTCTTCGGCGAGCTGCCTGACGGCAAGCTCCATGTTTCCGCCGAGTTGCCCGGCACGGGCGAGCACCCGCATCTTCTCGGTCTCCTCTGTCGTGTAGGTGAGGTATTCGGCTTTCGACACTTCGGTGGCATAGACGGCGGACTGCACGCCACCGAGTCCGATCCACACCTCCTTGTACGACCGTGTGGCATCGTTGCTCTGGTTGATGGAGAGGATCTGTCCCCGTTCCTTGTCCGTCAATCCCAAGAGTGCCTGTATCTGATCGAACTTGTTCATGTACTTGCGCTGGTCAAGAAGTATCTTGCAGTCGGAGTTGTTGATGATACTTTCCTTGACAATATCTGAGGAGATGATGTCATCCACCTCCTGCGTCACCACGACCGCCTCGCCGAAGAACTTTCTGACCGTCTTGTAGAGATACTTGATATATCCCGCCATATTCGCAGACGCAATAGCCTTCCAAGCCTCCTCGATGAGGATGACTTTCCGCACTCCTTTCAGCCGTCGCATCTTGTTGATGAACAGCTCCATAATGATGATGGTCGTGATGGGGAAAAGGATGGGATGATCCTTTATCGCATCAATCTCGAAGACGATAAAGCGGGCGTTCAAGAGGTCGATCTGCTTGTCCGAGTTCAGCAGATAGTCATATTCGCCACCCTTGTAGTACGGCTCCAGCACGTTGAGAAAATTAGCCAAGTCAAAATCCTTTTCCCTGACTTTTTTCTCACGAAGCAGAGCCGAGTAATCGGTGGTGAGGTATTCGTAAAAGCTGTTGAACGAGGGTACGATGCCGTCGTCCGTCTTGATACGCTCGATAAAGAGCGACACGGCATTGGAAAGGGCGACCTCCTCCGAACGGGTGGCAGGCTCGTTGTCCTTCTTCCAAAGGGTCAGCAGCAGGGTCTTGATGCTCTCCCTTTTCTCCACATCATACACCTTGTCGGTGGTATAGAAGGGATTGAAGCTGATGGGATTTTCGTCCGAATAGGTAAAGTACACGCCATCTTCTCCCTGCGTCTTGTGGCGTATCATCTCGCACAGCCCCTGATAGCTGTTTCCCGTGTCCACCAAGACGATATGGGTGTTCTGTTCCCAATACTGCCTCAAGAGGTGGTTGGTGAAGAATGACTTGCCCGAACCCGAAGGTCCCAAGATGAACTTGTTGCGGTTCGTGATGATGCCTTGCTTCATCGGCAGGTCGGAGATGTCGAGATGAATCGGCTTGCCGCTGCGGTCAGCCATCTTGATGCCGAATGGAGACAACGAATCACGGTAGTTGGTTTCCTCATTGAAGAAGCAGACCGCCTGCTCGATGAAGGTGTAAAAGCTCTCTTCTGCGGGGAAGTCGGCTTCATTGCCGGGAATGCCCGCCCAGAAGAGCGTCGGCACATCCACCGTGTTGTGCCGTGGCTTGCACTCCATCAGTGCAAGCTGGCTGCCCACGTCGTTGCGGATACGGCGGAGTTCCTCCTCGTCCTCACTCCACGCCAAGACATTGCAATGGCAGCGGACGGAGGTAAGTCCGAAGCTGTGTGCCTCGTTCAGATACTCGTCAATCCACTGCTTGTTGATTTGATTGGAGCGACTGTAACGGGAGAGCGAGTGCATGTTCCGCGCGTTCTTCTCGAAGCGTTGCAGGTTCTCCGCACTGTCGTCAATCAGCACATACTGGTTGTAGATATGGCTGCACGGCAGCAACAGCCCCACGGGAGCAGCGAAGGAGAGGCGGCAGTCGCTGCGGTCGGTGGACAGGCGTTCGTAACGCATATCCGTACCGACCAGTCCGGGCAGGTCTTCCGTATCGGAGAGCGTATGCAGGCAGAGCCGCTTGTCGCCGATACGCATCCGGTCGGCTCTCAGGTCGATGTCCTCCAAGACCGTCGTGTCGGAAAGGGAGAGCGAGAAATACTTCTCTATCAGTCCCGGCTTTTCCTCCGTGCCGACAATCTCTTCATCGCTCAGGCGAGAGAGATGAATAAAACCGCACTCGTTCATAATCCGCTCGAACTGCTCGGTGGCTTCGATGAACTTGCGGGCGGTATCCCTGTCCCGTACCTCCTTGGGGATGATATGCCCACGGCAGAGCGTGGAAAAATTACTCTGCTGCCGGCTGCGGTTCTTCGTCGTCTTGGTCAGGAACAGGTAGCAGGCGTGGTTCAGGAAGGGTCGCTCGTTGAAGTGCCGCTCGAAACTGCGGGAGAGGAAACTCATCTCCTCCTTTTGCAAGTCCGGACGATAGCCCTCCTTGACAAACCAGTCCTGCTTGTGTACGACACTGTAGGTCGGCAAGACCTTGATTGCCTTTACCCAAGCCGAATGGATGGCGGCATACTCCGCACTTGTCACCGTATAGAGTTCGGGAAGCTCGACCCGAAAGGCGACCGTGATGTCGGCGTCCTTCGAGAGGATGCAGCCCTCTTCGACGGCAAGCAGCGGGAAGCGGTTCTCCAGCGTGGTGGCTTTCAGTACGTTTCTCATTTTTTGTCCTCCTTTCCTTCGTTCATTCTTTTATTCTCTTTTCTCTTTCGTCTCGGCAGTTCCTTGTGCCGCAGCAGACGGGGAATGCGTCGTCGGTTGATGAGGTATCGGGGATGGCTGTGCAGCGCGGAACGCTTCATCAGCCCGTGTTCCCCGTACTTCCTGTTCAGAGAGAAGGTCTGCCACACCAGAACGGATGCGGCAGTCCCTCCGAAGCCGATACAGATCCATTGATTGACACCCACCATATAGAGGATGACAAACAGCACGAAAAGGGCGAGCAGCCCTCCGGCAAAAATGAACAGGTATTGGCTTTTGAGTCCCTGAAACTCTACCGAGCGACCGATTCCCTTGTTGATGGGATAGGTCTCCATAGGCTTAGAGGAAGAAACTTCTCAGAATGGTGGCTGCGACTATCAAGAAGATACACGCTCCAAACCAGCTTGCGGCGGTCTTCGAGGTGTCGGGATCGCCGGACGAGAACTTGGAGTAGACCTTTACCCCTCCGATGAGACCGACGACCGCACCGATGGCGTAGATGAGTTTCGTGGCAGGGTCGAAATAGGAAGTCACCATGTTGGTGGCTTGGTTGATGCCCGACAAGCCGTTGCCTTGGGCAAAGGCAGAGGAAATGGAAAGCAGCAGGACGGCTGCGATTAGAAAATGTCTTTTGGTCATAAATCTTTGTTTTGTGCCAAGAGGATTGGATAGGTCCTCCCGACGGATGAATACTGTTGTTACTTTCGGATGTTAGTGGTGGCTCTTTTAGGGTCAGCCGTACTCTTTTTCTTTCATTGCTTGTTGCATTAAAAGGTTCATACTATTGGGTCAAGACCATTCGGAAGAAGCCTTACGCCTTTTCGCCGCTGTAAAGTTCCTCGAAACGGGCACGGATGATCTCATCGATCGTGGCCGAGCGTTTCGCATCGCTTCGGAGCGTTTCCATCAGGTGGGTTCCTTCCAACTCACTCAGCGTATCACCGGTTCTCTGTCGCTCTGCGTCGGTGTGGGCGTGACGGTGAATGACCGACAAGGCTTCCAGCACCCGTTCAAAATCAATTCCCGTGGCATATTCGCTCTCTCCCTGTATCGGAAGCTCTTCATCTTCCTCTTCAAAGGATGAAGAATCCGAGGACTCATACACTAAAGGGATCTCATCTATGTCGGGCTGTTCATCCGCCTCTTCCGATGGCTCTTGTCCGTTTTCGGGAGCAAATGTAGAAGCCTTTTTTGCTTCCGCCTCGCCTTTTGGATAACTGCGTACTTGTGGCGTCGAGTGGCTGAGTTTGAAGTGACTTTTACCGATGATTTCAGCCTCACTGACCGTCTGGCAAGGCTTTTTCTCCATTGCCCTGTTCTTTCTTCTTCTTCTTCGTTCATACGAGAGAAAAAGAAATAGCCACAGAAGATAGAGCAAGAGAGCGGCAAGTACTATTCGGCACATAGGCGTTGCAGGATTTCGTGAAGTTCATCGCCCAACCCGTTGCATAGCTGACTCAACTTTCCTCCGTGAGGAGGGAAGAGGGTACATACTCCTCTTTTGCGTTCGGAAAGGAACGGACGATACAAACGGGAGTGGCTCAATGAAGTTTGCATTAGCAAAGCTCCCGTTTCATCGGCAAGGGTGCGGCAGCGTTCGTCGGCATCCTCTCGTTCCCAAGCCTCT
Organism: Porphyromonas crevioricanis; assembly: GCF_900476255.1. Taxonomy (NCBI): domain Bacteria; kingdom Pseudomonadati; phylum Bacteroidota; class Bacteroidia; order Bacteroidales; family Porphyromonadaceae; genus Porphyromonas; species Porphyromonas crevioricanis. The sequence goes on from NZ_LS483447.1 coordinate 1,949,178, forward strand.
ATCATATTGCGAAGCAGGTAAAGCTCCTTGATATTACCCTTTCCCATAGTCAATATCTGCTCTCCCAAGATGTCGATGAAATGGCGGACGGCTTCCATATCCATCGGACTGCCCGTAACAGGAAAGACGACGGCATCCATTGCTGAAAGCAGTTCCACCGTCCCTTCTGTACTCATCAATGGAGGGAGGTCGAAGAGGATGCAGCGAGGGGGATTGTCCGCACAGTGTCGCTCCACCCGGTTCAGGGCTTCCCGCACCGGAGCGCAGATAATCGGATAAGGGGTACAGGGTGTCCGATGTTTCAGACGCATCAGGCTTTGCCGGTTCTGTTCTTCCGACTCTTGCTGCCGCAGACGGGCGATGGTATGGACGGGATGGTTGCAATCCACGACGGCGACATCGCATCCTCTGTGGTAATGCAGAATGCTTGCGGCAAGTACCGTAAGCGAGGTTTTGCCGACACCTCCCTTGGGGGAAGCGATGGCGAGATAGATGGGAGTACTCATATTTTCTCCTTTCTTTGAATGAATCCTACGTAGTGATAAATCGTTTGTAATCGAAGTTGCCTGACTGAACCTCTTTCGGAGCTTCTTCGGCAACGCGCTCCAGCAGTTCGCGGACACGTTCTCCGGCCGCTTTCTTAATTGCTTGGAACATCGGGGAGTCGTGTATCTTACAGATGGTTTCGGCGGCTTTTGCAGCTTCCTCTATCGGAGCATTCTTGCAGGAAAGGACATTACCCATTTGTTGCAGTTCTTCCACGGTGATGCTTTCCGAAAGAGAGTGGCTTTCACCTTGGACTTCCACCAATACATAATCCTCTTCCTCTTCGGGGATGAAAGGAGAGGTCTCTTCCGACATTCCCGTTTCAGGCGTCTGTTCCTGTTGCTCTTCTTCAATGGGCAACTCGGCTAAAAGGATATTCTCCTCTTGGGAGAGTTCCTTCTGAGGGATGCGGATGGTAACGACGAATTTCCCCTTGCCTCGTTCTCGGAAAAAGAGCCGCAATTCACGATAGAGTCTCACGGCACTCCGATAGCGTCCGTACAGAAAGCGGGCAACCTGTACGCTGCCGAGATAGGCTAAGCCTACCGACAGCAGAATGACAATCACCTGCTTCATCGCTCGAAACGTTTACGGAACTGTTGCTCAAACAAGGCATCTATCTCATCACGGTGACTCTCTAAGTGATGCCGGAGAATATGTTCTACGAATGCCCCAATCGTCAGTTTGCCTGCGGCTGCCACATAGACGATTTCAGAAATCTCTTCCTGTGTCTTTTTGGAAATGAACACTCCCTTTCGGTCTCCGATGTTCAGGGGTTGCAGAAAGGCGGTTTCATAATCGCTTCTCTCTTCCTGAAGGAGACCTGTAGAGTGTCCCTCGGAATGTTCGATGAGCGTGGTGGAGTTACGGATGGTTACTTTTGATGAGACGCTTTTTCGTTCTCTGCAGGACTTATTACCTGCCATTGGTCGGTCTTTTTTCTGTTTCATATCACAATAATTTCTTGAAGTTCTTTTCACTTAATCGGTTGATTTCTTCCTTGTAGTCCTCCAAATGTTTGAGAAGGATGTTTTCCACGTACATGCCCAATGTCATCTCTCTCTTTCGGATGAAGAGGACGATTTCCGACAGTTTGTCCTGCAACTCTTTGGAGATGTAGATTGCCTTACGGTCATACAGGTCATTGCGGTGCATGAAGAGCGAGATGTAATCTCCTTTGGCGGGATTCTTGCGACGTGTTCGGATGGGGAGTTGTGGCTCTTCCGAAACCTCTTTTTGTGTTTCCGGAACAGACTCATCCGCCTCTTCGACGGTGGCAGGCGGTATCATCTCGCTCTCTTTCTTTTTCATTGGGATACCCTGCGAAATCAGTTCCCGGATAGCGACGGGATCTATCGCCCCCTTATTCTTTCCTGCCATATGCTTCTGGTTTTACGATGGACAGGATTTCCTCCACAAGCTCTTTCAGACGACTGCCTCTAAGCAGCGTGCGAGAGGCGGGAAAGATGGTCGAACGGAAGAGGGTCGTACCCTCCTCCATTACCTCCTTTTTGTAGCGGGTCGTATTGGGGACTACCGTTTTTAAGATGGGAAGTTCTAAATCAGCAATGACCTTTTCATACATCGCATAGAGGGGTGTTTTCTCTCTCCCGTCCACCATATTCCAAAAGAGATAAATCCCTTTGTTGGCAGTGGCTGCATTATTGGTTATCGCCTCCTTGATGATGGCAGAAAAGCTCAGCGTGCTTTCCAAGGAAATACGGTCGGCGGAGATGGGCGTGAAGATGTAATCCATACCGGAGAGTGTGTTCAGTACACCGTCATTGTTGATGGTTCCGGGCAGGTCAAAAAAGACGAAATCCGTATCGGGTTCGTCTGTTTTCAGATATTCCCTGACCGTATCCACGGCTGCCTCTGCCGTGGCACAAAGAATGGTGTACGTGGGCTTTTGCAACTCGGAGAATTGAGTTGCTGCCAATTCTTGTAGTGCGGGGTTGCGATCCACGCCCTGTGCGTCACGCTGACGCATGGCATTGATGCTGAATTGCGGATAGTCGCAATCCACCACAATAAGGTTATACCCGCAGGCATAGTGCAGGTAACTTGCCGTCAAGACCGTAAAGGTCGTTTTGCCGACACCGCCCTTCTGGGTGGAGAAGGCAATGAAAACAGGTTTCTTTTTCATTTCATTTTCTGTTTAATGGTTTTACATATATGTGTGGAAAGGCGTATGCACACCTTGGTTTGTTTCCTTGAAAAGGCAGATGTGGAAACGAGTCTGTGAGGGAATAGATCCCCGGACAGGCATACAGAAAGGTATTCCAACAAGGGAACATAGACCTGCCTTTCGGGATATGTCCCTCCCTGCATAAGGGTGGGGCTATATGACGGGATTCATACCTGCGCACATCCACCCATCCATACGTCCGCACTTGTACCCTTGTGCAAGGGTGTAAGGGGCGACGGGTGCAATAACTTGTACATATTCTCATTTCTATTTCCATTTCCGTAATTGTCTGTTCAAATGGCTGCGGACTGGTTTTCAGACTTGGGTAGGCAGGTATGCCCACCGATCTGCAAACACCTGTTCGATGGGGCAAATATAGATGCCTCCAAAGCTCTTTTTTTATCCTTTTTGCTAACTGCGTACTTGTGGCTTCGATTTGCGTATTTGTGGCTTCGTAAAAGATAAGTGACTTAGGCACAAGGCTTAGTAACTTTGCACCCAAGCGGAAAGCCGAAGTATTCGAGGCATGAAGCGTTCTTTTTTGAGAGACTCGACTTCCGTCCTTCGCGGACGGATTTATTTGCGTCGGAGCAAATAGCAAGATATGTCCTGCGTTACCCGAAATAAATTCGGTAACTCAGAACTCTTGCTCTTGCAGAGGGCTGAAAAAACTCCGAAGTCGTTTTTTCCTGGAAGAGAGAATGACTTGTCTTGAATGCCGGTGATGCCGTGAAACCTCCCGAAAGGGACTCCATCGTGCTTTGCACATCTGTCCCCTTAGAGAGAAATACAAACCATTAAAATCCAAAGTAAAATGACAAAAAGACATGTGGGGAGACCCTTGAAAAAAGAGAAAGCCAACCATTGTTGCATGGTTCGGTTTACGGACACGGAGTTTGCGCGTTTCCTGACGCTTTATGAGCAATCAGGAGTCCCGAACAGAGCGGTTTTCATCAAAGCAAGGGTCTTTGATGAGACTTTTCGGGTAATAAAAGTGGATCGCTCGCTGCTCGATTACTACCAAAAACTGACGACTTTGTACGGACAGTTTCGCAGCGTGGGAGTGAATTATAACCAAGCTGTGGTCGCCTTAAAGAGTAATTTCACCGAGAAAAAAGCCTACGCCATGCTTGCCCAACTGGAGAAACTGACTCTTGAATTGGCGGCTATCGGAGGCGAAATCGTACAACTTACCCGTGAATTTCAGGAGAAATGGTCGCAAAGATAAACTATGGCAATTCCCTTTACGGTGCTTTGGCGTACAATGGAGAGAAGGTGAACGAGGGCGTTGCCAAGATTTTGGATACCAACAAAGTGTTCTCTCCGGCTGATGGAACACACAATATATCCGCCTGTATGCAGGATTTTATGGCATATATGCCAAGTCATGTCCTCACTAAAAAACCGGTTATACACGTCTCCTTGAATCCGCATCCCGATGATCGCCTCTCCGATGAGCAGTTCTCAGCCATCGCACGGGAGTATATCGAAAAGATGGGCTACGGCAATCAGCCCTTTGTCGTGTATAAACACGAAGACATAGACAGGCATCACCTACATATTGTCACCTTAGCCGTCGATGAACGGGGAAAGAAGATTAACGATGGCAATAATTTCTATACCAGCACCCGTATTCTCAAAGAACTGGAACAGAAGTACGGTTTGATTCCTGCGCAAATGCGGAAGGAAAAAGAAGCGTTTCGCCTGAAAAAAGTCTGCTACAGCGACGGAGAGAATCTTAAAAAACAACTGGCTTCGGTTATCAAGCCGGTAGCGAAATTCTACCATTGTCCGAGCTTCAAGGAATACCGTGCCTTACTCTCCACCTATAATATATGTGTGGAAGAGGTCAAGGGGGAGGTAAACGGAAAGACTTATATGGGACTTCTCTACTTTGCCTCGGATGACAAGGGAAATAAAATAGGAAAAGTATTCAAATCCTCTCTCTTTGGGAAGTCTGTCGGATATGAAGCCCTGCAAAACAACTTCAAGGCTTCAAAGGAGAAACTGAAAGAAAAATGGCTTGCTCCCAAGACCAAAGCGGTCGTAGCCGGAGCATTGAAACGTTCTGCGACGAAAGAGGATTTCAGGGGGAATCTCTATCGCAAGGGAATTGATGTCCTCTTCCGTGAGAACGAAGAAGGTCGGCTCTATGGTGCCACCTTCATAGACCATAACAACGGCTGTGTCGTCAATGGCTCACGATTGGGCAAGGAACTTTCGGCAAACGCCGTTGCCGAGTGGTTCGACCGCCCGCATCCCGAATTGTCTGCTCCTATACAACAGAGTGAGAAAGGCAGTATTCCCCAAACTCAGACTTCGGACGGGGATTCTGTCTTGGGCGGTTTACTTGACCTGCCCTTGGAGACACACGGAACGGATTGGGAGGAAGAGCAATTCCGCAGACGGATGCAGCGAAAGAAAAGGAAACAACGTAAACTCTAAAAAACAGAAAGATTATGTCACAACAAGAGGACGATTTGAGGGCACTGGCGAAAATCATGGATTTTCTGCGTGCCGTAAGTATCATACTGGTGGTTGCCCATCTCTATTGGTATTGCTATGAAGCGATACGGTTATGGGGCGTGAATATCGGTGTGGTGGACAGGATACTGATGAACTTCCATCGCACGGCGGGGCTGTTCGGCAATATGCTCTACACCAAACTCTTTGCGCTGGTACTGATGGGGCTTTCCTGTCTGGGTACAAAGGGTGTGAAAGAGGAGCATATCACGTGGTCGAAAATAGGGGCATTCATGGGGGGCGGCTTTGTCTTTTTCTTCCTCAATTGGTGGATACTTGCCTTGCCTCTGTCCATAGAAGCCAATGCGGCTCTCTACACCTTTACAATAACCGTCGGGTATGTGTGCCTGCTGATGGCGGGACTCTACATGAGCCGACTCTTGAAGAACAACCTGATGGAGGATGTCTTCAATCAAGAGAACGAATCCTTTATGCAAGAAACAAGGCTCTTGGAAAATGAGTACTCGGTCAATCTGCCGACCCGTTTCTATTACCACAAGAAGTGGAATAAAGGATGGATAAACGTGGTCAATCCTTTCCGTGCAGTCTCCGTCTTGGGGACGCCGGGCAGCGGTAAGTCCTATGCCATCATCAATAATTTCATCAAGCAGCAGATTGAGAAAGGGTTTGCCATCTACTGCTACGACTTCAAATATCCCGACCTCTCCACGATTGTTTACAACCATCTGCTGCATCACTCGGAAGGGTATAAGGTCAAGCCGAAGTTTTACGTGATCAACTTCGACGACCCTCGCCGGTCGCATCGTTGCAATCCGATACACCCTGACTTTATGAGTGACATTTCGGATGCCTACGAGTCGGCGTACACCATCATGCTCAATCTCAACAAGACGTGGGTGCAGAAGCAGGGGGATTTCTTTGTGGAGTCGCCAATCGTACTCTTTGCCGCTATCATTTGGTATCTCCGCATTTTCGAGGGAGGAAAATACTGCACTTTTCCGCACGCCATAGAGTTTCTCTGCCGCAAGTATGAAGATATTTTTCCGATACTCACCTCATATCCTGAATTGGAGAACTATCTTTCTCCCTTTATGGACGCTTGGCTCGGAGGAGCCGCCGACCAGCTTCAGGGACAGATAGCATCCGCCAAGATACCGCTGTCAAGAATGATAAGCCCGCAGCTCTATTGGATTATGACGGGGGATGATTTTACGCTCGACATCAATAACCCACAAAAGCCGAAAATCCTTTGTGTGGGCAATAACCCGGATCGGCAGAATATCTATGGGGCAGCATTGGGATTGTACAATTCGCGTATCGTCAAGCTGATAAACAAGAAAGGGATGCTGAAAAGTTCCGTGCTGATAGATGAACTGCCTACCATATACTTCAAAGGGCTTGACAATCTGATTGCCACCGCGCGAAGCAACAAGGTGGCGGTATGCTTGGGCTTTCAGGACTTTTCGCAATTGAAGCGTGATTATGGGGACAAGGAAGCGGCTGTGGTGATGAATACCGTCGGAAACATCTTCTCCGGTCAGGTCGTCGGAGAAACGGCAAAGACCTTATCGGAGCGTTTCGGCAAGGTGCTTCAAAAGCGGCAGAGTATGAGTATCACCCGCAGCGACAAAACGACCTCCATATCCACGCAGATGGACAGCCTTATCCCACAGAGTAAGATTTCCACGCTCACGCAGGGTATGTTCGTGGGAGCGGTCACCGACAACTTCTCCGAACGTATCGAGCAGAAGATATTCCACTGTGAGATTGTAGTGGACAATGCAAAGGTGGCAAAAGAAACAGCCGCCTATCGACCGATACCCATTCTGACGGACTTCACAAATGAAAACGGAGAGGATATGATGGATGAGGAAATCAAGGCGAACTATGACCGGGTAAAGTCGGAGGTGCGGGACATCGTGGAACGGGAGTTGCAACGGATTGCTGATGACCCTGAGCTTTCCAAGCTACTCAATACCAGGAAATAATGGCTGTTTTTCTTGGCTCAAAGGTAGGATTTTCGTATTTTTGAACACACAAAATGATGACACAATGAATTGTTTTAATCATACCCAAGAACCGGCGGTAGCCCAGTGTTCCGATTGCGGGAAAGGACTCTGCCCCGAATGTGCTGAAAGGTATCAGCCGATACTCTGTACACCTTGTTTTCAGAAGAGGAAACGCAGCGAGATTTTGCGAAGCATCTTCAGTATGTTGTTTCTCATCGCCTTGTTTGTCATGGGATTCAAGTGGAACTTCTTGGCGACCAAAGGCTTTGAGAATATGAGATGGATGTCAGGATATGTGCTGATGGCGATATGGTCGGGCTATCTCTTTGCAGAGAAGTTCATTCCCTATAAAATGATTGCAGGAACAAACTGGCAGTGGGTATTTTACTATATCTTCAAACTTCTCCTCTTTGTCGTCATAGGAGTCTTCACCGCTCCTTTCACCTGCCTGTGGGCTGTCTATAGAGTTATCAGGGCTTTTCGGTAAGAGGATGCAATTTCTCCAACTAAGGGTTGGACTTTTTTAATCTTCTTTTGCGAGACTCGAAGAGTTTCTGCAACCAATAGTTGCAGAAACTAAATCAAGGGAGGTACTCCGAAACCGGAATACCTCCCTTTTGATTTGCTGCATCTTGTGTTCTCTTCATTTCGGCTCCCTTATAAATGAAGAACGTCCCTCAAGTATGCTGTCTTTCAACGCGCCTGAGAGGCTTATTATCTTTTAGTTATATTCTGCAGAGAAGTATAATATCATCCCAACAATACCTCTATGTCACACCTCAGAAAGTCTTCCAACGAAACGCCTCCCGAGCCCACGACAAAAGATTTCTTGGGATGGAATGCCTCCACAAAGACAGGAAGACCTGAGTTCATCCCGCGACGACCGCTTTTCACCTCAATAGCTGTCACCTCACCATCGTTTACGATGATGAAATCCACCTCTTTGTCCTTATCTGTCTTGTTCCTTGCAGGCTCTCGCCAGTAATACACTTGATAGTCTGCCTCCTCTGCCATGCCCAGCAAATGAGCACCTACCGCACTCTCCACCCATCGCCCCCAAAGCGTCGTGTCCGTTCTGTCCATAAGGAACGACCTGCCTTTATATGCCGTCAGCAAGGCGTTGTTGTACACTTGGTATTTGGGAATGGAGCCACGCTTTCGGGCATCATCATTGGCGTACTTTTGCAATCCCGTCAGCAATGCACATTGGTCGAGTATCTCCAAATACGAAGCCAACGTGGTCACGTTGCCGGCATCCTGCAGTTGTCCCATCAGTTTTGTCAGCGAAAGTATCTCGGCAGAATAACCGCACCCTAACTCAAATAATTGTTTCATAAGGGCAGGCTTGTAGATGTTGGAGGTCATCAGTACATCCTTTTCAATGGCGGGAGCCACCAACGAATCCTTGATATACTTACGCCAACGCTTTCCGTCATCAATCATGTGGGCAGCACCGGGATAGCCGCCAAAGTAGATGTACTCGTCGAGTGTCACTCCGAAAGCGTCGTGCATCTCCTGATAGCTCCAATGTCCGAGACGAATAAGCTCAAAACGCCCTGCCAACGACTCCGTAAGTCCTCTCTTGAGCAACAGACGACTGCTGCCCAGCAGTACCACCTTCAGATTGACATGCTTGAGCGTGTCCTCGTCCCATTCTCTCTTGACCACCTCGCTCCAATTGTCAATCTTCTGGATTTCATCAATCACAAGCAAGCGTTCAGCCTCTCCACGGAGTGTCATGGTGGTTCGTGCTCCTTCCCATACTCGGCGTATCCAGTCGCTGTCCTTCGGATCGACGGCATCTGCCACTTCTACCGAATATGGAATAGGTACGTCCTGCAGCACCTGCCCTACGAGAGTAGATTTGCCTACTTGTCTCGGACCTGCCAATACTTGCATAAAACGCCTTGGCTCCTGAATGCGTGCTTTCAGAGTGTGATATTGTTTGCGAATATAGTTCATGCTCAAATCTAATGATGGACTTACTCAATTGTGATGAGTATTTTACTCAATTCTGCATGCAAAATTACTCAATTCTCTCTGTTTCTCCAAATAAAATTGCCGTAAACTTAAGGTAATCGGCAAATGAGAGGGAGAGAGTTCCTCCTTTTGATTCACCGTTTCTTGAACTTGCCGCCTTTCAGGTCGCTCTCCACCATACGCTTGTTCAGCTTCTCTCGGAGTTCATCAAGAAAGTAGGTACGGCTGTCATCCTTGCGGCGTTTCATGTTCATATAGACGTTGTAGCAGTTCTTGATTTCTACACCAAAGATTTCAGAAAAGGTATCTGCCAATTCTTCTATACCGATTTCACCATCGTTGATACAGTCACAGGTATCGAGTGCATAGAGTAGTTCGACCAAGTCGGTTGCTTTACCTGTCCAATGAATACAGAAGGAATTGGATTGCAAACTCGGAGGTGATAAAGATAAAGCTCCTTGCATTCGCATATACCATAATTCTAACTCTTTGTCAATGACGTATAGCAGCTCTGATACATTTTTTCCCCATCTCCGTTGTTAATCCGCTCTTTTCGTAGATTGTTTGCAAATGGAAACGAGTGTAACAAAGAGTCCGAAATAAAGATTGTGGATTTCTTTCCGTTTCGCTTAGTTTTATTACATCCTTGATAAAACTATCACAAACAGCCCTCATTTGGATTGCTGTCAAATCATTTGAAATTAGTTGTTCAAATGCAGTTGTTTGTATAAGTCGTTTCATATTGATAATTCTGTTTTATTGAGATCTTTTTTTCCTCCGATTGTCCATGTTTTTGCGCGGTTATAAGTTTCCCACAAGTGGGCATACGATTGGCGAAGGGCAAGCAATTCTTCGTGTGTGCCTTCTTCCACGATAACCCCTTTATCCACATATAAGATGCGGTCGGCGTTCGTGATTGTGCCCAAACGATGAGCAATGACCAATACAGTCTTTCCCTTGATGAGGTGTGAAAAGGCTTCTAATATTTTACCTTCATTTTCGGGGTCTGCAAATGCGGTAGCCTCATCCAGTAAGATGATGGGAGCATCTTTCAGCAGGGCACGAGCCAATGCAATGCGTTGCGTTTCACCGCCGGAGAGATACGTTCCTCCTTCGCCCACCAAAGTCTGATAGCCATTGGGCAAAGATTCGATAAACTCATGACATTGGGCAGCACGTGCAGCTCGTGTCACATCTTCAAAGGTTGCATCCTTATTCCCCATACGGATGTTTTCTTCGATGGTGTCGAAAAAGAGCATGTTATCTTGGAAAACAAAGGCTACGTTGTCCATTAATACGGAAGTCGGAATTTCTTTGATCGGAACTTTTCCTATTAAAATTTCTCCACTTTGAATATCCCAAAATCTGGCAGTGAGCATGGCCACGGTACTTTTACCGGCTCCCGAAGGACCGACCAAAGCCGTTACCGTGCCGGGATGAGCCACGAAAGAAACCTCTTGGAGTATCGGGGTCGTATCGTAGGCAAAAGAGACATTCCGAAACTCTACAGACGTGTCTTCGGGGTATCGGGGCGTAGTCGGTTCTTTAATTTCGTCCATATAGAGGATGTCGTCTATTTTCTGTACGCCCATATTGTTTTGATTCAGGAAACTGCCTATCCACAAGAGCTTCAATACCGGAAAGAAAACAGCCACGCCGAAAATCAGAAACATCAGTACCACAGGAATGAATGCCACATACGAGGCACTTCCTATGAGTAACCATATGGCTACGGGAATGATAAAGAGCAACGCCGAGGAAAGTATGGTGAGAAATCCCACATAGGTCGGTTGGTATTGGACGTTCACTTCGTTGGCGAACTTGCGGTACTCTTTGATGTCATCATTCAGTTTACGATAGGCATCGGTCGATTCAGTAAAGGTTTTGACGATTTGAATGCCGCGGATGTACTCCACAATGCCGGCATTCATTTTGCCCAATGTTTCCAAATATCGCTCGGAAACCTCTCTAATCTTTTTACCGGCGTACATCTTTCCCATGACACAGAATGCCACTGCCAATACAGCCAAAACTATGAGAGCCAACCGCCAGTCTATGGTAAACATATACCCGATGAGAATCAGAGGGAAAAGTATGGCGGAAACGATGTCGGGAATATGGTGGGCAATAAACAGTTCGATACGCTCCACATCATCGCTCATTATCTTTTTTAGTTCTCCGGAGGCTCGGTGAGTGAAAAAACCCAAAGGCAGGCGAGCCATCTTTTGCGCTAACTGCATCCGTATTTCATACAGAATATTGAATGCGGCAATATGTGAGAGCATCAGGGAAACGAAAGTGAGTACCCCGAAAGCGAAAAATGCACCCAAGGCAGTATATCCCCATTTCCAAATGTATGCCTTGTCAATCAATGAAGGGTTAAGGGCATATTTAGCCAGCTCGATAAGAATATTATACACAGCTATGATGGGCACGAACTGCATGATGGTGGTAATGACAGCCAGCGACATTGCTCCGATAAGCAACCAGCGTTTGGTGCCGGCTATTTCTATCAACCGTGCCAGCCCGGTCTTGCGTTTATTTATATCCATTGTCTTGTAGTTTATTCGATTGTTAGAATTTCCATCTCTTTACTCGCTGTTGCTCCTGCCAAAGATTACGATACACTCCTTCTTCTTCGAGCAGTGCTTGGTGTTTGCCTTGCTGCACCACTGAGCCATTGTCAATCACCACGATGTTATCGGCATGGACTACCGTGCCCAAACGGTGAGCGATGATGACCACAGTCTTTTCCCTTACTAAGTCGTCGATGGCATCTTGGATGTGTACCTCATTTTCGGGGTCGAGCGAGGCGGTTGCCTCATCAAGCAATACGATGGGTGCATCTTTCAGAATGGCACGAGCAATGGATATGCGTTGTTTCTCTCCGCCGGAGAGCGTACTTCCCCCTTCACCCACCAAGGTGTCATAGCCATCGGGCATGGCTGTAATAAATTCGTGGCATTGTGCTTTGCGTGCGGCTGCTTCTATCTCTTCGCGTGTAGCCGTTTCACGCCCCACACGGATGTTGTTATAGATGGTATCGTTGAAAAGGTACACATCCTGAAAAACAATGGAAATTTGTTGCATAAGCGTATGCACGGTGTAGTCTTTGATGTTTCGTCCGCCGAGCAGGATTTCGCCCGTGTTTACATCCCAAAAGCGTGCAATGAGACGTGTCAGTGTGGTCTTGCCCGAACCCGAAGGACCGACAAAGGCTGTCAATCCCTTTTCGGGTATGACAAGCGATATGTCCTGAAGTACGGGAATGCCTGCATTATAACTGAAGTTTACATGACGGAATTCTATTTCCGAATTGGCAACTTTTTTTATTGTGCCCTCTGGCAGTACAGGTGTTTTGCACAAGGCATCGATGCGTTCTGCCCCCAGTTTCATGTAGTTAATCATGGCAATAAAAGTCAAGGCATTAATAAGTGGAGCATAGATGGCCGAGCCTGCCAGCAAAAACATGATGTACATGGGCATGGAGATTTGAGCATCCAGCAGCATGGAAAAACCCAGCAGCATGATAAGAACCAAACCTCCGTTCAGCAGTGTGGAGGCCAAGGTAATGGTCGGCGCCGGTGCCGCTTCCAAACGAATGCTTTCTCGTTTGAGGTTTCGGAATGCCTGTTCCAAACGGTCGAATTTATTGCCGCTCAGATTGAATGCCTTAATCAGACGAATGCCTTGTATATATTCTATCATACGAGAAGCGGCATTCGTCTTTGTCTTCTGATGCTTTTTCCCCAATGTAGCCACAAAGTGATTGGTAAGCAGCATCATGGGGTATGTCAATGGAATAACGGCTGCCGCCGCCAAAGCCAATTGCCAACTGAAGAATGAGAGTGACACCAAAGCGACAACGGGCATGGCCAATCCGCCGAAGAATTGACCGATGAGGTGTGTGGTGAGCATCTCCACATTATTGTAGTCACTGACGATGTATGCCCCGATGTCACCGGGGTCGCGACTGTTGAAGAAACTCATCGGCAGTTGGCGCAAATGATCGACCACTGTCAAACGACCGTCGCAACAGATTTCGTAACCATCACGATAAGCCACGAGGTATGCTTTCCTGCTGATGAGCCAAAGGCAGACAAGGGAGATAAAGAGCATGATACATGCCCACGCGATGTTGCTGAGATTGAGAGACGTACCGGGATGTTGGAGCGGCTTGAATACTTCCCATACTACAAGCAGCATCGCTCCGTATGGTGCACCGCGAAAGAAATATTCCGCTATTGTCCACCATATCAGCGGACGCATACGATGAGGCTGTCCCATCGTGGCGGAATTGAGTATCTGAAATAGGTTTGTCATTTGATTTATTTGGATTATAAATAAAGCTTTATTTCGTTCTCATTTATACATAAATGGGGCAACCCTTAAGATTGCCCCATATCATTGTATCGGCTATATGCAAAATTCCAAAAGAGATATAGGAACAATATCAAAAGAAGTGTATGAATGTGATGCCATTTTTTGATGTCATTACTTGTCTTACATTTTCTGTAGCAGGATTATAAGCAAAGATCCCTGATTTAGCAACGCCATAAACAGAGAAATAGACATCACCATTATATTGCTCAATGGAGGCACTAAATCCATCCGTTTCAGGTATTCCCTCAATTCTTTTGATCGTTTTTGCATTTAGGTCAATAATCACAGCCATATTGTTTCGAGCTGTATAAGGATTATCACCACTTAGCTCAATAATATTGACGTATGCAGCAAGTTTTCCATTTCCCAAGTACAAGGTATTATATACGGATGCCGGCTTGTAATTTGTTCCCTGAATGGTAGTGTTACTGATGTCCCATGACCTTGCAGTATCAAATTCTTGTTTTCCTGCAGGTATGCAGATAAATCCATTTTTAAGATAGTTCGGATTGAATCCGAAAAGACCACAACAAGCAATATAAATATCTTTCTGTTCATTGGCAAATATCATTCCTTGTGCCATAGGACGTGTAGGGAAGCATAATCCACTTTTTGCTTCAGAAATAACCTTAACAACTTTATCTGTTTTTGTGTCAATTATCACAACATCCGACTGTCTATGGTTTTCATAGGGAAGCCAATCTGCTCCAATCTGATTTAATGGGAGGTAGTAGTAGCCATCTCGTATGATACCAGATGCAGGTTCAGAAGAGGCATCACCATGTGCATACTCTTTCAAATCAATTTCTCCAATTTGAGTCATTGTTTGGGGATTAATTACCAACACTCTTCCTAAAGAATAAAGTGGTACATAAGCTTTTTGCGCACTAACAGATGTCAGATTGATTGGCCAAGATTCAGGTATTCCATGTAACTCGCCCACTTTCTCCATCCCCTTTGGGGTGCGAATATATTTCGATATGGATTGAGAACCTTGTCCTCCATACTCTGCCATGACAAAAATCTCATTCTCTACAATAGAGATGGAATTGTAAAAGCCCGTTTGAATAGCTTTACTGATGTCCAAATTACCGGAAAGTTCAGGTATTTGTTGCATATAGGATGCTCCACTTTCTCCGTTAGGATTTTTGACGGTCGTCTGTACGAGAATACGCCCTTCACCTCCCAATAGAGTGTTTTGGGGTTCCTCATGATTTTTGTCACAAGATGTCATCAACATCGTTCCACTGATGGCTGCGATTAGCCAGAATTTGATTTTACTCATGTTCATATTATTTGAAAATTTGATGATTGTATGATTTGTTATCTTAGTATGTATCGTAATTTGATTCCGAAACTTCTACCCGGCAAGGGACGGTTAAACTCTGATAGCACAGAGGCATTTGTCAAATTCTTAATCTTCCCTGAAATAAAAAGGCGTTGATTCATAAAACTATGTTCGAAGCCAATATCAAATGTTGTACTTCTGGGAATGCGTCGTTTAATATTTTCAGAGACCTCAAAATCATATAGGTACTCTTCCACGAAAGCCATATCTACAAACAAGCGTGTATTTTGTCCCTTACCTCCAAAAAGATTTTCTTTATGAAATTCCAATCCGGCATTAGCCATTAGATAGGGGATATTGGGCATTCTCTTACCTTTCGTGGCATTAGGAAGTTCAGTGTCTTCTTCATATTCTCGGACATCGCGCAAATCTTGGTATGTAATATTTCCATAGCCATAGAGAAATGGTAATATGTCTGCCTTGGCTTCTAACTCAATACCAAGGGTTCGCATTTCTCCAAAATTTTGATACTGTGCTCCCAACATGCCCTTCACAAATCGTATCATATCTTGCAAGTACATGTAATAGCCGCTAAGTTCGATTTGACAGTTACTGGAATGAATATTTGTGAGGTCATAGAGCAATCCTGCATTAATACTCAAATTACGCTCAGGTAAAAGATGTTCTGAAGGTGTTATCATATATCCATCTCCCAACAGTTCGTTTTCAGAAGGAATGCGTACATCATACCCCCCGGACAGTTTTCCCATAAATGAAGGTGTAAATCTAAAACGCATAGCATCACTGAAACCTACACTGTTTTTTGTCAGATGAATTTTTTCAGGAGGAATGTTCGCATAAATATTTTGGAACATCGTGTTCATAGAGTATTTGTAGTAACGTCCTGTCAATGAATTCAGAAAACGATCATTAGCTGTGCGAAAATCGTAACTTAGTCCAACAATCCAACTGCGCATGCGAGAGTCAAAATCGGTTTTTTTACCCAAGCTTTTCATTTTAATAGAATCGGATGGATAACCATTAGCAAGAGTAAAAACAGAATTGAAATTAATTGTGTGCTGCTTGTTGACGAGATATTGTAAGTTTAATTTATTGCTAAATGTAATCTTTTGATTATCTGAATTTGAAGCATATCGAGTACCCAATTCCCCACCATAGATGCAAGGAGTTGGATACTGATTTCCCTGCCAATCATAAAAGATTTTGGCAGTATCAACAAGACCATATTGGGTATAAGCAATGGCCGTGTTCATATCCAAATCCAATCCGTCAAAAAGAAAATCCGTTTTTTTCAACTTATTCCCTAACATGTAAAGACGAGAGTGGGTATGGGCTTTACGAATATCTGTTTTGATTCCTTGCACTTCGTGATAGGTATCAATAAATATCGGTTCAAGTTCCAATTCGTTAAACCACCATTTTTTTGCTTTTATGCTTCCTCCCAAAACTAACTTTCTGAAGTTATCATGTTTGCGTTTGATTTTTAGTCCCTTTACATAAGGCGATTCCATCGTGTAACTATTGTCTGCGTAAGTATAAGTTCCACCGATGCCCAAAACGACTCCAGACTCTTTTATGTTTCGCTTAACTACGGCTTGAGCCTTATTCACATTAAAAGACTCTCGTGAAAGACTCATATCAGCATACCTATCCGGATATTCTTTAATGACGACATTTATAGCTCCTCCCATAGAAGAACCTCCAAATTTTGCAGGAACAACGCCCTTGAAAATCTCAATGCGATCAATCATATCAATGGGTATATCATTCAAGTCGATGTAGTCTGATTGGTCATTCAGAGGGGTTTCATCCACGAAAAAGCCAATCCTTTTTCCTTCCAGACCTCGTAAAGAGATACGAGAGGAACTTCCAGTGCCACCAGTTGCCCGAACAGTAACTCCCACAGTCTTTGCCAAAATACTCTGCACATCACTGACCGTTCCTTGTAGCTGATTCATACTGATCACAGAAACAGGCATTGCTTGTTCGCGTATTTTACGTGCTTCGCTTTTTCCCATTACGACAACCTCTCCCAGCATTAGATTATCAGCCTTTAAGCAAATCTCTATGTTTTGATTCTCTTTGCTAACTGTTATTTTTCTTTTCTGTGGTTGATACCCTATAAATTGCACCGTTAGGGTATAAGTAGAAAACGGGAGATTCCGAATAACGAACTGTCCTTTGCTGTCTGTTACATCACCTGTCTTTAGTTCTTCCACAAAGACTGTTGCTCCGTACAATGCTTCTCCTGCATCATCTATGACTGAGCCTACTATCTGTCCTCGGGGAGATTGGGCAAATGCGCTAATACTCATGAGCATCAGCGATAAGAAAAGATGGAATACCTTCTGTTTCATTGTTCTATTACTTTCGTTTTGGTGCTAAAAGCTGTATTTGGCTTTTGCCCAGATTTCCGAATTCTGTTTATACAAGCTAAACATCCCTTCGTTGCCTCCAAACCAGTCGAAACCTGCCGATAGGCGGATGTAATCATTAAGAGCATAATCGGCTCCAAAGCGGCTGAACCATCCCTTGTGGTTAATGTCGAAGTAAGTAAAGTTGGAGAGTTGCAAGGTGCTTCCCAATAGCTTTTTCGATACGTTGAGCGTAAGTAACGAGCTGTGCCGGGGTTGTGCTATATGACTTTGGTATCCGAAAATGCTTTCGGAAGAAAATTGTGCCATTATCGTCCATTCATAGGGTGCATACCAATCCACGCCCACGAGATAATTCAGCGTGTTAAATCCTTTTTGTCTTATGGTGTTTGCCGTAGGTTTGTAGCTGAAATGCTTCCCGACATTGAAAGCAGTCTCTCCACGTAACACAAACTGTCCGAACGGCTTGGATATATCACCTCCGAAGAACCCCATGCGATAGTAATGCGGTGACATCGTTAGGTCTGTGGCTGATGGTTGATAGGTGATAACTGGCATCTTGTTCCACGTATGCAATGCAGATAGGGAGAAATCCACTCCTGGCAGTGTAAAGCAGAGCCTGCCACCATATTCGACATTCGACAATTGGAACTTGGGACGGCTTCCTGCTTCGCTCCACACAATGGTCAGAGGAGGCTCTTGCGGCAATATGCTCCACGGATTGGTGGCATCGGTGGACAGCTTATATCCCTCGAATGTGGGAACAGCAAGCAATTCGAGCTTCATCTTGTCATTGAAGAGGAAGAAACGTAGGGCATTGACCGGCATACGGATATCATCGTAGTCTTGTGCCAGAAACTCTGTCATATCCATGGGCGATACCAAGTCAGTAATGCGCACACCGTCTGCCGCCCCCCAAATGACCAATTGTCGCCCAAGGCGAAAGCCCCAATGGTCATCTCGATGGTCAAGATACGCTTCCCGCAGTTCAACACCTGTACGCTCTTTTAATAATGCATTGTAAGTTGCGTTGAATGAGACAAAGAGCGAAGAGCCCTCAAAACTTTTACCTATCTCGCCCCTTATTCTCGTGCGCGAAGACATAAAGTTGTTCGGTTTTTCGGAACGGACGGCATGATAGGTATCCACAAAACCTTTAAGTTGCCACGACGAGTCCTCCTGCTCTTGCCCCCATATAGTTTGTATAGGTAAGAGCAGGAAAAACAGTAGCAAGAATTTTGCAGAATGATTACTTCCGTTTGTCATCATAACCGTCCTTTCTCCAAAGTGGTAACATTGAACTTTGCCTCCTCCATCGGGAGATTATACTTGGGACTCTTTATTTCAAGAATAGTCTGATGCCCTGTCTGCACATTGGTCATGTGTAGTTTTTTAGCAATCCAAAATCCTTCCACTTTGGTAATGTCCGATAATTCAAGACGACGGTGTAGCTTGCCCATCTTATCGTAATATTCCACCTTTACAGCTATCAGACAGTCTTGGCGTATGAAGGCAATTTTCTTGGAATAAATCTCACGTTTGTCTTTGGGTGTGGATTCCAATTTCCAGCACTTTTTTCCACCGATGGTTTCTTCACCCAATAACTTGTGGGTGTCTTCATCCACATTACGACTGCCCATATCATCATAAGTGAAGTCGCTACCCATAAAGTAATCCTGTTTGGCAGAAGAACCACTGATACGGCGAGTTTTCTTCATCACAGGCAGATAGAGCCATTTATCATCATCTCTGTTCGCATCATCGTAATCCCATGTGAGGAAGCCTGTGCCTTTTACATCACCGGGGTATTGGAAGAACATGACGCTCTTGCGGTCTTTCTTCCCTTTGCCCACATCGATGGAGTAAGATATTAGTTTACGCTCGCGCACCGCTCCGCGCTTGTTGATTAGTTTCATGACCAATTCCGATTGACGGGTATCTCCATCGGGACGGTCTTTTACTTTCTGGGCAATCTCTCTGCCCGTCTGAGCCATTGCAGTAGCTGTTAATGCGATAGTCATTGCTACCATTAAAAATGTTTTCTTCATTGCCTTATCATTGTTGATTATATCATTTCATTACAAAAATTACGGACTTAAAACTCCAGTTCTAATCCAATCATTAGCTCTTCGGGTGCAAAACGAAGTCCGAAGCCTTTGGTTCCCATTTTTGGTTCTTCAGCCATAAAGTAGTCGTTTCTGTAGCCGACAAAGCCCATACGAAAACAGAGGCAAAGCCCTTCGGTAAGGTCGACGCAAGCTCCAGGACGTATTCCTATTTCAAACCCATTGAGATATTTCGTAGTGCCACCCTCTTTCTCTCTGGAAAAATTGAAGCCTCCCCCTGCATCCAAATAAAGATTGAATGGACTTCTATGGAAATAATAGTAGCGGACAAAAGGTGAAATTTTGAAGGCGTTGCCTATGGTCTTTGTTTCACTTGTCTCTCTACGTTCATACTCATACCCAAGGAGCATGCCGACTCCCCAACTATCATTGAAAAGATAGCCTATCTCAGGACAAAGGTCTAATGTCAGAGTCTTGTCTTTATTGTCAGCCCAAAACGATACAGCCCCTCCTACAAAGAACCGTCCTTCGTGGTCATGGTCATTGTCTGCTTCGTGTTTGTTCTGTGTGAATGTACTTTGGGCAAATCCACTACTTGCTGTTATGCACGCCAGAAAAACGATAAACAGTGATTTTACTAATTCCTTCTTCATAATTGGGTTGCTTTTTGAGGATTTTCTTTCCCGAACAGATTCAAATATTTAAATAATATTGGAGCTAAGAATAAATCTGCAAGAAGGGCTGAAACCATTCCTGCTCCTGCCAGAATTCCCCAGTTATGTATTTGTGTTGCGTCTGACACAAGATACCCAAGAAATGCTATTGTAATAATGACGGTAGACATAACAATTGCCACCCCTTCTGAGCGGAATGTTCGTTTTATTGCTTCAGTATAATTCTTACAGGAATTAAATGAAACACATCCGTGGTTGATGAAATGAATCGTATCATCCACCGATAATCCTAATATCATGGGGATAAGCGAAGCTGTCATCATATCAAGAGGATAGTCAAGCCATCCCATCATTCCTCCGACAATAAGAGCCGGAGCAATATTGGGAATCATACCGACAAGCCCTACTTTCCAACTTCTAAAGACAATAAGCAGAATGATACCGATTATCAATACAGATAAAAGAACAGACAACATTTGCCCTCTTTCCACATACTGTTGCATCATGGTAAATTGAGGGAGATTTCCGACCATAGATACGTGTGCTTTAGGAAATAGTTTTTGAGCCTCTGCCTGAATGCCTCTCATTTCCTTTTCTGCTTCATTCGAGTTGTATGACTGTATTTCTATCTGTAGTCTCAATCTTTTATAATCATAATCCATCCAATACTCTGATTCCGTTCCTCCTGCATTCTCATAGAGCAACAATAATTGAGCTATCATATCGGTATCGTCGGGTATCTTATAGAATGCTGGATTATTCTCATTCAATGTACAGTTCATATCTTTGATTATATCCAAGATTGAATTGTGACGTTTGGTCAAAGCATATGTTTCTGACACGTTACTTAGTTGCTCCAACTTCTTTAAGTTATCTGGTAGTTTGGCATCACCTTCTTCCGGTAATGTTATCATTAAATCATAGGAGTACATACTACCCAATTCCGTATTACATAAATCCAAGAATCTCTTAGCGTATGGTACTTTGCGTCCGACCGTTTTCTCCAAATCAAAAGCAGGTTCTATGCTAAATAACCCTATTCCACAGACCACGGTTACAAGACATGATACAATAATTAACATCTTGTGTTTGCGTACAACAAATCCACCTAATTTTTGGAAGGTATTGCCAAGTCTCCCTTCAATGCTTTTTGCCATATTTGAATGAGGTTTATGGTCTTTCCCAAGAGAGAGGATGATAGGCGTCATAAATAAGCAAGTAATTATAATTGAGGCTAAACACAAAGAGGAATTGACACCGATAGCTTGCATGGGGACTATTTCCATAGAGAGAAAAGTCAGCATAGCAGCTATTGTTGTAAGTGCAGATAACAAGATTCCCCATCCTGTACCACCAATTGCTTTAATTACAGAAAACTTTCGCTTGCCTGTTTCTAAAAATGTGGTCTTAAACAGATTATAGAGGTGGACATTATAAGCTATTGAACATGCAAAAGATAGGGGCAAGACAATCATCATTGTAGTCGTGTCTAAGTAGAGTCCAGTCCAGCCAATTATTCCTAGCCCCATAACAAGCCCCGAAACAGAAGTTAATAATGGAGTAAGAATACCTCTAAAAGAACGAGTTATGACAAACATGACAAGAATGGATGCGATTAATCCAAATAGCATTAGACGTCCCATCTCTCCCTGAAAAAATATATTCTTTTCATAGCTTAAGTAGGGCATACCGGCAGCATTGGGAGATAAATCTTGGTATTGAGGCTTATTTATGATATGTGCAACTTCTTTTCCTGTAAGGAGTTCTGGTGACATGTCGCTTATCTTTCTCCATTCATTCTCTTCGGGGAATGGTCTAAGTTTTACCAATATCCATGTCATAGTTGCATCTTTGGATACTAATTTGTTGGCTAAATATGGCTTACTGTATGCTTTCTGTTTGATGGAAAGCAAAGATTTTTGGTCGGATGGGATTTCATCTGGTACGATTTGTTCTATTTTCAAGCCGTCTTCTGTCCCTACTGTGAACTCCAAATCTGTAAGAGATGTTATCTTGTCTGCATAAGATAAACTATCTACCAACTCATTACTAAGCTCTCGGATTTTTAATAGACTATGTTTGGAGAATAAATCTTTGTTTTTCACAAGGACTGCCACATAATAATCATTGCCAAAAATGGACTTAAACTCATTAGACTTAATTAGCATAGGATCATCTTTCATGAAATAGTCATCGAAAGATGTTTTCATCGAAATTTTTTCAAGACCTATGACAGATAGACCTATCATTCCAATAAATAAAATGGTAATAAAAAGTCTCTTCTTGAGTACCCAACTTATAACTCTTTCAAAAATGCTGTTGATGTTTTCTATTTTCATACGGACTAATATATTGGTGTTACTTTATTTCAATCTAAAACTTGATATTTAGTATCTTCTTCCATCCTGCTGTTGTAAACTCAACATATGTGGAAATTATATTTGTAATTTCTTCTTTATTAAGTTCGTCTTGACTAACAATCTCCTTTAATACAGAAAACCAAGTCGAACAAGCAACCCGAATGAAAGAGAGTGAAATCTTAGTTTCTATTTCAGGATATTTATCTTTCATCTTTTCCAAGTACTCCACCCCATCTAAAGCAAATCTATCAGAAAAGTGATCAAAATACTTTTCTAATCGTGTTCCAGAAGATTCAAAAAATAATAGTTTAAGCTCTGCTCTATAAGGAGTTATGATACCCAAAATCTGATTTATCATCAGATTTTTACTTTCTTCGGTGTAAAAAACGTCTGTAGTTTGGTAAGTACTGCCAGAATTTGCTATCAGGTATTTTTCTAACGACCTGATTAAAGGAGCAAGAACCTCGCAAAAAATCTCATCTTTATTCTTAAAGTAGTTATATATATTCCCAACAGCTACTTCTGACAAAAACGAAATTCTCTTAATAGAAGTCTTCTTAAAACCTCTATTAATAAATTCTCTGCGGGCAATTAAGAGAATTGTCTCACGGATATTTGTTTTTTGTGTCTGCATTTAGAATTTTATAATAGGATAGTATACAGGATTTTGATTGCGTCGTCAACTGAGGGAATGCTAAATTGACGTTGAATCAAAAACGAATTTCGCTCAGGAATATTCATAAAAAAGTAGGGCTTCCCTTTTCGAGAAGCCCTACTTTCATATGTAGAGATTTACTTATATGCTTTCGCCTACTAAAACTCATTTTCAATACACGTTTATTTTTTGCAAAGGTACCACTGATAACCTGTTCTCGCAATACCCAAAAATGAGTATTTTTCAATTTCATGTTTACGTCTTTTGAATATTATAGGTACGCAAAAAGAAGAATTTCCAACATAAACATACACAGGCAATTCTTCCTAAAAAGCCACTTCTATCCATATCAACGCCACAAGTACGCAGTTATCTCAAACCTCTAACATACACGGTTTCTTTGGTTTACTTTTGTCCGTGCACCGCTGTTGGTGTCATTAAATACATTGTAATATGGATGAAAAAATCAAAGACCAAGAAGTCCTTTTGGTCAAGGATCAGAAGGACGAGAATCTCAAAGCCGTCACAGGTACGGACGAGAAAGGCGGACTGAAAACCGTTCCGCCCACCGCCGAGCATGAACAGAGCTTCCTGAAGTTCGACAAGCACAGCAATGCGCTGGAAAACTTCCTCTCCAACTTCATGCGTCAGTTCAAGAATCCCACACCGCTGAACTTCTTCAAAGTGCCTTTTGAGAGTGCCGTTGCCAGTGCACGCGTACTCTCGGAGATGCTCAAAGCACCGGATGTCCCCTCCAATAAGGAGATGCTGGACTCTGCCCGTATCAATCCTGCGGACTATGCAGGGGAGCAGAAACAGTCCTTCCAAGGCATTGACCCCGACAAGGTGAAGTGGGAGCAGTTCGAGCAGATGGGCGTAAGCCGTGAAAGTCTGGAAAAGGGCAAGCATCTTGATGACCTGCTTCAATATCGCAAGACTCCGCTTGTTCCCATCAGCATCAAAATCGGCGAAGTCTCCCTCTACACCGATGCCCGTCTTTCCCTGAAAGCCTCCGGAGACGGTATGTTTATCCCCGTCGTCCACGCCATTCGCAAGGAACCACAGTTGGAACGCGAGTTCTTCGGGCATACCTTCACCGACGAGGATAAGAAAGCCCTAAGAGAAACGGGCAACCTCGGTCGTACCGTGGAGCTGACCTTCCCCGGCAAAGCTGAGCCGACCCGCAGTTTCGTGAGTATCGACCGCCTGACGAACGACATCATCGCCCTGAGTGCCGACCGGGTACGCATCCCCGATGAAATCAAGGGCGTGAAGCTGACCGATGAGCAAAAAAAGGAACTCTCGGAAGGCAGAAGCATCTATGTGGAGGGTATGACCTCCAAAACGGGCAAGCATTTCAATGCCAACCTTCAATTCAATGCCGACAAGCGGTCTATTGAATTTCGTTTCGGCTCGTCCAAGCAGGAACAACGACAAAGGCAAGCCCCCGAAAGACAGGAACAGGCGGAGCAGAAAGAATTGCATGTCCCCAAGAAGATGTTGGGACGCGACATCTCTCCCGAAGAACAGGCAAAGCTTAAAGCAGGGCAGACGGTCTATATGACCGGGCTTATCGACAAGAAGGGAGAACCTTTCAAAGCCTATGTCCGCGCCAACTTCGAGAAGAACAAGTTCGACTTTCTCAAATGGAATCCCGACAAGTCCCAAGCCAAAGAAGTCATTCCCGACAATGCTTCCCACACGCAGGTCGCCGTCAATTCCGAAGGCAAGACCAACGAGGCTACCAAGCATGTAAAGGAGCCGCTCAAACAGGGACAGACAGAGCCTACCGCTGGGCAAGAACAGAAAGAAGAAGAGAAGAAACGTTCCAAGGGAATGAAAATGTAATCCGCCACCACTAATATCCAAAAAGTAAGAACAAATGAAAGTCATCATAGCAGAAAAGCCGAGCGTAGCTCGTGAAATCGCCCGTGTCGTTCGGGCAACCAACAAGAAGAATGGTTATATCGAAGGAGGCGGCTATGCCGTCACGTGGGCATTGGGACACCTGATAACGGCAGCCATGCCCGAAGCCTACGGCATCAAGGGTTTCCGCAAAGAGAACCTGCCGATTCTTCCTCCCGTCTTTACCCTTATTCCCCGTCAAATCAAAGAGGGTAAAGGCTATAAAGCCGACGCTGCAGCAGTCGCCCAACTCAAAATCATCGAAAAACTCTTCCGAGCGTGCGAGGGCATTATCGTCGCCACCGATGCAGGACGTGAGGGTGAGTTAATCTTCAGGTTCATCTACGAGTATCTCGGCATTGCCAAACCCTTCGACCGTCTATGGATCAGCTCGCTCACGGACAAAGCGATCAAAGAGGGGCTTGCCCGTCTGCAAAGCGGAGTGGCGTATGACAACCTCTATTATGCCGCCCGCGCCCGCAGCGAAGCCGACTGGCTGGTGGGCATCAATGCCACCCAAGCCATATCCATAGCGGCAGGACGAGGTACTTACTCCTTGGGCAGGGTACAGACCCCGACCCTCTGTATGGTCTGCTCTCGTTTCTTGGAGAACAAGAAGTTCGAGCCACAGCCATTCTGGCAACTCAGCCTTGCCGTAAAGGAAGGTGATGAGAGCTTCCGTTTCTCCTCTGCCGACCGCTGGTTCGATAAGACGGAAGCTACTGCCCTGTACGAGAAACTCAAACAAGCTCATTATGCCACAGTAGAGACCGTTATGCGTAAGGAAACCAAACAGGAGCCACCGCTTCTGTATGATTTGACCACTCTGCAGAAAGAAGCGAACAGCCGGTTCGGCTATTCGGCGGAACAGACCCTTTCCTTGGCGCAGAAACTCTACGAGAAGGCATACATTACCTATCCACGCACGGGTAGCCGTCATATTCCCGAAGATGTCTTTGCTGAAATTCCCACCTTGATAGCCTTTTTGCACGCCCATCCCGTCTGGGGTGTCTATGCTCGCCAACTGACCGAACTCAATGCGCATTCGGTGGACGGCAAGAAAGTAACCGACCATCACGCCCTGCTCATCACAGGCAAGAAGCCGATAGACATGTTCGGAGAGGAAGCGGTCATTTACGATATGATAGCCGGACGTGTGCTCGAAGCTTTTTCCGCCCGTTGTGTGAAAGATGTCAGTACGGTTACTGCCGTCTGCGAGGATGTGAAGTTTATCCTCAAAGGAGAAATCATCAAGGAAGAGGGCTGGCGTGCCGTCCTCAAAAACAGCAGGAAAAAAGACAAGGAGCAGGCGGAAGCCGAAGAACGGGAAAGCCGTGAAAACGGAGAAGGCATCATCATCCCACAATGGGAGGAAGGCGAGCAACTTCCGCTCTGTGCCTGTTCGTTGGCACAGGGAACGACCAAGCCCAAGCCCCTGCACACGGAAAGCTCGCTGTTGGCAGCGATGGAGACGGCAGGCAGAGAGTTGGAGGACGAGGAACTGCGTGCACAGCTCAAGGATTGCGGTATCGGCACGCCTGCTACCCGTGCCGCCATCATCGAAACCCTCTTTGCACGCGAGTACATGGTGCGTCAAAAGAAGTCGCTTGTTCCCACGGAGAAAGGACTTGCCGTCTATTCTATCGTTAGGGAGATGAAAATCGGCAATGCCGAGATGACCGGACAGTGGGAAGCGAACTTGGCGAGAATCGAACGGGGAGAGTTGAAAGAGCAAGAGTTTCGCAAGGGCATCGAAAGCTATGCCACACAGATTACCGACGAACTGCTCTCCTCCAAAATCCTCTTCCCCAAGAAACAGAGCGACATCCATTGCCCCAAATGCGGTAAAGGCTCATTGGTCTTCTATCCCCGATGTGCCAAATGCTCCGATCCCGATTGCGGGCTGACCCTTTTCCGCAGCGTGGCAGGCAAGAGTCTCACAGACGAACAACTGACGCAGTTGGCGGTAAACGGAGAGACTGGCATCATCAAGGGCTTTACCTCCAAATCGGGCAAAAGCTTCGAGGCTTCGCTCTCCTTGGACGGAGAGTTCAAGACGGTCTTTGTCTTTCCCGAACGCAAGAAAACGGGCAAATCCCGAAGGTAAATCCCCGTAAATTGCTAATTTTGCCACTGAATGATGCGGTCATAAACAATCATCTTGTTTTTACTGCGGATTTTAGTGGTGGCACTCGGCGGGGACGTCGAGTGCCTTTGCATTATATACCTCACTAAAATCATTCAAAATGACAGCCATTCATTTTTCATACTACGAGCTTTCCATGCTCTCTTTTCTTCGGGAAAGCCATCCCGAAAAAGCCGATGACATCCCTTTTGTCAAAGAACGTGCGGCAGCCGCTTCCGAAGCCTATGCCGAAGCCTTTAATGCCGGTCTTCCCATAGCCGAATGTATCGGCATCGCCAATAAGACACTCTATGCGGGTCTGCACTTCTCCCGCCACGATACCATCTCTTCCGTGCTTTGGAACGAGTTCTCCGCCGAAGTGCCGCTCGAAGCGGTCAGAGAGACCGCCATCCGCCTGTGCCCACTTTTGGAGGAGGTTTTTGCCAAGTATCCGATTTCGGACGAGTTCGCTTATACGCCCGAATATAACTCCCTTTATACGGAGATTACGGGCTTTGTCCAACTAAAACTCGAAGAAGATGGCACACTATAATAAAAGGGAGCATCTAAGGGCAAACATAGAAGCCATCAAGACGGTCTTTGCCCTGCATCGGGAACAGCGCACGGCGACACCCGAAGAGCGTACGATATTGGAAGCCTATACGGGCTTCGGGGCTTTGAAGTGTATTCTTTCTCCTGCCAACACGATGGAGGACATCGCTCGATGGAACAAGTCGGAATTGGAGCTTTTCCCCTTGGTAATGGAACTGCATCGCACCATTCGGGACAATACCGCTTCCGAGTCGCAATACAAGAGCTATATGCAGAGCCTGAAAAACTCCGTGATGACCGCTTTCTATACTCCTGCACCCGTAGTGCGGGAGATTGCCGCTTCCTTACAGGAGGCAGGCATCGTCCCCCAACGCATCCTCGACCCCTCGGCGGGAATGGGCGAATTCATCCACTCTTTTGATAGCATTGCAGCCGAAGGACATACGACTTTTGGTTTCGAGAAAGACATCCTTACGGGACAGATGCTCTCCGCCCTGCATCCCGAAGACAAGATACGCATCCGAGGGTTCGAGGAAATCGAATCCAAGCTCGGAGGTTATTTCGATGTGGTCAGCAGCAACATTCCTTTCGGAGATGTGGCTGTCTTTGACCCTGTTTTCAGCAAGACGAACGAGCCCGCCCGAAAGGTTGCCCGCATGTCCCTGCACAATTACTTTTTTGTCAAGGGGGTGGATATGCTCCGTGAAGGTGGTGTGTTGGCATTCATCACCTCGCAAGGCGTCATGAATGCCCCGACGAATGAGCCGGTACGGGAGTGGCTGATGAACCATACCCGCCTTGTCTCGGCAGTCCGTCTGCCCAACAATCTCTTCTCGGAGAATGCAGGAACGGAAGTGGGCAGTGACCTTATCGTCCTGCAAAAGCAGAGCGACAAGACAAGTCTGACCGAAGAGGAACAGCGTTTCATCAAGAGTGAGAAACGCCCCAGCGGAGTGCTGTTCAATACCTATCTGCGAAGTATGTCTCAAATTGTGCATACCGAGTGGAAGCAGGATACCGACCCTTACGGCAAGCCTGCCATCCTGTTCCATCACGAAGGCGGATCGGAAGGCATCGCCACCGATATGGGCAAAATCCTGCGGGCGGATTTAGCCAAACGCTTGGACGTGGCATTGTACCAAAAACATATCTCCATTCAGGAGCAGTCCCAAGTTGCCGTTTCCGTTCCTCCCGAAGTCAAGCAGGAAGAGCCAACGCTTACGCCTGCCACTTCGCAAGAAGAGCAACCACACCAAGAGGCGGTGCAATCGAAAGAGGAACAGCCGAAAGAACAAACCCAAAGCAGTGTCGTTCCACAGGTACAACTGCTCGACCTTTTCGGCAACGTCATTCAAGAGGAAAAGCCCAAACGAAAAGCGGCCGTAAAACCGAAGCCTGTCGCTTCACCTTCCCTTTTTTCCGAGACTTCACAAAGCGGTGAGACGGCACACGGACTGAAAGACACGAACGAACTATGGTGGCAGCAGGACAAGGAGAAAGGGATGCAGCAGCGTCCCTATGAGGGTTTATGGCATGAACACCTCAGAGAGGGTTCTTTGCTGGCTTCGGACTTTCAGGTCGGAATGCTTGTCCTCGATATGGAGGACAACCGAATGTTCCAGCCCATAGACCTCCCGTCCCAAGAACGACAGAAAATGCTGCTCTACATAGACCTGCGTGACGCCTACCACGCACTCTATGACTATGAAGCGGAACGTAAGGTGGCAAATGAATCCTTGCGACAGAATCTCAATGAACTGTATGACCGTTTCGTACGGCTGTACGGGCATCTGAACGACCGCAAAAACCACGAGCAGATCCTGATGGATGCCGGTGGCAGGGAGATCCTTTTCTTGGAACGGAAGGTGGATAAAGAAACGCTCAAAGCCGATATTTTCCATCAACCCGTTTCTTTCAGCCTGCACGAAGTGACAGAGGTGAGCAATGCCCAAGAAGCTCTCTCGGCTTCACTCAATAAATTCGGCACGGTGGACATCGAGTATATGCTGTCATTGCTTCCCGAAAGTTCCGAAGAGGAAATGCTCTCCGAGCTGCGTGGCAGGATTTACTACAATCCCTTGGAGGGAGAGTATGAAATTGCCGAGAAGTTCATATCGGGCAATGTGGTTGCCGCTTCGGAGCGTATCGGACAATATCTCTTGGAGCATCCGGAGGACACAAGGGCGCAAGCCTCCTTGCAGGCACTGAAAGATGCCATCCCCGAACCGATTCCTTTCGTGGACTTGGATTTCAACTTCGGGGAGCGATGGATTCCCGTAAATCTCTACTCAGACTATGCCTCGCACCTCTTCGACACGGAGGTGACGATACGCTACAATTCAAGTGCGGACGAATATTCCGTGGAGGCACGGATGCACAATGCCAATATCTGGGACAGGTTCTGTGTGCGGGGGCAGCATCGTCGCTACGATGGCATTGCCCTGATGAAGCACGCCCTGCTGAATACAACGCCCGACATCACCAAGAAAATCATGGTCGGCGACAAGGAGGTCAAGGTACGGGATACCGAAGCCATACAGATGGCAAACGCCAAAATCGACGAGATACGAAACGGCTTCACCGATTGGCTGAACGAGCAGAGCGATGAGTTCAAGCAGCGGCTGGAGAAACTCTACAATGACACTTTCAATTGTTTTGTGCGTCCTCAGTATGATGGTTCCCATCAGACATTCCCCGACCTTAATCTGAAAGGCTTAGGTATCGAAAGCCTGTACGACAGTCAGAAAGATGCCGTGTGGATGCTCAAGCTCAATGGAGGAGGAATCTGCGACCATCAGGTGGGAGCGGGAAAAACGCTCATCATGTGCACCGCTGCGTATGAGATGAAGCGACTCGGCTTGGCGAACAAGCCGATGATACTCGCTCTCAAAGCCAACGTGCAGGAGATAGCACAGACTTTCCAAACGGCTTACCCGAATGCCAAACTGCTCTATCCGGGCAAGAACGATTTCACGCCTGACAAGCGGCAGCGGATTTTCCACGATATCAAGAATAACAACTGGGATTGCATTGTCCTCACGCACGACCAATTCGGTATGATACCACAATCGGACGAGATACAGCAAAAAATCCTTCAGGACGAGTTGGACAGCGTGGAAGAGAACTTGGAAGTTCTACGCCGACAAGGGCATAGTATTTCCCGTGCGATGGAGAAAGGGCTTGTCAAGCGGCAGATGAACTTACGGGCAAAGTTGGATGAAATCAAGTTCAAGATAGAGAACCGCAAGGACGATATAGTGGATTTCAAGACAATGGGTATTGACCACCTTTTCGTGGACGAGTCGCACACGTTCAAGAATCTGATGTTCAACACCCGCCACGACCGTGTGGCAGGATTAGGCAACAGCGAGGGCAGCCAAAGAGCCTTGAATATGCTCTTTGCTATCCGAACCATTCAGGAGCGGACGGGGAAAGACTTGGGAGCCACTTTCCTTTCGGGTACGACCATATCGAACTCACTCACGGAGTTGTATCTGCTGTTCAAGTACCTGCGTCCCCAAGCCCTCGAAGCACAGCATATCAAGACCTTTGATGCGTGGGCAGCCATCTTCGCCAAGAAGTCGGTGGATTATGAGTTTTCCGTTACTAACGAAATTGTACAAAAAGAGCGTTTCCGCTATTTTATCAAAGTACCTGAGTTGGCGGCGTTCTATGCTCAAATCACTGATTATCGGACGGCGCAGGACATTGGCATAGACCGACCCGAAAAGAATGAGATTATGCACAATATACCACCCACACCTGAACAGGAGGAGTTCATCGCCAAGTTGGTGGAATTTGCCAAAACGGGGAATGCGGAATTATTGGGACGAGAGAAACTCTCCGATAGAGAGGAGAAAGCCAAGATGCTCATAGCAACGGATATGGCTAGGAAGATGAGCTTGGATCTGAGGCTCATTGACCCGAAAAAGTACGGGGATCATGTGGATAACAAGGCTTCCCACTGTGCCGCCAAGATAGCGGAGTATTACCGCAAGTTTGACGCACAGAAAGGAACGCAGTTCGTATTCAGTGACCTCGGCACTTATAAGCCCGGTGAATGGAATCCCTATTCGGAAATCAAGCGCAAACTGGTGGAAGACCACGGCATACCCGCTCAGGAAATACGCTTCATTCAGGAAGCCAAGACCGACAAGGCTCGAAAGACGCTCATCGCAGGTATGAATGAAGGTTCAATCCGAGTGCTTTTCGGCTCTACGAGTATGCTCGGCACAGGTGTGAACGCCCAGAAACGTGCCGTAGCCATCCATCATTTGGACACGCCGTGGCGTCCTTCCGACTTGGAACAGAGGGACGGACGAGCCGTGCGTAAGGGTAATGAGGTTGCCAAGTTCCATGCCGACAACAAGGTGGATGTCATCATCTATGCCGTAGAGAAGTCGCTTGACAGCTATAAATTCAACTTGCTGCACAACAAGCAACTCTTCATCGAACAGCTCAAAAACAACCGTATGGGCAGCCGTACCATCGACGAGGGAAGTATGGACGAGAAGTCGGGAATGAATTTTTCCGAATATGTTGCCATCCTCTCCGGAAATACCGATTTGTTGGAAAAGGCAAAGTTGGAGAAAAAGATTGCCGGTTTGGACAGCGAACGACAGGCGTTCATTCGCAGCAAGTCATCCTCCCGAAGCCGATTGGATGAAGTCGTGCGGACGGTGGACGGCAACAAGGAGTTGATTGCCCGTTTCCAAAGTGACTGGGATTTGTACCAAAGCCGTGTGCAGAAGGATAAGGACGGCAATATTCTTAATCCGATAACGCTCAAAGGGGTGGAAGGAAGCGACCCGAAACGCATCGCTGCTAAACTCGCGGAAATCAACGAGAAAGCCTGCACACGGGGAGAGTATTTCAATATCGGAACACTCTACGGATTTAATCTTGTGGTCAAGACGGAGTCTTCCTCCAAAGACCTTTTCGACCTTTCGCAGAACAAGTTCTTCGTTATGGGAGAAAGCGGAATGAAGTACAGTTACAACAATGGTAGGATTGCGGCAGACCCGCAACTCGCCTGCATGAACTTCCTGAACGCCTTGGAGAAGATACCCGGCTTGATTGAGAAGTATAAGGCGGAAACGGAAAAGATAGCCAAGGATATTCCCGTATTGCAGGAGGTAGTGAACGGCTCTTGGAAGAAGGAAGAGCAGCTCAAAGACCTCAAAACGGAACTTGCCGCCCTTGACCGCAAGATACAGCTCTCTCTAAAACCCATCGAGCAGGGAGAGAGTGAGCAAGAAAGTGCGGAGATGATGCTGGATGAGAAAGGAAAGACAGAAGAAATGGAACGGTCACGTCCGATTGAGCCGACTGTCGCCGCCTCCTCCGTCAGCACCTCCGTGGCTCAAACCGACAGACCGTTGGAAAGCAATGGGCAGAGTAGCTCTGCTACACAGCCCGCAATGGACGGACTACCGCCGTCTTTGGCGGAAAAGGTGTTTATCGTCAGACCGAAAATGTAATCTGTAATTCAAGCAGCAGCCCCCGACTTGTCATTACGACAAAACGGGGGCTTTGCTGTTGCGATCAATCCAAAATTACGTGTCTTTGGGCACTCTCTTCCTCTTGCGTTTGAGATTTTCCGTAAAGTGGGTTTGCATAAAGGAAAGGATTTCCGATTCCAGATACCACGTCTTGTGATAGACGATGTGGTAAGGAAGTGTTCCCGAATCTCGGTAACGTTGCAGGGTACGCTTGCTCACTTGAAGCATCATGCACACCTCTTGGTTATCCAGCAGTGGTTCTCCGTCTATCATCGGACGTTGGGGGATGTCGGGAGCCGTCTGCTTCAAGTCATCGAAACGCTTCATGATGCGTTCCATCCATTCAAGGAAAGTCTCTCTATCCAATAGTTCCATTCTTTATCCTCCTGCTTTTAAGTTCGAAGTTATGCCGCAGCTCTTTCAGATTCTGAGGATTGCAGTACAAACTCTTGTTTCGTATCGCCTCCTCGATGTCGTGCAGGTCATAGTAGCAACGTCCGTAGATCATCTTGTAGCTGATTCTGTCCGTACTGCGCATACGCTGAAGGGTACGCTTGCTGATACCAAGTATATCGGCTAACTCATCATTGGTAACAAGGCGGTTCTCATATTCTATCTTTGCCTTTTCCTCTTTCTCCACATATCGGAGGATTTTCTCTATTTTGCCCATCAGTTCGTGGTAGGCTTTGCTTTCGATTGTTATGACATCCATGACGCTTTGAATTTGATTATGCTGCAAAGTTCGGGAGTTAAATCCGTCCGGATTGTATGCTAAATATGTACTGAATAGAGATTTTTCAGTCTTATTCCAAAAGCCATACGACAAAAGCATCCATATTGAAGCCACAAGTACGCAGTAAAGGAAATGTTGGTTTTGAACACTTACTCCGTAAGTACATTTGCACAAAGTGTAACATTAAAACGGACAAGAATATGGAAGTAATAACAATCGAGAAGAAAACGTATGAAGCCATGATGGAGCGTTTTCGCATTTTGACCGCCAAAGTCGATGCCCTGTGTCGGGAGTGCGACGAAAAGCGTATGGGCAGGTGGCTGGACAATCAGGATGTCTGCCAAATCCTGAACATCAGTTTGCGTACCCTGCAAACTTACCGCAGCAACCGAATGCTGCCCTATACGCAAATAGGGTATAAGATGTTCTACAAGCCGGAGGATGTCGGGAAACTGCTCGAACAATCCTTCGCTTTATGACCAATGAATAGTATCACCACTAAATCCGATGTAAAATATGGACAACGATGTAAAGACCAAGAACAACGAAGAGATTGCGCACTTTCTCAACGCGAGCGACCGCATGATAAAGGGAATAGATGTCCTGCGGAAAAAGAACAGACCTCTGCTTAACGGGCATCGCTATCTGACAGATGATGAGCTGTCCCGCCTGTTGCATATCAACCGGCGCACGTTACAGGATTATCGCAACATGGGGAGAATCTCCTTTATCAAGTTAGGAGGAAAGGTACTCTACAGGGAAGAAGATGTGGAAAAACTATTACAGGAGAATTATCGCCCTCGGTTTGAGAAGCCTTGACAGAGAAACAGGCAGTAAGAAAAATGCTTCTTACTGCCTGCTCTTGCTGAAACGTAAGACATACTGTCAATAGCAATCTTTTTTCAATTAAGGCTCACAGAAGAAGCTATTGACGGATTACAAATTCTCCATACCGAATTTAGCTATCTCATCTATAATCGGCAAAACTTTCTCGCCCAATGGCGTGAGGGAGTACTCTACTCTGGGAGGAACTTCGGGGTACTGTTTCTTTTTAATCAGCCCTTTACCGCACAGGAATTTTAACTCGTCGATAAGCATCTTCTCGCTGATACCGGGAATAGCACGTTTGAGTTCTCCGTAACGGATTATCCTGTGGTTGATTTGAAAAATGATGAGCAAAGTCCATTTACCTGCAAAAATCTGCATAGACTTTCGCACGGGACATTCTGTGTCTGAAATTTTTCTTTCCATATAAAACTTTTTTCTTATTGATAATCAGCAACTCTAACAATATAGTGTGTATCATACAATATTGTATGTACTTGCTGATAGTAGTGCAAAGGTATAACTTTGCAGTGATTTCAACAATTAAAATACAGATTTATGGAAAAGAAAACAGAAAAAGTGAGCCAATTCTATACAGCTTTGGCACAGGGTGATTTTGAAACGGTGGGGGCATTGCTCTCCGATGATTTGGTATGGCATCAGCCGGGAAAGGGTACATTGTCGGGCATCTACAACGGCAAGCAGAATGTTTTCGTCCATTTGGGAAGGATGGCTCAATTGAGCAATGGGACATTCGCTATCGACCAAGTGGATTATGTGACAGAAAACGGAGATTTGGTCGTGGCTGCGATTGGATTTGCGGTGTCGGCAAACGGACATTCGATGGAGATGAAAGGAGTAGATCTTTTCCGTTTTGAGAATGACCTGATAAAGGAGGTTTGGCTGTTCTCTGAACGAATTGATGAAGAAGACCGATTCTGGACGGCTCTGGCACAAGGCTGATTGTTTATTCAAATTCACTAAAAACAGGCAGTAAGAAAAATGCTTTTTACTGCCTGTTCTCATATTTAGTTGTACCATCCGCCTTTGGTATAGCACATGAGTAGCGGAGGACTTGTTCTCTTCTCTTCGGTCACTCTTCCGATTATCCATTTACGGAAGTTCTTGGCTTCTGTAGAGGCAAATCGAAACGACAGCATCGTAATCATTTCAAGGTTGTATAAATCCACCGCACCGCCTTTGGAAAATAAGGTGCACATCACCTCGTCTTCCCTGAACAAACCCTCTTTGAAGATAGATTTGATGTGGCTGTTTATCTTACCGGAGAATACGCCGAACAAATCGGCTATTTCACAAGCCGACATCCAAACGGGAGTTGTCGGGATATGTACTTTTCCGTTCTCTCCAATGGTTATGATTTCTCTTTTCATCGCTCCTCCTCCTTATTATATCGTGATACCATTGAACTGCTCTATCTTACTCAGTTTATCGGAGAGTGCCGCCATGTCCCGACTTTCCTTTTCGTGGGTAATTTTGGCGTAAATCTGCGTGGTGCGGATATTTGTGTGTCCGAGCATCTTGGAAAGGGTTTCGATGGGAACGCCGTTGGTCAGGCAGATTTCCGTCGCCATAGTATGGCGGCTGGTATGCCACGTAATCTCTTTTTCGATACCGCAGAGTCCGATGATTTTCTTGATGTTTTTGCAAGCGGTCATATACGTCGGAACGGGCAGAAGCAGGTTGTCATTTGCCATACCATCGTATTTCTCGATAATCTGCTTCGGAATATCCAAAAGCATGATGTTGGATTCCACGCCCGTCTTTTGTCGCTTGGTCATAATCCAGAGTTTACCGTCAAAGGAAGTCTGAAGGTTGTCTTTGGTCAGGTTCTTCATATCGGTAAAGGACAACCCCGTAAAACAGCAGAAAACGTACAAATCCCGAACTAACTCCATTGATTTACGCCTGAACTTCAAATCCAACAGCCTGCGGATTTCATCCTTGGTCAGATAATCCCTGTCGGTACTCTCGGCGGAGATGCTGTAATCCACGAACGGATCACGGACTATCCAGCCGTGGTTCCGGGCAATAGTAATCATACGGCGAAGGGGCATCATATAAATCCATACCGTATTGTTACAGCATTGCTTTTCGGTGCGCAGGAAGATGTCAAAGTCGGTAATGAAAGCCGGAGTGAGTTCTTTCAAAGCAATGTCGCTGACACGGTAGCGGTTCTTGATGAACTCCTCCAGATGCTTATAGACCGTGCAATACTTGTGGTAGGTGGATGGGCATCGCAAGCCTGCATCGACCTGTTTGAAAAAGTCCTCATTGTGCTGGGCAAAGACTTTCAGCAAGGTTTCATGCCGCATTTCCAAGCCCAAGAAAGCGTTCTTCACTTTCTCGGCAGTGACATAGTTATCCCGCTCGGCTATCTCCTTGTATTTGGCATTGATGCCGACACGTATCTTGTCCAAGAAACGATTGGTTTCCAAGGCCACGGTACTTTTTCCCGAAGCTCGGTTGCTCTTGATGTCCCACAAGTCGGGATGGATGTCGCATTTGCAACTGAACTGGGCTATTGTACCATCAATGGTGATACGGCACATCACGGGAACGGAACCGTTCTTCTTGGGGGCGTTCTTTTTGAGGTAGAACAGAACCTTAAACGTACTACGCATAACTCTGACTTTTTACGGTTTACAAAACTATTCATTGTCAGGTTATTTGTTGCTATGCAAAATATTGTCGTTCAATGGTAAAGAAGCAATCCACAATTTATTTGCCTGTTTCCTTTCATCGAAGTACCTTTGCAGGAGGTAATCCCCGAAATTCAGGTCGGATATTGCGCTGTTCGTTACCGCTTTTCCCAATCCTCACTTGCAAAGGAGGTGGTAATGTTTTGGTAACGCTACTCTGTCCGAAGTTGGTATAACCCCGTCTTTTCGAGGTTTTGCGTCGAAAGGGTCAAAAAACAGAACTGACTGACTCACAAATCATTCACGCTATTTCACCTTTTCTTGAACCTTGGGGATAGATTTTTACTCAAAGCTACTAAGCTTTCGGGCAAAAGCTTTATTGCTTTCTCGGAAAAGCTTAGGTGCTTTTGAGAGCATATTCTTGAATGTCACAAAAAGAGTTGCAAATCCTCGGTGAAAAAGAGAAATCGCTCAAACTCATCGAAGAGTTTCTTCGGGGTAGCGTGAGCATATCGCTCGGTCGTTTGGATGTTGCTGTGTCCCAGCATTCGGCTGACCGTTTCGATGGGAACACCTCGCTCCAAAGTAATCAAGGTCGCAAAAGTATGGCGACCAACGTGTGCCGAAAGAGGAATAGATATACCTGCTCGAAGTTGCAGAGCTTTGAGTTGGACGAGATAAGCCGAATAGGCAATGGGAGCAAAGAGCGTGGTTCGTTCGTCAGATTGATAATGCTCTATCAAGTGTATGGCTTCAGGCAAGAGCCTCACACGGCAAAGGATATCGGTCTTTTATCTGCGGAATTTCAGCCATAACGCCCCCTCATCGTCCGTAAAGAGATGCTCCCGACTAAGGATGACCATATCGCAGTAAGCAACACCCGTAAAGCAAGAAAAGAGAAAGAGATTGCGAGCGGTTTCCAACTCCACTTCATATGGCTCAAAAACCAACTCCTCTAATTTGTTCAGCGAGGCTCTGTCCAAGGCACGAGGTTGTTTATTCTCACCTCGTTCTATCTCTACGTGGGCGAATAGTTGTCGCTCTGTCAAGCCCTCACGATACGCCAAACGGCAGACTTTCTTTACTGACAAAGCCATCTTACGATAATGACCTTGCGAATGTCCCAGCTTTCCGACAGAGTAATGTTGCAAGCACTCCAAGAAGTCTTCTTCAATCTGACCGAAAGGAATATCTGTCGTATGGTACTTCTCACAGATAAAGGCTTGCAGATGCTTACGAGTAGTGTAGTAACTGTTTAAAGTCGTCGTCTTTATTTCTATACCCACCTTTTGCTCCATCTCCTTGACCATTCGGTCGTATCGCTCCAAAAAGGTTATTTGAGTTTGCATACTTCCTTGGAACTGCTCTTTGATGTCTGTCGCTGTAAAGACAATCCATCGCTCACAAAGAACTCTATAAACCGACTGTACCGAGAGAAGCAAGCGTTCCAACTTGCCATTCCTAGCCACTGCTTCACGGCTTTTGCCGTTCAGCCTGCTCTCACGAGCGTTCCACAACTTGGGGTCACACGACAACTTACAACTGAATTGGGCTATGGTTCGCCCGTAGGTTATCCGCCCCATTATCGGAGCTTTCCCCGACTTGTCCAATCCGCTCTTTTTGAGGTAGAGCAAAACCTTGAATTTGTCTGTTTGCATACGCTTCTTTTTTATGGGCAAAGTTACCCGTTACCGAAGCGTTCCAAGCCACGCAAAACCCTGTGTCACAAAGCATCAGCACCGTAACGACAGAAAGGCGAATTACCGAACACTCTTCCGTCTGTTACTTTCTCTTGCCTCTTCGTTACCATTCAAGGAATAGACTAACGATTTAGTAACGGAACTTCTGCACAAATCCACATCTTCTGCACTTTATCCCTCAATGCAAACCACCGAGACATGGCGCAAATCCCTCTCATTTCCATTCACTTACCTATCATTTTTTCTCTAATACCCTTTCCCCTAATAGTTCCTTACCATACCTGAACTCCATCCCTTGTATCTCTCATTTTTTCCTTGATTACACCATTCTGAAAAGACTGATCAAAAGGGCATGAATAGACACTTGGGTACCTATTAACTATCTCGGTAATCAAAACATTGACCAAGTACACTGTCGGTACTTATGCAAAATTCCCCCTTTGCCACCATGTAGCAAAGGGGGAACTCTCTATAATCCCTTCTATAAATTGGCCTACCACATTTACTCGCTCTCAGCGTAAAAAGAGCATGAAGAAGGAAGCCAAAAAGGTTCTTTCTTACTTAAGAACATCTTTCACCATATCGTTGGGAACCATTTCTTCCTGGAAAGTATAGGCACCAGTCTTGGGAGACTTCACCATCTTAATTACTTTCGAATAGGAACGGCTCTCCCCTTGCTTAAACGTAGCAACTGCTTTCTTTGCCATGAGTCAAAACCTCCTCTTACTTAATTTCCTTATGAACGGTCATGCGCTTCAGAATCGGATTGTATTTCTTGAGTTCAAGGCGCTGAGTCGTATTTTTCCTGTTCTTAGTAGTGATATATCTGGAAGTACCCGGCATACCACTTTCCTTGTGCTCGGTACACTCAAGTATGACTTGTACGCGATTACCTTTTGCTTTCTTTGCCATAGCCTCCTTATGCCTCCATAGTGTTTATTCTGGTCAGATAGCCTTTCTCTGCAGCTCTTCTGAGTGCGGCTTCCAGACCGATCTTATTTATTAGGCGCAAGCCTGCTGCTGACACCTTAAGTACAACCCAACATTGTTGCTCCACCCAAAAGAACTTGCGGGTAAAGAGATTCACATTGAAAGAACGCTTGGTGCGGTGCTTTGAGTGCGACACATGGTTGCCGACCATAGCCTTCTTTCCCGTGATTTGACACATCTTAGACATATCTTTATTTCTTATCGTTATTTGTTTACCAATATCACATACCTGCGGCACTACACCCATAGCATCACTGAGGAGGCTCACAAATCATCAGAGGTGCAAAGTAAGCTATATTTTCCTACTCACACAACCTCACTATACACACAAACACCCGACACTCTGCGGGTCTCATCCCCTCAAAGGAGCAAGTTGGCACCAAGAGACCTCAAGGATTACAAAGAATTACAAACAAGAGGTCGAAACAGAGGAAATGGAAAATCCGACAGCCAAGGAAGAAAGTCAGAAAAATAACAAGCCTTCCCTAGCAGTCAGATCAATCTCCTATCAACGAACCGTGTATTCGTCAGATACAGAGAGTTTTGCACGTCCTTTGGCTCTTCTGGAAGCCAATACCCGACGACCATTTGCAGTGGCCATTCTCGAGCGAAACCCGTGCTTGTTTTTACGCTTCCTATTCGAAGGTTGGAATGTCCTTTTCATTTTCTTTTATCAGTTATGCTTTTACATCTTCCGTATTGAAGTGCAAAGGTAGGGATCAATTCTTAATTATGCAAAGTCTTTAAGGGATTGGTAGAGCAAATGAACAGGCAACCCCATTACATTGTAGAAAGAACCCTCCACGTGATGAATGCCTACATACCCAATCCATTCTTGGATTCCATAAGCTCCAGCCTTATCATAGGGACGATAGTGATCTAAATAAAAATAAATCTCTTCCGAGCTGAGTTTCTCAAAACAAACTTTGGAGCAGCATGAAAAGGATTCCTGTTTTTCAAGAGAAGTAATACTCACTCCGGTCACCACGATATGCTCTTTTCCGCTGAGCTTTTTGAGCATACTCTCGGCTTCGCTGCGATCTTGAGGTTTACCTAAAATCTCTCCTTCTATAATCACAACTGTATCAGCCGTAATCAACAGAGTACTTGCCTGCATTCGCTCACGGTAAGCGGTTGCCTTAAGACGAGAAAGAAATAGAGGGACTTCTTCCAAAGGCAAAGAATCGGGATAAACCTCCTCTATGTCAGGAAGAGAAATCTGGATAAATGGGATATCAAGCCCGGCGAGCAGCTCTCGGCGACGAGGAGATTGTGAAGCTAAAACGATCTGATAATCCGAGAGAAAATCTTTCAACATAGCACACATTATTTTACCATCCCCATCCTTCTCCATTGGCCCACCGGCCTTGTGCCTTGAGGGTTTGCTCTATCACATCGCGAACAACACCTTGCCCCCCGGCATAGCGAGAGATATAGCCAGCAACAGCTTTCACCTCCGGGACAGCATCCTGTGGTGCTACTGGCAACCCAACTGCCTGCATAATTTCCAAATCGGGAATATCATCCCCTACATAAATCAATTGCTCAGGATTAAGCCCCGTGGCATCCAGCAAATCTTTCAAACAATTGAGCTTACTCCTCACCCTCATATATACATAAGGGATACCCAGATATCTAGCCCGCTCACGCATAGCAGGACTTTCTCCTCCCGATATTATTGCCAACACATAGCCCTGCTTAGCTGCATACTGCAGAGCGTAACCATCTTTGATATTCAGAGTCCGCTGGGCTTCTCCCTCAGCTGTCATAGGGACGACCGAGCAACTAATCACTCCATCCATATCAAACACAAATCCGGCAATCTTTGTTAAATCGTATGGTATACTACTCACTTCTTTTTCTATTTAGACTCATTATGGATTCCGACATCAAATGATAAACCTGTTTAGAGTACCCTTCTGGCAGCATTTCCAGATGACGTTTTATGGTCTCAGTGTCATATCTGGCTGCAGGTCCGGTCTGAGCCTCTCTCGCAGGCATTCGCTGTACTTTGGCCGCAGTTTCTGATATAAGTGGAGCAAGAGCTTCCGGAGAAAGGCTTGCTCCCGACAAAATCTCCTCGGATAAACAGTATAAATGATTGACAAAATTACAGGCAAAAACAGCTGCCAAGTGAAGTTGCCTCCTCTGTTTTTCAGAGGCAAAAGAAACTTGAGAGCTAAGAATCTTGCCAACCGATGTCAAAAAATCGCATGCCGCCTGTGTACAGCCCTCTACATACAGGGGGATTGTTGAAAAGTCCAATCCTCGGTCCTTACTAAAAGTCTGCAAAGGATAAAGGACTCCACTGTCAGCATGATGTTTATGCAAAACCTCCATACTGATACTGCCAGCAGTATGTGCCCAAATACCTCTTGTTGCAGGAAGTGATTCGGCCAACGAAGCTATAGCATTGTCACTAACAGTAAAAAGATACAAATCTGCCGTCCGAATCAGTCTGTCGGTCGTAAAGATCAAATCTGGCTTATTCGACAATCTCTCCAGAAGAGAGAGACCATTCTGAGGGGTACGACTATACACCTGAGAAACGGGAAGCCCTACCCTCTCCAAG
Organism: Porphyromonas crevioricanis; assembly: GCF_900476255.1. Classification (NCBI taxonomy): domain Bacteria; kingdom Pseudomonadati; phylum Bacteroidota; class Bacteroidia; order Bacteroidales; family Porphyromonadaceae; genus Porphyromonas; species Porphyromonas crevioricanis. The sequence goes on from NZ_LS483447.1 coordinate 1,991,770, forward strand.
CCCAAAGCAAAATGAGTAGCAACATTACCACTACCCAATAGGACAATCTGCAAGTCAGGCCGGTTCATGATCCTCTTCTTTGCTATCCATATAGGCTCCAATATGCACTCGCTCCCAAAGCAACTCAGATTCCGGACGAGGCTCTTTATCCTCACCCTTATGCCCAATCGCAATGATAGCCAACACCTGCAACTGCAGTGGAATACCAAGTAACAGGCGAATATACTCTGCAGACTCCTGCCCGTTGACCGTGAGAGTATCGACTATTTGACACCAACACGAGCCCAAACCCAAATCTTCAGCCTGCAGTTGTATGTAAGAAGCCGCAAGCACAGCATCTTCAAACCAATGGGCAGAACAAGAGGGATCACCCAGCACAACAATTGCAATAGGAGCCTCTCTCAAAAATGCAGCTCCTTTCTCTCTAACCACAGACATTTTGCTAAGCATTTCTCGATCCTCCACTACAATGTATTGAGGGGAGTGCCTATTCCTGCTGGATGGAGCCCGAAGAGCGGAGGCCAAGAGAAGCTGAACATCCTTCGGACTAATTGGCTCATCGGTATACTTACGAATAGAACGCCTACGACAAGCCAAAGAATAAAAAGACTGATCTTTCATGGAGCTAATGTATAAAGAAAGTGCGCAGTTCTTCACCACGCACTCTCCTTTTCTATCAAAGTTTCCGCCAAAGAGAAAAACTCGGCGAAAGCAATCTATAAATGGATTATTCTACAAAAGAGACCCAGTTGTGCACATCAGGTTCATCTCCATACTGTATAGCGCGCAGCTTATGATAAAGCTCTTCACAGCGCTTACCTGGCTTTCCATCCTTACTAATCACATAGGTACGATTTTCGTCCGGATCATCAATACGCAAAATCGGGCTAATTACCGCTGCCGTACCACAAGCTCCGGCCTCCTCGAATGTAGCCAATTCTTCTTCCAATACCTTACGACGCTCAACCTTCATACCAAGATCTTCAGCCAACTGCATCAAGCTCTTATTGGTAATAGAGGGCAAAATAGAGGAGCTCTCCGGTGTGATATAAGTATTGTCTTTAATTCCAAAGAAATTGGCTGGGCCACACTCATCAATGTATTTCTTCTCCTTAGCATCCAGGAATAAGGGAGCAGAATATCCCATATCATGAGCTTTCACTGTCGGAATCATACCTGCAGCATAGTTTCCGCCAACTTTGATTGTACCCGTACCTAATGGAGCAGCACGGTCATAACCACGCAAAATAACCATCGGAGTCGGCTTAAAACCTTCCTTGAAATAGGGTCCTACAGGAGAAACAAAAACAATAAAGAGATACTCAGGAGCCGGCTTAACCCCTACTTGTTCACCAAGCCCCAAGAGCAAGGGACGAATATAGAGAGAAGCTCCGCTTTCGTAAGGAGGCACAAAACGCTCGTTGAGTTTGACAGCCTTCTTGCAGGCAGCTTCGAATATTTCAACAGGTAGATTTGCCATTACGACACCCTCACAAGAGCGTTGCATACGCTTGGCATTCTCTTCGATACGGAAGATACGAATCTTACCATCCTTACCACGGAAAGCCTTAAGTCCTTCAAAAGCTTCTTGTCCGTAGTGCAAACAAGTAGCTGCCATATGGATGTTGATATGCTCGTCGGAAGAAACTTCCAACTCACCCCACTTACCATTCCGATAATAGCAACGCACATTGTAGTCAGTCTTCATATAGCCGAAACCGAGCTCTGACCAATTGATATTCTCCATTTTCTTTTGAATTTAGATGTGGATTGGTTTAACATAATCTGTCTGCACCCGGAGAAACTCCTCCAAAGTGCTTTTCTACCTTCCACAAAGGTAGTCTTTTAGTTCTGTATTTATCACCCAAAAACAGATTAAAAAAAACATTGCTCAAAGGGAAGCATTATACAATCTCATTTGAGTGTATGAGTAAACAGAAATAAGCCTAGCCCACATTGAGCCACAGACTCCTCTAAAGTTATTGCTTGTCTTCTAAGCAGTAGAAAAAAAGAAACTGCATAGGGCGAGTTACATACTTGCCTCATGCAGCTTCCAGCCCTTGTGTAAAAGGAAAAATTCGAGCTTAACGCACTCTTTCCACAATAGCCTTGAATGCTTCGGGATGATTCATAGCCAAATCGGCAAGAACTTTGCGGTTAATCTCAATCCCACTTTTGTGCAGAGCACCCATCAGACGAGAATAGGACATCCCTTCCAAACGAGCAGCTGCATTGATACGCTGTATCCACAAAGCGCGGAAGTTCCGTTTCTTATTTTTACGATCACGGTAAGCATAGGTAAGACCCTTTTCCCAAGTATTCTTGGCTACGGTCCAGACATTTTTACGGGCACCAATATACCCACGTGTCAGCTTGAGAATTCTTTTTCTTTTAGCTCTCGAAGCTACATGATTGACTGATCTTGGCATAATTCTAAATGTTTGTGATAGGCAGCGGTCGGAGTTAAATCACTACGGCTCTTCTTGGCTGACCTCTCTGTTATAAAATCTGTTCGTTACTCTTGATCAAAGGGGTTATCTCACACACAAGAGTTCCTTCACACGCTTCTCATCAACCCTATCCAACACTGTGAACTTTGTCAGATTGCGCTTCTGTTTCTTTGTTTTCTTGGTCAGGATGTGACTTTTGAAAGCGTGCTTACGCTTGATTTTACCGGATCCGGTAAGGGCAAACCTCTTTTTGGCACCGGATTTAGTCTTCAATTTAGACATTTGCTTGTTACTTAAATATTAAACGTTTACGCCTCGAAGACAAAGGCAACAGCCTAAGCCCCTACGGCCTTTATCTTTCTTATTCTTCACTTCTTTGGGCTTCTTCTGAAAGAGAAGCCACACCATCCTTGCCTGTGACAGGTTGAGGTTCTTTTTTCGTACTACCCGGCTTCTTAGGAGCCAACATAATGGACATACGTTTGCCTTCAAGTATAGGCATCTGCTCTACTCGACAGTAATCCTCAAGGTCATTGGCAAATCGCAACAACAGCACCTCACCCTGCTCCTTAAACAGAATAGACCGCCCACGAAAGAATACAAACGCCTTAACTTTAGCTCCAGACTCCAAAAACTCCTTCGCATGCTTGAGCTTAAAGTTGTAGTCATGATCATCCGTCTGAGGGCCAAAGCGAATCTCTTTGATCACAACCTTGACGCTCTTAGCCTTTTGTTCCTTCAGGCGTTTACGCTGCTGGTAAATAAATTTCTGATAGTCTACGACCCTACAAACCGGAGGTTTGGCCGATGGAGAGATCTCCACCAAGTCGAGGTCCTGCTCTTTTGCTATCTTGCGAGCCTCCTGGATAGAGTATACCCCCTGCTCCACATTGTCGCCCACCAAACGCACTTCCCGAACACGAATATCCTCATTTATCCGGTACTGATCTTTCTGCCTTGCTTCTACCATTCAGTATCTATTAGTCATTGAGCTTGCAGGTTTTTTAGTTCTTTGTCCTATCATACCTCTACACAAGCCCTACTCTTATTCTTTTGTATTTCTCGTAGAGTCGTTTTCTATCAACACATTTACTCTGCGGAAGTTTCGGTCAAATCTGCCTGCCAAGCATTGACCATTGCATCCACTTCACCACAGATTTGCCCGGCAAAGGTAGTCAATTTCACCGTACCTCTATCTCCTTCTCCTTGTTTTCTCACAGAGACCTCCTCATTTTGCTCCTCCTGCTCCCCTACAATCAACATATAAGGAACACGTTTGAGCTCATTGTCTCGGATCTTTCGACCAATCTTTTCGTTGCGATCATCCACCTGCACACGAATATCAGCCTCATTAAGCTGGCGAGCCACCTTATAAGCATACTCATTGAATCGCTCACTAATCGGAAGTATCACCACCTGGTCAGGAGTCAACCAAAGGGGAAATTTACCAGCAGTATGTTCGATAAGAACAGCTATAAAACGCTCCATAGAACCAAAAGGTGCACGGTGAATCATCACAGGTCTATGCTTGCGGTTGTCTTCTCCGGTGTATTCCAACTCAAATCGCTCTGGAAGGTTGTAATCCACCTGAATCGTACCCAGTTGCCACTTACGTCCCAAAGCATCCTTAACCATGAAGTCTAACTTTGGACCATAGAAAGCCGCTTCTCCGTATTCAATGACAGCTGGTAAGCCTTTTTCCTGACAAGCCTCGATAATGGCACGCTCTGCTTTCTCCCAATTCTCCTCGCTACCGATATATTTCTCACGATTGACCTTATCTCTCAAAGAGATCTGTGCTTCAAAATTCTTGAAGTCCAAAGCCTTGAAAATGATGAAGATAATATCCATCACCTTGCAAAATTCTTCCTTAATTTGGTCTGGACGACAGAACAAATGTGCATCATCCTGAGTGAAACCACGCACACGAGTCAGACCATGGAGCTCTCCACTCTGCTCATACCTATACACAGTGCCAAACTCGGCCAAACGCACAGGAAGATCTCTATATGAGTGAGGTATAGCTTTATATATTTCGCAGTGATGGGGACAATTCATGGGTTTGAGCATGAATTCCTCTCCTTCCTGAGGCGTGGTTATAGGGCGAAAAGAATCTGCTCCATACTTGGCATAGTGCCCGGAGGTAACATAGAGTTTCTTGTTTCCTATATGAGGGCTCATCACCTGCTGATAACCGAAATGCTTCTGAATGCGCTTGAGAAAATCTTCCAACTTGAGCCTGAGTTGAGTACCTCTGGGCAACCACAACGGCAACCCTGCTCCTACGTTTTGAGAGAACGTAAAAAGCTCCAACTCCTTTCCAATCTTGCGATGATCTCTCTTCTTGGCCTCTTCAAGCATCTGCAGATACTCATCAAGCATCTTTTTCTTTGGGAAAGTAATCCCATATATGCGTGTCAGCTGCTTACGCTTCTCATCCCCTCGCCAATAAGCTCCGGCCACGTTGAGCAGTTTAACAGCTTTGATAAGTCCCGTATTGGGTAAGTGAGGACCACGACAAAGGTCGGTAAAATTGCCCTGTGTATACAATGTGATTGTGCCATCGGCCAACTCACTTATCAGCTCTACCTTGTATTCATCGTTCTTCTCCTGAAACATCCGGAGGGCATCTGCCTTGCTTATATCCCGACGAACAATAGGTTCCTCCTTGGCTACCAATCGACGCATACATTCCTCTATACGAGGCAAATCTTCTTCTTTAATAATGGCAGTACCCGGGTCTACATCATAGTAAAAGCCCTGCTCAATAGCTGGACCAATACCGAACTTGATGCCTGGATAAAGTTCCTCAAGAGCTTCGGCCATCAAGTGAGCACTTGAGTGCCAGTAAGCATATTTACCCTCAGGATCCTCCCACTTATACAACTTCACAGATGCATCGGAGAACAACGGTCGTTGCAAATCAAAAATTTCACCGTCGACACCGGCAGCTAAAACTTCCTTTGCCAAACGAGGGCTAATACTCTCTGCTATCTGCATCGGAGTAGTTCCGACCTCATATTCCCGAATGCTACCATCAGGGAACGTTATCTTTATCATGTTCATTATTAGTTTCTGATCAGACATTTTCGAGAACAAAGGTACTACAAATACCATTCGGGATTTTCATCTCATCTCTTTTACTCTTCTCAGTCACATTGAGTATCAATATGCCAAGCTCGGCAACAGAGGAACAGCCATTTGCCAAATCGCCATTCCGGCTGCTACAGATACATTGAGAGAGTGCTTAGTGCCAAACTGAGGGATTTCCAAACAGCAATCACACAAATCAATCAACGATTGCTTGACCCCAAAAACTTCATTACCCAAAATCAGGACATAGCCTTTTCCTCGCTGTGCATTCAAATCCTGTAGAAGTAAACTCCCCTCGGCTTGCTCCAATGCACAAATACGATAGCCCTTTTCTATATACCGGAATACGGCTTCATGCGGATCTGTAATCTTCTCCCAGCAGACACTATCCTCCGCTCCAAGAGCAGTTTTATGAATATCAGGATGGGGAGGACAAGCTGTAATACCACACAGCAAAACAGCCTCCAGGCGAAAAGCATCAGCAGTGCGCAATATTGATCCGACATTGTTCATAGAACGAATATCATCCAACAACACCACAATAGGCAATTTATTAAACTGCCGAAAAGTCTCTACACTGAGGCGTTGTATTTCTGTAATTTTCAACTTCCGCATGCCAATATCTCCTTTACAGCCTCTGCCATGGCTTCCATTTGTCTTTTGGGGGTTGAGGTGGCCCCACATATACCTATTGACCGGGGAATAGGCATTAACTGCTCGATAGACAATTCTTCCGGCGAACTCAAAAATACAGATCTGGGATTTGAGTCTTGACAATGAGCAAATAGCACTCGCCCATTGGAGCTTTTCTTTCCAGCGACAAAAAGAACCAAACCATGTTTGGCTGCAAATTCTCGAATGTGAGGGATACGGTTGGAGACTTGCCTACAGATTGTATCATAATGCTCAAAACGTACGCCGGGCTTGAGCCATTGTCCTATCAACTCTATGATTTGAGCATAGTCTTCCAGCCCCTTCGTTGTTTGAGAAAAGAGTAGTACAGGTCTTTCTCTATCTATGCTCTCTATCTCTTGTGGATTCTCGATCACCAGGGCATCTCCTTCACATTGACCTACCAAACCATTCACCTCAGCATGCCCTCGCTGGCCAAAAATAACAATCTGAGCACATATTTCCCTGGTAGAATCGTAAGCTCTACGAATACGTCGCTGTAAAGCCAATACCACAGGGCATGTAGCATCGACAATCTTCAGATGTTGCCTCTCTGCCATTCGATAGATCGACGGAGGCTCTCCGTGCGCTCGAAGCAAAACCTTGGCATCTCTCAATTGCTCTAAGTCTTGATAGGAAATCGTACGCATTCCTCTGGCCTCTAACCTCTCTACTTCCTGACTATTATGCACAATATCTCCCAAGCAATAGAGCGTCTCTTTACTCTTCTCCAACTCTTTCTCCACTGAACGAATGGCGTTGACTACGCCAAAACAAAAGCCTGAGCCTTCATCTATTTCGACAATAGGTATCACAGCCGGCTCACAATCTCTTTGTATCTGTCTATCAGCCATTGGCTTTGTTCGGGGATTGTCATTTGAGAATTATCTAATACAAGTGCATCTTGAGCCTGCACAAGTGGAGACACGGCTCTGTGAGAGTCAATATAATCTCGCTCATTGATATTGGCTAACACTTCCTCCAATGTTGTAGCGGTATTACCTTTACTGCGCAACTCATCAAGACGGCGCTGTGCCCGGACTTCCGGACGGGCTGTTACAAAAACCTTCATTTCGGCTCGAGGGAAAACTGTAGTACCAATATCTCGGCCATCCATCACGATACCTTTCTCCTTCCCCATAGCCTGTTGTTGGCTCACCATGGACGAACGAACAAAAGGGATAGCACTAATTGGACTGACTCTGGAAGAGACTTCCATACTGCGAATTTCCTGCTCCACATCAATACCATTGAGCAAGGTATGCGATCGACCTTCTTCGGGGAAAAACTGAAATTCTATATGCAGATCTTTCATAGACCTCTGCAAAGCATCTTCATCCGGACTACCGTCTTCTGTCCATAGTCCCTGCTGCAAACTATAGAGGGTCACAGCTCTATACATGGCTCCCGTATCTATGTACACATAACCAAGAGCTTTGGCCAAATCTCTCGCCATCGTGCTTTTGCCACATGAACTATGCCCATCAATGGCTATGATAATGCGTTTGTCCTTCATCGAATATAAATATCTCTACCTGTGATTAGCTATTACAATTCTTGCAGTCTCTTGCCAAGAGGCATACTCAAGCTGAGCATGATTGAGAGTACGGATGGGTGAAAAGATGTGGCAGCCAGCTGTATATCCAACTTCGAGGTACGTAGTCCTGCGCCCAATGAAAATCCGGATAAGGCTCCACCGTTCTGCACTCGCAGGTCTTCAGCCAAAGCCGGATTATAGGAGGCAATCAGATTAAAACGTTCTCCGGGTTGAAATTCCAGACCCAACAACAAATGTCTCAATCCCCGTCTAAGAAGAGGACGGCTCCTATCTCCCCACATACGAGGATTAAGATTATGGACAAGAAAATGGACTCTGAAAGGAGCATGCGAAAGCCCCTGACTCATTCCTAACTGTATGTCCCATGGCAGAAGCTCCCGTTCTTTGTGGAATCCTTTCAACTGCGTTCCAATATTAGTTGCAGCAATAGCCCAAGAGAGATCATTCTCATCATTATA
>NZ_LS483447.1:2005000-2133352 GCF_900476255.1 Porphyromonas crevioricanis
ATAGATGCCCCGAAGGGATAACAACTCTCGCTGCCTGTCATCTATATTTCAATCCCGGGTAAGGTTCCTCGCGTATCATCGAATTAAACCACATGTTCCTCCGCTTGTGCGGGCCCCCGTCAATTCCTTTGAGTTTCATCGTTGCCGACGTACTCCCCAGGTGGATTACTTAACGCTTTCGCTAAGAAGCATACACTCATATCGCATACTCCGAGTAATCATCGTTTACGGCGTGGACTACCAGGGTATCTAATCCTGTTTGATACCCACGCTTTCGTGCTTCAGTGTCAGATATAGCCCGGTAAGCTGCCTTCGCAATCGGGGTTCTGTATGATATCTATGCATTTCACCGCTACACCATACATTCCGCCTACCTATTCTAATCTCTAGCTCTGCAGTTTCAACGGCATGCTAGGGGTTGAGCCCCCAGGTTTCACCACTGACTTACAAAACAACCTACGCACCCTTTAAACCCAATAAATCCGGATAACGCTCGCATCCTCCGTATTACCGCGGCTGCTGGCACGGAGTTAGCCGATGCTTATTCGCAGGGTACTTGCAATTAAATACGCGTATCTAATTTTACTCCCCTGAAAAAGAGGTTTACAATCCTTAGGACCGTCTGCCCTCACGCGACTTGGCTGGTTCAGGCTCTCGCCCATTGACCAATATTCCTCACTGCTGCCTCCCGTAGGAGTCTGGTCCGTGTCTCAGTACCAGTGTGGGGGATAAACCTCTCAGTTCCCCTATCCATCGTCGCCTTGGTGAGCCGTTACCTCACCAACTAGCTAATGGAACGCATGCCCATCTGTCAGTAATAAATCTTTCCTTATCCCCCCATGCAGAAGAATAAGTGTATCCAGTATTAGTCCGGCTTTCACCGGGTTATCCCAGTCTGACAGGTAGGTTGCATACGCGTTACGCACCCGTGCGCCGGTCGCCGGCATAAGTAGCAAGCTACTTACCCGATGCCCCTCGACTTGCATGTGTTAAGCCTATCGCTAGCGTTCATCCTGAGCCAGGATCAAACTCTCCATTGTTATCTTGTTTTGTTTGTTTTCCTGTTATATGCTCATTATCGTTCGCCTGGTTGGTTGTACTTGACGAAAGTCTCGTTTCCTTATATGACCCCCTCTATAATAATCACGTGAAAAAAACTTCACAGCCAAAATAAAGGAGAGGAAAAAAACATTCCTGTACTACACTTTTGTTCTATGAATATCGTCAAAGATCTCTTCGCTTTACCTAAACTCCCCTTTCCTAAGAATGCTCCCCGGCAAGCCAACCCTCTGGATCAGCTGCAAAAAGCCACTCAAAAAAAAGGAAAACCGAGTCCAACTTAAAAAAACAAGCAGCAGACCACTGTCAAAAAAAAGGAGTACACACTCCTCAAATAACAGCTCTATCGCCTTCTGCCATTCCTTTCAAGTGGCGCCCCGCTCGGGCTTAGCGAATGCAAAGATAAAACAGTTTTTCCTTCCAATCCAAATCAAATACCAAAATATTTGACGAAAGATTAGTCGAGAGAGGCCTAACAGACTTGAAATCAGCACGAAACAAAAACAAAACTTTTTCCCGGAAAAACAACTCCAAAACAAGAAATCAAGAAAAAGAGAAAAAAAACATGGAAACACATGAGATTATGAAAAAAGAAGCGAGAAGGGAGAAGCGAGAGAGGAGAAGCGAGAGAGGAGAAGCGAGAGAGGAGAAGCGAGAGAGGAGAAGCGAGAGAGGAGAAGCGAGAGAGGAGAAATAAGAGGTGAGAAGGGAAAATGCTATCCTGTCGGAAGAAGAAAAGGGGCATATCTCTCACTCCTAAATGTGGCATGTTTTGTTAAGCATCATGCTCGCAAAAAGAAGAGAAAAAACACCTGAAAAAGCAGCCAAATACAAGTGAACAAAAAAAACTCTCAAAGGCTTTACAATGACCGCCTAAAAGGCCGATGAATAGAGCGTTCTGGAAAGGTCGGGTTTTTCTCCTCAGAGAAATTTTGCTAACACAGGAGAAAAAGTTTGCTCTCACAGGAGAGAATTTTTGCTCGCTCCCCTGTTAGAAAAAAACAGCTCCATAGAGAACAAAAAAAACAAGAGAAAAACAGACTCAATAATACCCCAATTTCAAGAAAAAAATACCAGAAAAAGAAAATGAAATTATAATATTCTTAGGAAAATTATATAGATACAAAAGAGATGCAAGAAGGAATAATCCGGAGTGTATTAGTAAAGCGTTTTCCTACCCTTGGCAGGGATAGTCTGTATCGAACCATGCAAATATTGACAACAAATCAAAATCTGCGGTAAAAAAATAACTTTGCATGCAGGAGGGGTGTTCGTTTTCAAAAGACAAGAGAATAAAAGAGGAGAGTCCCTATAAATATGGAGAGGGAATAGAACAAGAGAGCGTCACAAACGTACCCTACCCCCCACAAAGTAAAAAGACTGAAAGGGCAAACAAAAGTCCAACGTATTAAAAAGCATTTGATTATGAGCAAGAAAGACTATTTACGTACACTATTTGCAATAGCAGTACTGCTATTGGAGGGGTACTTGCCAAATGTGTCTTATGCGCAGACACAAGAAACTCCTGTCATAACAATGACTACGAGCAGGAAGGCCGGAGAAAAAATCAGACTAGGAATCAGAAGTGAAGGGGAAATCCGCATTGAAGGAGTGGAAGAAGAGGCAGAAACGATGGGACAAAAAGAATACACCCTGACTCAAACAAGCGTTTCCATATATGGCGATATCAGAGAATTAGGCTGCAATTCCAATCAGTTGGCCTCTTTGGACGTAAGTAAGAATACGGGCCTAAGAAAACTGTCCTGCGTCGACAACCAACCGACAGAATTGGATGTAAGCATGAATACAAAGCTCAAAGAGCTATGGTGCTTCTCTAACCAAATCAAAGGAGAAGCTATGACAAAGCTCATCGAAGGATTGACAAATTAGGATGGGAGAAGAAAGGGTCGGAGTATTGATAGTGATCAATAGTCGGGATACAGAGGAACAAAACATTTGCCTCGAGAGCGATGTGACTATAGCCAAGGAAAAGAACTGGATACGTCTATGACTTTAATGGAGATTCTAAAAACAAAAAAGAATACGAAGGAAGTACCAATGTAAAGCGCATCGCTAAAAAACAGTCGATAAACCTTTTTCCTAATCCGGCCCGAGAGTTCGTGTACATAGAAGGCTTGATGCCAGAAGAAGAAGTGACACTCTTTTCTTCAGACGGGGTACGGATCTGGTCCGCCAAAGCAAGTGAGACCGGACAGTTGAAACTCTCTCTCGAATCCCTTGCAGCAGGTACCTATATCATAAGGGCAGGCAAACAATCAGCTCGTCTCTTGGTCAAATAAGTCTCCAAGACATATTCTTTTGCCTCGGCATAAAAAGAGTAGCCGAGGTGACACAAATAAGCCCGAAAGCGTTTGGATGCGACTTTCGGGCCTATTTCGTTTCTCGACTTAGAGTCTATTCTTCCTTGAGAAACCATATGAGATCTTTGTATAACACAGCACTCGCCACGTTATATTCGACATTCAGGCTTAGCTATAATGGCAGATACACCTCTCTACACCCTCATTCTCAATGGCTTGCAATTACCGTATTCTGCAAAATCAACAAAATAGCAAGTCTAATTACCGTTTGGAAGTCCGTACAAAAGTCTTTATATGTGTAATACAGCCTCATTTATAGAGATATTCGCTAAATTTGGGGTCATTAGATCGAATTCGAATATTGGGACAAATGCAAGGAATGTCGGATTTTCCCCTCTTCTACGCACCGGATGTAGCATTGACAGCCTCTCTACCAGAAACTGAGGTTGCTCACTGTTGTCGTGTACTGCGCCTTTCGGCCGGAGAAGAAATAGAGGTTACGGATGGACAAGGACATTTCTATCACGCACGACTGACACAAGTAGACAAACGAGGCTGCTCCCTGGAGCTTCTGCAAAAAAATCACTGGCAACCCTATTGGGGTGGACGAATTACCATAGCCATTGCTCCGACCAAGAATATGGATCGGATGGAATGGATGACAGAAAAGCTCGTTGAAATGGGGGTTGATACCATTGTTTTTATGCAAACGTCTCAATGCGAACGAAAACAGATACGTGCAGATAGGATAGAGCGTATCGCTGTCAGTGCCATGAAGCAATCGCTCAAAGCCTACCTTCCCCGGATAGAAGTAGGCCGACCATTCAGCGACTTTGTCCGAAGCCAGAGCTCATCTGACTCTTGTAGACTCATTGCCCACTGCTCATCACAGAAGGACTTACCCCAACGACTTCCGTTCCACAAATTATATAAGGGGCAAGAAGATGTAGTAGTCATGATTGGCCCGGAGGGAGACTTTTCCCTACAGGAAGTGCAAGAAGCCATTTCATTCGGCTTTGCTCCACTCAGTTTGGGAGAAGCTCGCTTACGAACAGAAACAGCAGCCCTCTCTGCTTTGTCCTGGATACACGCAATACAACAAATGCGACAATAACCGAGCTAAAGACAACCAATCTCGTTTAGGATAAATAAAACAAAATGGAATCTAAGAAAGAAATTAAATTTAGCCTGATCTACCGCGATATGTGGCAATCGTCAGGCAAGTTTCAGCCACGAGCCGATCAATTGGCTCAAATAGCACCCCTGATTATTGAAATGGGGTGTTTCGCACGGGTCGAGACCAATGGAGGAGCATTCGAGCAAGTATGCCTCTTGGCCGGTAACAACCCTAACGAAGCTGTGCGAGCTTTTACCAAAGCATTCAACGAAGCCGGAATACAAACGCATATGCTGGACCGCGGTCTCAATGCCTTACGTATGTATCCAGTACCGGCCGACGTTCGCCGACTGATGTACAAGGTGAAGAAAGCGCAAGGAACTGATATTACTCGCATCTTCGACGGACTTAACGATGAACGGAACATCATCCCGTCTATCAAATATGCCTTGGAAGCGGGCATGATCCCACAGGCGACTCTGTGTATCACATACTCGCCTGTGCATACAGTAGAGTATTACACTGCTCTTGCCGATAAACTAATCGCAGCCGGAGCTCCCGAAATATGTCTCAAAGACATGGCTGGTATCGGTCGTCCTGCTTTCTTGGGTCGTCTGGTGAAAGAAATCAAAGCAAAACACCCTGATGTAATCATCGAATACCATGGCCACTCCGGGCCGGGCTTCTCTGTAGCCTCCATGCTCGAAGTTTGTGAAAACGGAGCCGACATCATCGATGTAGCCATGGAGCCAATCTCGTGGGGAAAGATCCATCCGGATGTTATCACCATACAGCAAATGCTGCGCGATGCAGGCTTCAAGGTGGCAGATATCAACATGAGTGCATATATGAAAGCTCGAGCTCTGACACAAAGCTTCATTGATGAATGGCTCGGATATTTCCAAGATTCAACGAACAAACATACATCCTCACTGCTCGTTGGTTGTGGTTTGCCAGGAGGTATGATGGGATCAATGATGGCTGACCTGAAAGGGGTGCATGCCGGTATCAATATGTATTTGCGCCAAAACAATCAGCCGGAACTAAGTGTAGACGACTTGCTTGTCCGTCTCTTTGAGGAGGTTGAATATGTTTGGCCTCGTCTGGGCTATCCTCCGCTGGTTACTCCATTTAGCCAGTATGTCAAAAACGTAGCATTGATGAATGTCTACAATATGATTCGAGGTGAAGGCCGTTGGCAGGCTATCGACCAAAACATCTGGGGTATGATCCTCGGAAAAAGTGGAAGACTACCGGGCAAGCTCGATCCGGAAATCATTGCTTTGGCAAAAGAAAAAGGATATGAGTTTACAGACGAAGATCCCCAAACCAACTACCCGGACGCCCTTGATGAATATCGCAAGGAAATGGATGAGAATGGTTGGGACTACGGCCGTGATGATGAAGAATTGTTCGAGCTTGCTATGCATGATCGTCAATACCGTGACTACAGAAGTGGCGTAGCAAAAGAACGCTTCGAGAATGATCTGGCCAAAGCCAAAGCCGATGCATTGGCAAAGAAAGGTTACAATGACGAGGATGTAAAGAAAGCCATGCGTGCCGGTGCACACCCCATTTGCGCCACAGCAAATGGATTCCTGCGTTGGGAAGTAGACCCCGCAGGTTCTATGGCACCTAATCCCGGTACTCGTTTCTTGACCAACCAGCCAATCTGCATTATCGAAACATCTGTGGGGTACATCGAAGAGATGCGTAGCAACTTCACGGGTAAGTTGATCGAAGTATGTGTTCCACAAGGGGCTGTTGTAAAGAAAGGTCAGGAGATTGCCTACATCAAGCCGGATGATAAAGAAGAGACCTACCGTGAGGTGGCTCCGAAATTCAAAAGAGTGGAGGAAATGGCCACTCCTCGCAAGCGTGTAGCTGCTCCGCCTAAGCATTATTGATACAGGTCTCATTTCAGTCAGACAACCTGAATAGAGATCGGCATCCATAAAAAAGGGAAGAGCCACAGACCGAAATTCGGTCTGTGGCTCTTCCCTTTTTTTGCTATATGAAGTCTCCTATTGCTCCAGTAACCCGATAAGTCCTGAGACTAAACCGACCAAAGAGACCAAGGCAAATATAATGGCAACAATGCGGTTAAACCAACGCAAACCTATAACGGAAATTCGATCTCTCAGTTTGCTTACCAAATGTGTAATGGCGTACCACCAACTCAAGGCTCCAATGGCAATCCCCAACATCACTATACAATAGCCCAAGAAAGCACTTAAGCCCTCAGGAACGATATTGAACCGAGTAAAAAGGGCAATGAAGAAGAGAATAATAAGGGGATTACTAAAAGTGAGAAAGAAAGAACTCACTATCGTACGCATATAATTGGGACTGGTATGCTCCTCTGTCTCCAGAATATCCAATGACGCACGAGAGCGATATAAATAGAAAGCGAAGCCCAGCATTAGGAAACTCCCCAAGAGCGTAAAAATGGGATTGTTGTCTTTCACAAAGCTCACCACGAAGCCTACTCCAAGGTAGGTGAGAGTAGCATACACCAAGTCACTCACAGCAGCACCGACTCCCGTCATTAAGCCTTCCTTGTAGCCCTTGTGCAGGGTTCGCTTAATGCAAAGCACCCCTATCGGCCCCATGGGAGCGGATACAAGTATTCCAATTATGATGGCTTTAACTACCGTTGTAAGTATCATGCCGTCTCTGTCTCCTCGTCTTTCTTATTTAGACACTGATATTTGATAACCCAAACGCTTCTTCTTGTAATGTATAGAGAGTATATAATTGCCTTCTACGAACAAATCACCCAATTCCAAAACAGCCAACTGTGAGTGATAATGATTTTCATAGCAAAGCTCTCCCGCATAGTTATAAACACGTACTTGCATTTCGGGCTGTTTATCCGAAGAAGGGAGCTGTATCAAAGCTCTGGTTCCATCCCAACGCACCTGCACATGTTCGGGATCTTTCAGTCCGCCCTCCTGACCGATAGGTTGTACCAGCAAATCAACCCAATAGCTCCCTTGATAGGGAGATTCGGTGTCTGTAGCCGGTATCCAGAGAGCTTCACTATTCTTGTGAAAAGCAGCCGAAGCACTGGTTGTCTGAGTTTTCAAGCGCAACACTGGCAGATCCATCGGTCTCATATCTGTAGTATTAAGACCACAGACAATCTCCAGGTTTCCATTCAAATCGAGATAATTTCCTCCATCAGAAGTCTCAATGGGGATAAAAAAGTCTATTGTATCAGTTACAGTGCGAGCACGAGGAGAGAACTCCTCCTGATTGGCATTGTAGCGAAGGTATTGCGGTTCCTTTACCTTATTGAAATACACCAACTGCTTGGGCTTACCCGGCTCTCCTGCATAAATACTCAGGTTGTAATCTTTGAAATCTCCCCAATTTTTGATCGGCTTCATTGGGGCTAATACAGCATAAGCTCCCAATATCCTCACTTTTGACGGGAAAGAGTAGACTGTACCCACCCCGGATATGGAAGTTCCCTCGAAAGCTGCATGCTCCAACTGGTCGCTGTGCAACGAATTGATAACTCGACTGATACGCACAGCCGGATGAGGAGCATAAGGATCATATCCCTGACAGTAAATAGCACCACTACCACTCTTGTCCAACTTATCCCTAAGGGAATGCAAAGGATTGCCCGTATCCGTATCCCAGCTTTTGTTCAAAGCCCAGAAAAAGTCGTTGTAAGGAGTTGGGCAATAAGAGCGACCACCCGAAAGGGCACCAATGATCAAACCATTTCCATCGAACAGAGGAGCACCACTCGAACCGGGAGCAGTAGTGCCAATCTGCCATTGTTTGATATGCCAATGCACATCCCTCCAAGTATACTTCCCTGCATTGAAACTCTTCAGACTGATTGGGCTATCACTCCGACTATATCGCTTAACTGCTGCGAGAGGGTGATGAATAGTAGTATAAGGAGCAGGCGGTGTACCACTGATATTCCACCCGGCAAAATAAGGCTTATAAGCCGCAGGGATAGGCAAATCTTTTCCCTCTCTATCTTTGGGCAGACCTGTAATTCGCAGCAAACACATATCTCGCTTCTCATTAAAAGCGATCAGCTCTGCTCCACTAAGAGTGAGCTCTTCGGAGCCTCGGATAAACGATTTGGCCAAGGGGCTTTCAAAACCGAAGAAAAAGACTGTAGTACGAGCAATACGCGCTGACTCTCCCTCGATCCCAGTAAATGCAAAATTTCTATTATAGCAATGAGAGGCTGTCAAGACATAAGGAGTACCATCAGAAGCAGTGTTGTTGATCAAAGCACCACTACAAACGACACGCCCCTCCACAACCATTAGCAAAACAGAGCGTGATTGTTCGTTCACTTCCGGGTGGCCAGCTACATTCGGAGCACAATCCAGCCCCGAGAGTGTATGCCACGGCTCTCCGACATCATGGACCCTCAGCTGACTCAAATCCTTATATGCATGATTTAATTCAGTGATTTTCAGACGCATATTATCCGGCAACAACTTATCTGGGTTAGTTGGCCAACTACACTCAATTGTTATTTCATCCCCGGCGAGAGGTGCAACGGCCAATATACCGGAAGGATTGTTGTTCTGATCGGTATAAGCACCTTTAACACCAAAGGGAGTATAGACATACAATTCCGCTTCGGGAGGGAGTTGATACTCTCCAAAAAGGACATTCAGGCTATAAGCTCCATGACTCTTTAGCCTAAGGGTCCATACACTGCGATCTCCCACTTGCACTATACGCCCACTATTATCAGGGCTATAATCCAAAGACCTCCCAACAGCAAAAGGATAAGCTCCTCTCAACACGGAAGAGCTATAAGCTTCCTCCTGACGATAGATAGCAGCACTATCTATAGGAGGCAACTCTACACAAAAATCCGAAAAGCCGGTAGAGCGAAGCCTGAAAAACTGCTCAGACAAGCCCATGGGCATGCCTGCTCTCTCGATCTGCCCCCAAGCCCGGGGAATCGACAGAAAAGCGAGCCCCAACAGAATGGAGAAAAAGTATCGGTATAGTTTAGACATACGATTCCACTTGATTAACACAGCAAAGATACAAAATCCACCCCGAGGGCTTCAGGGTAACACAGCCCAAGTAAGAACATGGTTTTCAGGCAAATCGACATGTACCTCTATCTCTTGTGGCAAGTCCATACTCGGACAGTGTACAAAAAAAGGGAGAACTTGGCCTTGAAAAGCAGCTCTCAAAAAATCCACTCCTGTCAAATCTTTAAGGATAAAAGATTGAGACAAAGAGGCAGAAGCAGGGGCAATCAGCTTATACAAAGTCTCCTTGGCCGACCACAACATACAAGCAGCCAAATCAGGCGAAAAAGATTGGTGTACCGACTGTATCTCTCTGACAGAAGCGAACTTCGATATCACTTGCAAGCATTTGGAAGAAACGGGCTCGATGTCTATTCCATTCTGCGAAGGAGAGAGAGACAAAATCGCAGCTATAGCAGCACCCGTATGACTCAGACTGATATTCAGATTGGGGAAAAGAGGGAGGTAAGGAGCTCCATTCGGCTTGTGTGCCACTTCCAATTCTGAAGGTGGAACCCTCAAAACCGAAGACAGAAGAACCCGTAACTCTCGACGCTGATACGCCAATCGCTCAGGTCTTCGTATGGAACAAGTATCGATCCAACCCAATAAGGGAGTATCAAGAGGACAGTCGGAGAAGCACTGCCTCATACTGCACTCTCCAAGGATTGTTGAGATTTGCGATGTAACTTGACTTCTAATATGCGACGCTTATCCATGGATACAACCACAAAATGCCAGCCATTATAAGTCACTTCATCACCCGGAAGGGGCAAATCCTGTTTTATCTCCAGAACCAAGCCCCCGAGAGTATCGACCTCTTCGCCCAACTCACCAAAGGCATCCTCATCCAGCTGCAAGTAACGACGGACATCGCTCAGAGAGGTCTTTGCCTCAAACAGACAACTACCATCCGGATAGCGTGTATAGGGTAACTCCTCTTCATCATATTCATCGGTAATCTCTCCGACTATTTCTTCCAAAATATCTTCCATTGTGATGATTCCACTCGTGCCGCCAAATTCATCTACAACGATAGACATATGCACCTTGTTGGCACGAAGTTCCTCCAGCAAATCATCAATGCGCTTATTTTCCGGAACAAAATAGGCCGGCCGCATCAACTTCTGCCATGCAAAAGAGGCATCCTTCTGACGATGCGGTATCAAGTCTTTGAGGTAAATGATTCCCTTGATATTATCCTCTGATTCTTCGTAAACAGGGATACGTGAATAACCGGAAGAAACAGCAAATTCGAGCATTTTCTCAAAGTCCCAACTAATATCAATGTCTACCATGTCAATGCGCGGAACCATTACCTCGCTTGCTGTTTTGCTATAGAATTTGATAATCTCGCTGATCATAGCCTTCTCTTCTACGGCTGCGCTTCCGGTTGTCAGCTGCACAGCTTTAGACAGATCATCTACCGACAGATCATACTGCGGACGGCCTTTTCGAGCATCAATGAGCTTTGCCGTAGAGCGTACCAGCAACCAACTTATCGGGTTAAGTATTTTGCGCACGATTCTCATCTTGGGGGCAGAAAAGCGAGAGAAATCCAATGGAGAACGTTGAGCATATACTTTAGGGATAATCTCTCCAAAAAGCAGCAATACAAGGGTAAGAGCAATTGTCTGCAAGATAAAACCAGCCATTGGGGAACGACTGAAATCGAATATGTTATTGACAGCATAAGTGCTGAGCATTACTACAGCCACATTGACGATGTTATTCCCGATCAAGATACAAGCCAATAGTTCTTCGGGGTTACTCAAAAGCTGCTTCAACACTCTGTCTGCATCGGTTTTCTCTGCTTTGACTTCTGCTAAGTCGGCCGGTTTGATCGAAAAGAAAGCCACCTCCGAAGAAGACATATAGCCAGAAGCGATCAACAGCAAGACGACCAAGACCAATGCTATGGCCACCGGCACACTGATTGGAGAAACTTGTACTTGCGAAAAGATCTCGCCAAGCGATGAAAAAGAATCCAAAATATTCCTACTTAATAATATTTACAGCAAAGATATATAATTACGCCACCGTTCACTGTTCACTCCCTTTGGGGATCCGTGGGCTACTTTCGTTCTTCCGAGGATCATCGAAGAAACGTATTCTGTCTGCCACAATCTCAGTGACATAACGCTGCACCCCTCCCCTATCGACATAAGTCCGATAACGCAGCTTCCCCTCTACATAGAGCATCGCACCGCGACGCACCCATTGCTCTACAAATCGAGCTGTATCTTGGTATGCCACGATGTTGTGCCATTCTGTACGCTCGGGCAATTGTGTCCCATCTGGGAGTTTACCCTCTCTCTCGGATGTTGCTAAAGAGAAATGAGCTACACAGGATTCTCTGTCGAAATACCTCACCTCCGGATCTTTTCCGACCAATCCCAAAAGAATCACCTTATTGATGGACATAGACCTTTTCTACCGAAAAAGATTTACAAAAAAAGATTGTCACACAGGCCAATACACAGAGCATGACCTATGAGACAACCTTCTATAAAAGCTCCGAATGGAGGATATCAATTTTGCTCTTTTTTGTAGGAAGAATTGAGAAACTTCACTACATCTTCGGTGATATCGTATGCGCTATCAGCATACAAAATACTTTCAACCCCTACTTTGGTGAGGATAAACTGATATTTTTTCGTCTTGTTGTACTCCGCCAAAGCCTCATTGAGCTGCTTATGCAGTTTTTCATTCGACTGCTGCTGCTTGAGTAAAAACTCCTGCGTCAATTTCGCTTCAAGGGTCTCTCCTTGCTGTTGCATAGCAAGGAGTTTCTGCTGCTCAGCCTCTATCGAAGCCTGACTGAGAAAAGCATTGGTACGACGCTTGCGGTCGAAATCTTCGGCTGCCTTTCGCAATGCATTGGCTTTTGACGTAAGCTGTTTACGATTGGCTTCAGCCTCTTTGGTCAGCTCTTCAGTGATATCCTTGTAGTACTGATATCGGGCATAGAGAGTATCCAAGCGGACGTATGCAATCCGAAGATCGGCCATCTTAGCGGTATCGCCCATCGGAGCTGCGGACGTCTGACATCCTCCCCGCGATCCACCACAGCCAAGAAGAGACAAAACGAAAGCCGCACACGCTGCTGACGAAATGAAATAATAAAGAAGTTTCTTAGTCATATATCGCAATCTGTTTTTTATTCCTGATTTATACGCTGTTGCAGACTCATACGCTCTTCTGCCTGCTGCATTTGGGAGCGGTGACATTGGATACCCTTTCGTCTCAGAGCCGGTACATCGCTTACGTGTCCGGTCGGGAAACTCCCTCCTTTCACAAAAAAGACCTTGACAGCCATCAGAAAAACCCCCAAGACTAACAAGAGTAAGGTAATAACAAGGACTATCAAGGTCGTCTTCATTCAAAATCCTATATTTGTACACTGCAAAGGTAGAACATAATACAATACGAAATCATACATCCTAAATCAGCATTGAAAATGAAGATGACAGATCTAAAGCCCACTATCCTGTGGCAATGCTTCGACGAGATTACCAAAGTACCTCGCCCCTCGAAGAAAGAAGAAAAAATAATCGCCTATCTGGAAGAGTTTGCCCGCAAACACAATATCGATTATTCCAAAGACCAAATCGGGAATATCGTGATGCGTAAGCCGGCTACTAAAGGGTACGAACATCTGGAAACCGTGATACTGCAGAGCCATATGGATATGGTTTGTGAGAAGAACTCCGACGTAGTACATGACTTTGAAAAAGACCCCATCCGCACAGTTGTAGACGGAGATTGGCTCAGAGCAGAAGGAACGACATTGGGAGCAGATAACGGCATAGGCTGTGCAGCTCAAATGGCTGTTCTCATCAGCAACGATATAGAGCATGGGCCTCTGGAATGTCTTTTCACCGTGGATGAAGAAACAGGACTTACCGGAGCACAAAATATCCAACCCGGATTCCTCTCAGGGAAAATCCTGCTCAACCTCGATAGTGAAGACGAAGGCGAAATGTTTATCGGATGTGCTGGAGGGAAAGACACTCAAGGGCTGTTTACGTACAAAAAGGAAGAGCTGCCTCAGGGCTATATCTTCCTAAAAGTGTCCGTAAGTGGCTTGCGTGGTGGCCACTCCGGAGGGGATATCCATCTGGGGTTGGGCAATGCCAACAAGCTACTGGCTCGCTTCCTGATGGAAGTAGACAAAGAAATGTCTTGGGTATTAAGTGAGATCAAGGGAGGGAACCTGCGCAATGCTATTGCTCGTGAGGCCTATGCTATAATCGGAATTGAGGCTGCCAAGAAAGAAACCGTACGAGTATTGCTCAATGAATTTTCCGCTGCGGTGGAAAACGAATTGTCAGCTGTAGAGCCGTCTGTCAAATTCTCTCTGGAAACTGCTGAAACTCCGGATTTCAAAATAGACTGTACAACCAAGCACAATCTACTATTGGCCCTCATTGTGTGCCCTCACGGAGTGTTGGGTATGAGTCACGAAATAGAAGGATTGGTAGAAACTTCGACCAACTTAGCCTCTGTGAAGATGATCGAAGACAATGGCATCTTGATTGGCACCAGCCAGAGAAGCTCTACCGAGAGTCTCAAAATAGCTGCCTGTGATCAGGTTGCTTCTACTTTCAGATTGGCAGGAGCCGAAGTGCGTCATTCCGATGGGTATCCCGGGTGGAAACCCAACCCCAACAGCAAGATCTTGCAAGCTGCGTCAGACACCTATGAAGAGATATTTGGCAAAAAACCGGCAATCAAAGCCATCCATGCTGGTCTGGAGTGTGGGCTCTTTCTGGATAAATACCCCTACTTAGATATGGTTTCTTTCGGCCCTACTCTGAGAGATGTGCACTCTCCGGCCGAACGCATCGAAATCAAAACCGTACAAATGTGGTGGGACCACCTGCTCCTACTGTTGAAGCGCATCCCATCTGCCAAGGCTTAATAAGCAGTTGAAACCTTAAAGCAGCGACAGCCCCATCGGATTAGAAAATACCGGTGGGGCTGTCATTTTTTCTTCCTCCATACTCCTCTTTCGGAGGTAGTAGCATATCGAGCAGTTGGATGACTTGACCAAGATCTGCAACCCAAGCACCAGAGGACTATTTTATGTCCCCAAATAGACATGTTTTGTAAAATTTCGACCACAGAAAAACTCGGAAAAATAGTGAGAAAACAAGGCATATGTACAGGTGGATGTAATTCCTTTTTATATGTCTTATATGGGTCTCTCAAAACACCGATGAATAGGGCGTTCTGAAGGGGTCAAATTTTCCTCCTGAGAGAATTTTTGCTAACACAGGAGAGAGCAAATTTTTCCTCAGGAGAGAATTTTCGTTCTCTCCCGTGTTAGCAAAAAACCGCTCCAATCAGCGTCAAAAAAGAATAGGAAAACCCGGCAAAAAAGTCCTTGATCTGAGCAGAAAAGAAGCTCCAAGCAGAAAACACAAAAACATAAAAGCAAACAATATAATACACTATAAACTTTTGCTCTAAAGAGCCTTCCTTAAGGATTTAACAATGTTCGTACAACAGTCCCTCTCAGAGATTTGCTGCGGTCGTTTTGACAAAACAAAGAAACGACATACGGCAAAGAGATAAATTCTTTATCTTTGTCCTTTCCAAGGGTTTAGCTTGACTGGGTGTGTAAAAGCAGTTGGATAACCGCAGGATGTAATACAGAATAAATATTAATTACTAACCAGACTTCGATGGACAAAAAAAGAGTCTACACCTTCGGTAATGGGAAAGCCGAAGGAAAAGCAGATATGCGAAATCTGCTTGGTGGCAAAGGGGCCAACCTTGCCGAAATGAACCTTATAGGAGTGCCCGTACCTCCGGGATTTACTATTACGACAGAGGTATGTCAGGAATACTACGATCTGGGACGGGACCGTGTAGTAGAACTACTCAAGCCGGAAGTAGGAGAAGCAATCAAAAATATAGAGAGCCTGGTTAATGCCAAATTTGGTGATGTAGAAAACCCATTGCTGGTCTCTGTTCGTTCTGGTGCTCGCGCGTCTATGCCGGGTATGATGGATACCATTCTCAACCTCGGTCTGAACGACGAGGTCGTAGAGGGACTAATACGGAAGACAGGCAATGAGCGTTTCGTATGGGACTCTTACCGCCGCTTCGTACAAATGTACGGCGATGTGGTATTGGGAATGAAACCTGTGAACAAAGAAGATATAGATCCATTCGAGGAAATCATCGAGAAAGTGAAAGCCGAGAATGGAGTGAAGATGGACAACGAACTGACGGTAGAGAACCTCAAGGACTTGGTACGTCGTTTCAAGGCAGCCGTAAAAGCCCAGACCGGTCTTGACTTCCCCTCTTGTGCCTATGAGCAACTGTGGGGAGCCGTTATGGCCGTATTCAATTCATGGATGAACGAGCGTGCCATCCTCTATCGCAAAATGGAAGGAATCCCCGCAGAGTGGGGTACGGCCGTGAACGTGCAAGCAATGGTATTCGGAAATATGGGCGACACCTCCGCCACGGGAGTATGCTTCTCTCGTGACGCTGGTAATGGAGAAAACCTGTTCAACGGAGAATACCTGATCAATGCTCAGGGGGAAGACGTGGTAGCCGGTGTACGCACCCCACAAGAAATCACCGTGATAGGATCACGTCGTTGGGCAGAACGTGCCGGCATAAGCGAAGAAGAACGCAAGGCCAACTATCCTTCAATGGAAGAAGCAATGCCGGAAATCTATGCCGAGCTGAACCGCCTGCAACAAAAGCTTGAAGATCACTACCGTGATATGCAAGACATGGAGTTCACAGTACAAGAAGGTAAGCTGTGGTTCCTGCAAACACGTAACGGAAAACGTACGGGACGTGCCATGGTAAAGATTGCCATGGACTTGCTCAACGAAGGTGTCATCACGGAGCAGGAAGCTCTTCTCCGTGTAGAGCCTAACAAGCTGGATGAACTGCTGCACCCCGTATTTGACAAGAAAGCCCAATCCATGGCCAGAGTTCTGACCAAAGGTTTGCCGGCTTCTCCGGGAGCAGCCACCGGCCGTATTACATTCTTCGCAGAAGATGCAGCCAAGATGCACGAAGCAGGGAACCCTGTTATCCTCGTTCGTTTGGAAACCTCTCCGGAAGACTTGGCCGGTATGGCTGTTTCCGAAGGAATTCTCACAGCCAGAGGAGGTATGACTTCTCACGCAGCTGTGGTGGCTCGAGGTATGGGCAAATGCTGTGTATCAGGAGCTGGAGCTTTGATTGTAGACTACAAAGCTCGCACCGTAGAAGTGGATGGCACCGTGCTCAAGGAAGGCGACTGGCTCTCTCTTAATGGATCTACCGGTGAGGTGTACGAAGGCAAAGTAGAAACTAAGGCTGCCGACATGGACGATGACTTCGCTCGTCTGATGGAACTGGCTGATAAGTATTCACGACTGAAAGTGCGTACCAACGCCGATACACCTCAAGATGCAGCCGTAGCTCGCAAGTTCGGTGCTGTGGGTATCGGTCTGTGCCGTACAGAGCACATGTTCTTCGAAGGCGAAAAGATCAAAGCCATGCGCGAAATGATCCTCTCGGAAGATGCAGAGGGCCGCGTAAAAGCTTTGTCAAAAATCCTGCCGTATCAAAAAGAAGACTTCAAGGGTATATTCAAGGCTATGGATGGCTTCCCTGTTACCGTACGTTTGCTTGACCCTCCTTTGCATGAGTTTGTACCTCATGATCTGGCAGGGCAACAAGCTATGGCGGATCAAATGGGGGTTTCCATACAAAAGATACAACAACGTGTGGAGGCTCTCTGCGAAGCCAATCCTATGCTTGGGCATCGTGGTTGCCGTTTGGGGAACACCTACCCTGAAATTACCGAGATGCAGACTCGTGCTATCTTGACGGCTTGTCTGGAGCTCAAGCACGAGGGTGTGGTATGTCTGCCGGAAATCATGGTTCCACTCACTGGTATTCTGTATGAATTCCAAGAACAGGAAACTGTAATCCGCAACACGGCCGAAAAAGTGTTTACCGAAATGAATGATAGGATAGACTTCAAGGTAGGTACCATGATCGAGATTCCTCGTGCCGCCCTGACAGCCAACCGTATCGCTTCTCGTGCAGAGTTCTTCTCTTTCGGTACGAACGACCTCACTCAAATGACATTCGGCTATTCTCGCGATGACATTGCTTCGTTCCTGCCTATATATTTGGATAAGAAAATACTCAAGGTGGACCCCTTCCAAGTTCTCGACCAAAATGGAGTAGGCCAATTGGTACGTATGGCAACTGAGAAAGGACGCGATGTACGCCCCGATCTCAAGTGCGGTATCTGCGGTGAGCACGGAGGTGAACCCAGCTCTGTAAAATTCTGCCACAGAGTGGGTCTGAACTACGTATCCTGCTCTCCTTACCGTGTGCCTATCGCTCGCTTGGCTGCCGCACAGGCCGTATTGGAAGAAAGCAAATAAGAACTTTCTCTATCTAAACAAGAGGTAAAAGGGTATGCCGCAACTGATTTTGCGGTGTACCCTTTCTTCTTTTTCTGCTCAAATATCATCATCGAGGGCATCGCACAATATGATCAGGTATCGCCATGTGGGAACAGTTGAGCGAAATGGCTAACTTTCCGCTGCAATACGCAAGTCTGCACAAAATGATCATCAGAACAAAATTCAGCCCCCTGACAATAAGAATCGGGGTTCTATTCGTAGGGATACTCCAGCTTATGCTACTATGGAGCTACCCTCTCCGTCTCAAATCGCAGAATAGCCAAAAAGCCATCTCTATACTACAAGCAGAAGAAAGGAAACAACATTGCAGAATAGCCATGTTGGTCACCGAGCTAAGCAGTGGCAAGCGAATTGTAGATTATAGGCGCAATTGCCGTATGATACCCGCTTCTCTGACCAAACTCATCACAACAGCTTCGGCATTGCGTATCCATGGCCCCGAGGCTTGCTTCCGAACCGAAATAGGTTATACAGGCAGTATTCACAACAAAGAACTGTATGGAGACTTAGTCGTTCTCGGATCTGGAGACCCATCCATAGACAGCCACTATATAGCAGAGGACTCTATCCGCTTCAAAACTTTCGTATGCGAGACTGTATCTCGAGCCGGCATCACACGTATACGAGGCAAAATAATAGTGGATGCCTCTGTCTTCCGGCCGGCAGACAGCTCCTCATCCTGGTTGTACGAAGACTTGGGCGAATACTACGGAGCCTCTCTCTATGGCTTCAATATTCACGACAACCGAATAGATATATATCTGAGAAATGAGGGAAACAAGATACTCCTACACCATATGCAGCCGTCGGAAGTAGAGATCGAACTGATCAATGAGCTAAAACCGGGAGAAAAAAACAGCTGGCACATCAACGGAGCTCCGGGAGAAAAAAAACGCAGACTAAGGGGAACCTTATTGACGAAAAGGCGTCGGGAAATGCGCTGTATGATGGACATACCCGATCCCGCAGGCTATATAGCTACAGCTATCCGAAAGCAATTGCAAAAGGAGGGGGTAAAGATAGAGGGCCCCTCCGAAGCCAGGTATGATTATTTACCCGAATGGCATGGGTCGGTAAAGTTTTTGAGTTTCTACCACTCACGCTCATTAGAACAATTGGTGAGGGAGACAAACAGAAGAAGTATCAATCTCTGGGCCGAAGCCTTTATGAACTGTCTGGACGAAAATATCCCGAAAAGCTTTGACGGAGGCTATAATCGCCTCTTGCAATATTGGGAAACTGTAGACCAATTCGATCCCAAGCAAATAAGCCTTTTCGATGGTAGTGGTTTATCTCCCAAAAATCGCATCACTCCTAATTTGCTGGAAGTGGTCTTATTGGAAATGGGCAATCGCAAAAAAGCTGACAATGCAGTTTTCTACAACTCCCTCCCATTAGCCGGACAGGAAGGCTCCGTGCAACATTTCACAACACCTCAAAGCATGAAAGCCCGACTGAAGAGCGGCAGTATGTTCGGGGTACAAGGCTATGCCGGATATGCACAAATAGGCGGCAAAGATGTTACGATCGTTCTTCTTGCCAACGACTTTGTGAATGTTCAATCTATGAGAAAAACAATGCTGGAGGCTCTGCAAACACTGTCCGGAGAAACCGAGCAGCATAAGAAAAGCGACTCTTACCATAAAAGGAAGAGTCGCTCTACTAAGCGAAAGAAGTCTTGATCGGCGAATACTTGATATAGAGTATCAATTACTGGCTGATCTCATTCAGCTCAACCAGCTTATTGACAATAGCATAGATTGTCAAGCCACTGGTACTGTGTATCTCCAGTTTCTTCGCAATATTTCTCCGATGGGTAATGACCGTATGAATTGAAAGAAAGAGCGAATCGGCTATTTGTTTGTTGGTCATACCCTTCACGACACAAACAACAATCTCTTTCTCTCGAGTCGTAAGTGCTTGAGACTCCAGACCGGCCTCTCCAGATTCTACACTAAGTAGCTTATCAAGTATTTCGGACAATCGTTCCATACTATCGGAGATCAGAATCGAATCATCGTAGCCTTTGAGGAAAGAGCTATCGATATGAGAATCCAGCAAAGCCACCACCCGGATATGTCTGTCCGGTGTATAGCTGGGAGAAAGAGAAAGGCCAGATATAAGAGGATTGACAAACAAAATATCCACCCCTTGCAAAGAAAGTTGATCTATCACCTGGTCAATAGAATCAGTAATATCCAAGGTCTGTACCTTGTATCCCGACAATTTCTTCAGCATTGCCTCCAGACCCAATCGCAGCATTGTATTAGGCTCGGCTATCGCAACTTTTAGGATAATAGGATTCATACATTCAGCCTTTCTTTGTCTGTTGCTCCATTATCTCCATAAGTGGTATGAAGATGTGGTCTTCGATAAAGTTGTGAGAAGCCAAATCTTCTTCACAAGAAAAGATATCGTGTAGCACACTGTTGAGTTCGTAACCACTCGGAGCTGGGTAGTATTTTATGATGATGGCCTTGAGTTCGGATATCTTGGCCTCTATCTGATCGTGTTTGCGACGGAAAATAGAGATTTTGTAGTGATCATCCCTCTCTCCTTTAGCCAAATGCTCGGCATAGGGGAATACAGTCTTCTCCTCGTAACTCATATGCTTGTTCACTTCCTCTACATAGTCGTCAAAAAACTTCCGAATCGCGAAAGCGACCTCTTGAGGACAATTGGATATCGCACTTACCAATTGCTGTCTGAGCAAAGGCAAACGGAAATTGAGGAAATAGTCATGCGCATTACGCAAATACGTAAGCAAGTCATTCATCGATATACTCTTAAGCTCCTCTTTCTTGGGCTTCTGTGGGATATTCGCCACTGCATTCAATATCGTGAGCAATGTAGGAGTATCGACATTGCTGCTCTGGCAAACCTCCCCTATTGTCTTTTCCCCAAATCCAAGATGTATACCGAAACGAGTAATAACAAGCAGTAAGTTGTAATGTGCACAAATCAAGTCGCTCATTTTGGTCTGTGCACTAAAAACTCGGGATAAAGGTTTGTTGGTCATCATTATTATGTTGTCAATGTTATTTGGCTGAAAACAAAAGTAAAGCCTTCTGCAGAAGCATCCTATCCCTCATTATGGGTATTTCCGTCTATCCTGTCGGAAGGCACTAACTCATTCTTACACATCACGTCCGGGGCGCAGAGCCTCGGCGTCATCGAAGCAAAGGATACTATTAACAATCGTTGCGGCCAGGTTGCTTCCTCCCTTTCGTCCTTCGACAATCACCTTCGGCACATCTCGGAAAGTCTTACACATATACTTCGACTCACAAACATGCACGAAACCGACAGGAGCTGCAACAATACCAGCCGGTTTGGCTTTTCCCTTTCGGATGATGGTACAAAGTTCGATCAAAGCAGTCGGAGCATTTCCAAAAACGAAAAGGGCATCAGGGTGCTCCTGTACAGCCAAACGAATACCTGCCTGTGTGCGAGTGATCCCTTCGGACTCGGCCATTTCCTTTACGGCCGGATCAGATAGATAACAGTGTACCTGCACCCCCAGCCTGTCCAAAGCTCCTTTACGTATACCACTCTGGACCATAGACACATCGGTAACGATATGCTTTATTGTCCCATCCGAAAACCCTCTATAGAGATGCTCTACTGCTCCAGGATCTGTATAGAGGACATCCTCCATGGCGAAGTCAGCTGTCGTATGAATACAGTGCAACAGAGGCCATTTGCGATCAATAGGGATATTAGGGTCTTTCAACTCAGCCTCAATGGTCCGGAAACTCTTGATCATAATATCCTGCCCTATCCCCTTGCTTTCGGTCTTGCTCTGCTGAGCAAAATAGCCTCTGGGAGTGATCATTTTGCCCGAAGAAGCGTAGGTCTGGCTATTGCCAATGATCACAACCGTAAACATATCCAATTCTTCCGGGTCAAGTTCGCCAAGAGTAGTGAGCACGACCGTCTCTTCCTCCCTTCCGGCCTGGCGCACATATCCCACTGGAGTAGAGGCAGAACGACTCGTGAGGAATATTTCTTGCAAACGATAGAATTGCCAGTAACGATCATGGCTCTTGGGGTTGTATATACAGGTCACAAAATCGGCTTCAGCTGCAGCCTTGATACGTTTCTCTATGGTGAGCCAGGGAGTGAGCAAGTCCGAGAGAGAGATAAGGCATAAGTCGTGCCCTATGGGGGCACCCAAGAGAGCTGCGGCCTTCTGGAAAGCAGAAATACCTGGCAGTGTCTCTATCTCGACCTGACAATCCATCTCCTCTCGCATCTCATACATCAACGGAGCCATGCCATAAATGCCGGAATCTCCCGAACTAATCACACAGACTTTTTTCCCTTCACGAGCTTTCTCCAGTGCAATTCGTGCACGCTCTCGCTCTTTCTTCATACCGGTATCGATGCATTCTCCACTCGACTTGAGGTGTTGCTGCACGAAACGGAAATAATACTTGTATCCGATCACCACATCGGCCTCGGCTATGGCCTGCATCACAGCCGGAGTCATATCTTCCACTCCTCCTGGCCCCAGACCTACCACTAATATCTTGCTCATTATTATCCTATTGCTTTTCCTTTGTTTTTCCTATCAATACACAAATACTTCTCAAGCTGGGAAAGTATCATTCGACTTTGGCCCCAACTGCTATTCCATCTCGTTCCATCATGGCTTCGATAGAAGGTTTACGACCACGGAATGTTTCGTACAGCTCCATTGCATCACGCATATCTCCTTGCTCCAATATGCAGTGTCGGAAACGTTCGGCGACTTCCCTACTAAACAAGCCTTCCTCCTTGAATGCAGCAAAGGCATCTGCATCCAAGACTTCACTCCATTTATAGCCGTAATAACCGGCAGCATAGCCTCCGGAAAAGATGTGTCCGAACGAAGGACTCATCATTGTTTCCGGCGGAGAGGGGGGCAAGACAAGAGCCTTACTCCAGGCATCCTCCTCGTAGGTTTTGATGTCTAAATCACTCGGCAAATCCTGCTCAATAGTATGCCAAGCCATATCAAGATAACCGAATGAAAGCTGACGACAACAAGCATAAGCTGTGAGGAAATGACGTGAAGCCCTAAGTTTATCAAGCAACTCTATAGGGATTGGCTCTCCGGTTTGGTAATGCGCAGCAAAGCTATTGAGCCATTCGGGTTGAATAGCCCAATTCTCCATAAGTTGGGAGGGGAGTTCGACAAAATCTCTCACCACAGATGTACCGGAAAGAGAGCCAAAACGACAACGAGAGAACAGACCGTGCAGTGCATGTCCAAATTCATGCAAAAAGGTATTCACCTCACCTATCGTAAGCAATGAAGGCTTGTCCGGTGCAGGGGGAGTAAAGTTCATGACCAGTACGATGTGTGGACGATGGTCTTCTCCTTCGGCTGTGCGATACTGTTCTTGAAAATTATTCATCCAGGCTCCACTCTGCTTGCCTGCTCTTGGGAAGAAATCCGTATAAAAAAGGCCCAAATAAGAACCGTCAAAATCCTTTACCTCATAGGCTTTCACATCAGGGTGATAAACACTCACCGAAGAGGGACAGAAGCTAATACCATAGAGACGTTCGGCCAAGCCAAATACTCCTTCGATCACACGATTGAGGGGGAAATATGGGCGCAGCATCTCATCATCCAGCTCATAATATTTCTGCTTATATCTCTCTGCCCAGTAGGCCCAATCCCAGATATGGAGGCTCCCTTTTTCTATACCAGACTCTGCCGCCAGTTCCTCAATCTTTGCCACTTCTTCCCGAGCCGTGGGTTTATAGGCTGTAAGCAGTCGGTCCAGCAGAGCATATACATTGGCAGGCGTCTCAGCCATGCGATCCTTTAGCACCATTTGAGCAAAAGAGGGATAGCCCATGATCTGAGCTGTTCGACGCCTCAAATTGGCAATAGATATAATATGTGGCCTGTTGTCATATTCGTTGTCAGTGGCTCCCACAGTCATCCGTGCTATATACATTTGTCGCCTCAGTTCCGAGTTTGGGCAATGTTGCATAAATGGGCTGTAGGAGGGAGCAGTGAGATCGAATAGCCAACCTCCCTCGTTGCCCTTCTCCTTAGCCTTGTGATGTGCCGCGTCAAGCACGGTTTGTGGCATACCGGCCACATCTTCCGGATTAGTAATAAGGAGAGTAAAACGCTTCTCGTCTCTCAACGCATTCTGCCCGACTTGCAAGGTAAGCTTGCTCAATTCCTGAGCAATATCCCGCAACTCTTGTTTTTTCTCCTCCGGCAACAAGGCTCCGCTGTCTACAAAACCTTCGTAGCAACGTGTAAGCAACCTGTTCTCCTCATCCGTAAGCCCAAGACTTTCTCTCTGCTTGTAAATGGCCTCTATCCGGCGGAAAAGAAGTTCATTCAAGCTGATATAAGTGCTCAACTCTGTGAGTTTCGGCAGGATCTCCTCAGAAATGGCCATCAGATTGTCATTACTATCGGAGTGCAACAGATTGAAAAAGACCCCAGCTACACGCTCCATATCTTCACCACAGTTCTCCAATGCCAAAAGAGTATTGGCAAAAGTTGGTGGTTCCGGGTTTGTTATTATCCGGTCTATCTCAGCTCGCTTAAAACGAATTGCCTGTTCAAAAGCCGGCAAATAGTCCTCCTCTTGTATCCGATCAAACGGATACGATCCGTGCAATGTATCGAATGGAGCCAGAAGGATCGCTCCGGCCTTCTTTGCTCCGCAGTATGATTCTTTCAGATAATTCATCTGTTACCGTGTTTTTTATAATCGTAACACACTAGCCCCAAAGGTAGGTTGTTTGATCGAAGGGGCTATCTTTGCAATACTGAAATTTGAGCTGCGATTCCGTCCCGATGTAATTAAGAAAGCTTCGCTGCTCTAAGCAATCTAACTGAAAACAACCCTTCTTAGTTCGACAAAAGAACATCAACACAATAATTATAGTAGCTTAAGACATGACTTCAAGAGCAATTATCGACACGTATTCATTCGAAGATCAGACCGTTTTTGTCCGTGTAGACTTCAATGTCCCTCTGGACGAGAAATTCCGAATCACAGATGACACTCGTATGAGGGCCGCCCTCCCTACCCTCAACCGCATCCTGAAAGACAACGGTCGCGTCATTATCGCCTCGCATATGGGACGCCCCAAAGCTGTGGAAGAGAAATACTCCCTTGAGCACATTCGTCCGCATTTGGAAGAGCTTCTGGGCCGAGACGTGAAATTTGCAGCCTCAGCCGTTGGCGATGCCACCAAACAAATGGCTCATAGTCTGAAAAAAGGAGAAGTGCTGCTACTGGAGAATTTGCGCTT
This sequence comes from Porphyromonas crevioricanis, assembly GCF_900476255.1. Taxonomy (NCBI): domain Bacteria; kingdom Pseudomonadati; phylum Bacteroidota; class Bacteroidia; order Bacteroidales; family Porphyromonadaceae; genus Porphyromonas; species Porphyromonas crevioricanis. The sequence goes on from NZ_LS483447.1 coordinate 2,030,268, forward strand.
CTTTGAGGAAGAAGAAGGCAAACCTCGCAATCTGTCTACCGAAGTAACAGAAGAAGAAAAGAAACAAGCCAAGGCAATACTGAAAGAACGACAACTCCTCTTTGCCAAACAACTGGCAGACTTGGCTGATTGTTATGTCAATGATGCTTTCGGAACAGCGCACAGAGCGCATGCCTCTACTGCTGTAATGGCACAATACTTCGATGCTCAGCACAAAATGTTCGGCCTGCTCATGGAAAAAGAAGTGCAAGCCGTAGATCGTATTCTAAATCAAATAGAAAGACCTTTTACCGCAATCATGGGAGGCAGCAAAGTCTCCAGCAAAATCGAAATCATAGAAAACCTGCTTGGCAAAGTTGATTATCTGGTTCTCACCGGAGGGATGACCTATACTTTTTCCAAAGCTTTCGGAGGCAAAATAGGTAATTCGATTTGTGAAGATGACAAGTTGGATTTAGCCTTGGAAATAGTAGAGGAAGCCAAACAAAAAGGCGTAACATTGGTGCTGTCGGAAGATGCCAAAATTGCCGATGCCTTTGACAACAATGCCAATGTGGGGTATGCCGATAACAATAACATCCCAGACGGTTGGCAGGGTATGGACATAGGCCCGAAAACAACAGAACGAATAAAAGAGGTCATTGCTCAGTCGAAGACTATTCTTTGGAATGGTCCGACAGGAGTATTTGAATTTGACAACTTCTCCGGTGGTTCCAAAGCTGTAGCCGAGGCCATAGCACAGGCAACTCAAGCAGGAGCTTACTCTTTGGTTGGGGGAGGAGATAGCGTTGCCTGCGTAAACAAATTTGGACTGGCAAATCGCATGAGTTATGTTTCTACCGGTGGAGGGGCCCTTCTAGAAGCTATCGAAGGGAAAACTTTGCCCGGTGTTGCTGCCATCGAGAGTTAAGAAGAAAAGCCCCACTTTCAAATACATTCATTCCCTTCCAATCGTCATTTTGCTGTAATCCTACAAGACAAATACAACAACCATTCATACAAATTCTTTAGTCCCAATGAAAAAATTACCAATCAGTTTGCTATACCTCGGGATCATATTTTTGTACAGTTTGTGCATGGTACCGATGCAAACCCAAGCCCAAGTCAGTCTGGGTGGAACTCCAAAAAGCTTTGTAATGCAAAGAATAGCCTCGGCGGGCTTTAGCAACTCCGGAGAAGCCCAAGTAAGGTTGCTTCCCCTAAATAAAAATATTGAAGACCTTATCGAGCAAGGGAGCTGGGATGGGGAAAATATCTCCGCTCGCCCCTACGTGATCGGAGACTGTGTGCGCACAGATATTGACATGGCCAGTCAGGCTGAACAGTTCAGGCTGGAAGATGGGACATTGGTATATCGTCTCAAAATGAAATCTCCAGAAGCCAAGGCTGTCTACCCTACCTACAGCCGTTTCCTGATACCGAAAGGAGCCAAATTGTATGTCTATAACCCGGACAAATCTGTGTTGCATGGGGCTTATACCCACGAGAGCAACCCCCTAGGAGGATCTTTTGCCTCTATGCCCGTGAGTGGGGAAGATATCATACTGGAGTATGAGTCTAATGAAAGAGGTGATGCTCCCGAAATCATCGTTGATGGCCTTGTGCATATCTTCCGCGAACAAGTTGCCAAGATGATGGATGTAAACCCCGGGGAAGACACATCAGAGTATCCCACTTGCATGATAAATGCCAATTGTCCCGAAGGAGACGACTGGAGAGATCAGAAAGCCGGAATTGTACAGATCTTTATCGTGTATGACAATGGTTCAACGACTTCTTGCTCGGGAGCTCTTGTAAACAATACAAACCAAGACTTCACACCCTATATCCTTACAGCTTCGCACTGTGCCGGATCCGGCTCACACTTCCCAGTAAGTCAAGAATCATTGAACAAATGGATATTCACATTCCACTATGTCAAGCCGGATTGCTCCAATGCCTCCTCGGCCACATCTTATGGCAAAAGTATGGTGGGATGCTCCAAAGTGGCCTATTTACCTTCTGTGGGTCATTCCGATGGATTACTATTGAAACTCAATCAGGATATTCCGCTTGATTACCGCGTTTACTATAACGGTTGGGATCGCAGACGCACTCCTCCTGCGAAAGGAGTGAGCCTGCATCACCCAATGGCGGATGCCATGAAGATCTCTATCTTCTCTCAGAGACCCAACATTACCTATTTCCGAGATTTCTTCGGCGATGGTGCATCCAAGGCTCATTTTGAAGTGACTTTCAATACAGGTACTGAAGGGGGATCTTCCGGCTCATCTCTCTTTAATGAGAAAAAGTTGATTGTCGGCACACTCACCGGAGGAGGTGAGCCTTGTAAAAATCCGGCCCGGCAGGATTACTATGGACGATTACATGCTCATTGGGATTGGTTCAAAGAAGAAGGGAATGATGTGCAAATGGCAACATTCCTCGATCCCAAAGAGAATGGTAAGACAGAAATGCTGGAGGGCACTTATCGAGAGAACAAACAGTATTACGAGCCTGTCGCCAGAGTAATGGCTATACCGTCTGACAACAAAGGTAATAGGGTGAAAGTAATTTGGACGGCCCCTGTAGGCATGGATAAAAAGACAGTTGCGGAATACCAAATCAAGCGTAATGGCCAGAATCTGAACATCAAAGTTCCCCACGTACACGGCACAGAATATTACCAGTTTGAAGATCAATTCAATGCAAACGATGTGATCAATGGGATGACGGACTACCAAGTGAGGGCATTATACAAAGAAGGTGACAGCCCTGTAGAGACAGCTTGGTCTCCCATCGTAGCTGCATACACCTTGGCAGACAGAAAAGTTGCAGGAGTGAAAGTCTCGAAAGAGGGTGATAAAGTACATCTCAGTTGGAACAAGCCTATTCTCTGCGCTGAATGGTCAAAAATAGGATCTGGAAACGATATTGAGTTTAAGCCCTTGCCCGTAGAGTACAGACCGCAGGGAACTCACGACACTTGGCCTCTAACACAACTCACTTATCGTGAGAGCTGGCCTTTCAAGGGGATGCCGTTCCGTGCAGTAGGGAATCACAACCAACTATATGTAAACCAAGTAAGCATGCTGCCAACAAAGGCCGGTACGAATATCTACGCCTACCTATCAGCCTATGACCCTGCCTACGAAGAAGGCTACAAGCCTACTATCATCAAAACACGAGTACCTAATGACTGGCAACCCGGCCAATGGGTACCGATTATTCTTCCCGAACCTTTCGTTGTTGATCCCCTGGGAACCTTCTTTGTAGGCTTTGTTACCGACAATGAGCTGCCAACTCCTGCAGGCATCGCTTATGCCGAAGGCAGTCGAGATGAGTATGCCACAAGTGAATCAGCCCTATTCTGGAATCCGGACACAAATGATAAGGGGAAAGGATTTTATTCATTGGAGCATTCCAAAGTAAAAACTTTCGGAAAAAACTATATGGCTATTCGTTTGCTCATTACAAATAGCAGCAAAAAGTTGCAGCAACCCATTACCGATGTCGCTGCCGGTAGCAAGGGTCTGGCTGTTCTACCCATCATAAAAGGCTATCAGATAAGGCGAAATGGAGAAGTTGTGGCCGAAGTAAAGGAACTTACCTACACTTCCGACATCGCAGCCAAAGAGGAAGATAAATATGAAGTCTTTGCCATATACGAAACCGATCCGGCTGTTTATCTAAATCAAGCTCAGGCGCAAAACACATTTGTAGTCAGTGGAATCTGCCAAGGAGAAGGTAGTTTGGAGATAACAGGCTTCGAGAATCTTAACGAGGTGCCATACGGAACAACTCTCTCCGTAAAGGCCCAACCAAACAAAAGCAAAGGCTATACATTGGAATCTATCAAAGCCGGTAATGAAGATATTACACGCAAAAAATCTTTTGTAGTAAAGTCGGATGTTGTTGTGAAAGCAATTTTTGTCCAAAAAGGACATCAAGTGAAACTTCGCAGCAATGCTCTGGGGAAAATTGAAATTGCTGGCTACACAAACGATCAGCTCAAATCAGTTCCTACAGGTACAGAACTCACGGTACTCGCCAAGCCTCAAGCAGACAATATCAAGCTCTCAAAACTGACTGCCAATGGCGAAGACATAATGCAGAGCATGAAGTTTGTAGTCACTACAGATACAGAAATCATTGCAGAGTTTGCCAAGACTGAGGGAATCAATGATGTTAGGAAAACAGGAATACAACTCTATCCCAATCCGGCAGACGACTATGTGGAAATTTCCGGAGCCGACAAGAATGCAGAACTGTTGCTGATGGAGCTAAATGGACAGGTACTGCTCCGAAGCATGACAGATGCCAACGGAGCTGCACGTATCGACCTCACACAATTTGCTCCAGGCAGCTACTTGCTACAAGTCGGCAAGTTGTCTCACAAACTGGTCGTTCAGTGAGCTGACTTTGGAAAAACAAATTCAGTTGTGATTGAGGGGGCTTTCTTCTCCATCGCAAAAAGATAAGCAAACAACACGAGGGTACCGTCAAATATATTTTGGCGGTACTCTTTCTTTTTTGAAGATACACACGATAGGTCTCAAACGAATTCCCAGAGGGGTATTTCTCTTCGCTAAAACCAACACATTTTGTAAAAATACAGTCGCAGACAAAACGACAAAAAAGAAAAGAAAAGAAAAGAGACTGTTGCAAACTAACAGATATACCCCTTTTTATACGTCTTGTATAGGTCTATCAAAACACCGATGAACAGGGCATTCTAAAGGGGTCAAAATTCTCTCAGGAGAGAATTTTTGCTAACACAGGAGAGAGCAATTTTTTTCTCAGGAGAGAATTTTCATTCTCTCCCGTGTTAATCAAAATCGGCTCCCATCAGCATCAAAAAAAGATCGGAAAAACCCAATAAAAAGCCCCCGATCCGAGCAGAAAATGCACCGCAAACAGAACACAATAAAACACAGAAAAAAGCACAAAGAAACACTCAAGGAAATATATCATAGGTTCCGGACAAGTCCGAAAAACGAAGTGGAAAACTTATGCATGATATAAAGAAGGTATTAACAACACGACAGCCTCATGATTGTGCAACTCTACCTATTATATAATAGGTGTATAAACACGAGCTCTTTCGTCCCTATTGTGATTGATTTATGGAAAGATTCTGGATTGAGAACAAAGCAAGTCTTCTTGATATGAGACTTTTTCCTGCTTTGAGGGAGAAGGTTTGGTCTTTTGAATATAATACATACCTTTGTGTCGCTTTGGTGAGCGTAGCAGTAACCACTGTTGCGTTGTAATAGGGAATCCGGTGAAAGTCCGGGACTGTCCCCTCAGCTGTAAGTTCGAAAAACAAGAAGCAGCAATCTCACCGGCCACTTCCGCGCCCCGGGTGTTTTTATCCCAGGCTCCGCTTTCAAGGAAGGAGGGAAGGCCGTTGCTATCTCGAACAAGTCAGAAAACCTGCCAAGGCAAGCAGCTCTCAGCAACTCGGGGTGAAGGGTAACGAGAGTGATGTTTTTTTAGTCAATACAAGACAAGAGTAGTCTATGCGCTTGGATACAAGTCGCAGTTGCGTTATGGCCGTTTGGGGCATAATGCGCTGTGGGATGTCGCAGCCTATAGAGAGTTTGAGGACAAGGTTAATGGCTGTCCGAAACTCTATCCCTTTTGAGGAAGAATCATTTTTCCTCACAGGTAGATTGTCCTTGTCACCCGGTCTCGATCGAACGATCTAAATCACTTTGTAATACGAATCAACAAAAAACAGTGCTATTATGATGACAAGTCAAGAGTACATTGAGAGCATGCGCAAACTCAACCTGAAGGTGTATTTCATGGGAGAGCGCATTGAGAACCCTGTTGATCACCCCATGATTCGTCCTTCACTCAACTCTGTGGCCATGACCTATGAGTTGGCTGAGAAGCCTGAATATCAAGAGGTGATGACCGCCATTTCCAATCTTACTGGCAAGCGTATCAATCGCTTTTGTCACTTGCATCAGTCTACCGAAGACCTCAAGAATAAGGTAAAGATGCAGCGTCTGCTCGGTCAGAAGACTGCTTCTTGCTTCCAACGCTGCGTAGGGATGGATGCTTTCAATGCAATCTACTCTACTACATATGAAATGGATCAGGAGCTTGGAACAAGCTACCACGCTCGTTTCGTAGAATATCTCAAATATGTTCAGGACAACGACCTCGTAGTAGACGGGGCAATGACTGACCCCAAAGGGGACCGTGGCCTATCTCCTTCTCAACAGGAAGACCCGGATATGTATCTGCATATCGTGGAAGTGCGCGAAGACGGTATTGTCGTACGTGGAGCCAAGGCTCACCAGACTGGAGCTGTCAATTCTCATGAGCACTTGATCATGCCTACTGTTGCCATGAAAGAAGGTGACAAGGATTATGCTGTTTCATTTGCCGTTCCCGGTGACACGGAAGGTCTGTTTATGATCTATGGTCGCCAGAGCTGTGACACTCGTAAGACAGAAGCCGGAGCCGAAATAGATCTCGGTAACCCCACATTCGGAGGACACGAAGCTTTGGTAGTATTCGACAATGTGTTTGTACCCAACGAACGCGTCTTCATGTGTAAGGAATACCAATATGCAGGTATGATGGTAGAACGATTTGCCGGCTATCATCGTCAAAGCTACGGAGGCTGCAAAGTGGGTGTGGGAGATGTGCTCATTGGAGCTGCTGCTTTGGCCGCCGAATACAACGGTGTGCCTAAAGTATCTCACATCAAGGACAAGTTGATAGAGATGATACATCTGAATGAAACACTCTACGCTTGCGGTATTGCTTGTTCTTCCGAAGGTAAACCTACTGCATCCGGTAACTATCTGATCGACTTGCTTCTGGCGAATGTTTGTAAGCAGAATGTTACACGTCTGCCATATGAGATTGCCCGCCTGGCCGAAGATATCGCTGGAGGTCTGATGGTAACCATGCCATCTGAGCAAGACCTGCGTGATCCGGAGCTTGGCCCAGTGGTGAAAAAGTATCTCAAGGGAGCTGTAGGAAAAGATACAACCAATAGAATGCGTATCCTGCGACTGATCGAGAATATGACATTGGGTACTGCAGCTGTCGGCTACCGTACGGAGTCTATGCACGGAGCCGGTTCTCCTCAAGCCCAACGCATCATGATTTCTCGTCAAGGCAACTTGGAAGCCAAGAAACAAATGGCAAGAGAGATTGCTCGTATTGATACCTCTTTGGATAAGTAATAATATTCAAAAACTCTTAAGATAGAAGACGATGACCCGAAAACTACCGACCGAATCGGAGATCAAGGAGGTGTTGGACCGTGATGTCCGGCCATCTCTGATGAATCATAGCGGAGACGTTCAGCTAAAATCTATCCGCCCAGATGGTACGGTAGTTGTGGAGTTTTTAGGTTCGTGTCGCTTTTGCCCCGCTGCCCTGGATACGTTGGAGTCCTTGATAGGGGGAGCCTTTGCCAATTCTTTTCCTCAGTCCAATCTCCGAGTCGTATTAGGCGGGGGGGTAAGCGATAGTCTTTTGAGTGAAGCCAAACGCCTGATGGGTAAGACGCATTGAAAAGTATGAAGAACTCGTATCAATCGAAAGTTGTTAGTGCCCTGGAGGCTGTAAAACACATCCCTAACGACAGCTTGGTAGTTATGGGACATGCTGCAGCCGTGCCTCAGCTTTGTTCACAAGCTATAGCCGATAATTATCAGCAATATTCCAATGTGCGCATTTACCACATGCTTTGCTTGGGCAATGCGCCATATACAGCCCCTGAGATGCAGGGGCATATCACTCATGTGACCAACTTTGTAGGAGGGAATACTCGCCAGGCCGTAGCCGAGGGTAGAGCAGACTTTTTCCCGGCCTTCTTCTATGATGTTCCTCGTTATTTCCGAAATGGTCTGTTGCCAGTGGATGTAGCGGTAATACAGGTCTCCGAACCTAATGAAGAAGGATACTGCAGCTTTGGTCTTTCTTGCGACTATACCAAGCCGGCTGCCGAGTGCGCCAAAATGGTTATTGCAGAGGTAAATAAGCAGATGCCTTTTGTCGGAGGGGACAACTTTATACACGTAGATCAGATAGATTACATCGTAGAGGCCGATTATCCTCTCTACGAAATTCCTTTGCCCAAAATAGGAGAGGTAGAGCAAGCTATCGGAGCCAATGTCGCTTCCTTGATTCCCGATGGAGCCACATTGCAGCTTGGTATAGGGGCAATCCCCGATGCCGTATTAGTTTTTTTGGGCGAAAAGAAAGATTTGGGTATTCACACAGAAATGTTTTCCGACGGGGTATTGCAGTTGGTAAAGGATGGTGTGATTACCAACCAGGTCAAGCCTATCCACAAGGGAAAGCTCACTGCTACATTCTTGATGGGGACAAAAGCCCTGTACGATTTTGTAGACCACAATCCCGATGTAGATCTTGCACCTGTGGATTGGGTGAACAACCCGACCACTGTCATGCAGCTCGACAAGATTATCAGCATCAATAGCTGTATTGAGGTAGACCTCATGGGGCAAGTAGCCAGTGAAACCATCGGTCTCACACAGTTCAGCGGTACCGGAGGTCAAGTCGATTACGTACGTGGCGCAGCAATGGCCGATCATGGGGTAAGCATTATGGCTATGCCTTCGACGGCAAAAAAAGGGACCACTTCCCGCATCGTTTCTCTTCTGGCTGCGGGTTCTGCTGTCACGACATCTCGCTGTGATGTAGACTACGTGGTTACCGAATACGGCATAGCACATCTGCGAGGAAAATCACTAAAAGAAAGAGCTAAAGCCCTCATTGCGGTGGCTCATCCCCAGTTCCGCTCGGATCTGGAAGCAGAGTTTGCCAAACGTTTCCCGATGGCCTGATGCAGATTTTAGATTCATGATATAAACCACATATTGATATGCAACTATTCAAGTTAGGTACAGTCATTCACGAATTTGACAATTTTGCCGAATTTGCCAAGGGGTTCAATCTCGGTGAGCGTGACTTGGTTATTACCAATGCTTTCCTCCACGAACCTTTCATGGCCAATCTCGGTCTGAAATGCAAGTTTGTGATGCAGGAGAAGTATGGTTTGGGTGAGCCAAACGACGAAATGATGAATGCCATCCTGCGGGATACCAAGGGTACTGACTTCGACCGTGTAATCGCTGTTGGCGGTGGTACGGTGATCGACATATCCAAATTGTTTGTGCTGAAAGGTTTGGGCGAAGACGTCCTCCCTGCTTTCGACAAGAAAATTCCTCTGGTGAAAGAGAAAGAATTGGTAATCATTCCTACAACCTCTGGTACAGGTAGTGAAGTAACCAATATCTCCATCGCCGAGATCAAGAGCCGTCATACCAAGATGGGCTTGGCTGATGACGCCATATTGGCCGATCATGCTGTGATCATTCCCGAATTGCTACGCGGTTTGCCTTTCAAGTTCTGGGCCGCCAGCTCTATCGATGCCCTCATTCATGCTGTGGAATCATATGTATCTCCTAAGGCTAACGTTTACACTCGTATGTGCAGCCTTACAGCCATGAATACCATATTAGATGTGTTCAAGGGCGTTGCTGCCAAAGGCGAAGAATACCGCTATGAAAGAATGGGAGATATGCTCATGGCTGCCAACATTGCCGGAATCGCATTTGGCAATGCCGGAGTAGGAGCCGTGCATGCTCTTTCTTACCCTCTGGGAGGTAACTACCACGTGCCACACGGAGAATCCAACTACCAGTTCTTTACGACTGTGTTCAAGGCCTATCAAGCTAAGAAACCTCAAGGATCAATTGTTGAGCTCAACGAAAAACTGGCTGCAGCATTAGGCTGTGAGGCTTCGGTTGTGTATGAGCGCATGGATGACTTGCTAGGTCGTTTGATTGCCAAGAAACCTCTTCGTGAGTATGGCATGAAGGACGAAGAAGTACGAGGATTTGCCGAAAGTGTTTTGCAAACTCAACAAAGATTGCTCAACAACAACTATGTGGAGCTGTCTGTAGATGAGATAGAGGCAATTTACCGCAGCCTGTTTTAAGTAAACAATACGTATAAGATAGGAAAGAAAGCAAAGAGGGAAGGGAAACCTCCACCTCTTTGCTCCCCAAACCACGAAAGACTGGGGAGGAGTTCCTGGTGAACCTCTCCAAAGCATCTGAAAAAACCACACAGATGTGCTACCCGATGCTTGCGCCGGTGCAACGGTGTGAGTAAGAGTTCGCACCGGCCAAGCTCAGGTACAAAAGTCTGGATTTTATCATTGATCATCGATAAACCCAATACAAAAATCCTATTATGGAAATTCGTGAAATGATTGAGGCCGCACGTAAGGCCCAACAACTTTATCAAGCTCGCTTCGATCAGCAAGCTGTAGACTTGGTAGTACGCGCTGCCGCCAAAACAATTTATGACAATGCCGAGCTCTTGGCTCGTGAAGCCGTAGACGAAACTCAGATGGGTGTTTACGAGCACAAGGTCGCCAAAAACAGAAACAAATCTAAGGGAGTATGGTACAACCTTAGAGACAAAAAATCCATGGGCGTTCTCTCTATAGACGAGCGTACAGGGATGATAGAAATAGCCAAACCAATAGGCGTGGTTGCCGGTATAACGCCGATGACAAATCCGATCGTTACACCTATGAGCAAGATTATCTTTGCCCTGAAAACACGCAACGCGATAATCATCGCACCACACCCAAAGTCGAAGCGTTGTTCGGCCCACGCCATTGATTTAATACTTGAGGCAATAGCTCCTTTTGGTGTACCCGAAGGTATGGTACAGGTAATCCGTGAGCCGAGCATTGAGAAAACTCAAGAACTGATGTCCTTGGCCGACGTAGTAGTAGCTACTGGTGGTATGGCCATGGTACACTCTGCGTACTCTTCTGGTAAGCCTTCATTCGGTGTGGGAGCCGGTAACGTACAGGTTATCCTCGACCGTTTCATCGATTTCGATGACGCTGCAGAGAAAGTTATCACTGGTCGTTCTTTCGACAATGGTATCATTTGCTCAGGAGAGCAGTCTTTCATCTATCATAAAGATGACAAAGAAGAGGTGTTCCGTGCATTCCGTGCTCATGGAGCTTACTTCGTACCGGAAGAAGATAGAGACAAAGTGATCAACGCTATTTTCGAAAACGGCTCTATCGCTCGCGACATCGTAGGTAAGGGAGTGCAGGTGATCGCGAAAAAGGCAGGCATCACATGCCCCGAAGATACACGTGTGTTGGTTGTTGAAAGCCACGGATATGGTAAGGACGATATGGTGAGCAAAGAGAAGATGTGTCCGGTAATGGGAGCTTTCCCTTACAGCAACTTCGAAGAGGCTCTCAAGATCGCAAAAACCAACCTCTTCCTCGAAGGGAATGGTCACACAGCCGGTATTCACTCCAATAACCAAGCCAATATCATCAAGGCTGGTAGTGAAATCTCTGTAAGCCGTGTCATCGTGAATGCTCCTTGTGCAACTACTGCCGGAGGTTCTATCCAGAACGGTTTGGCCGTAACCAACACATTGGGCTGCGGATCTTGGGGTAACAACAGTATCTCTGAGAACTTCACATACAAGCATTTGCTGAATATCACACGTATAGCACCGATTTCCGCTCGAATCAAGGTGCCTACCGATCAAGATATCTGGGAGTACTAAAAACAGTTTCGCTCAGACTATAGATTTAATCCTAAACGAGAAGAGAGGGGTGATGAGAGATAAGCTCCACCCCCTCTCTATATTTTTAAGCTAATGGACTTTGGGTTGGGTGTACCGAGTCTTACACATCGGATTTTGAGCAAAAAATCTATCTATCCTGATAGTTGTTGTTGATCTTGGGTTCGTTTTTCTTGTGAAAACGTACCTTTGTCTACATACCGCTGTCGGGCTTTTTTGTTTCATTGCTATCCAGCTCGGATAATCCCTGCTCTTTGCGATATATTATTACTTCTCTACAACCTATCGAACGAGAAAGCCCTCTGAGTGGTTATGTAGAAAACCTCCTTGTATTCCGTCCCTGTTTTGAGGAATGACGCGGAACAGGTAGAGAATCGGGGAGTCATGTAAGCAAGCGACAATTACAATCTAAAACAACACAAATAGTAATGACGAAGAAAGTAGAAGTGAAGGATCTCCCCTATGTGGTGGTTCGCTTCAGCGGAGACTCCGGTGATGGGATGCAGCTCACTGGAACAATCTTCTCCGATCTCTCTGCCGTTTTGGGGAATACCATCTCGACCTTCCCCGATTTTCCAGCCGAGATACGAGCTCCTCAGGGTTCACTTGGAGGGGTATCTGGCTTTCAGGTGCAGATCGGTACCAACCAGGTAATGACTCCCGGAGACTTGGCCGATGTGCTCGTGGCAATGAATCCCGCAGCTCTCAAGGTTAATAGGAATCACCTCAAGGAACGCTCTATCATTATTATAGATAGCGACTCCTTTACTTCTAAAGACCTGGAAAAGGCTGAATACAAGACAGATGAGCCTTTTGAAGAAATCGGGCTGAATACACAGCAAGTAATCTCTGCTCCTATTTCGTCAATGGTTAAGGAGGGACTTGCAGAGTTTGGCTTGGATAATAAATCGGCCCTGCGATGCAAGAATATGTTTGCCTTGGGTCTGGTTTGTTGGTTGTTCAATCGTCCAATGGATCATGCTTTTGAGTATCTCAACAACAAATTCAAGAAAAAGGACGATATCCGTAAAGCCAACATTAAGGCTCTTACAGATGGTTTCAATTATGGAGCCAACACACATGCCTCTGTATCGACCTATCGCATCGAAGGGAAAAAACAACAAGCTGGTAGATACCTCGATGTCAATGGGAACAAGGCTACATCCTATGGTTTGATAGCAGCTTCCGAACGAGCTGGACTGAACCTCTTTTTAGGATCCTACCCTATCACCCCCGCTACAGATATTCTCCATGAGTTGGCTAAGCACAAGGCTCTTGGGGTAAAAACGGTTCAAGCCGAAGACGAGATTGCCGGTATTTGTACGGCTGTCGGAGCCTCTTTCGCAGGAAATTTGGCAGTAACCACAACTTCCGGTCCTGGTTTGGCTCTCAAGAGTGAGGCTATAGGTTTGGCTGTCATGGCCGAACTCCCATTGGTGATTGTGGATGTGATGCGCGGAGGACCTTCCACTGGTTTGCCCACCAAGAGTGAGCAAACCGACTTGCTACAAGCCCTGTACGGTCGCAATGGAGAGAGCCCTCTGCCTGTAGTTGCGGCTTCCACTCCTGCACAATGTTTTGAAGCAGCCTTCTGGGCTGCTAAGCTGGCTGTAGAACACATGACTCCGGTCATATTGCTGACGGACTCTTTTGTAGCAAACGGCTCTACAGCATGGCGTATACCGGACATGAGCTCCCTACCCTCTATCGAACCTAATTACGTGTCTAACTATAAGGAAGATCGGCCTTGGAAAGCTTATCGCCGTGATTCTGAATCGCAGGTTCGCTATTGGGCTATCCCTGGACAAGACGGTTACCAGCATCGTTTGGGTGGATTGGAAAAAGACTTTGATACAAGTGCCATCAGCACGCATCCAATGAACCACCAACTTATGGTACGCACCCGTCAGGCTAAGGTGGATTACATATCTAACAAAATCCCTGAATTGGAGGTACTGGGAGATGTTGAGGATGCCGATCTGCTCATCGTAGGCTGGGGAGGTACATATGGTCACCTCTATGCCGCCATGGAAGAGATGCATCTTAATGGCAAGAAAGTTGCCTTGGCTCACTTCAACTTCATCAACCCCCTGCCTCGCAATGCAGCAGAGGTACTGCTCAAGTATAAGAAAGTTGTCGTAGCTGAACAGAATTTGGGTCAGTTTGCCATGTATCTGCGTTCTAAGGTGCCCGGCTTCAACCCAATGCAATTCAACAGAGTGAAAGGCCAGCCCTTCATTGTGGCTCGCTTAGTGGAGGAGTTTTCTAAGATGATAAATGAATAAAGCCATGCAAGAGAATACAAATCATACTGCTTGCCCTGTGTACGAAGCAAAGAATTTCAAAAATGAGCAGCTCGTGCGCTGGTGTCCCGGCTGTGGCGACCATGCCGTATTAGCGACTCTGCACAAAGCAATGGCTGAGGTTGGCATTGCCCCGCATAATACCGCCGTAATTTCGGGTATTGGCTGTTCTTCTCGTCTGCCATACTACATGAATACGTACGGATTCCATACAATTCATGGTCGTGGTGCAGCTATCGCCACCGGTGTTAAGACTGCAAATCCCGAGTTGAGTGTTTGGCTCACCACGGGAGACGGAGATAGTTTGGCAATCGGAGGTAACCATTTTATACATGCCATCCGTAGGAATATAGATATCAATATTGTCCTCTTCAACAACCGTATCTATGGTTTGACCAAGGGACAGTACTCTCCGACATCGGCCAGAGGCTTTGTTTCAAAAAGCTCACCCTACGGCACTGTGGAAGATCCTTTTATTCCGGCAGAGTTGGCCATGGGAGCCAGAGGTAACTTCTTTGCTCGAGGCATAGATGTGGATATGCGCAATCTTCAGGACTGCATGGTAGCTTCTGCCAAGCATAAGGGAGCAGCTGTTACAGAGGTCTTGGTAAACTGCGTCATCTTCAACAATGGAATCCACAAGACCATCACCGACAAAGATGTAAGAGACGACAGAACAATCTTACTGAAACATGGTGAGAAAATGATCTACGGAAAAGACAAGAACAAAGGGATTGTTCTTGATGGTCTAAAGCTCAAATCCGTGACCATAGGACAAGATGGCTATACTATGGATGATGTGTTGGTACACGACGCTCACGAGCCTTCCAACACGCTACATATGATGTTAGCCATGATGAATGGTGAGGAGTTGCCAATTGCCCTCGGAGTAATACGAGATGTAGAAGCTCCTACTTATGACGAATCGGTGACTAAGCAAATCGAAGAGGTTCGTGCAACCAATCCGGCACGCTGCCTGTTGGACGTATTGAATCGTGAATCTCACTGGGATGTCGCCGATTGAGCTTTTATAGAGAATCTCTCCGGCAAGAATTTTTGTCGGTCTGATATACTTTGGGAAGGGCTGTCTCATCAACTTGAGACAGCCTTTTTCGCTCTCCCTTCTTCCTCTCTTTCCTTCTTCCTCCCTCTTTCTTCATCCTGTTATCCTCCAAAAACACTAAAGCAGACTTTACAAAGACTAATCAAGGCTATTTGATTAGTCGCACGATTGGAATACTATGATGGAAACTTATTCAGCAAAAGGGATTACTTCGTAACCCCTCCAAAAGGCTCTTGAAATAGTTTTTTAGTTGGACTTTGCAGAATAAAACTATTGAGATTTAAGAGAAAATGAAGTATCGAGTATGCATCCTAAAAATCCGAATGTCGATAACAATGCAGCAAATGCTGTATTGTGCAGTGGCATGAAAAAACTTCGGAGAAGAAATCCTTGTAAGGATTTCTTCTCCGAAGTTTTTTATTCCCTCCGCTGACAGGGAAGGATGGTTTGTTCCTTTTTTATCTTACCAAAGCAAAAATAGAGTATTACAAACCATGCTCTCCCAAATAGCGCTCGGCCTCGATAGCGGCTTTACATCCCGACCCAGCAGCTGTGATAGCCTGCCTGTAAAGAGGGTCGGCCACATCTCCCGCAGCAAAAACCCCTGGAATATTGGTTCGGGGAGTAGCACCCAAAGTTTTGATGTAGCCTTGTTCGTCAAGCTCTATATAGTCTTTGAATACACTCACATTAGGAGTGTGTCCGATAGCAAGGAAGAATCCATCAATATTGATATCAACCATCTGTTCATCCGCTTCACCTTTACGCTTTACGAGATGAGCGCCTTCCACTCCATTTTCACCAAATAAGCCAACAGTATTATGCTCGAACAGAACTGTGATATTTTCTTTGTTCATCACTCTTTCCTGCATCACTTTGGATGCTCTCAAGAAAGGTTTGCGAACAATCAAGTATACATGTTCAGCGAGGGAAGACAGGTAGAGGGCTTCTTCGCAAGCTGTATCACCACCACCTACCACTGCTACTTTCTTCTTACGATAGAAGAAGCCATCGCAAGTTGCACAGGCAGAAACACCCATACCGGCATATTTGGCCTCATCTGGTAACCCCAAATATTTTGCCGAAGCTCCAGTGGCTATGATGAGCGTATCGCACTCTATTTCCTTTTCTCCATCTATTGTAAGCGAATACGGAGCTTTGGATAGATCGGTAGATGTCACAATCCCGGTTCTGAGATCGGCCCCAAAGCGAGCAGCCTGCTTGCGCAAATCTTCCATCAACTCCGTTCCTTGAGTTCCTTCGGGATAGCCGGGAAAGTTTTCTACCTCAGTGGTAGTTGTCAACTGCCCTCCGGGCTGAATTCCTTCGTAAAGCACAGGGTTGAGATTTGCTCTTGAAGCGTAAATGGCTGCCGTATATCCGGCCGGACCGGAACCTATAATAAGGCAGCGTACATGCTCTTTGCTCATATGATTATTGTTTTCTGTTATGTGATTATAAACTACGCTACTATAACCGGATAAAGGGAGGAAAAGTTATGCATCCCTCTCCTTTTGTTGGACTTAATTACTCCGATCAATCTATTATATCAAATCCGGTGTAGGGTCTGAGGACTTGAGGAATCACAATTCCTTCCGGAGTCTGGTTGTTCTCAAGCAATGCTGCAACAATACGAGGAAGCGCAAGAGCCGATCCATTCAATGTATGACACAGTACGGTACGCTTGTTTGCCTCATCCTTGTAGCGACACTTTAAGCGATTGGCCTGATAGCTTTCGAAGTTCGATACAGAGCTAACTTCTAACCAGCGATCTTGAGCAGCAGAATAGACCTCAAAGTCATAGGTCAGGGCGGATGTAAAACTCATATCTCCACCACATAATCGCAGAATACGCCAAGGTAACTCAAGAGCCTCCACCAAGGTCTGCACATAGGCTACCATTTCATCAAGACGCAGATAAGAACGCTCCGGATGCTCAATACAAACGATCTCTACCTTATCGAACTGATGCAGACGGTTAAGCCCTCTCACATCCTTACCATAAGAACCTGCCTCACGACGAAAACAAGCCGAGTAAGCCGTATTGCGAATAGGTAAATCACTCTCCTTGAGTATGACATCCCGGTAGATATTAGTCACAGGCACTTCTGCTGTCGGAATCAAGTACAAATTATCAATCCCGACATGATACATCTGCCCCTCTTTGTCTGGCAATTGTCCTGTACCATAGCCCGAAGCCTCATTAACTGCCAATGGAGGTTGTACCTCCAAGAAGCCTGCTTCGCGTGCCCGGTCGAGGAAAAAATTGATCAAGGCACGTTGCAACCGTGCTCCTTTTCCTTTGTAAACAGGGAAACCAGCTCCTGTTATTTTGACTCCCAATTCAAAATCGATAAGGTCATATTCTTTGCAAAGCTCCCAATGTGGTAACTTTTTCTTGGAAAGATCCGGCATTTGGCCTCCCGTTGCCACACAAAGATTATCTTCAGCTGAAGTTCCTTCGGGTACCAGATCACAGGGTAAGTTAGGTATTGTGAGCAAGATATCTGTTATCTGCGTCTCTATCTGTACCAGCTCCTGCTCATTCTCTTTACATTCGGCTTTGAGTGTCGCCACGATAGATTTGGCGTCCTCGGCAGCTTGCTTGTTCCCTTGTTTAATCAAAAGACCGATCTCTGCAGCTTTCTTCTTCTGCAGCTGCAGAGAATCATCTACCTTCCTTTGGATACTCTTCCTTTTCTCATCGAGCTGCAAGACTGTACTAATCTGTTTTTGGGCATCAAATCGTTTGATAGCCAAACGTCTGATTACTTCTTCGGGCTGCTCGCTTATTTGCTTCAAGGTTAGCATATTACACTGATATTTTTACTTGCAAATTACATATTCGTCACAGCCAATCATCGAACTATGACAAAAGACAAAAGCGAACATCCGGAGGAGTATGAGCCTCGGAGGTTCGCTTTTCTTCTAATGAGATATGAGTCGCTCTCTGCTTATGCCTCCGCTTTCACAGAGACATATGAGCGGTTGTTTTTCTTGCGTGTAAATACCACAACTCCATCCACCAAGGCATAAAGAGTATGATCTTTACCCATACCTACATTTACACCCGGGTGATGCTGTGTACCACGCTGACGAACGAGGATATTACCTGCCTTTGCAAACTCGCCACCGAATAGTTTTACACCGAGGCGTTTGCTTTCTGATTCACGGCCGTTCTTAGAACTACCTACACCTTTTTTGTGTGCCATTGTCTGTTCGTTTCTTTGTGGTTAAAGTTATGCTACGACTTCTTTCACTCTCACTTCGGTAAATTGCTGACGGTGACCATTCAGCTTACGGTAGCCTTTTCTACGCTTTTTGTGGAATACCAACACCTTGTCTCCCTTCACAAGAGGAGAAAGGACTTCACATACCACCTTGGCGCCCTCAATCAGAGGAGTACCCACCTTCACAGCTCCGTCATTGTCTACCAACAGCACCTTGTCAAACTCAACTTCGGCTCCCAATTCAACACCTTTGATGTGATGAACAAAGAGACGACGTCCCTGCTCTACCTTAAACTGCTGTCCTTGCATTTCTACGATAACGTACATCTTTGCTTGTTATTCTGTAAGTTTTGCCCCGTAAGGTGAGACCCATTCGATCTACTTATCCTACCCTACACAGGATTTCGGGCACAAAGGTAGTATATAATTCTCGTCCTGCAATCTCGTTTCGGTAACGCTATCTTATTGAGCTTGCCAGCCCATTGCTGCTGCTCCAAGGATTGCAGCTTCATTCTCAGGAAGAGAAGAGCACAGGAGCTGCACCCCATCCTCATATATATGCAGCAGATTATCCTGCATCGCCTTGCGCGTGGGAGCAAAGAGCAATTCTCCAGCTTTAGTCAGTCCTCCGAAAAGGATTATCGCTTCAGGATTAGAGTAGGCAACAAAGTTGGCAAGTGCTTCCCCCAATATGGTACCTGCTTCCTCAAAAACACGGTTTCCTAACTCATCTCCTTTCATTGCAGCTTCGTAGACATCCTTGGCCGTCAGCTGGCTAGTCTGTTGTAGAGACAGAAGGCTTTTCTCCTTGTAGCGAGAACTCTGTAAATATTCCCTTGCAGACATGGCCACAGCCGAGGCTGAGACATAGGCTTCAAGGCAGCCCCTACGACCGCAAGCACAAGGACGTCCCCCCGGACGCACAATCACATGCCCCAGCTCTCCCGCCAAAGCCTCTTTGCCATAGACTAATTCGCCATTAGAAACAATACCACTCCCAACACCTGTACCGAGGGTGATGAGGATAAAATCCTTCATTTCTCGAGCCGCTCCATAGATCATTTCTCCAATAGTCGCAGCATTGGCATCATTATTGAGCACCACAGGTATATCAGTCAACTTACGGGTAGCAACCGAAAGAGGAATACCATTAAGCCATGGCAAATTAGAGGCCTTATGAATCTTGCCTGTAAAGTAATTGGCGTTGGGGGCTCCGATACCTATACCACGAATGGCTGTCCGATCGACATTGGCATCTATAACTCTGTGGATGACATTCGACAAATCTTGAATATAAGTCTCTGCATGCTGATAGCTATTTGTCGCCAGTTGTTCTGTCTGCAGAATATGACCGTCTTGATCCACCAAGCCTATCGTAGTAGTAGTACCACCAATATCTACACCCACAACATATTGGGATGTCCGAGAGACAATTTCTGTATTACTCATAGTTTGTGCTTGTCTGAAACTGGGTTATCGAATATTGCCTTTATTCACGACTTTCCTCGTGCGCACACGTGGAGAAAAAATCTTGTTGTAAATCCAATTGATAAGGAGCCACAGACCTATTCCACTCAGTACCCCGGCTATTACATCTATTAGATAATGTGCCTGAATGTATACAGTGGCAATACAAAGACATATGTATATAGGCAAAAAGGCCCAAAAGAGCTTCCGTCCTCCTTTAGCACGATAAAAGAAAATCATCACAATGGTTGTAATACCCACATGACTAGAAGGGAAAGCGGCTGTTGGCCGTTCTCCAACATGTTGAGACATACTCACCAATCGGTAGAATATACCCTCTTTGTGCCCAGGCCCTGGCAATAATTCCGGATGTGTGGCAAAGTAATTACCCACAGAAGGAAAAACACCATCATTTACTTGCTCCAATCCAATGGCAGGGAAGTAGTATTGTGGACCAGCTACAGGCAAGAATATATACACCAGATAGTAAATGAAGAAAGAGGCTATTATGACGAATGCGACTCTGTCTGCATTGGGATAGTCTACCGCTGTATAGAAAAGGGTAACCCCCACGAAAAGAGCAAAATAAAAGAAGTAGGAGAAGTGAATAATCTCGCTGAACCACCATTGAGGAAGGAGCTCATGAAGATAGAGTGCCGGCTGAGAATGGAAAAGGAACTGCTCTATCTCAGCAAAAATATGGTCATAATTACCGAAAAGAATGTGGAACTCATAGGTCTCCGGGTACCAGAAAGAAAGTAATAGCAGTTGAAAAAAGATACGCATCATCCAAGCCAGTTTGGATCGGGTACGCCGATAAACAAGGTATAAAAAGCTCATCCCCAGAATGATTTCACCCCTGTTAATGAGCATAAACTTAGCCTTGGGCAGCTGATCAAAAGAACAAAAGATGAGTATCGAAGTCACAAGGATATAAAAAAGACAGGCAATCTCTATGGATGCCAAAGCCCTGTGACTTTCGTTGATTGGCCTAAAGCAGGCCCGAAAAAAGGAGAGCAAAGGTTCCATGCTGTAGTTATCCGATGAAATTAGCTTTTCTATTTATCCCTTCTATTGTTCTTCAGGAGGTCTACCTATGCTTCTTTTTCTCGAAACTGCATCTTATACAATCCGGCATAGTAGCCATTAAGAGCCATCAAATCTCGGTGTGTGCCTTGCTCCACAATTTGTCCGTCACGCAGGGCGCAAATGATGTCAGCTCGCTGTACAGTGGAGAGTCTGTGGGCAATTACAATGGCGGTACGACCATTCATAAGCTTCTCCAAGGCTTCCTGTACAACCAGTTCTGAACTCGAATCCAAAGCAGAGGTCGCCTCGTCTAAAATTAGTATCGGAGGATTTTTGAGCACGGCTCTGGCAATACTTAGTCTTTGTCTTTGCCCTCCCGAGAGTTTAGAGCCTCGATCGCCAATATTGCTGTCGTACCTTTCCGGCATCTTTTCTACAAACTCTTGTACATTGGCTATCCGTGCTGCCTCTTCTATATCCCGCAGGTTCGCACTTGTCTGCCCAAAAGAGATATTGGCCTTTACGGAATCGTTGAAAAGAATTGCCTCTTGATTTACATTCCCCATCAGCTCCCTCAAGTCGTGGAGCTCAAACTTACGAATATCAGTATCATCTATGCAGATACTCCCCTTCTCGACATCATAAAAACGAGGCAATAGATCAACCAAAGTACTTTTGCCCGAGCCACTTTGACCCACCAATGCAACAGTCTTTCCTTTGGGTATCTCCAAGTTAATACCTCGTAGCACCCAATCTCCCTCAACAGAATATCTAAACCACACATCACGATAAGAGATCGATTGTGTGAATATGGGTTTTACCGGACATTCTGGTTCTGTGATTTCTGTTTTTGCCAATAAAATTTTGTCTATACGATCGAGAGAAGCCATCCCCTTCTGCACTGTATAAGCCGAACGACTCAAGTCTTTTGCAGGATTGATGAGTGAATAAAAAATAACCAAATAATAGATGAATACTGCTGCGTCTATTTCAGAACGATCTGCCAAGATGAGCGACCCTCCGTACCACAGCACAACGGCTATGGTAGCCGTCCCTAAAAACTCGCTCATCGGATGCGCCAACTGCTGACGGCTATACACCCGTATCAGAAGTGAACGGTAAGCATTATTAGCCTTGCGAAATCTTTCTCGAATTAGTGATTCCGCATTGAAAGCTTTCACAATCCGCAAACCGCTCAGAGTCTCCTCCACCATACTCATGAGCTGCCCCCAACGCTCTTGTCCTTCGTAACTTTTTCGCTTGAGGCTCTTCCCCACACGCCCCATCACAAAGCCTGCAATTGGCAATAAGACAAAGACAAAGCAAGTCAACTGCCAACTAATAGCGAGCATAGCAATAAGATATATGATGATGAGTATTGGATTTTTGAGTAAAGCATCAATGGAACTGATTACAGAACTCTCTATCTCACTCACATCTCCTGAAATACGAGCCAATATATCTCCCTTTCGCTCCTCCGAAAAGAAAGAAAGATCAAGCTGAGTAATTTTGTCATTGATCTGATCTCGAATATCGCGCACAACGCCTGTACGAAGAGGAATCACCGCATAGAGAGCCATGTAGGAGACACCTACTTTCAGCCCCGTCATGAGTACTAAACCGATAGCCAAGAAGACAAGTGTAGAAGAGGCTCCTTCGGTTCGTATCAATTCGCTCACATAATAAGAGAAGTTGTGTGAGAGCGCAGCTGTCCATTCTCTCCACCAAGCCAAAGACAAAGGACTGAACTCCGGTACTTGCTGCAAAGTTGTTACCTCTGCCTCTATGCGAAAAAGGATCTTAAGTATCGGCATAATCAGAGAAAAAGACAACAGGCTCAACACTGCTGCCAGAATATTGGAGATAACACTCCAAAGCACATACCATTTGTATGCCGGTACAAATCGCTTGATAAGTTGTATAAACTGCTTCACGGCTTTCCTGCTTGCTGTGTTATACTAAATGATGTGTATAAATGTCGAAGTAGGGTTGGATAATTCACATCAGCGATGTTTACGAAAAAAACCTTGCATCAGGGCGGCACAGTCCTGGGCCAAAATACCACTTTGGACTTGACAAGTCTTATGCAACAGTGGGGCTCGTCCAATCCGATTATACCCAAACTTATCCTCTGTCGCTCCATAAACCAACTTCCCGACCCTTGCCCATCCAATAGCCGCAGCACACATGGGGCAAGGTTCGACAGTTACATACAGGATGCAATTTGTAAGATATTTGCTACCAAGGTATTCACTCGCTGAAGTGATAGCCAACATCTCGGCATGGGCTGTCACATCTTTCAAAGCCTCCACTCGATTGTGTGCCCGACCAATTACTTTACCATTGCACACGACAATGGCTCCAATCGGGACTTCTTCTTCCCGAAGGGCCATATCGGCTTCCTCCAAGGCAAGCCGCATATACTGCTCATCGATGTTGTACTCTATCATTCTCTACTTCATCTCTTCCTCGCTGAACAGCATTGGGGCATTTTGTACAAAGCGAGAGAAAACCTCTTTCATGATAGTCTCTCTGAACCAACGCGCACGGTTGCTAACTCCAAAATCGGAACAATACTGACCTATGGCCTTCCATTCTTTGTCATTGAATAGCAGTCGTACTGCATGTTCACGCTTCATATATACCCTGTTTTTTCTTATCCTTTGCCTCCACGAGACCCGAGTCCTGCAAAAGTACTTAAATACTGCCATGGGAAAGAGACCGTACTGTTTGGGATAAACCTATACAGGAAAAGAGATTTTCTTGATTCATCCAGAATAGTTACGAATGAGGGAGGGGACGATCAGTGTTTTAGTTGTAATAAAAATAAAAGGGCGGCTTCTCATATTCCAGTAACAACTGATACAGATGCTCTCAAACGGAGATAACAAATGTGCATGCATTAGAGTAAAACAAAACTTGTTTGTAAATCAATTCTCCTTATATTCGCACCCAAATCGCCGTAGACAGGACGAAAAGCGAAGTTTTTGCTCAAAGCTTGCAATTCGGTACTGAGTAAAGGTTAGATCTTACTTCCTGATAGAATAGATTAGAAATGGAGATATTGACGATCGAGATTACTGATAGCAGTTTTGCTCTGTTTTTGAAATCTTCGGAAGAATTGACGCTTGGGTGATTGTGTTTGTTTTTTGAAGATGTCAAGCGAAAAGGATACTGAAAAAAGGAGTTTTCTCTTTCATTTTCTCTATCTTCGCAGTAGCAGCGGTATGCAAATCTCTCAGTTGAGCCAAACAGGGAAGACAGAATGGTGAGTGCATCCTCTGGGTATGAGTGTTTTATATAGAATCAAGTAAGTAATCAAGAAAGTTATAGTTTAAGTTAAACGCAAAAGGAAAGTCTATGAAAAGATTGACTCTATTCATCTTGTGCTTATGTATGAGCATAGGTTGGGCAGTAGCCCAGAATAGGACGGTGAAAGGTACCGTTATCTCTTCGGAAGATAACTTGCCGGTCATCGGGGCCAACGTGGTAGTAGTAGGCCAGACGACAATCGGTACAGTGACCGATTACGATGGCAACTTCACCCTCAGTGTTCCAGCTTCTGCAAAGCAGTTGCAAGTGTCCTACACCGGTCTGAAGACCGAAATTGTTGCCATTACCAACGACATGAAGATCACTCTGCACTCAGATGCTAAGGCCTTGGGTGATGTAGTAGTGGTTGGTTATGGTACGGGTCGTAAGATCAAGTCAGTAGCCGGGTCTATCGCCCGTGTATCAAGTGAGCAGCTCCAAGAAAAGCCAGTGGCAAACATCATGGATGCTTTGCAGGGACAAGTAGCCGGTATGAACATCGAAACCGGATCTGGGGACCCCAATGCTATTGCTAACGTACAGATCCACGGTACAGGTTCACTTGGAGCAAGCTCCTCACCTCTCTACATCGTAGATGGTGTGCAAACGACTCCTAGTGTGATTGCTTCTATGAACCCGAATGACTTCGAAAGCATCACGGTTCTTAAGGATGCCAATGCTACAGCAATCTTCGGTGCTCGTGCTGCTAACGGAGTTATTGTAATCACCACCAAGCGTGGTAAAAGTGGAGAAGCTTCTCGCCTGTCTGTAAGTACCCAGTATGGCATCTCTCAGTTGATCAACCGCGGTAATGTTGACGATGTAATGACAGGTCGAGAGTTGCTGACTTGGCAGGCTCGCCACGAACTATTCCGCGGAATTAAAGATCCAGACAAGTTGTTCCAACAGCTGAAGGCTGAAGGCTATGATGTCACCGAAACAGACTTTGATTGGCTAGATTTCTTCATGGGGAAAAACGCTCCTACAGTGCAAGCTGATGTTTCTATGGCTGGAGGTAGCGAAAAATCCAATTACTTCATCTCCCTCTCCTACTTTGACCAAGAAGGTATCTCTAGAGAGAGAGCTCGTTTTACAAAGTACAATGCTCGTATCAACTTCGAGTCTCGCATGAAGGACTGGCTCAAGATCGGTTTGAATGTAACCGGAGCTAACAACAAGTCAGAACAGAGTACTGGGTTCGGAAACGCTTTCTACAATGCTGGTACCTACGGAGCTATGCGTATGCCTCGTTATTATACTCCGTTAGATGAGAATGGGAATGTGAAGGTAGATCGATATACCCATACCTTCATGGCCCCCCTCTATTTTGCAGATTATTTCAATCTAAATGCTCCAGCTCACGGTGATGGCTATATCCTTGCGGCTAGTGGCTTTGCCCAATTGAATCCGATTAAGGGGCTAACCATAAAGTCTCTTGCAGGTGTGGATTTCAATGTAGATCGCTCCTCTGCATTCAATCTAGCTTCTGCTCGCTTAGGAGATGGTCTCGGTGGTAGGCGAGAAACCGTATCTCGTTCACGTCGCTATACACTAACCAATACAGCTGAATATAAACTCGACTTTGCTGAAAAGAACTTCTTGACGTTCTTGGCAGGACAAGAGTTTTTAGATTTCTGGGGAGATGCTTTCAGTGCAAGATCCAATGGTATGCTTGATGACCGTTTCATGCGTCTCGATCATGGCCAGCTCGGTGATTTCCTTTCTCGCCCATCTTCCAGTGAAGCTGCTTATGCCTATAACTCATACTTCGGTCGTGTCAACTATGATTACGAACACTTCTTCTACTTGGATGGATCTATTCGAAATGATGCCTCTTCTCGCTTTGGCAGCAAACATAGAAATGGTTGGTTCTACTCAGTAGGCTCAATGTTCGACTTCCATACCAAGTTTATGCCCAACAACGAGAAGGTATCCACCTTGCAACTCAAAGCAAGCTATGGTACTACTGGTAACTCTGAAATTGGCAACTATGCTCATCAGGCGTTACTGGGTGCTAACACCTACGATGGGAAATTGGGGTTGACTGTTGTCACAGCTGGCAATCCAGATTTAACATGGGAAACGCAAGAGAAGCTCAACGTGGGGGTTAATCTTGGTTTTATCCGTGATCGTATCACAGCAGAGGTAGATTTCTACATCCGTAATACTAAAGATATGCTCATGGATGTCCCCATGCCTTACGCCACTGGCTTTGGTTATCGCTACGAAAATGTGGGAGCTATGCGCAATATGGGTATAGACGTAACCTTCAACGCTAATTTGATTCAGACAAAGGATTGGCGCATTCACTTCAAGAAGACATTCAACTACAATCAGGAAGAAATTACAAGCCTATTTTATGGACTCCATGAGTATGAGATCCCTGGTTCTGGTATTCTCTACGAAGTAGGTAAACCCTCAGTGTTCTATACAGCCAAGTTTGCAGGCATAGACCCTGAAGATGGTCTTCCTATGTGGTACAAACCCGGCACGAACGAAAAAGTTAAGGAGTTTAATGATGTTCTCCTTAATCAAGCTACGGACTACCGAATTACCGCTCCTATCAATGGAGGGTTCTCTCTCAATGTTGCATGGCTCAAGACTGGTCTTAGTCTCCAAGCAGACTTCTCTTATGTACTGGGTAAATATTTGCTCAACAATGATAGATACTTCTTGGAAAACAACTCTGGTAGTGTTGCAACGAACCGTTCTCGTAAGTTGCTAAACGAATGGACTACAGAAAACAGACACACTGATGTACCTAAATTCGGGGCTCCTATGCAGTTTGATGATAGACTAGTTGAGAATGCTTCTTACTTGCGCATGAAGAACTTGCAGCTTTCTTATGCACTACCCAAATCTATTTTCTCAGAAAAGACAGTTCTCTCAGGTGCAAAGGTGTACGCAATGGCTCGTAACCTCTTTACAGTGACTAGCTTCACAGGGATGGATCCAGAGTCTCCTTCTCACATCACAAGGAACCAATTCCCTAACACCCGTCAATTTATGGCTGGCATGCAGCTCCAGTTCTAATCTCTCAAACAAATGAATAACACAATGAAAAAGATACTTTCAACCATAAGCGCAGGCTTGCTGTTGTTCGCTCTGTCTTCCTGTGACTTGACTCGCGATCCAGACGGTCGGATAGAACAAGGGCCGTTGGAGTCTTTCAAAGAAGTGACATTCTTGAGTGATGGTCTGTATTCGCACCTTCGCACAGCTGAGGTACCATTGAACACATCGTACAGTGATTATCAGACCGAGTATTATTACCGTACAAAATGGGATGGTGGTCAGCTCTTGGGTATCACTGAATGGGAAGAGTCTCGTATGCTTACAGACGATCACATCACCAACTATTTCGCTGTATATAGTGTGTTAAATATGCAGGCAAATTACTTCATTATGCGTGCACAGGAAGCTCTTGACAACACTGTAATAGCAAAAGCAGAAGAAATTCAGAAGACAAAGACTCTAATTGCGGAAGCCAAGGTAATGAAGGCCTTGGCTCTCTACCGACTAATGCTTCGTTTTGCAAAAGGTCCGTACAACCCAGCCACAGCTGCCCAGGAGATGGGCGTGTTCATCATGGATGGGTTCTCTCCTTTGGAAAAGCCTGCGAGAGCAAGTAAGCTGGACAGCTACAATCATGCCATAAAACTTATTGATGAGGCCATTGCACTTGGTTTGAATGAAAAAGAGGATGCTCCCTACCATATCAATTTAGACTATGCCTATGCCCTCAAGGCACGTATCTATCTCCAGATGCGAGAATGGCAAAAAGCGGTTGATGCTGTAGGCAAATTCATTGACAAATATCCTCTGGTAGATACCCAAAAGATGAAGACTACGGGGGAAAAAGTAGAAGCACTTAGATCTACTTATGCCAAGGGTAGTTCAGAAAATGTGGTAACACTTTATGCTGATCCCAAGGTGGGTAGCTTCGGTCAATTCTATGGCTGGCTTTCAGGCTCTTGGCAACCAGTTGACGAACAAAACCCCGATCCTACAGATTTGCAGGAGTTCATTGTTCCAAATGCAGCTTTGTCTCAGTGGACAGTGGCTCTATACAAGGATGAAGACCTACGCAAGATTGCTTATGTAGGTGAGTATAAGATTTTGGCTCAATTACCGATCCACCTACTCACAAAGTATATGGGAGACCCTGCTCTTGACATAGACAAAAAACATACGTCACACCGTTGTCCTGTTAATCTATTCAACATTGCAGAGGCTTACCTGATTCGTGCAGAAGCTTATTTGGAAATGAATGATAAGTCAAAAGGAGAAACAGACCTCGAGACTTTGATGCTTTCTCGAGGTATAAATGAGGAGTTTGGCAGTCTCGAAAACTGCAAGCGCATCTTACGCGAAGAGCGTGCACGCGAATTGATCGGTGAGGGAATGCGTCTGAATGATATGCTTCGCTGGGGTGTTGATTTCAAAAGATCTGTTC
Organism: Porphyromonas crevioricanis; assembly: GCF_900476255.1. Lineage (NCBI taxonomy): Bacteria > Pseudomonadati > Bacteroidota > Bacteroidia > Bacteroidales > Porphyromonadaceae > Porphyromonas > Porphyromonas crevioricanis. The sequence goes on from NZ_LS483447.1 coordinate 2,058,738, forward strand.
CTCAAGACAAGATTGCGACTTATTCTCCGGAATCGTTGGTTAATGAGATAGCTGTTAGTGACAAGCGTTTCACTTGGGAATTCCCAAGGAATGACCGTCAGGCTAACCCGAACCTCCATGGCAAAGGAAACTGGGATTAAGTATAGGCCGTTTCTTTATCTCCATCTCTACCCGATAGAGAAGAAATAAAGTAACAATAAGGGGAGAGGGTGTTGCAATATTTTTTGCAACACCCTCTTTCTATCTTTTAGAAATCCTTCTACCCTCCTAAGTGATTATTATAGCAGGAATATACAGAAATATCTCTCCTTTTTCCAAGAATAGGGGGCCCTTCCTATCCAAAATATTTCGTAATATTGCGCCTGCAAATAAATTTTAAGTCTATAATACTATTACAATGAACAAGTTTTCAAAATCGTTAGTCGCTCTCGCTGCCGCTGCCGGACTGTTTCTGGCTCGACCATTGGATGCAATAGCCCAACGGGAGTTTGGAGGAAAGCCTCTGAGTTTGAGTCAGACCTCTCAAACAGGCTCCACCCTTCGGTCAATATCAGCCGAAGAGCAGGTGATAGATGTACCTCTAACTGTGAATTTGGATGATTATAAAGAATCAGCCAACTGGGAATCTGAAAATCATGGTGCACCTCTTCGGGTAGGTATTGTCCTTGATATAGATATAGATTTTGCACGTGATGCACAGCGTGTAACCTTGGCAGATGGCTCCGTAATCTACAAGCTACATCTTCGTTCAGAAGGAGCAGTAGAACTCAGCCCCACGTATAAAGACTTTTTTATTCCCGAAGGAGGTAAGCTATACACCTACGATCCACAAGGTTTGCTGGTAAGAGGTGCCTATACGTACGAAACACACAAGAGAGGAGGGTATTTTGCCTCTGCCAATGTCCCCGGAGACGAGATTGTATTCGAGTATCAACCCAATGAAAAAGGAGAGATGCCCCGTATAGAGATAGAGGGGTTGATACACTATTTCCGCCACACGATGGATCTCAGGATTGGAGATTTAGAAGACCGATCTACTCCAGCTGAAGAAATAAATGTGAATTGTCCTCAAGGAGATGACTGGAAAGATCAAAAAGCAGGTGTATGCCAGATATTGATGGGAGGCTCGATTTGTACAGGAAACCTAATGAATAATACAAAGGGAGACTTCAAACCTCTTATTCTTTCTGCTGCGCACTGTGCCTCTATTACCGAAAATTTGGATATATCCGAATCTAAATTTGCACAATGGAAGTTTACTTTTCATTATGAGAAGCCTAGCTGTACCAATGCTCAATACAGCCAGACAGCTCTTACAAAATCTGTTGTCGGCTGCAAGAAACCTCTCGCCTTCCTGCCTCTCGTAGGGATGTCTGATGGTTTGTTACTTGAGCTTTTAGACGAAATACCAGAAGACTACCGTGTCTATTATAATGGTTGGAACAGACAAACAGGAATACCCTCTTCTGTGGTTGGCATTCATCATCCGGCCGGAGATGCTATGAAAATATCTCTGTTAGGGGAATCAGGAACAGAGCCTTCCTATACCACTTGGCACGAAGGGCTGAATGATGCCGGTGCCCCCAAAGCACACTTCTATTTCTCTTTTCAAGAAGGAAATACAGAAGGAGGCTCATCCGGATCTTCCCTATTCAACCAAAATAAGCTAGTAATAGGTACCCTCACCGGAGGTGGAGAACGAACTCAATTCTATGGGCGTCTGGATTTCCACTGGGATAAGTTTAAAGACAAAGGAACTTCTTACCAAATGGGTACTTTCTTGGATCCCATAAAGCAAGGAAAAGAAAGGTCTTTGGCAGGAACATTCCGAAATGATATGCAACCTCTTTATCCTATATCCAAGGTACAAGCTATGCCGACAAAGGAACCTGGGGAGTTCGTAATCGTTTGGAATGCCCCTTCCAGCGCCCAATATGCTGCAAGAAAATATGGAAACGAGAACGTTGTGTACAAATTATACCGAAATGGAGCGCGTGTACCAGGCCTTGAAGTACAAGAATCGGGGAAAAGCTCTTATTTCCTCAAGGATAAGCCAAAAGAATCCGACTTCAAAAATGGGAAAGTCTCTTACCATGTTCGTGTAGTATATTCTGGTCTTTCTGAGAACTCTGGTATCGTATACTTCGACTCAGACCCAGTGGCAGCAATGGCTATAACCCCCATTACATCTGTTACCCCAAATGTTGCAAAAGCTACAGGAGGAACCGAGGTTACATGGTCAGCTCCGGCTTTCAATCAGGAATGGACGAAGGTGGACTATACTCTTGGAGAAGATAACTTCAAATATCAAGAAGTACCAATGCCCTTTCTACGAAGGATAGATAACCAGCAATCTCAGCAAAAGAGATGTATTTTTGTCGAAAAATGGATGCCAGGTTATTTACCTGAATCTCTTGACGGACAAGGAGCTACGCCTCTGTATATCAAACAAATAAACTTCGTTCCGGCAAAAGCTGATCAAGACTTCGGTTTGTTTGTTGGCTACAATTACTCCCTCAGGAAAGACTCTGACCACAAAACAGTGGAAGAGAAGATTGAGAGTACCCCGGAGAATGTAGGAAAGTGGCAGAGTGTTATCCTAAAGAAACCTATGAAATTGGACTTGATGCAAACTCTATTAGTAGGTTTCACCACACATAACTTCCAGACTACCCAGCGTCCCTTGGTTAATCTGTTCCAAGGGAGTGGGGGCGATGGCATTTCAAAGATTAATTCCCCTCAAGCTCTTTACACGGGTTACAAAGTCTATGGTACGAACCATTATCAAGGCGAGCTTTTGGGGGGTGCCCTGTCTTCTACATACAATTATTTTGCACTAAAGTTGATTGTATCTTCGGATCCTACTCCTTTGACAGAGCCAATCACAGAGGTACAATATGGAGGATCTTTGCTGGCACATGTACCTGTGATAAAGGAGTATGTGGTGAAAAAGGATGGACAAGTACTTGAGACTTTGAAACCTAACCGATTCTCATATCTCGACAATAACAATCAGACCGGAACCGGAAACTATACAGTAGAAGTTGTGTACCACGACCTTTTCAAAAATGTTCCGAATCAGGAGATTACGAAGCAAAGTGAAACTTTTGTCTATCCAACAGAAGCGGATAATACCCTTTGGGTGAAGGGAGGCAATGCAATCTCCATGATAGAGGTATTTTCTGCCAACGGAGTTCGGATACGTCAATGGATGGATGTTCGTTCAGATGTATCACTCGATATTTCTGACTTGTCCGCCGGCTCTTACATTGTTGTTTTGCATACCGATCAGGGTAAGCGCCAACAAAAGGTTACTAAGAAATAATCAGTACAACCTCTTTTTGTGAGGTAGAATTTTCTGGGTCAGCCTTGCTTCTCAACAAAAGAAGTAAGGCTGATCCTTTTTTATTATCTCTCTTTCAAAAGAAAGAAGGCTGTTGCATAACACAGCACTCACTGCACTATTCCCGACATTCGGGCTTGGTCATATACAACCCTCAGATCTCAATGTCTTCAAGATTACTGCATTCTGCAGAGTCAACAAAATGATAGGTTTAGTTGACATTTCGGAGCCCGTCCAAAGAGCTCTCAAGGCATATGCCTTGAGAGTGTTGCATGATATTATTATGAGATCCTTGCACAATAGAGCTCGCTATATTATCATCAATATTTAGCTTCTTGGATACCTAAAACGCAGGCTTTTCCTCAATTCTCAATCCCTTTCGATTGCCATATTCTTCAAATCCCGGCAAAAAGTCTATCTCAAAAGGACTTTTGATACTCATATAACAGTCTTGACTTGGGAAAGCAAGGCTTTTCGTATATTTTTGTGTCCGCAAGAGGAGTAGACCTCCTTGGGGTGGCTACAATTTAGCCTCCAGCAGTATTTTGCAATGAATGAGTAAAAACAATACCTAAAACAAACAATAAACTAACAAAAGCAGACATGAAGAAAATCTTCTTTGCGGTAGCCTTGTTTGCGAGCAGCATGACTTGCTTGCTGCATGCACAAGAGCCCGTATCCAGCAAGCCCGCCTCGAATGACGAGAATGTATTCACTACAGTGAAAGTACTGCCCTACACTTCCATCAAGGATCAAGCGAACTCCGGCACCTGCTGGTCTTATTCGGCTTTGGCCTTTGTTGAAAGCGAACTCCAGAGAATGGGTAAGGGAGAGTACGATCTGTCGGAAATGTTTGTAGTAAATCGCTCATACAAAGACAAAGGAGACAAGTATGTGCGTATGCACGGCAAGCTCAATTTTGGCCAAGGAGGTTCTTTCTATGATGTGATTTATGTGCTCAAACACTATGGCATCGTGCCGGAAGAGGCTATGCGTGGTCTCAACTACGGAACCACAAAGAATATGCACGGTGAAATATCTGCCACAGCACAAGCTTACCTGGATGCAATCATCAAAAATCCAAACGGCAAACTCTCTACGGCTTGGCGTAAGGGATACGATGCCATTATAGACACATATTTGGGTGAAGAGCCCGAAGAGTTTAGCTACAAAGGCAAGAAATATACCCCGAAGAGCTTTGCTCAATCCCTGGGCTTCAATGCCGATGATTACGTATCGCTGACCAGCTACACGCATCATCCGTTCTATTCACAGTTTCCTCTTGAGATAGAAGACAACTGGCGTTGGTCCTCCTGCTACAACCTTCCTATCAACGAATTCATGGAAGTAATGGATTATGCCATTGACAAGGGGTACTCAATCGCATGGGGTACAGACGTGAGCGAAGTAGGTTTCACCAGAGATGGTATCGGAGTTTTGGCCGATGTAGAAGCTATAGAAACGAAAGGATCCGATCAAGATCGCTGGGTAGGCCTGAGCCGTTCCGCCAAAAGAGAAGAGATAGCCAAGCTCGTGCGTCAAGCCGATTGTCCTGAAATAGAGCCTACTCAAGAATTCCGTCAGCAGGGCTATGACAACTATACCCTCACAGACGACCATGGGATGCAGATTGTAGGAAAGGCCGTAAATCAAAATGGTCGTCCTTTCTTCATCGTGAAAAACTCTTGGGGCGAATCCGGCAAGTACAATGGTATTTGGTATGCCAGTCGCAACTTTGTGGCCGGTCGTACAATGAATATCGTATTGCACAAAGATGCTTTGCCCAAAGCTATCGCCAAGAAACTTGGTATCAAGTAAAAGAGGATAGGTATTACCTCTCAAATAAGAAAGCCGTCTTGGAGTCTTCAACGATTCTCCGAGACGGCTTTTTTCTTAAATCGTGCTTACGAGAGAAAAGATCAAATCTGAGTAGCTCTCGATAATGCAGTGAGTGCTTATGGCTCCAGACTATGTATTATTTTGTTTATATTCACGCATTTCAATTTTCTTTCGTAAAGAGTGTTTCCGATCAAATTAAGAGCTTTTTGGCTGTGTTTCTCCTCTCCTTTTTTGTCTCAATAGGAGTCATTTTTAATTGACACGGGAGAGAGCAAAAATTCTCTCCTGTGAGAAAAATATTTTTCTCCTGTGTTAGCAAAAATTCTCTCAGGAGAGAAATTCGGCCCTCTCAAAACGCCCTATTCATCGGCATTCTAAGAGTCTCCAAAAAGCTCTCCAAAAGCAGGTATATCCTCCAATCCATATGGCCACTCTTCCTTCTCTTTTTCCGCTTTTTTTTGCGAGTATATATTTACAAAACATATCTGTTTTAGGAGAAGGAGAAAAAAGCTTTTTAGAGACTGTGGGCTGAATAGGCCAAACCTCTTTCGATGCTGTTGTCTCGAAATAAGAGCATAGGCCTTTGCCAACATCAAAAATTTAGTTACCTTTGCGTCCGTAAATCAAGAACGGTATCTTGGCCGAGTGGTTAGGCAACGGTCTGCAAAACCGTCTACGGCGGTTCGAATCCGCCAGGTACCTCCAAATAAACTCCCGAAGCGCATAAATCAGCGGTTTTGGGAGTTTGTTCGTTTTTTGAAGAAGGCAAGTCCTCTTGATTAGCACTTGCTTTTTAATCCCATATTATGATGAATAAGCATATCAATTCACTCTTCCGTCCCAAGCTATTGGATGTATTTTCCTCCTATTCAGGGTCGCTTTTTGCCTCTGACTTGATGTCTGGACTTATTGTAGGAGTTGTAGCCCTACCCTTAGCTATTGCTTTCGGTATTGCCTCAGGGGTTTCGCCCGAAATAGGGCTACTGACAGCTGTTATCGGAGGGCTCTTGGTATCTCTGCTGGGTGGCTCCTCCGTACAGATCGGGGGGCCGACAGGAGCCTTTGTTGTGATTGTCTATGGCATCATACAACAACATGGCATAGACGGATTGATCTTGGCAACACTGATGGCTGGAGTAATGCTCTTACTAATGGGTTTGCTCAGGTTGGGTAACCTGATTAAGTTCATTCCTTACCCCATTGTGGTAGGATTTACGGCCGGCATCGCACTTACTATCTTCTCTACACAAATCAACGACCTTCTGGGCTTAGGCATAACATCCGTACCCGGAGACTTTTTAGGCAAATGGGCTGTCTATTTCCAGCACATAGGAGCTACAACTCCTATTGCCGTGGGTTTTAGTTTGGCAGCGATTATCTTGATAGTCTTCACTCCGAAGGTGACAAAGAAAATTCCAGGATCTCTTGTAGCTATCATACTCCTTACAATCATTGCTTATCTGCTTCGCTCCAAAGGCATCGGACAGATGGAAACGATCGGAGACCGCTTCGAGATCACGGCCTCTATCCCCAGTCCACATCTGCCACAGTTCTCTCTGGAAACTCTCAAAGAGCTTTTCCCCTCTGCCTTCACCATAGCTCTACTCGGAGCCATAGAGAGCTTATTATCCGCCAGCGTGGCAGATGGAATTACCGGAGACAGACACCGTTCCAACACCGAGTTGATAGCTCAGGGCGCAGCAAATATCGTGGTGCCATTTTTCGGAGGGATACCGGTAACAGGAGCCATTGCTCGTACAATGACTAATATCAACAATGGTGGGCGTACTCCCATTGCCGGAATTGTACATGCTGTGGTACTCCTCCTGATATTGCTTTTTTTGAGCCCTCTCATGGATTACATTCCCATGGCAGTACTAGCCGGGGTTCTGGTAATTGTTTCCTACAACATGAGTGGGTGGAGATCAGTCTGGAGTATCCTCAAGGGAGATCGTGGAGGCCGCATAGTGATGCTAACAACTTTCCTACTGACGGTACTGCTTGACCTCACCATAGCCATAGAGGTGGGTATACTACTCTCGATGCTTCTTCTGATGAAGCGTATCACCGAGACCACCAATATAGTGGTAAGCAAAGACAAAGTGCCCGTTGATCAAGACGGAGAATGGCCACAACATTTACAGGCAGAATCCGAACTGCACCTCCCCAAAGGAGTGGAGGTATACGAAATCAATGGCCCTTACTTTTTCGGGATAGCAAACCGGTTTGAAGAAGCCATGAATACCATTAAAGACACTCCTACAGTCCGGATTGTACGTATGCGAAAAGTTCCTTTCATGGATAGCACGGCTGTACACAATCTACAGGGATTGATACGCAACTCTCAGAGCAAAGGAGTGGATGTAATACTGAGCGGAGTGCGTCCGGAAGTGCGAGAAACACTCAATGCAGCTGAAATAAGCCAACTGATCAAACCCGAATATATTTGCAGAGACATACATCAGGCCATACAGGTCGCTACCCAATTGGTAGAAGAAAAAAAGGTCTGAAGAAAGTTTCAAACATGAATATTTCGGAGCAGCACATAGATTTATTTCCTCTGGCAGAGCTGAAAGGGAAAGAGCATCCTCAACCGATCAGGCAACTCTGTGGCCTCTACCATGCGGCATTCGTGCGTGAAGAGCAGCGTCCGTGGGGGATGCTCCTCTCTCCCTCCAAGAAGCCATCTTCTTTCCGCCCCATGGCCATCTATCATGGAGATGAATTAGCAGGGCTTTGCAGTTATTGGGAGTTACCCTCCGGATGGCTATTTGTGGAACATATTGCCATATTTGCTCGTCACCGGAACAGAGGCCTTGGCAGCCTACTGCTATCCAAACTCCGATCCTTGGGTGAGCTTATCTTAGAAATAGAACCTCCAACTCTCTCTTCGCAGGCGAGACGCAGGCTGGAGTTCTATCAAAGAAACGGCTTCAAAACGATAGACAAATACTACCAACAACCCCCATACAGAGAAGGAGATGCCCCCACTCCTCTATGGCTACTCTCAACAGAGGCAATCGATCCGGAGTATATCAAGCAAGATCTCTACTCTCTGGTCTACGGACTGGCCCCCGACCGGCAAAAACAAGCATGAAAATAGGCAATATAGACTTGGGAGAAAAGCCTCTTCTGCTGGCTCCCATGGAGGATGTAACAGATTTGGCTTTCAGACATATGGCCAAAGAGTTTGGAGCAGATTTGGTGTACACAGAGTTCGTTGCAGCCGATGCTCTCATAAGAGATGTAGCCGGCAGTATACGCAAGATGCAAGTAGACGAAACAGAGCGTCCCGTAGCTATACAGATCTACGGACGGGATGTAGAGACTATGCGTCAGGCAGCTGAAATAGCAGCCACAGCTAAGCCGGATCTCATTGATATAAATTTCGGTTGTCCGGTAAAACGAGTAGCAGGCAAGGGAGCCGGGAGCGGTATGCTCCGTACACCAGAGCTTATGCTGGATATAACTCGAGCTGTGGTGAAAGCTGTAAATCTCCCTGTCACTGTCAAGACCCGTCTGGGCTGGGATGCCTCTTCTATCATCATTGAGACGCTGGCCGAAGCCCTCCAAGACTGCGGTATTGCCGCACTCACCATTCATGGTCGAACGCGAGCACAGATGTATACCGGTTCGGCCGATTGGGCCCCTATCGGCCGGGTGAAAGCAAACAACAGGATACATATCCCAATCATCGGAAATGGAGACATCACCACTGCCGAAGAAGCAGCTGAAGCCTTTGATCACTATGGGGTAGATGCTGTAATGGTGGGTCGAGCTTCGATAGGTTGTCCTTGGATATTCTCCCAAATGAAGCACTATCTCAAGCACGGATGCCTACCGCCTCCTCTGCCTATGCAACAGGCTATCGAGATACTCAAGCAGTTGGTCAAAAACAATATCGCCAAACTGGGAGAAACCAAAGGTATTTTGCACTCCCGACGCCATATAGCCGTAAGTCCGATATTCAAGGGTATACCCAACTTCCGTCCGACACGTATTGCCATGCTGCGTGCAAGCACGGCCACAGAGCTTTTTGATCTTATGGATGGAATAGACATCGGTTAGAGGATCGTATTTAGCAGAATATATAGAGAGAAACAAAAGCGTGCAGTATTTCATTCAGACTATCATTTAGGGTGTAGAAAAGAAAAAATAAATCTATCCACCCTAAAAAGAATACCTGTCATGAAATCATTTATTTATCATCTGTTCGCCCTACCTATACTCCTAATAGGCCTGGCAGCCTGTAACAAAGACGATAATACGGAACTGGGGAAGGAACCAAACTCTCGTACCGTCTTGTCTCCCTGCAAGAAAACTATCGGAGAAAAACCGAAGAGCAATAATTACGATTTTCCGCAAGAGCTAATCACATTCTCCCCCCTCTCGTCCAAGCCTCAGCAAGAGTATTTCGTATACAATCATTTTGAACTTATGACACCCTGCGACTTAACTCGCCTTGACGTGAAAATACACACCGAAGGCAATGAGCTCTGGATTGAAGAAAAGATGCTGGACGGAGGGAATGTCAATTGTCTTTGCCCGAGAGATGTGGCCAAGATAGTACGCATCCCTGCCGGTGAGTATGAAATAATCCTCAATGAAAAAAGCCTGGGCACTCATCAATTGAGTAACACAGCCTCTACAATAATCAAGCTGGAAGATGTACAGCCCGTATTCGACATCAAATACATCCTGGGGGAACTCCCCTATCTCAGATTGACTGATAGGCCTTGGGTATTGGAGCATGTACGCATGGCAGAAAACATCATAGGAACCAGAGTCGAGTCGCCAAAAGAGAAAGATGGAGCACTAACTTTCGTAAACAAAACGGGCAAGTTTTTCTCCAAAGTGCACTATCTGACTACAGAAAAGGGAATCATACAAGCCAGACTCAAGGAAGATTTGTCTAAAGAGATGAAAGATGAGCTTATCCAGTTTATGCTTGGGAAAGGCTTCTCAATCTCGCCTACCACCCTCGAGGGGTACGACAAAACTTACATACACAATGCCTTCAAGGTTGCCATGCACTTCAAGAAGGATGGAGAAATACTTATCAATAAAAAGATCAGGATAGAGGGGACTCCGACAGAAAATTCTCAGCCAGTCTCCTTAGGGTTCGACAATCAACAAGCAAGGTATACAGAAGCTTGCAATGCAAAAGCCTGGAAGGACTTAGCCTCTTTGGCCGAGCTTTCTCCCAATGACAAAAACCTCATCTATAGCTACTACTCGATGATGCAACCTTGGGCAATGCTGCACAACGCGGCCAGCAATGATGGGATCCCGGAGATAGATTGCATCACAGCTATTCATCCTCCTCTGAACGAACAGTGGTACAATGAATATTGGGATTTGCTGAAAAGGAACTTCAATATCACCGATAGTGAGACAAGAATGAGTACAGCCAATACAATCTTCTCCTCTCATCTGGTCTCTCCCCTCCCCTCTTTCTTAGATGTATTGAAAGCCTACTACGACTGTGATCCACAGGTCGTGGACTTCTCTCAAAAGGAACAAACTGCGACACTCATCAACGAATGGGTCAAAGAGCATACTATGGAAATGATTCCCTCTTTCATATTGCCGGAAGAGCTCCAAGAGAATATGGTATCACTTCTCGTAAATGCTATCTACTTGAAAGCAAGTTGGAGTAAGGGATTGCACTTCGACGTTCAAAAGACTCAAGCCCGGCCTTTTGCCTCTCTCGGCAATATCCCGACAATGAATCAAAAAGCAGAGATGTGCTACTACCGCTCTCAGCAAGGCTTCTCGTCTGTCTCCTTACCTCTCGGGAACGGCTCTTTCGAAGCTATATTCATCCTCCCAGACAATGGAGAATCCCCTCTTTCCATAGCTAAACAAATCGCAAATACCCCTCATCTTTCTCTATCCGGACACATGACGGAAGTAGATCTATATCTGCCTAAGTTCAAGGTGATAGCCTCATCTCCTCTAAATAAGATGTACAAAAGAGACCATGGCAAACTCTATAAGAAAGAGGGTTTATTCTTGCGAGGCTGGAATAACCCTAGATTTGTGGTATCGCAGGTGACTCAGAAGTGTATCGTATCAGTGGATGAAAAGGGGGCAGAAGCTGCTGCTGCAAGCGCAATAACAATAGAACCGACAGCTGTCGAACCACAAGATCCCATTACATTGCACTTCGACAGACCTTTCCTCTTTCTTATCAGGCATACGGAAAGTCAAATGCACCTCTTCTCTGGTATTATTTACAGACCAGAGTGGAAGTAACAGAAACCTGTTTTCAGTCCTTACTAACACACCAACTTTGCCAAGGGGTTATGTCATAAATGATTTTATGGCATAGCCTCTTTTTTGTCGAAACAGGTAAGTATAAGTTGAAGAAAGAGGTTTACAGAAAAAAAGAAGAAAGGCAAGTGGAGATCAATCCATAAGAATGATATTCCGAATCCCATTGGCAATCACAAGCAGAATCAAGAAGGCTAATCCCCATGGAGGTACTCTCCTGCGATTCGGATGCCAGAACTCCGATCCTGAGAGCAGATAGAAAAGATAGAAAAGAGAAGAGAATAGTAAGTAAAAAGCAAAGAGCACAGCCAAGGGATTCATCTCTACAGCAGCAAACCAATCACCTTGGAGCAACAAGCGTAATGCACGCAAGGTACCACAACCGGGGCAAGGATAGCCCGTAAGCTGTCGGATGGGACAATGTAAAGGTTGGGACTCCCAGAAAAATATAACCGGCAACAGGCCTATGGGTAAAAACAAAAACCACCGCCTCCCCATGCGATGACATAGAGAAGCGATGGTCGAAAAAAATCTACCAGATCTGACGAACTTAGACATAAGACAAACAAAGCCCAGTGGTCAGAAATCCCGAATACCCTTTAGAGTAAGTTTATGGCCTCATGAATTCTCTTCATATTGGCTTCACGGGTAGCATCAGTAATCAAGAACAAATCGATAATAGCCCAAATACCACAGCCACCGAAAGTAAGCAGCTTAGCTACGCCGAGCCCCACTTGTCCAAGCATAAAACGATCTATACCGAGGGTTCCAGCAAAGATTGATACAATCAGCAACGTAGTAGGGTCTTTCATCTCTACTGCCTGAAGTTGAATGATCTGAGAATCACTCATATCTTCCAACCGCTTTCTCAAAGAAGGAATTTCATGTGAGGGTAAATACTTCGATACAGAAATGATGTACGCATTGAGCATATCAGAACTCATAATTTTTGTCATATTTGTGTCTTCCGGCTCCGGCGAAGACTTTTTACTATTGAGCTAAGAGAGTCGCGAAGCCACCTTCATATCAGCCGACCCTAATACTACACAAATGGAGGAAAGACCAATGCAATAGGACGCTCCCTTTTTTACTTCTTATCGGGAAAATACTTTTTAATTTCTGTTTGAGAGGCGGAGGTAATAATTATTTGACATCTCCATGGGGAGCGAAATTATACGATCCGATCTAAAGATACAAGTCTTTTAATACTTTCCCTTCGGAGTACACAAGAGACTACTGAAACAACATGCCCGAAGCAACTTCTTTGGCTCTTGCTTCTCCAGCCAACCGCTTCACGATAGCCAAAGCAAATGAGGCCGCAAAAGCTGGCCCCTTACCTGTGATGACATGGCCGTCTTCTGCCACTCCCTGTGTAGAAATACGAGCATCTATAAGACGCTCCTCAAAGCCGGGATAACAAGTCATCTCTCGTCCTTTCGAGATACCCAATGCCCCCAAAACCATGGGAGCAGCGCAGATTGCAGCCAAGAGACGACCTGCTTCATGCTGCCTAACCAGTGCTTCTCTCAATTTTACACAATCCATCAGATTGGCAGCTCCTGGCATTCCTCCAGGAAGAACAAGGCAGGCGGCATCGTCGAGAGTAACATCATTGATAAGAGTGTCGGCCTCAACAGCAACTTCATGTGCTCCAATCACCTTACGATCCGCATGTACAGATACTGTACATACGGGCAAATCTGCACGACGAAGGATGTCGATCACGGAGAGGGCTTCAATCTCTTCAAACCCGTTGGCTAAGAATACGAATACTTGATTCATGGCTAAATGTATTTTGTGGTTTTGTCTTTTTCTTTCTGCATCTCGGTTCCTCTATTCGGAACAAATCTCAACGCAAATCATAACGATAGGTAATAGTTCCTCGCTGATTCGGAGCATTCGATACGGCATTGAAGCGTGTACGCCTGGCTGCATCTCTGGCAGAAGAACGCATCCCTGCATCGGCAATATTCGTTCCAGCGGGATCAATCCAAGCATTTACTACACCCCCCGAAGCATCCACTTCTATACCAACTCGAATGGTTCCTCGTATGGCACTGGCATAGGTGGGACGGACCGGTTGCCCTCCATTGCCAGCAATGGTGCGCCCACTGAGGGCATAGGAGTCACCACTACCATGTATACTGCCCTGGTTACCTGTTCCCTTAACATCGGCTCCCTGACTTTCACTCTTATTTCGACCTCGTCCAAAAGCTCCTGCTACATCCTGCCCTATCTGCCGTTCGGCTCGTTTGCGAGCCTCTTCTGCCTGTTGGGCTCTTATGGCTTCTTGGCGAGCCTCTCGACGTCTGCGCTCAGCCTCCTCGGCAGCTCGCCTTCGTTCTACCTCGGCAGCATCAATCTTTGGGGCCTCGTTCCGAGTCATTGTATTGATAGGAGGTTGCTTAACTCTGGCCCTTCGATGGCTCTTAGGTGATGTATTCTTGGAGGCAGATGGTGGCATAGGGGTTTCTTTCTCCTGCACATTCCCTCGTGCAGGCTCCTCTTGCCCCTGTGTTATCTCTGATGTTGTGCCATAATTGATGAGCACCAGCTCTACCAACTCGGTACGAGGAGGAGTGGAGGAAATATGTATCAACATCAGCACCCCCAAAGCCAAGGCATGCAACCCCAGCGTGACAAGAAGAGATACGATTCGCTGTCGATCAATGGATTTCATGGTGTTCCAACTTAATCACACTCCCTCGACTAAATGTCCGCGACCTTGGTTGCCAACATGATGCGCACGTTGGCTCTCGAAGCCAGCGTTACCACCTTTATCACCTCTTTGTATGGTACAGATTCATCTGCATAAATTGCCATATACACATCCGGATCTACAGCCTGATATTCGGCCAGTTTGGCCGGTATATCTTCGAACAAGATCTCTTCCTCTTGATGCTGACCGTAGGCTAAAAAATAGTGCAGGTCGGGTGTGAGGGTAAGGCGAAGCACCTCCTTACTTGCAGAAGCCTGCTTGTCAGAAGCCGGTAGATTAACCTTGATGATGTTGGGAACAACGAAAGTGGAGGTAATCATAAAAAAGATAAGCAGCAGGAAGATCACGTCTGTCATAGAAGCCATGCTGAAAGACGGGCTGCTGCCAGAACGTCTGCGCAGACTCATACTCGCTCATTGATTAAATCCATAAACTCCAAAGTCTTTGTCTCCATTTTGTTCACAACCTTGTCCGTGAGGGCAACTAAATAGTTATAGCCAAAAAGGACAATGATCCCCACAATAAGTCCTCCAACAGTCGTGACCAAAGCTTGGTAAATACCACCGGCTAACATGCTTATATCTGCCCCTCCGGCAGCAGCACTGGACATATTGTAGAAAGACTCTATCATACCCGTTACGGTACCCAAAAAGCCTATCATGGGAGCTACAGCAGCTATCGATGCTAGTACAGGCATTCCGTTCTCTAACTTACCAACCTCGATGTTCCCGACATTCTCTATCGCAACGAGAATATCGTTCATCGGACGCCCCAATCGGCTCAATCCCTTCTCGATCATACGCGCAGAAGGAGTATTCGTACTCTGGCAAAGGTTAATAGCGGAGTCTAACTTCCCATCGTGGAGGTAGTCCTTTATACGTTCCATAAAGGCATCTCCCTCCTTACCGGCAGCATGTATCTGCAGCAACTTACGAACAAAGAGATAAATGGCTATTACAGACAGCGCAAGCAGGATATATATAATGGGACCTCCATATTGAGCCAACTCCCAGAAAGAGGGAGGCGATATGGGTTCTGCTGTGGCAGGAGAGGAAATTGTACGTACAATGGTATCTGTTACCGGGTTTTCTATTTGAAGCAATGGTATCATATGCCGTATATTCTGCGTTTAGGTGATATAATTTTCTTAAATGGCAAACAAGGAAGGGGATATGCCTTAGGCTTTCGCTTTCAGGCAGCTTAGATAAGCAGCAATTGTCCTCTCCAGCCCCATGTAGAGGGCATCGGCTATCAAAGCATGCCCTATGGAGACCTCTTCGAGCTGCCCGAGGGATTGGGCAAAGAAGGCAAGATTATCCAAATTCAAATCGTGACCGGCATTGACAGCCAACCCCAATTTGTGAGCATGGGCTGCGGCCTGCACAAAAGGAGCCACAGCAGTGTCTCTGTCTTGATGATAGGCCGAAGCATATGGCTCCGTATATAGCTCGATGCGATCCGTACCGGTCTCTCTGGCTGCAGAGATTGTAGGCAAAGAAGTGCCCACAAAGATTGATGTACGTACCCCTAAGCCATGAAAATGATCAATCAAAGATTTCAGGTGATCGAAATGTTTCTCCACATCCCAACCGGCATTACTTGTCAGCACTCCGGGTGCATCGGGCACCAGAGTTACCTGCGTGGGGTGTACTCTCTCTATCAACTTGATAAAACGATCATCAGGATTTCCCTCGATATTAAATTCGGTAGTAAGATGTTCATTCAGCTCCAACACATCGCTATAACGAATATGTCTCTCGTCCGGTCTGGGGTGTACCGTGATTCCCTCCGCTCCGAACCGCTCGCAATCGAGCGCGACTTGTAACACATTGGGGACATCCCCTCCCCTGGCATTACGCAGTGTAGCTATTTTATTGACGTTTACACTCAGTCTTGTCATCGGTTTGATATATATTTGCTTGTCGCAAAGGTAGTTTATTATCGATACAAGATAAAACAGTTGGTATAGGCCTTATGGAAATAGCAGTTTTTGGGAGCCAACATAAAGTAGATCAGGCAGAAAACATCGTACACTTCATCTGTCAACTGTCCCAAATAGCCAAACTCAGTGTGGAGAGACAGTTCTATGGCTTCATCCGTCGTAGTCTGGGGCTCAAAATAGAATGCAATATCTTGGACGAAGAGACACTTCCTACAGCCAACTATGTGGTATCCATAGGAGGAGACGGCACATTCCTAAGAGCGGCCCGTTATATCGGAGCTACAGAAATACCTATCTGGGGGATCAACTCCGGCAGGCTGGGTTTCCTAACTGATGCCGACTGCTCAGAAGCTATTGGGCTTATTGATAAACTAGTAGAAGGTATATTTGAGTTGGAGAGCCGCTCCATTTTGCAGATCGAGGTAGGAGACCATTACATCGGCCATGCCCTCAACGAAGCTGCTATCATGAAACGGGAAACCGGCTCTATCATTACCATTGACACCTATCTCGGGGATGACTATCTGGCAGCCTACGATGCCGATGGCTTGATCATAGCCACACCAACCGGATCTACAGCCTATTCTCTCTCTGTCAATGGTCCTCTTATCATGCCTCACTCTCAAGATTTTGTTCTCTCCCCCATTGCTCCGCATACACTAAATATGCGTCCACTGGTAGTACCGGACAACACAATCATATCCATGACGGTGAGCTCTCGCAGCGACAGTTTCCTACTCTCTTTGGACGGCAAAGCTTCCCCTTTCGACTGTGGAGAGCCAATACGCATACGAAAAGCAGACTATAGTATCCGCCTGATGAAAGTTGCCAACCACTCCTTTGCCGACACCTTGCGCAAAAAATTGATGTGGGGAGCTGCCGTGCGCAGTTGAGCTATTGGCCCCAAGAGAGAGAGAGAGAGAGAGAAGAAAGAGAGCTTTCAATCCTTCTCGGATAGGCTCTTGTTCTTGCCCTGCATGGCCTTTTCTACAACAGGCTCAAGCTCCTTGAGTATCAAACGCCCCTGACGCTGATAACCCTCAACGGTAAAGTGCACCTTGTCAGCTCCATACAAACCTTCTTCGGTCCAGCGCAAAGCCCCATCATTTCCTCCCATCATTTCATGCAGATCAATGCACACGATGCCACGCTCCTGACAATAGCTGCGCATAGCTTTGGCCGCTTTGAGAGTATTGTCATTAGGCTCTACTTGAGTGCGGTAGACCGGCACACGGCGATAGCGAGCCTTCTTACCACGACCTCGACGCACTCTCTTACTACCAGCCTTGAGCCGAGTCGTCCGGAAGAAAGGAGGAGGAGTTGTGAATACAATTTGAGCCTGAGGACAATACTCCTGCAATAGTGTGACTAAGCGATCTAAAGAGGATAAGTAAACCTCCTCGTTGAAATTTCGCCCTGTACACTCATTGGTTCCCAAAGAAACGAGTACGATGTTTGGCCTAAGAGAGGCGAGCCCTTGCATATACACATCACTGGCATACTGATCCATCACAGCTCCATTAAGCCCAATTTCGTGGTAAAAGATTTTCCTTTTCTTGGTCTCTGTCAGCTCCAAGACAAAGCCACTGTAGCCGGTATCCTCTCCAAAGACCACTGTGGAGTTGGGGATGAGACGCAGAGAAGAAGTCGGGATGTCCAAGAGCAGCGTATCTACAACCATATCGCTCCGTTGCTGGGATGGCAGCAGGGTATAGCCGGTATTGCTTCCCGGTTTGAGAGGAGTCGCATGATAACTCCGATGCACATATACTCGATCGAACTGCTCCGTATTTTTCAGAGACAGAGAGAGATTGAAGTTTTGGGCAGCAGGACGCAGTAAAATACCGGATGGTCCCACGGCCTGTGGAGTTCTGTTCTGCTGTGTAATGAGTTTGTAGTGCCAACGAGACGGGCTAGCCTGCACACTGTAATCGGTTGGCTGATTGCTCCCATACAATTTGTAAGGGCTAATCCACCCACGTCCTGCCGATCCGAAGCGTTGTTGCAACTCTTTGCGTAAGAGCCCACTCATATGCCCGGCCTGCACATGACTATCTCCTATATGTACCAACACAAAGGCTTGATTACAAGAAGCTCCTATATCGAGTCTTGTGGTCGTATCATCAGACAGCATAGCAGCCTCGGATCTGCCGGCCCACAAACGAAGCCAACACTCCGGTAGGGCAAGAAGCCCTACAAGAAGACAAGAGATGATAAGTTTCCATCTATTCGATAGCATCATAGTATTTCTTCTCCAGTTCAAACGCACGTACAAAAGCTTCAGCAATCTTCTTGCCTCCGGCAAAACTGATATGCGTATAATCTTTGGCAGCCTGCCCCTGCGCAACCATGCGTACCATACTGCCATCCCCTCCCATTGCCAAAAAGGTATTCCAGAATACAATACCGCTGTCCATGGCGATACGCCGTTGGGCTGCGAGCAAACGATGAATGGCAGGCATTGTCACAAAACCCTCGGTACTCCTCTGTGCCCTATCCGATACCCCCATGAGCATAATGTCGGATCCGGGAAAACATTTCCTCAGATGTGCTACAACAGAGAGCATCTGCTTGTAATAATTGTCGTAATTGAGCTGTTTGGCATTAGCTACGTTGAGACCATATTGCAGCACAATCAGGTCATAAGGTCTGAGAGAACAAAGAGAAGACGAAGTAGCAACATCTATTTTACTTAAAGCCAAACCGCTATTTCCTCTGAGGGAGAAGTTATCTACGCTGATCCCATCGGAATGCTCTAAACTCATTCCCAAAATACTCAAGCCATCGGAGGCCGGCACCGAGAGGCGTACACGTTTGGTGTTCCCCTGCCAACGGTATTCACCTACTCCTCCTTCGGTAGGGCGCAGATCAACTACAACTGTACTATCCCCTACAGTTTTGAGAGAAACAGTAGAGCCTCTCTCTGCCTGATAATACAAAGAAATACGGGTAGCCATATGGATAGAAGAGCTATCACCCGGCAATTTGTAGCTCACGGAAGATCCTCCTTGCTGTGGCAAAAAGTAATATCCGGATAAATTGTGCTTTCCCTTGGAATGGAGCATATTCATCGTTTTCCAGCCGGAGAACTGGTGGGAGATAGTACTCCTAAAACCAGCTACCTGACTTGTAATAGGCATCCAGCCAACTCCTCCTCCTCCGTATTTGCGCTGGAGCATCTTCCTCAAATGAGCTGTAAATATGTCTCCCTCAATGAAAGAATCCCCAAGCACAGCTATACGTACAGGTCTGCCCAAAGAGCTACCGGATCTGAGTGAGGAGAAGAGTCTCTTAAGCCCCGTATGCGAAGGGCTGTAATCCTCAAACAAAGCCAGGGTAGAATCCGACGGATTTTGCTTCCGCAGATGCTGATAAACAGAATCTCTCATCGCCAAACTGTCTCGAACCGGAAAGCCGGCTTCTTCCTGCGGTTGACGTTCGGACTGCTTTCTGCGTCTCTCCATGAAATCTGCAGAAAGCATACTCTGCCGAGCCAATTCAGTTTGACTGCTATCATCCTCGACTCGTAAGTCGGACAATAAATCAACCTTTTTGATTTGCCATGAGCCGACTTGCTCGGGAAGGAAATACAACGCTACAGTGGCTAAGGCTACTACCAACAAGAGAAGCCAAAGGCGGAGCATATAGTTTTTTCTACGCATCTGTATATCCTACAACAAGAATGAAGTCCTGCGAATGTACACACAATCAAGAGAATAAATTCTCCTTAACGGGCAGCAATATACCCCTCTAAATGAAAGGAACTATTATCATGGTGTAGCATAGTCGCTACTCCATCTTCCGGTTTGTTCATATACCTTAAGTACATACTCTCCGCCCTCTAAGTCTCAAAGGTTTCGCATGGTTATTGCTTTCTGCGAAATCTCGCAAAGAAGACTATCCGCACCTCTTCCTTCCTCTGTTTTTATTGATAAAAAACTGCGCCGTCAGGAGAAAAAGCCCGAACGACGCAGCCAAACACATTAACAACAATCTTTTAGCCAAGAGCCGAAAGCCGGACTCGAACCGGCGACCTATTCATTACGAATGAATTGCTCTACCAACTGAGCTATTTCGGCAGCCACCCACAAAAAGGGGCACAAAAGGTACCCTCCCTGCAAGGCGGTTGCAAAGGTATTAACTATATTCTAATCTGCAAGCAATTCTGATATAAACTTGTCCAGCTCTTCACTATAGCCCTTGAGCAAGGGGTCATCTATACGTACGATAGCACCATCTATGAAAAGAAGCTCCTCTATCAAACTAAAATCATCATGGACCAACTGCACCGAGAAAGGCTGATCGAAACAAGATTGTTCAAAATACTCCTCCTGCTGCAAATCCTGCACAATACCTCTAAGTTGGCCTATAATCCGCTCATCCGGTTCAGTAGCTCCTTCCTCGATCCAGCTGAAAATCACCTTTGAGGCCAAGAGGCTGTCGCCATCGCCATACACTTGCAACTCCCCAGTGGCACGATCCACCTGCAAGAAGAGGTCGTGCAGCACCAAGGCTGACTGCTTGCTCTCCAGCATACTGGGGATTTGCCTAAAAAGATCCTTGATGATAGAGATTTCTTTTCCTTGTTCCATGCTTATTTCTGCCTTTTAGATATTTTTCAGTGCCTGTATGCTTTGCTCTATCGTGCGAATACGGGCTTCTGCATCGGCCTTTTTCTTGTTCTCCAACTCCACGACTGCCGCAGGGGCATTCTGCACAAATCGCTCATTGCTCAGCTTCTTCATCACCGAAGAAAGGAATTTTTGTTGATATTCCAAGTCGGCTTGGAGCTTAGCCAGCTCACCCTCTACATCCACAGACTTGGTGATGGGCAAAGCGTAATTCAACGTACCGACCAGAAAACTCACAGCTCCCTCCGAAGGATGCTCCACCGGACGTATTTCCGATAGATTAGCGAGCTTAGCGACAATACTATCCAAACAGCTGTCGTGTGCAGGCTCGACCTCCAATACCAATAATTCTTTTGGGGGATATTCTTGCCAAGTCTCACAGAGCGTATGCCAGCTACAACCTCCAGCATATGGGCGAAGGAAACCAAAAAGGCTTCGTCCGGCTCGATTGGATCTGCGATCACGGCCTTCATAATGCTAATTTCTTTTGCCGAGGTATTGCCTTCGGAATTCAAATGCTGCCACACTTCCTCGGTAATGAAAGGCATAAATGGATGGAGCAACTCCAGAAGTTCTACAAAGAAAACTTTTGTTTCGGCCAATGTAGCCGAGTCGATCGGACTACCGTACGCCGGCTTCACAATCTCCAGGAAACGACCGGAGAAGTCATCCCAAAACAGCTTGTACAGCAGGGTCAAAGCCTCACTCAATCGGTACTTGGCAAACAGGTCTTCCAACTCTATTTTCACTGCATCGATACGCATCCGCATCCAACGGCAGCCCAGTAAAGCATATTCGGGCCTCGGTGTCTCATCCGATGATTGCCAAAGAGAAACCAGACGGAAAGCATTCCAAATCTTATTGCAAAAGTTTCGTCCCTGTTCACAAAGAGCCTCATCGAAGAAAATATCATTACCGGCCGGAGCTGCCATCATCATTCCCATGCGGACGCCATCCGCTCCATACTTGTCTATCAAATCCAGAGGATCGGGGGAGTTGCCCAAAGTTTTGGACATCTTACGTCCCTTATCATCCCGCACAATGCCCGTAAGATATACGTGTCTGAAAGGCATATCCCCCATGTATTCGTATCCGGCCATGATCATGCGAGCAACCCAGAAGAAGAGTATATCCGGGCCTGTTACCAAACAAGAGGTAGGATAGTAGTAACGCAACTCTTCATTGGGTTCGCCGGGGACATGTCCGAAAACGGATATTGGCCAAAGCCACGAAGAAAACCATGTGTCGAGACTGTCTTCTTCCTGTCTCAAGTCAGAGATCTGCAAATCGGCCTTTCCTTGCTCACGGCGAGCCAACTCCAGAGCTTCCTCTGCCGTGGCAGCCACAACAAAGCTACCGTCCGGCAAATAATAGGCTGGGATACGATGTCCCCACCATAGCTGTCGACTGATACACCAATCCTTGATATTCTCCATCCAGTGGCGATAGGTGTTTTTGAACTTTGCCGGATGCAGCTGTATCTTATCGCTCATGACAGCCTCCAAAGCAGGGACAGCCATTTTTTGCATAGAGAGAAACCATTGCATGGAGAGCTTGGGTTCTATAGCCACATCGGTACGTTCGCTGTACCCTACCTTATTAGTGTAATCCTCTACTTTCTCCACCAAGCCCTCCGCTTGCAGATCTTCCACAATCTGCCGGCGCACGGCAAAGCGATCCATCCCTGCATACTTACCTCCGTATTCGTTGAGGGTGCCATTGTCATTGAATATGTCTATAGATGCCAGCCGGTGTTTTTGTCCAAGGTTGTAGTCATTGATATCATGGGCTGGCGTAACCTTGAGACAACCCGTCCCGAAGCTAATATCTACATATTCATCCTCGATAATGGGCACAGCTCTCCCTTGCCCTGGGACAATGACTTCTTTGCCTTTCAACCAACCGTATCGCTCATCGGTCGGGTTGATACACACAGCCGTATCGCCCATGATCGTTTCCGGTCTGGTAGTAGCCACCACAATGTATTTCTGAGGATCATCTTGCAAATGATAACGCAGGTAGTAGAGTTTGCCATGTGTCTCTTTGTAGACAACCTCTTCGTCGCTCAGAGCCGTAAGGGCTTGCGGATCCCAATTCACCACACGAACACCTCTATATATGAGTCCCTTGCGGTAGAGGTCTACAAAAACGTCTATTACCGATTGTGAACGCTCCTCATCCATAGTAAAAGCAGTACGGCTCCAATCGCAGGATGCTCCGAGACGCTTGAGTTGCTCCAAAATAATACCTCCGTGCGTGTGTGTCCAATCCCATACATGCTCCAGAAACTCCTCCCTGGTCAAGTCGGTTTTCTTGATACCCTGTGCAGCCAACTTGGCCACGACCTTGGCTTCCGTGGCAATTGAGGCATGATCTGTACCGGGTACCCACAGGGCATTGTAGCCTTTCATCCGAGCCCGGCGTACCAATATATCTTGTATGGTATTGTTCAACATATGCCCCATGTGCAAGACGCCTGTTACGTTGGGGGGAGGGATCACCAGGGAGAAGGCTGGCCGAGTATCCGGTTTAGACTCAAACAAATGATGCTCTTGCCAAAACTTATACCACTTATCCTCCACCTCTCGCGGTGTGTATTTAGAAGCTAATTCCATTGTTGATATGCCTTATATTAATGTAGACCCAGCCCGATCGTAGAGCTTTTCCGAGCAAAGGTAAGAACAAATGCAAAATGAGACAGTTACACACCCCGGTAAAAAGCAGTTTCAGTAGCCTTCTGCCGGACTTTACAGAATGCAGCAATCAGGGAAAGACACCGATATGGAGAGTGAAGGGAACGTATTCCGGATAAGAATTCAAAATCCGAATGTCAACAACAGTGTAGTCAATGTGGCATGGAGCGAGGAGTTCATCTACTTTATTCTCGGTAGGTACAACCACAAAACAGTTACCACGGCTTTCACGGAGCATGACATGTAATGAATCGGCACAATGAAAGTATTAACACAAACACCACACAATTAAGGCGAGAACATTCTTTTATAAAGATCTAAGTGTCTCCTCTTTTTGATGCCAATAAACACCATTGAGGAGCAAAATAAAATTGTCTGGGGAGAGAGCGAAAATTCTCTCCTGAGAAAAAAATCGCTAGCTCCTGTGTTAGCAAAATTTCTCTCAGGAGAGAATTTCGACCCCTCCAGAACGCCCTATTCATCGGCATTTTGAGGAGAGGTAAAAAAGCTCTCAAAAAGCAATTTTATCTCTGTCTACCACTACAACTTTTTGTAATACTTATAGGCCAACCACGGACCAATCAGACGTGGAGCTTCCTTGGGTAAAGCAGCCCCTTGTGGCAGGTCGGTAAAATACTTGTCGATCACGACAGGTGCCGTAGAGTCGAACTCTCCTCTCTCTTTGGCGTTGCGCAGCAGGTGTTTCTTATTCTCCTTCAGCCACTGCCATTCAGAAAGAGTAAAACCAAATAGCTCGGCTTCACTACGCCAGGGAAAAGCCTTGTGCATCAGGGTATAGATCTTTCCCCAATAAAGGAACTTGTCTCTCAAGCTAAGGGCTTGCTCTCGTGGCTCAGGATACTCGGATATCAACCATCCCAATACAGCATCCACTGCTACATGCTCAATATCGGAGCGTCCCTGTTGCCAAGGAGAAAAATAAGTCCGGTAGAGCGAATAGTTTTTGCCTAAATAGAAGTCCAGAGCTACTGAGAGAAAACCCTCCGCTACTACTATTCGCTGATGAAAGCCGGAAACATGGGTATACAGCACTTCCGGCAAAGGCATTTGCGGACGTATCTTATGCAATCGTCTCATGGCCGACACAATCTCCTTGTGTACAAGCGTCAGTTGCTCGCGGGTATAGACTCTCTGCACATCTTCAGCCAAACGGAGCAATGCCGGGTGAGCATAACGCTCACCCACAGCGGGGAACAAGCCTGCACTGTCTATCTTCTCGCCTATCCCCAAGACTCCTCTGCCGATAAGCTCCACTACATGTCTATGTTGCTGCAACTCGGGTGAAATCTCATGGCCTCCCCCTCCCTGTCGGCTGAATTCGTACAGCAAACTATCCAAACGAAACAACGGTGGATTATACTTCGGGGCTGCCTGCAAAGCCAGAGAAGTGAGCCACAGCAAACTGACAAGCAAAAAGGAGAAAAAAAGTGATACTGCGTACTGCAATCGCTCGGGGAAATGATCTTTCACTGCTTTCATTCCAAAATCTTCATTTAGAGGTCTGGGATTCTTCTATCTCACAGTAGAGCCCGGCCGTTCTGCAAACTCAAGAGCCACCAGGCAAAGGACAATCCGTTGGCCGTTGTGGGTCTATAGTGAGTCTCGGCTTTCACCTGCTCCAAGATACGCCCCTTCATCAAGAGATCGAATCCGATACAATCACCTTTCCATAATCGGTTGCGCCTAAGCAACCAAGAGGACAGAAAAGGGCGTATGCGCCGCTTCAGTCTGGCTTCAAAGCGATTGAACAGCTCCAGAGAACGTGTATCCGAAGGCAGGGAGACATCACAGCGACGAAAATACTCATCTGTCACTTCTTCGTATAGACGTTTGCACCACCTGTATTCAAGGGGAAGACTATGCATCAAATTGATCAGGTCACGATCAAGAAAGGGCATCCAGACCGGGAAACCAAAATACTGCCAAGATCGGGAAGAGTTGATATAGTATTTTGCGGCAATCTCTCTATTTCGGAACATTTCAAAATACTCGACTGTGTCAAGGCCCTCCGGATAGGTAGCAATTATAGATTCCAAACGTGACAGCAAAAGGCGGTTTTCCTGTCTGCTTAGTAGGCGGTTGCCACTTTCGTGACGAGATAGGAAACGTATGAACTCTGCTTTGTTTGCTGCTCGCAAGAATATCGAATAAAAAAGATTGTCCCCCCCCAATATATCGCCATTATGACCGGGCAAAACGGTAGGCAACCTACCTTCATTCTCTTGAGACAGGAGAAGAGCCGGATAATACTCGGCAAAGAAATAGCCCGAACCCAAGCCACTTACATAGCGTAAGAAACGCATCGCTTCAGGATCTTCGGTGTAAGAGCTTTCTCCATATTCGGGTGGCAGACTGGAGAGGAAACGGTGCGGGAAGCCTAATCGACGTGCTACAACTCCAGCTTTGACTGCATCGGGGATACTGCAGTCACGACCATAGGAAAAACACTCGACCTCTTGTATTCCGTTCAGCTTCAGAGCAACGGCTATCATTCTGGAGTCTCGCCCTCCTGTCAATGGCAGAAGCAAATGTTCTCCTTCCACAACCCGGCACATTCGCTCCATTGCCTTGTCGATGGCTTGGGCGACCTCTCTCTTGGCCGAATTGTAGTCCAACAACTTCTTCTCCGGCAAAAGACAAAATCCCGTATCGTAGCGAGACACGAATTCCTCTCCGGAAGAAGAGATACAAACAGCACAGCCAGCCTCCACTCGCTTGATGTGCGGATGGAGCGTATTGGAGAAAGAAGTAAATCCCCAGCGAGAGAAGAAAACTTCTTCCTCCCAGTCGGGACAAACAGTGGTCTCCTGCGGTAGAAGCAAATCGAAACCATTATCGCTGACAAACAACTCTCCGCCTACCAGACGATAATAAAGAGAATAGGTTGTCCTATGATCTACAGCCAAATAAACTCCACAAGGACGGTTCAAAACGGCTCGCCAAGAACCATTGAGCCGATTACAACACTCGGCAAACCCTTCGAGATCGCAAAAAGAGGAGAAGTGCTTGCTCAGAGTTTGCCCCCTGAGTAGGCAATCCTTAGTATCGAAAGCAACGCCCTCGACCCAATCTTCGGTCTGCAACTGTCGTTTATAGAAGAGCTTCATATCGGTAGACCAGTCTCAGCAGGACAAGGAGATAGAGCAGTTGTTCCACAGCCATGCAAAGAAAATAGAAAGGAACAAAGGAATGAAAATCAAAGAAGGAGAGACCAACCAAGAGAACTAACAACTCAAAACACAACATCAAGAGCTGTGCGTACATATTCAATCGCTGACGGCCAAAAATATCCGGTAAGACATTTAACACCGAAGCCGGGAAATTGAAGATCAGCATAGGCAGCATCCAGCAGATCACGTAGGCAGAGAGAGCCCATTTGTCTCCGACAAGCCATACCACCATCGGCTCCAATATCAGCGAAAGCAAAAAGGCACTTGGCAATGCGACTACAAACCATCTGCCGAGTAGCTCCTTCACCCTGTCTTTGATAGACGATCCTTGCGACACTTCGGACGACAAGTGCTGGAAATAGACACGGCTCAAATTATCCCCCACAATCTGGAGTGGTCTGCGTGCCAGCATCACAGCCATAGTAACAATACCGACCTCTGTAAAAGAGAAAGATAAGGGCATCAGCATCAACAACAGAGATCCCAACAGCGTATCGATACCTCCCTGGATGATCCCATAGCGGGGAAACTTGCAAAACTTGCGAGCCACGCATTTGAGATCTGCCCATTTGTCCCGAAGCGAAAGATCCACTCCCTTGCCTCTGCTCCTGAGAGACAGCAAGCCAAGCAACAAAGAGCCCAAAGAAGCAGCAAGAAGCCCCCACACAGAGGGAGAGAGCCAACCAAAGAAGACTTTCCCAAAGCTATTACCAAGCCCCAAAGTAGCCTGAGCCAGAGAAAGGCGTGTATAAGACTTAAGCCGCAATCTGTACATCGAATAACTGTTGTACAAAGACTGCAGCAAAACAAACAATGGGATCAGAAGAAGATAAGAGTGAAGCTCCCGGTAAGAGGTATGTCCAATGAACATATTGAGTATAAAAGCCGGCAACAGCAACAAAAGGCAAGAAGAAATATTGAGTAGCAGACTCAAACGAAAAAGAAGAGAGGCATCTCGATCTCCATCTGCCACTACGATAGCATGTTCGTATCTCCCTCCTGCGATAATAGATAGAAAGCCACCCCAGCTAAGGAAAAGTCCCAGAGTGCCCAACTGTACTTGACTATACTGTCGCCCCACAATCATGAGTAACAGCAAAGAGACTACTTGCACCAGCCCTCCCGAGAAAATGAGTTTGAGGCTGTCTCTGGCTATGCTATGCTGTGCGAACCACTTCCGAGACATCTCTATCTCTTTCTATTATTGAAACGAGGCAAACTACGACTCAAACGAGAAGGGAGTAAACTTGGGTCCAAATCTCGGTATACAAAAACGAGCAAAAAAAGCAGTAGGAATATCGTATTCAAAAGCATTGCCCACACAGGTCTGTACGAAAAGACATATTCGATCCCCTGCATTGCAGAGAAAAAAGCAATGGACAGAAGGGCGTACAGACCGGCATTACCCAATTGATACGGCACTCTATAGTAATGCCTACCTACCGCATAGCTCGCCAGCATCATTGTTCCATTGCTCACTACCGAAGCCCAGGCACAAGCCATAAAACCATATCGGGGTACTCCCCACACGATAATCAATACCGTAATCAGACACCCCAGCAGAGAAAAGATAGCTCCCCAGTAGGTACGGTCTGTGACTTTGTACCAAGTAGAGATATTGAAATAGATACCAAAAAAGATCTCCCCGATCATTACCCATGGCACCACGGCAAGCCCTCCGTGATAGCTCTGTGCCACGAAATTTTTCAGCAAGTCCATATAGGCGGTCACACCCAGAAAGACAAAGAGGGTAAAGATGATGTAGTACTTCATGACTTCGGCATAGGCCTTGCGCTCACGCTCGTCTTCACCCTTCTTCTTGTTGAAGATAAAAGGCTCATAAGCGTAGCGAAACGCCTGTGTACACATCACCATCACCACGGCTATTTTGAAACAGGCTCCATAGATCCCCAACTGAGCATCCGCCTCGGCTCGATTGGTAAGAATGAGAGGGAAGAGTATCTTGTCTGCCACCTTATTGAAATTGCCGGCTATCCCCAAGAGTAGTATGGGGAAAGCATAACCCAGCATACGCCGCAACAAGTCTTTCCGAAAAGCGAAACCCGTACGACAGTAAGGCAAGCTCAACAGTAAAACAATGCCGGAGGCTATCAGATTAGACACGAAAATATATCCGACCTGATAACTGGGTTCATACCACCAATCAAGCAAGGAGGGCGCAACCCTCAGCAGCCAAGGGCAAAGCAGCAGGAAGAAAAGATTCAGGCCGATATTTAGGCCAATAAATGTGAATTTGAGAGCGGCAAAACGCCATGGTCTATTGGCATAGCGCAAATAAGCAAAAGGAATAGCCATGAAGGCATCCATGGCGACTATCACTATCAACATTGCCACACAATCCCACCTATCCGGATACCCCAAAGCTGTACTGATAGGCCCGATGAAAAGTAGCCCTACCAGTACAAAGAGAGAAGAAGTAGAGCCAAGACTCCAAAGTGTGGTAGAGTAGACTGAGCGAGGATCGTCGTCCTTGTTCATATAACGGAAAAAGGCTGTCTCCATACCATAGGTGAGAATGATCAGCAACAAGGCTGTCCAGGCGTAAAGGTTGGTGACAATGCCGTATTCTGCCGTAGTAGACAAGACGCGGGTGTACATAGGCACCAGCATCCAGTTGAGAAAGCGACCGGCGATACTGGAAAGACCGTATACAGCCGTGTCTTTTACAAGGGAACGAATCGTGGCCATAGATGATTTTATTCCTCCTGTGAAGTTGCGGGATTCTCGATGCGATAGTTAATAACAGTCTTGTGTCCCTTTTTGTCTGTGATCATTACCAGCTCGTCCAGATTTACCGCATACATCCAAAAACGCCCATACTTGGAGTTGGCAAACAGCCCTGTAAATCCCATAAATCCTGCGGACCCAAACAAACGGACACAACTCCAAACACTATTGAACGGAGGTATCGGCTCAATTTTCACCTCATCTTTTTGGAACATCAGAGGCCATCCCACACGCTTGACCACAATCCGGTCGGCATAGTCTTCTACACAGAGAGGCATCAACAGAGCAAAATAGCCAAGAGACAAGAGAGATAGGGCTATTAGTATGGTGATCCAGATACTCTGATCAAAAGCAGCAGTTGCCAATAAAATGATAAAAACGACCCATATAACAATTGTAAGCAACACTTCCCAACGATAATGCTTAAAACGCATCCTCCGACAGTTTTCCTGCTTCATGACTGATAATCTTTAATTAACCTCCGGGATTTACCGGTTTTTCCGATCTGCTACAAAGGTAAATAAATCAAGGAGCCAAAGACGAGAGAGATGGCTAAGCTGCCTTATTGCAACTGTCCGGGCGACCTTTTTTCGGTAGAGAAATATGGGTGTATAGTTTTATGCAATAATCTCAAGGTTTTTCTACTTTTGCCTCGGGACAACCCTATGGAAGCACACCCAAAAAGACCTTGAGGGCATGGTCCTTTACCACAAATACGAATAGGAGTTGGACAAGCTGAGATATTTTTTCTTTTTTGTCGAAATTATCAAAATACAAATCAATGAATATCATCGTTATCTGTGTTATTTTGGGAGTCTTGCTCTTGACTCTGATCTATGGGGTTTCTATTTTCAACAAACTCGTCCGCAGCAAGATGCTTGTGGAAGAGGCTTGGAGTGCTATTGATGTCCAGCTAAAAAAACGCTACGACCTCGTCCCCAATCTGGTTAATACGGTCAAAGGCTATGCTACCCATGAGAAAAGTACTTTCGAAGCTGTAATCTCGGCCAGGAGTCAGGCTATGAGTGCTGACTCTCCGGAAGCCCATCAAGAAGCAGAAAATACCCTGAGTAGGACACTCAGGAGTCTTTTTGCTGTTGCTGAGAGCTATCCTGAACTGAAAGCCGATCGTGCATTCCTTTCTCTACAAGACTCTCTCAATCAAATCGAATTGGATCTGGAGAAATCTCGCCGCTATTACAATGGAACAGCCAGAGACCGCAATGTATTGATACAGTCTTTTCCCAGTAACATCATTGCCGGAATGTTTTCTCACAAACCGGCTCCTTTCTTCGAATTGGATACTCAAGAGGAAAGACATGCTCCTGTAGTGAGTTTCTGACAGGTCGGAGAAAAGCCGTCACGAATATGAAGGATGCAATGAGGAGGTACTCGCTTCTTCTGCTTCTTGCTCTGTTGTCTGTGTGGAGCATACAAGCGGCAGAAGAGTCCGAAATAAATGACATAGGAGGAGAAACAGAGCAGATCTACCGTTTCCACGCCGATCTGCATATAAATACCAAAGGGCATCTGACCGTAACGGAAACGATTCGGATCTATGCAAAAGGAGACTCTTTCAAACGAGGAATAGTGCGATCTCTACCCACGATACGGAACATCAATGGGAGCACCATCCGTGTAGGCTACGACGTCCTCTCTGTGAAAAAGAATGGGCAGGAGGAAAATTACCTCACCAAATCTGGCAACATAGCAGAAACCTATGACATATATGTGGGGGAAGAAGATGTGTTGCTTTCACCAGGCGTGTATGAGTATGAAATTACCTACAAGACGACAAACCAAATTGGGTTCTTCGATCAATATGATGAGATATATTGGAACGTGAACGGCTTCGGCTGGTCATTGGGGATGGCACACGTAAGTGCAACAGTATTCCTGCCGAGAGGAGCTGAGGCTATGCAAAATAGCTGCTACACAGGGGAGTTAGGATCTACAGCCTCCGACTGCCGGTCTCAACTAATGGATAACGGAGCAATGTACTTCGAGGCCAATCATCTAAGAGAGGGGGAAAACCTCACTATTGCTGTAGGCTTCACCAAAGGGATCATCCAATATTCGCTATGGGACAAGATCATGGGGCCTTACAGAAACTATATCTTTTCTTCTTTATTTTCTCTGCTCTTCTTCCTCTTCTTGTTTATCAGCTGGCGGATCTATGGACGTGACCCCAAGAAAGGTACCGTCTACCCTCTGTACTCCCCTCCATATAACCTTTCTCCCGGAGCTATCAGCTGTGCCGTAGACAAAAGGAACCTCCCCAGAGCCATCTCTGCTGCTATCACCAACCTCTGCGTAAAGGGCTACATCAACATATCCGAAACACGGGAAGGAGGGCTTTTCAAGAAGAGACAGGTCATGCTACTGCGGACTGACAAAGAAGAAGAACTCAATTTACCGAAGGAGGAAAAGCTAATTCTGTCTTCTCTCTTTTTTTCAAGCGATTCTTTTTCTTTCTCTTCTAAGCCATCCTCCTCACTGTTCAAGATATTCACGTCCTTTGGAGAAAAGGTTTTCGAGAAGCAGAGAAATCTTGTCGATGAGAATATGGGATCGGGTTGGCGTACAACAGCTATCTTCCTGTGGATTGTTTGGTTCTTTATTGATATCAGTTATTTATCACGCATTTCCTGGCCCTTTCTCTTCCATTCTATCTGCTTCAGTATCATCTTCCTGATCTTGGCATCCATTATCTCTCGCATCTTTGGGTACCGCTACACACCAAAGAAGTATGTCTATGATCGGATCTTTGTCTTTGGTTTGGTTCTATATTGTGGCATTGCTGCATATTGGTCGAACATCCCACTGTGGAATGTTGTCATCAACGAGATCAATATAGCAATGCTTTGTACTTACTGTCTTCTGATCGGACGACGCTCGAAAGAGTACAGAGAGCTGCTCACGCAGATAGAGGGGTTTAAGATGTATTTGGGTACCGCCGAGAGAAATCAATTGGAAGCATTCAACCCGCCAAAGGTCACTCCAGCCGTGTTTGAGCAATACCTCCCCTATGCCATAGCTCTCGATATAGCCGATGTTTGGGGCAAGCATTTCCAGTCTCTCCTCCAGAAAAGCAATATATCGGAGACTGACCAGCCCGCCTTCACATGGGCTATTAACGGACGCAGATTCTCCTCTGCCGATATCCCTTTGCTACTCTCTTTGGTCAGCAATATCAATTCATCTGTCTACAGTGCCTCTCTCTCATCCCCAAATAGCAGCGGTGGCAGAACCTATAGCAGAGGAATAGGAGGAGGTAGCAGTAGTAGCTACAGTGGCTCCGGAGGAGGTGGATTTTCCGGAGGGGGTGGTGGCGGAGGTGGCGGAGGTGGCTGGTAATCCCCAGCTGCTCAAGCCCGACAGAAACAGTTCCTCCTAATGGGCAAAGCTGACTCTTCGGATCCGCCACTGCCTTGGAGTAAATGCCTATCTTTGCGGTATCGTCTTGTGGGATAAGACGCTATCGACATTTGTTTACTCTCCGAATAAAGATATGGAAGACAAAGAGCCTATTGTAAACCTCAAAGGGGTTTGTATATGCAGGGACGAGAATGTAATCCTTAGCAATTTTGACTTGCAAATAGAGCCTGGGGGATTCGTGTACATATCTGGGCCAGTAGGCTCAGGTAAAAGTTCGCTTCTGCGTTCTCTCTATGCAGAAATCCCTATCAGTGAAGGCCAGGCCCAAGTAGTAGGCTTCGATCTTAGACAAATTAAACGCTCCAGGCTCTGTCTGTTACGCAGGCAGATTGGGATTGTTTTTCAAGATTTTCAGCTACTGTACCACCTTACTGCCGAAGAAAACTTGGATATTGTCTTGCGAGCTATCAGCGTGAAACGAAAATCCGACCGCCAAAAACGCATCGCAGAGGTATTGGAGCAGGTAGGTATGGGCAACAAAGGGTACAAACGCCCACATGAATTATCCGGTGGAGAGCAACAGCGAATTGCTATCGCTCGTGCCCTACTCGGACATCCCAAACTGATCTTGGCAGATGAACCCACAGGTAATCTCGACGCTCAGACTGGCTTGGAGATCACTCGCCTGCTCCAACGAATGGCTGCCCGAGAAGGAGCTGCCGTACTGATGGCAACGCACAACAGACAGGTGATGGAGCAACTCCCTGCACGACACATCAGCCTTCAAACTCAAAGAGGAGCCTTCGGACTTACCTCCAATGAAGACAAGACAAAGACACCAGAAGAGTAAAGTTTATTTTTAAGATTGCAGATTGAAAGTACTCAAATTTGGAGGCACATCGGTAGCCTCGGCCGAAAGAATATCTAATGTAGCTCAGCTAATTAGTACCGGCAGTAAGCCTGTACTTGTGGTGCTATCGGCAATGGCTGGCACAACCAATACTCTCGTTGAGATAGCTCGCCTTTTGCTCCAACGCAAACCTCAAGAGGCAGCCACTATCATAGAAAATCTCTACGAAAAATACCAGACTGAACTGCAGCTTCTCTTCCCTCGAGAGGGAAGCCGTCGCATAGCTCAAGCAGCAGTGGAATGTTCTTTTGCGCTGATGCGAGAGATGTGCGAGCGAGAGAACTTTTCTCTCTTTGAAGAAAAAAGGATCTTGGCACAGGGAGAGCTTATGAGTACAGCCATGATGCTTCGACATTTGCAAGATATGGGCAAAAAAGCAGTGATCATACCGGCTCTGGATTTCATGAAAACAGACAAGAATGCCGAACCAGATCTCCCCTATATCACTTCTCATCTGCGCCCTTTGGTACAAACAGCTCCCGGTGATACCGAAATATATATTACCGAAGGGTATATCTGCCTCAACGCTTACAATCGGGTAGACAACCTTCGACGAGGAGGGAGCGACTACACCGCTTCGCTAGCCGGAGTGGCTATTGGGGCAGAAGAAATACAGATATGGACAGATATAGATGGTCTGCACAACAATGACCCCAGGTTTGTAGATAAAACAGCTCCGGTACGCCGTCTACACTTCGATGAGGCTTCCGAACTGGCTTATTTCGGAGCCAAGATACTGCACCCAACCTGTATTCAACCAGCTCGAGAACACAATATCCCGGTACGACTGCTCGACACACTCAACCCTTCTCTCCCCGGCACCTTTATTTCCCTCGATACGGAAAAAGATGTAATCAAGGCTGTTTCTGCCAAGGATGGGATTATCGCCATAAAGGTGAAAAGCAACCATAAGCTGGTTTCCTGGCATTTTCTCAGACGTGTCTTTGAGGTCTTTGAGCGGTATGCAGTAGTGGTAGATATGGTGACGACCAGCGAAGTGGGTATATCCTTAACTATCGACAACGACGAAAAACTTCCTGAAATACAACGAGAGCTGGAAGAACTCGGCTCCATCTCCGTAGAGCGCGGACTAACTATCATCTGTGTCGTAGGAGATATGAAATCCGACAATATTGGCTTCGAAGCCCGTATAGTAGAAGCCATCAGGACATTCCCTGTGCGGATGATTTCCTATGGCGGAAGCGATTACAATATGACAGTCTTGATTCGTGAGAGCGACAAACGAGAAGTGTTGGTAGCCCTCTCGGAACACCTTTTTTCGACAACTAAATCATCTTAGGATGGTCCATCCAGCCCTTTCTTCTCACTTTTCTCCATGGCTGAAGTTAATTCGACCATATACGCTAACTGCCTCACTCAGCCCTGTCCTACTAGCTGTAATCTACGCCATCAAAGAAGGGTACTTTCGTCCTACAGAGTCCCTACTTTGTTTGGCTGTCGCTGTGTTGGCACAAATAGCTAGTAATATAGCAAATGAATACTTCGATTATGTAAACGAATCCGACTCCAAAGAGAGCTTGGGCCCCAATCATCCTTTATCTCAGGGATGGCTCAACAAGACTCAAGTGCTTTGGGCCTTAGGGCTGAGCGTTCTGCTTACAATAGCAGCCGGTATAGTACTTGTTTTTATGCACGGTGCAATGTATATCTTGGTTGGCTTGAGTGTTTGTCTGGGCCTTTTTGCATACAGTGCAGGTCCTTGGCCACTATCTAAGCACGGGCTCGGAGATATAGCGGTGTTCATTTTCTATGGTTTGATACCTACATACTTTACCTACCATCTCCAATCGGGAAAATCCGATCCTGGCATCTGGTTACTATCTGGTGCCATGGGGTTTATGTCCACGTGTATTTTGGTGGTAAATAACTACCGCGACTACGAAGAAGACAAAGTCAAAGGCAAGCGTACCAGTATAGTCCTCATGGGCAAAAAGTCTGGTCCTAAACTTTACCTGTTTTGCTTTGTTTCAGCCATTGGCCTACTCTTCCCCTTCTACAGTTTGCCGGGGCTGGTTGTCCTATTCCCCTATGTACTCTTCTTTGCCAAAAATTATAGAGCTCTACTTCGTCTATCGGGACGAAAACTCAATATCGTACTCGCCCATACTGCTATCATGGTTTTTCTGTTTGTACCAGTATGCACTCTTCTACTCTTTTTATCTTAGGTCAGCAAACTTATCCACCCTCCTTTCTCCCATTAAATTACACTTAGGGTACACTCAGGACTGAAGTCTAAAAATCATCCTTTCAAGATAAAAAACGAGACAACGCCAGCAGCAAAATATCTCTGTATTCTTTGTGATAAAGGGTCTTGCAAAGAATCATTCAAAAAGGCCATCGCATATCAAACAAGTATCCTTGTTTTTGCAGCAAACTATTCCCCATCTATTTTTTTTTCTACCTTTGTTCCCGGTAAGCCCCTGTCAAGGCTTACTCCTTTGCTATTTCTCTTTCTTGCTCTCACTTTCACGTGTACAAGATAGGATCAGGGAATGCAAAGGATAATCAGTTTTAACTCAAACTAGACAACAAAAAAATGAAAATTAGTATGCGACTTTCGTCAGTATTGAAGGTAGCAGCCGTTGCTACCGGAATGTTTATGCTCACACCACATTCTTCAGCCGTAGAATATGGTACGGAAGGGATGATAAGGGTAAAACTCGTATCAGACATGGGAGAGAGGGCCGAATGCCCTCGTGGAATTGATCCAGAAGAGTTTGATTATACTCCGAAGTTTACCATCTGTACCGTGACAAAATATGTGGGGAGTGGCAGTTATGATGGGACATGGATAGATTTGAATAACAATGGCAAATATGACAAGGGAGAGGAAATTTTTGCCAGTGCCAATCATGTCACGAAGAAAATGGTTCCCGGAGTGAGAGAAGTGAGTATGTATGTAAAACCTGAAATAAGATTGCTAGAGGTGCTCTGCTCAGCCCTAACGAGCATTGATGCAACTGGATGCTCAACCCTAACAACTTTAGGGTTAGAAAAAAACCACTTGTCTTTTATAGACATTTCCAATTGCCCAAATCTGCGCTACTTGCGTTTGGCAATGAACAAGCTCACAGAAATCAAAGGTGCCATTGGTCATGAATACTCGTCAATGGAAGTTGTAGAGATATCCAGAAATCAATTAGGAGCTGAAGCCATCTATAGATTGGCAGCGGCCATAGGGGATCGTAGCAAAACAGTTGGGGGAGAAACCCTTACACCTGGGAAAATATACATCTCCGACCTATGTGAACTCGAAAAGAATCAAGTTAGCAAGGGTGCCTTGGCTCTTCTAAAAAAGAAAAATTGGGAGGTTATATTGCACGAACGATATGATGGCGTAGAAGTACAGACTCCTAACGGACCCACGATAGATGTAGGGGAAGATTATACAGAAGGAGAAGAGCAGTATGAGAACTGGGTTGCAACTAAGGTAATCGAAGATCCAGCGGACCTAAATTCAGAACAATTAGCGAATGATATGCTCAAGGTTTATCCTTCGGTAACAGCCTCGAACTTCAACGTGGAAGTTCCAGCTGGTCTATTAGGCAGTGACCTCCTCATGTACAACATGAATGGCAACCTCGTTTACACAGAGCGTCTCAATGGGCGCACCTCTATTGATGCGGCCAGATTGCCCGATGGAGTATACCTCATTAAGGTAAACAACCAGATCGTACGTGTGCAGGTAGCTCACTAAATAGTATAACACTGCACCTTTGGATTGAATAATATCTCCATCCATCGGTTGCATGATATATCTCCCTCCCCCAAAAAGGATGCATCATAAGTTCTAGGTTATGATGCATCCTTTTTGGGGGCTGCTTAAATCGGCCAAAATCAAACACAAAAAGAGAAGCGAATAAAAAAAATACAAAGCTTATTCTAAGAAATGATCAGAAATGATCGGGAGACGGCTTAACAGGAAAATTCTTTGCCAAGCACAATTGACTAAAAATAGGAGGGGCTTCTATGCAAATTCTCTTACCTTTGTGCTGCATCCTTTTGGAGATGTCGGTAGTCTTTGAAAGACAATTGTCATTTAGTAAAACCCTTAATAAAGAACCGTATGAATTTCCCCCAAGATCTCAAGTACACCAAAGATCACGAATGGGTACGTATCGAAGGTGACACAGCTACAATCGGCATTACAGACTTTGCTCAGAACGAATTAGGCGAAATTGTATTTGTAGATGTAACCACCTTGGATGAAGAACTCGAAACCGAAGAAGTGTTTGGCAGTGTCGATGCTGTGAAAACAACTAGTGACTTACTAATGCCTGTAGCAGGGACCGTGGTAGAGGCTAATTCGGATTTGGAAGCTCAGCCCGAGCTTGTGAACCAAGACCCTTATGGAAAAGGCTGGATTATCAAAGTTGCTATGAAATCACAAGGAGAACTACTCTCTGCTGATGAATACCGCACGCTTATTGGCAAATAAGCACTAAATAAGAGAAGTACTCGAAAGTCTCCGACCTACATGCAACCATTGGTAAGTATTATCATGGGGAGTACCTCTGATCTCCCCATAATGGAAAAAGCAGCAAAACGTCTTGAAGAGATGGAAATTCCTTTCGAGATGTTGGCGTTGTCGGCTCATCGTACCCCCATCGAAGTAGAGCAATATGCACGTTTGGCTCACGAGCGTGGAATCCGCATAATAGTAGCTGCAGCCGGCATGGCTGCGCATCTCTGTGGTGTAATAGCTGCCCAAACAGCTATCCCCATAATAGGAGTACCTATTGCTGCAACTCTGCAAGGTGTGGATGCTCTTTTGTCTATTATACAAATGCCTCCGGGCATACCTGTCGCCACTGTGGGAATCAATGCAGCCGATAATGCAGCTATCCTGGCTGTACAAATGATGGCTACAGGAGATGAGACTTTGTATGCTAAACTTGTAGAATACAAGGAAAGCCTCAAAGAAAAGGTAGTAAAGGCCAATCAAGAACTCGCATCTCTGCAGGGCTACAGATTCAAGGTAAACTGATCCACCGATGGCATATGTCTGAGGAAAATACTCCATACAATTACAGACGTCGCCACTCATCAACCGTACATATTGCAAGTACGATGATGGGTGGCGACTGTCCTATACGCCTGCAGTCCATGACGAATACGTCCACCATGGACACCACAGCCTCTACAGAGCAGTGTATGCGTCTGTCAGAAGCAGGAGCCGACTATGTGCGCCTGACAGCCCAGGGTGTACGTGAGGCCAAAAATATCGGAGAAATAGCAAAGCTCTTGAAACAAAAGGGATATCCAATCCCTTTGATAGCAGATATTCATTTCTCTCCCAAAGCAGCTCAGGCAGCCCTGCACACGGCTGACAAGGTGCGAATCAATCCAGGGAATTTCGTAGACTCCCCCCACAAAGGACTCTACTCGGAAGCAGAATTTGAGGAAGCAACTCAACGAGTAGAGGAAATATTCGGCACTTTCGTTGATGAGGCAAAACTCTTAGGGAAAGCTATCCGAATAGGAGTCAATCATGGTTCGTTATCCGAACGTATGATGCAGCGATACGGAGATAACCCATTGGGCATGGTAGAGAGCTGCATGGAATACCTGCGAGTATGCCACCATCGAGATTATCATGACGTGGTTATCTCGATGAAAAGCTCGAATGTACTGGTCATGACACAGGCTGTTCGTCTCTTGGTATCTCGTATGGAAGAGGAGGGCATGGCCTATCCTCTGCATTTGGGTGTTACAGAAGCAGGTAATGAGACAGATGGGCGTATTCGCTCAGCTTTGGGCATAGGGACATTGTTAGCAGATGGATATGGAGATACGATACGTGTTTCCCTCAGTGAAGATCCCGTAGCCGAATTGCCAGTAGCACGAATACTTATCGGACTGACAGAGCAATGGAGCCGTGCCCCTCAGATAGAGAGAGAAGAGTTGGGTACATATGAGAGAGAATATACCCAACGGAAAGACTGTCTGCCAGTGGGCGAGCTTCTGGGGCCAAATTATCCACCAATAGTATTGGCGGACCTAAGACAAGCCTGCTCCCGAGATCTTACAGGTCTGGCAACCCCTCCGGATGCCCTCCTGCAGAGTGAGGAGGACTACCAAACAGCCATACCGGGGGGCAAGATTATTCAATTGGATTGCTCCGAACTGAATGAAACTCGCATAGAAGAGATACGTTGCAGTCTCTCATCAATACTTCTTCTATCCTCTTCACATCTCAATCCCATAGGGGATTGGCGCAAAGCTTTCCAGAAAATGAGGAAAGCCAAGCTACATACTCCGGTCTTACTACATCGTAATTATGCAGACAACGATCTGGAGACTCTCATGGTAAAAGCCAGTACAGAGATGGGGGCATTACTCCTCGAAGGACGTGCCAATGGATTAGCAATATCGGCTCCTAAAATCTCTAACCAAGGAGAGATTGTACGAATTGCTTACAGCATACTACAAGCAGCCAGACTTCGTACTACAACAACAGAGTACATTAGTTGTCCCGGCTGTGGACGCACCCTATACGACTTGGGAAGTACGATCCGACAAATCAAAAAAGCAACAGCAGGTCTGGTTGGTCTGAAAATAGGAATCATGGGTTGCATCGTGAATGGCCCCGGAGAAATGGCCGATGCCGATTATGGTTATGTGGGAGCAGGCCCCGGACGAATTGACCTATACCGACATGGGAAATGTGTGGAAAAGGGTATTCCGGCAGATCAAGCTGTAACAAGATTGGTTGCACTGATCAAGTCCCATGGTGATTGGTCTCGTCCTAACGGCTAAAAACAAAAACAATGAAAGTAAGGATACTAAACCGCAGCCATCATCCACTACCAACCTATGCGACCTCAATGTCCGCAGGTATGGACATACGGGCTTTTCTCTCCCAACCTATTACCCTCTCTCCTTTGGAGCGATGCTTAATCCCCACCGGACTTTCGATAGAACTCCCTCCCGGCTACGAGGCTCAACTTCGGCCTCGCTCCGGCCTCGCTCTCAAACACGGTATCAGCCTGCTCAATACACCCGGGACCATTGATGCCGACTATCGTGGGGAGATTGGCGTGATACTAATCAACCTCTCCAACCAAGACTTTGTAATAGCTGATGGAGATCGTATTGCACAAATGGTCATCACCTCCTACGAACATGTATGCTG
Organism: Porphyromonas crevioricanis; assembly: GCF_900476255.1. Classification (NCBI taxonomy): domain Bacteria; kingdom Pseudomonadati; phylum Bacteroidota; class Bacteroidia; order Bacteroidales; family Porphyromonadaceae; genus Porphyromonas; species Porphyromonas crevioricanis. The sequence continues at coordinate 2,099,564 of NZ_LS483447.1, forward strand.
GGAACCTTGCCAAGGATTATCCACCAGCGAAAGAGGAGAGGGAGGATTTGGCCACAGCGGAAAAAACTGACGAGCCATATCAATTCTCTCTAAGGAATGTCCTCCTCGAAGAGATAAAAACTTTTGATTATCCAGATATATGACTATCCTCAAACCTTATCCTGAAATGAAAAAACTAAATCAACAACACAAGAAAGCTCAGAACCTACTCTTTCTCCCTCTCCTCCTACTCGCTCTCTTTTCTTGCAAATCTAAAGACAGTGAGCCAGAAAAATCTTTCATCATAGGACAAGATGAAAAGCGACCCAATGTAATCACTATTGTAACAGACAAAAAACCGGGCGAACAACTTGTACTAGGCTATGTCAGTGCCAATGGAGAGCCTGTTAGCTTTGAGGGAGCAGAAGGCAAACATCGCGATGGAGGCTACAGCTCTCTCACCATAAAAAGCCCGATTATCAAAATCGTAGGAGCGATTGCTCTTTTCGAATGCGGTGGAGTATATGATGCCAACGGAGTATTGGCCTCTAAACCAAACAAAATTAAATCACTCGTTGTAAGCCCTTCTCCCGCACTATCTCGGATAGCCTGTGCCGACAACATAATTGATCAAATAGACCTCCGCCAAGCAACTAATCTGGAGCGTTTTGCTGCAGGAAATAACCTCTTAAAAGAGATCGATTTCAGCCAAAACCGCAAATTGGAAATGGCATTTCTCTATCACAACAAACTAAAAACAATTGATTTCTCACAGAACCCCGATTTGGAAATTCTCAGTTGTTATGATAATGAACTGGAAAAGCTGGACCTCCGCAACAACAAAAGGTTGGGAGGAGTGTTTCTGCAAGGGAATAAACTGTCTTCTCTTGATTTCTCTGCTTGCGAACGACTGGTGAAGGTCATTTGCTTCTCCAATCGTCTTTTTGGTGCAGAAATGAGTAAAATGCTGGAGAGTCTTCGCTCCAATCCTCCAAAAGAAAATTCCCTAATACTGGTGGACAAAACGGACTCCGAAGAAGAGAATCAGGCGAATGGCGAAGATATTGCCCTGGTTAAGAAAAGAGGATGGAAACCAACATCCCTTGAAAAAGAAGCTGGAAAGATCGTGGAAAAAGACTACGAAGGCGAAAATGACTCGCCCTCCAAAGAAAGAAAGGGCCACGACAAATGGCGGACAGAACAAGAAAGGCTAACTCAGGCCGAAAGACAAAATTTCAGAATTTGATGGCAATCAATCCTCCTCTCTTCGGGTAGATAAAAAGATATCTCCCGAAGAGGAGGGTTATCGCCAATTAGACCCTCGCAAGGGAGAGCTGCTCTGCTGCCATTTGAGATCCTGCAACAAGCTACTCTTCACAGCAATCGTGATATTATAGGACTTATTAAAGCCGATAGGGATAAAACCTGCTGTCAGTGCCCAGCAGTGCATATCGCGAGTGAGATTGAACTGTAGATTAGTAACCCTTTTCAAATCGAAATTATAGTTCCCATGAAAATTGAATGACCATCCCGGTGTGGGGTTGAGCATTCCATTGAAGCTTAAGTTATGAGTGAGCTTATACTTAAAATCCTCACGAGCAAAGTCAAATTCAGCACGGCCGTAGTTCACGGAATAGTTTACAGAAAAATTCCAGCCAAACTTATTGATGACATAGCCACTATTATCCTGCTGTGGCACATCTTTCTTTCGTCCAAGCAAACCTCCGGAGGGGGAACTTTTCTCTCCATCCTTCTGATCATCTTTTTTACCAGCCGGATTCTTGTTACCTCCTTTCTCTGAGGAATTCTCCTCTCCAGCTGCGTCTTTCTTCTCTCTCGAAAAGAATTTAGCGAGCTTATCAAAGGTATCATTGTTAAATGTATAAGAGAATGCCGTACCGGTAGAGATCAGACTACCAATCCCTTTTCCATTCAAAATTTTCAAATCATTTGACTTATAGTAAGAGAAGCCACCCTCGGGAGTCTTAACAGTCTTGTAAACATAAGGATCGAAAGCTCCACTCAAAGACAGGTTGAAATTGCCGGGTAACTTTAAGCGCAAAGAAGTGTTGATATTACTCCAACGAAGAGAATCGGCAGCCATATTATAACTCGTTCCCCAAGTGAAGTCGTCGATAATACTCCATTTAGCAAAACCAGTAGAATCGGTTTTCGATTTCACTTTGGCTTCTATGTTGTTAGCAAAAGACAGACTAATCACCCCTTGCTTACCTCTCGGAGGAACACCTACAGACTGCCCCTCATAGGGCGAGTACCACTCTGTCTGAAGTTTCCCCTCCTTGTCCGGATAAGATATTTGCTTCCAAGCCTTGAAGAATGGATCAGAAAAGTCCGGCGCATAAGAAAGAGAAATAGTGGGATTCAGACGGTGCCTAATAACACTCAGTTTATCCCCAAAAAGGAATCTCCAAGGGGTAAAGAAACCATACAAAGTAGTAGAGAGAGAGAGGGAGGTATTGAAGTCCCAAGAACGATAGAAACCATAAACAGTATCAGAGACACTCAGCCTGCCAGCAGACGGATCAAAAGCCTTATTTATTTTATGAGAGTACCAGCGCTCATTATAATTGACAGAAGGAGTAAGATTAATATAGTCGAAGAGTGTAAATGTGGCATTGATGGGTATATTGTGAGAAGCTCCATTTTGCCAGTCACGCAGCAAGTCGGACTTCAATAACTTGTCCTCCTTTGTTGTAATACGATTTCGAATACTTCCACTATAAGACATCTTGATCTTCTCATACCAACGCTCGGAGCCCACGCGCTTTTTGCGTTTGAATGGGAATATAGAACTCATAGAGATGTTCATATCCGGCAAAGTGAGAGCAATAGTACTGTCTTGTGTCCTCTGTGTCACATTCATCGATGTCGAAATAGAGAAAGGAGTTCCAGGGAAAGTCCGCCTATAATTGACATTGGAGCTCTTGGTATTCTGAGCATACCTCTGCCCCCCTCCATAGAGGCTGGAGAGAGCATTACGGTCATAACTACTGGTCGAAAAATTGACACTGGCCGAAAAATTTCGATTGGGATCGGCCTTAGGATCTTGTGTATGCGACCAATTGATATGGAAATCCTTATTTTTTTGATACCCCTGCGGATCAAACTTATACCCATGTACAGTCACTAAATAACCAGCATCGACAGAGCCGGAAAATTTGTAACGCTTACGGTACTGGCTGGCAGCAGATACTCCCCACGAGCCTTTGCTATAGATCTCTCCGGTCAGGGCCAAATCGACATAGTCATTGAAAGCAAAATAGTAGCCTCCATTGCGCAGATAAAAACCCTTCTCCAATTCTTCTCCATAGCTTGGAGGAAGAATGCCCGAAGAATAGGTACTATTGAAAGGAAAAAAACCAAAGGGAAGACCCAGCGCATAAATAGGTACATCGGCAATCACCAAGTAAGCAGGGCCCGTGACAATATTTTTTTGTGGTCTTACCTTGGCCCTTGTCAAGTGTATATAAAAGTGAGGATGATCGACCCTATCACAAGTGGAATACTTGCCATCGCACATATAGAGTGTATTATCCTCCAATTTTTTTGTCTGTGTCGCTGTCACATAGCCTTCTCCCTGACGTGTAACAACCCCACTGATAAATCCTTTCCCGGTTTTGATGTTGTAGTTCATTGTACGAGCCTGATACTCCATCTCTCCATCTTTGAATATCGGGAAATGGTCAGCACGCCCCATACTGTCGGTGATGTAGCGGGAAAAGACGACAGAGCTATCAACATTCAAGCGCATAAAATTGGCCTGAAGACCTTTGTTTTGAAAATTGACACTACTCTCTCCAAAGAGATAAATCAAGTTACTCTTGAGCATCACCATAGAATCAGCAGCCTGATAGTCCACAATCTCTGCGAAAGCAGGATCATCTACGATAGTAGGAAAATCCTTGAGAGAATCTACTGTGGCCAAAGAAGAAAGAGAGTCTGCAAGCAAGCTGTCTCTACCAGACAGAGAATCTGGAGTACTACGCAGATCTCGACGAATAGTATCGGCTAAGCGAGTACTGTCAATCTTCTTCGATTGAGCTGAGCCGAAAAGCTTACCAAGAGAATCCGGGAGAAGAGAGGGAATTTTCGCAGCTGTATCCGAGAGAGTTAAGGAAGGAGGCTCTGACTGCAATATCGGAGATGGTTGGGTCCGCTTACGACCGACACAAGCAGAGAACAACAAGACCATACATGCCAACCACGGCAAGGCCTCTCTCAGCCATGTTCTTCCAGCACTTTTATTTGGTACCACTCCCGTATCTGCTATCTGCGGTCTTCTTAGATTTCGCCTCCATATCACAACTCATAGGCCAATCAACCTAACAAGTGATCGGACAGCGCGGAGCAAAGGTAAGTGGATTTTGGCATTTATCGGAGACTCTCGTGCGATACAACACTCGCCTCATCATCGTTGACATTCAAAATTGGTTATATATCCAAAGTACACTCTATTCTCTTTGATCTTTCAAAGTTCTGCGACTATAGTATTCCGGAGAGTTCTGCAAAAGGCTATACTTGAAATCGTTTTTCCGAGAGTTCTCACAACGATTTCTATCATAGCATTTTACCTAAATAATAAAAGCCGGATACACCCTTCTATCAGGTGTCCGACTTTTTATTTCTTACTCTAACAAGGTTTCTTGAGGAAAGAGCAAAACTCAGCCCCCTGCTTCTCCGAGAGGAGGGTTATCTCTTACTTCGACTAAACTTCCTTCTAATCCTTTTTTTCAAGAAGCCTAAAACGGCTGTCAACAAGATCGGAGTGGCCATACTGGCAGCCTGCCTCACAATAGGCGAAAGTCCATCGCTCTCACACGTTATTTCTACACCCGGACGAGCCTTGCCAACTGCACGCCTTCTCTGTGACGAGGGGGAAGGTCTATGTTCGGGTCCAGAAATCAAATCACGAATCTTCCCCAAAAAGCTATCTCTGGGAATAAGGATTGATCCAATTTCGGAATACAGAATATGTCGATAGTTATTCTTGAAATGATCATAGTCAGCCTGCAGGGAAGACAAAGCCCGCACTCGGTGTCTCTCTGCCATAATCTTCCTCTCAAGCATTGTTTCGTAAGCGTTCTTCTTCATCTATCACCTCCTTCCTCGGCATAACCTCTACAGGACGATTTCTCCTCACAAGACAAATCCTCATAAGTCTTGCGCAACTCCTCAATCTGGTCCAGCATACTCGCAGCAAAGAAATCACGAATCCGGCTACGACGCTTCTTGAAAAGAATCCATACCAGCAGCATTACCAATAGCAGTATGGCACACACACAGAAAAAGCCTGCATATATCGGAATGGAAAGCCAACGAGAAAAGCCAAAAGCGAGCCCGATAAGTGCAAGCAACGAAAACATGAAGCCAAGGGAGAATATCAAGAGCAAGGACACAGCCTTAGCTTCGAGTTTGGCCAGCATATCCCCCAAGCCATAGAGAAAGGCATCCAACGAAGCTTTCACATATGCACGTAGCCCGGAAAATAAGCTGTCGAGACTAAAATCTTTGTTTTGCATGAAACTGTGTTTTTAGTTGAAAGAGAGAAAGTCGCCTCTCCGAAAAAAGAAGGAAGTTCTCAGACTGACCAAGAGCAAAAAGCGAGAGAGCCACACGAGCATCACTGCCTCACTCTCGGTTAGAGAACCCACCCCAAGAGCGCCCCCGTGGAAACGGGAGACTAATAGGCTTCTAAAAAATCGCCTCACAAAACATTGACAAGTGTTTTGTGAGGCGACAATCTCAATGCTCCAGCTTCTCCTCGATAAACTCTTCTACCTCCTCGGCTTTCTCTTCCACCCGACTCTTCAAGTCCCGGGTTGCACGAGCAAGCTTATCGCGGTATTTCTGGTAGCGGTCTTTGGCTTCATAATAGCCTTCCACCACGCTGTCCTGCACCTTTTCTGCGGTTGCCGATACTCCCTCTACGAAACGCACACGCTTAGTTTCGTCCAAGAAATAGGCTATTGCGGCACCTGCGGCGGCCCCCAAGATGAGACCCAATGTGAATTTACCTTGATTCTGCATAGAAGATTCTCCTTTAATGGTTAGTCATTATTTTTCTGAAGTGCCTCACTCTCTGTGGGCGAAGTAAAGATAAGACTTTTTGGGCATTATAACAAGTTCGATACAAGTCTATCAAGCATAAGCTCAGCTACACAGGCTAAGATCAAAAACGCCACTTCTGGCTGGTGCGGGCAGGACGTCTCTTGCCTCCAATCTTGTTGTGTCCTTTTTTCATAGACTTATCTCCACCTTTTTTTGCTGATGGGGCATATTGCCGAGCTTGTGGAAGAAACTCCTCCAATGCCTTAATACGATTGACATCGCTGGGGTGTGTGCTAAGTATTTCCCAGTTTTGTCCTCCTTGACCGGAGCGTGCCATCTTACGCCAAAAAGAAATCGCAGCCTGTGGGTCGTATCCAGCGATAGTCATGAATACCTGCCCCATCTTATCCGCCTCATACTCTTGCTTACGACTATACGGCAGAGCAACCAGCAGTTGTGACCCTAACCCATAAGCCTGCCCTACAACAGCCTGAAGCAATTGGCTTTGTTTCGAAGCAGCAACCCCAATGATCTGTCCTCCCAATTGTCTCAACATTTCCTGACTAATGCGTTCATTGGAATGCTTAGCCACAGCGTGACTTACCTCGTGACCTACTACTGCTGCCAACTCATCGTCCGAGCCAACAAGTTGTAACAATCCTGTATAGACAACAATCTTACCTCCTGGCATGCAAAAAGCATTCACTTGCTCGCTTTCTATGGTGTTGAACTCCCACTGCATAGCTGAAGCCAGATCTGCCATGCCATTCTGTCTCAAGTAAATATCTGTAGCTGCAGCTATACGCTTGCCGACTCTGGTAACTTGATCCACGTATCTCGAATTACCGGACTGTGTAGCAGATCGGACAAATTGACGATACTGAGCCGCACTGGTTTGGTTGATCTCACTATCCGATACAAGGTTTAGCTGACGTCGCCCTGTAAGTGGCACCGTGCTGCAGGAGGGCAGCATCAAGAGGAAGACAAAAAGAGCCAAGAAGATCAGGCTTTTTCCATTTTTCATATAAACAAACTTGCGTTCTAAATTCATCAATGAGATTCCTTAAACAGCTGCTAAGTTAAATTTTTAGCCAATAAGAGCTTTCTCGGCTCTTGATTTACGAATCCTCAAGTAGAGTCTTTCGATAAGTACAACCGTTCGGAGAGTCTTATAGTAGACACGCATATATTTGTATATTTGTGGGCTAAACGAACGAATTACGAATAAAACATAGATCTAATGGCAACACTCGAAAAAATTCGAAACAGGGCCGGGCTACTCATTCTCATTGTAGGTCTCGCCCTTTTAGCTTTCATTCTGGGCGACTTCCTGCGCTCAGGCTCCACATTCTTCCAGCAGAGTAAAAATGTGGTACTCAATATAGACGGTGAAAAAATCTCCGCCCAAGAGTATCAACAAATGCTCCAAAGCATTGAGCAGATGGAAGAGCGGTTCGGTGAGGTCGACAATGACACAAAAATGTCGCTGAACAATGGTTTGGCATCTCACTACGTAGGGAAATACGCCATGAACAAAGAAGCCGAAGAGGTGGGCATATCGGTATCACCACAGGAACTGGGTGGGATGTTGTATGGTAATGATGGCAGACAACAAGCTGCCTTGCTCGGCAACTTCCTAAAGAGCTTGGGGGTAAATAGTGAAGATCCGAAAGCTTTGTCCGAATTTCTCGAAATGATTAGTGACAAAGGGATTAAGTCCAAGCCTAAGGAAGAACAAAGCTTCTTATACAGCATACGTGCACAGTGGGAAGTCATGCAAGACAGAACTGTAAGCGATCGCAAAAGAGAAAAGTTGTTTGCCCTGGTGGAACGCTCCGTGGTACTCAACAAGATTGATGCACAATATCAGGGTGGAATACCAAGGCGAGAAGTAGCTGTAGTACGCACCAACTCGTCTTCGATACCCGAAGAGAAAGTAAAAATAGAGGACACCGATATTGCGAAATATTACGAATCTCATAAGGAACTATACAAGCAAAAGTACCCTCAAGTGGAGATGCAATATATCAGTTCGGAGATACGCCCCAGTGCAGAAGACTACCAAGCTGCAGAGAAAGAAATGGCGGAAATCTACAACTCTCTGGAACACGGGGGGAATATAGAAGATGCGCTCCGGAACTGCAGCGAAAAAACTATTACACCGAGCTTCCTTACAACTCAGGAGTTGCAGACCCTACGTCTTAGTCAAGATGTAATAGATTTCATCACCTCTGCACAACCGGGACAGGTAAACACACCCGAGTTAGTGAATGACAAATACACACTCATCAAGCTGATCGACAAGAAGAAGTCTACCGAGGGGGTTCACTTGCAGATCATCGCATTAGACTCAACCGGAACAAAGCAGATAGACAGCATACGGATGCAGTTTGCAGCCGGGACTTCTTTTGCCGAGTTGGCTCGGAAGTACAATAAAAACGGAGGAGCAGAGCCTACTGATGGCTATGTGCTGATGCCCAATCGATTTGGAGGAGCCGACAGCGTGATTACCGAAAACATGGCACATCAAATGCAGCTCGACACCATCTTTCAGGTACCTGTAGGGCAAATTTTCGACTTCAACGTCAATGGGGTAAGCTTTGTAGGCTTGACTACAAAGGCTCGACCAGCTGTGGATAAATATAAGTTTGCTCTTGCTTACCTGCATGCTACATTCTCAGAAGACACCTACAACAAAACCTACTCTATCTTGAATAATATCCTACTGAATGGAGAAGGGAAATTCGACTCAATGGCTAAGGCAGCCAAAGAGCAAGGCTTGCAGGTGGTAGAAAGAGAAATCATTCCTCACGATGCGCCTATGCTCGGACGTATCAAATCCTCTCGTGAAATCATTCATTGGGGGCTTAATGCCAAAGCTGGGGCCGTAAATGACAGGGTTTTCCGCTGCGGACAAGACAAATTAGTGATCGCTGCTGTCAAGAACCTCTACGAGCCGGGGTACAAACCTCTCGAAATGGTAAAAGACGAAATTCGTACCAAACTCTTAGTAGATAAAAGAAGCGAAATGTTGGCACAAGAGCTCAAAGCTAAAAACCTCTCTTCTCTGGAAGGTTATGCTACTGCCATGAATAGCTCAATAGATACTCTCAGTGGTATTAGCTACTTGGTACGCGGTGCTCACCCAGCGGAGCTGAATGGCTATGCCATGGCAACTCAACTACAACAGGTATCAGCTCCGTTTGCAGCTGGCAGTGAAGTGATTGTAGTAAAACCAATGAGCCAAACAGAGACCTCTGCCGGACAAACTCAAGAAGCAGCACTGGCACAAAGACGCATGTCCTTGAAATACGAAATGAGCAACCGTGCTTATATGTATCTCATGGATGCGATCAAAGTAGTAGACAATAGAGGTCAATTCTTCTAAGAAAACAGAGTTTTCTTATCTCCCTCACGGCAGGGAGATCCCTTCCAAAGGGGAGTTTATAGCATAAATTCACAAGAGTTGCGCATCGGAGAAAAATCCGGTGCGCAACTTTTTTTATTCAAGTATTCAAGATAACACTCCTCAATAGGGGAAGTAGCATTGTGCAACAAAGGGCACTCGTTGCTCTTTATCGATGTCCGAATTTGGTCGCTTGAGTCTAATGTATACCCTCTGAAATGCTCCTCTCCATAGCTTTCCTAATTACCTTCTTACGAAAGTGGGCCAAAAGACTGTTTTGAAGAGTCTTTTGGCCCACGTACAACTGGTCTCAGAAAAGTCTAAGACAGAGCAATGAGGCTTTACTTCATAAGAGTCAAGACTGTCTGGCCAACCAATTTCCCTCGTTTGTCATAAGACTCACTCTTGACCATACCAACCCCCTCGGCAATCCATTCTGTCCCTCTCATTTTTTGGGATAAAAGAGCCTTCACTTGTATTTCATAGCCAATCTTGTAGCACTCGAATGTACCTGCTGGGGTCGTGACACTTTCAATGGCAAGGACTTTCCTATCCATAGCTCGTATACTGATAGGAGGGAGAGACACCCCCGACATGGCAGCTCTGACTGACACCTGTGCTTCGGGGAGCAATTGGCCAACATACATCTTCGAGGGATAGATAATATCAACACTTTCGACCTGCACATCCATATTCTTGAATGGTCCCATTGTATTAGGATCAAGCAAGAGTTTGGCATCGGCATGAAATTCATTATCCTGACATTGCATTGCAATCTCCCCGGATGATATGACCTCTCCTTTCTTATCATACATGGTATTAAATACAGAAACTCTCACCCCTTGTGGAGTCTTGCTCACTTGCTTTACTTCTTGACGAACACTACCAGTTACCTTGCCCTTGGCATTATAATTGGTCACCTCACGGATATTGCCAACCTCCATGGGGAAAAATACCCGGCGTTGATTTTCTCGCAAATTGGTCTCACCTTCGACCTCTTGCACGGAACCACTCTGTGCAGCATGACTCAAATTCTGAATTTTGGTCTCTCCAACAGATGCTGTAATTGCTACAAAAAAGGAATAGCAACAGCGATCGATAGTCGTTTCATTGTTCTCATAACATCGTATTTTTTAGGTTTCCAAATAAAAGGGGAAAAATGAAACAATCCTGAGATTTTTCAAATCAATAACAACAAATTCTTATTATCCCCCTTACTAACAACTTTGCTCCCTCCATCTCCTTCTCTAAAAAACAAGGAGTCAGAGTTTCTGGAGCAACTGGACAACATCACTGCCTCCTTCCACAAAAGAACAGCAAATCCAATTCATCCGATTAAGACAAATTGCGCATTCTTCGGTACAAATCAGGCTTTTTACACAAACTTCTATCTACAAAGAAAAGCAAACAAATAGACTACTCCCAGATCTCCGAAATACCGGACAAAGACAATGCAATAAATAAGCATAGAGAGTAATAAATTAAAGTAAACCAAAGTTGTCTTTTGGATATATTCCATCCTGCATAAAAATGGCTACCGAGAGACGAAAAAATATCTCCTGTGAGAGCAAACTTTTTCTCCTGTGTTAGCAAAAATTCTCTCAGGAGAGAAATTTCATTCTCTCCTGTGTTATTTTGACTGCAGCATAAGATCCAGATACAGAGGACATTCCAAGCGAGCAAAAAGAGCTATTTTCGGCTGTTTTCTCTAAGGAAAAGGGAGACTCGGAAAGAACATTTTTTAACTCTATTTCGAATATACAAGAGAGGACTTCAAGACATGATTTGACCTCCGATTGTACCATCGTTTCTCTTTCACACACTTTAATAGAGCACTATGACTAAGGCAAAGCTTTGTTGTCAAATCTACAAGGTTACTCAGTATAGGCATAGAACGAGTTACTAAGAGCAGGAATACAACTAATCGAGAGTTTACTTGGAAGAAAGGCTAAATCACATCTTACAAAATAAAGAGGCGATGTGCAGCTTATGCAACATCCTCCGCATAATAGAAATTCAATAGGATAAGTTTTATGGAGGTTTTACAGAGAAAGTGCAAGGCTCTCATATATAAATAAGAGTTACTTTTGCCCCCGATACGATTTTTCGTCAGGCGATATGAAGGTGTTCGATTATATGGTAGTAGGGGCAGGTCTGGCAGGTTTGTACACAGCTTACCGCTTGTCTCGAAAAGGGCGGGTTGCTCTGATCGCCCGAGCCTCGCTGGAAGACAGCAATTCGTACTACGCTCAAGGAGGTATGGCAGCTGTAGTAGATGTTGGGGATACTCCCTACGAACACTACCGGGATACGATAGAGGCAGGCCGTGGGCTATGTAAGCCCGAAGCTGTAAGAATGCTGGCCGAAGAAGCTCCGGAACGAATAGAAGAGCTTATCTCCTTAGGTATGGCTTTCGATACCGAATCTCCCGGCCATTTAGCTTTGGGTTTGGAAGGAGGTCATCACCACAAACGAATTTTACACGCTGGAGGAGATGCCACAGGACGTCTGGTAACGACCTTCATGATTGGCGAAGTGCATCGCAGCAAGCAGATTGAGATTTTCGACCACCACTTCGTGGCCGAATTGATCATCCGATCTGCCCACTGTATCGGCTGTTGGGTCTATCGGGAGGGAGACTGTTCGCCCGAAGCTTTCTACGCTTCAGCTGTTGTTTTGGCCACAGGTGGAGCTGCAGCACTTTATCGGCCTACCACCAATCCCCCCACCACATTGGGGGATGGTTTGGCTCTCGCCCTGTATGCCGGGGCTTCATTGGCTGACATGGAGTTTGTGCAATTTCATCCGACAGCACTCTACCTCCCCGACAAGCCCTCTTTTCTTATCAGCGAAGCTGTACGTGGAGAGGGAGCTTATCTGCTGAACAAAGAAGGGAAGAGGTTCATGCTCGAAAAACACCCTCTCGCCGAACTTGCCCCAAGAGACATCGTCGCAAGATCTATCTTCCGACAAATGGAGCAAGACAAAACACCCTGTGTTACTCTTTCTCTCAATCATCTCGATCCGAATCTCATTCGCTCCCGCTTCCCTTCTATAGCACAGCATTGCAAGGATGTGGGCCTGGATATTACCCAACAAATACCGGTAGCTCCGGCAGCTCACTACACTGTAGGAGGGATTGTTGTCGATCCGGATGGCGCAACCTCTGTGTCCAACTTGTATGCAGTGGGAGAGGTAGCCTCCACAGGCGTGATGGGGGCAAACCGGCTGGCGTCCAATTCTCTCGTCGAATGTTTGGTTTTCGGTCGTCGTATTACCGATGCTATCACATCGCTTGCCAAGACCCTCCCTCGCGACTTAGGTACAGACAAGCCTTCGTTTTCAGTTGCATCTCCCCAAGTCGAAGAACATTGGCAGACCCGGCAAGGAGCTACCCTAATGTCAGCTCTTGGCAATTTGCTCATGCGCCATGTCGGGATTATTAGAGACGAAACCTCTCTGAAAAAAGCTATCGTACAGATAGAGGAGCAAATGCAACTTATCGAACCCGATACAAGTAACCTCCTGTCTGCCAGGATGATTTACCACCGCCATAGAATAGCTCTATCCATAGCTCAGGCTGCTCTGGAAAGGAAAGAGAGCCGTGGTGGACATTACCGTAGCGATTACCCTACTACCCTACCACCCGAACAGACATATAGAAGTGTCATCAACCAAACTACTATATCTCAAGTAGCTGTAAACTATGCAACAGAATAGTTCGATCCTTCAGGAAAGACTCGATGATCTGATCAAGTTAGCTTTTCGTGAAGATATTTTCACCGGGGATGTGGCAACCGAGGCCATTATTCCCATCCAAGAAGAGGCTACAGCCATTATTTCGGCCAAAGCCGAAGGAATCATTTCCGGGATAGAAGTTGCCCATCGGGTACTAAATTATCTGGGAGAGAATGAATTTACCCCATTAGTAAACGATGGGGACCGGGTACATCCCGGCCAGGAGTTGATCCGGATGAAAGCCAAATACAACGTATTGCTCTCCGCAGAACGAACCATGCTGAATTTCATGCAACGTATGTCCGGAATAGCGACTGCAACCAACCAATTGGTGGCAGCCATAGAAGGGACAGGAACTCGTCTGCTCGACACCCGAAAGACATTGCCCGGACACCGATACACAGACAAAATGGCTGTAAGACATGGGGGAGGGCTTAACCACCGTATGGGGTTATATGATATGGCAATGCTCAAGGACAATCATATCAAGATCTCTGGAGGTATTACCGCTGCTGTCCGCAACGCCCGCAAGCAACTGCCTATATCTATCCTTATCGAAGTGGAAACTTCGACACTCGAAGAGGTAAAGGAGGCTGTAGCCGTGGGAGCAGATATTATCATGCTTGACAATATGAGTTGTGAAATGATGAAGCAGGCCGTAGACATCATAGGACATAAGGCCAAGGCAGAGGCTTCGGGGAACATTACTCTGGAGCGCATCGCTCAAGTTGCTGCAACCGGTGTGGACTACATCAGTGTAGGAGCCATTACCCACACCGTAAAGGCCTTGGACATCAGTATGAACTTTGTACAGAACAATTGAGACATGACATCTACCCCTCTCCACAGCGGGCAACACGAGGCTTTGTACCGTGAGATCGAAGAGCTAAAGGCGAAGCGTAATGCCGTGATCCTGGCGCATTACTATCAACGCCCCGAGATACAACAGATAGCGGACTATTTGGGCGATTCGCTGGGCTTATCGCAACAGGCAGCCAACACAAAAGCCGATGTAATCGTTTTCTGCGGTGTACATTTCATGGCCGAGACGGCAGCAATCATCTCTCCCGAGAAAAAGGTGCTGATCCCCACACCCAATGCCGGCTGCACTCTGGCCGAGAGTGTGACGGCAGCAGGCTTAGCTACTTGGAAGAAATATCATCCCGGAGGACTGGTCGTGAGCTATGTAAATACGACCGCAGAGGTAAAAGCCGAAACCGACTACTGTGTCACTTCTGCCAATGCGCTGAAAGTGGTGGAAGCCTTGCCCAAAGATGTACCAATGCTCTTCGGGCCGGATAAGCATTTGGGAGAATATATCCGAAAGGTTACGGGTAGAGAAATGGATATTTGGCAAGGAGACTGCTATGTACATCGCTACATCACTTCGGAGCTGGTGCAGAAGTATCTACATGACTATCCGGCGGCGGATATGCTCATTCATCCCGAATCGGCTGCTTGTACCGATGAAGATATACTGAAGCATCCACGATGTTTTGTCGGATCGACAACCGGTATCATGAAGCATCCGGAACATTCGAGCAAAGACACCTTTGTCATTGCTACGGAGCCGGACACCCTGGCTGAACTTTGTCGCAAGTACCCGGACAAGACTTTCATTCCTATCAGCACCGAACATTGCTGCGAATACATGAAGCTGACAAGTCTGGAAGATCTCCGTAATGCCCTTCTCTACGAGCAACACGAAGTGCGCGTTCCCGAGAATATTCGCAGCAAGGCGATTTTACCGATCGAACGTATGCTACATTTTTCATAAGTATCGGTTCTCTCGCAGAGCAAGACAAAAAAGACTACCTTTGGCTTACACAATTTGCGGATGAGAAAACCGCACTACTGCAAGCCCCAGCTTGAGGAAGTTTTAATCAATACAAGTTTTTTGGATTATGTCCTGGATAGGAACAATCATTGTAAGCCTCCTGGCCGGCTGTATCGCCGGGCTGATCACACGAGGCAAAGGCTTAGGGTTTATTTGGAATTTAATCGTAGGCCTCATTGGTGGCTCCATAGGCGGAGCTCTTGTGGAGCTATTCGGGCTTCACAGAGGACATACATTCTGGCCACAGCTGATTGTCTCTACACTGGGAGCCGTAGTCCTTCTCTGGGTTTGGGGACTTATCACCAAGCGCAGGATGAGATAACTCGAAGCATAACACAAGTATAAAGCATTTCACCATGGCTAATTATTGCGTGATTATGGGCGGCGGCATTGGAAGTCGCTTTTGGCCCTTCAGCCGGGAGCAACAACCCAAGCAGTTCCTCGACTTCTTTGGTACCGGCCGCTCATTGCTGCAAATGACTTTCGACCGTTTCGCCAAGTTTATTCCTCAAGAAAATATCTTCGTAGTAACCAATGAGGCCTATGTAGACAAAGTGCAGGCCCAACTGCCGGAAATTCTGCCTTCTCGCATCTTGGGTGAGCCGTGCAGACGCAATACGGCTCCTTGCATTGCCTATGCCATGTATTATATCCGCTCGATAGATCCTCAGGCCAACGTAGTGGTAGCCCCCAGCGACCACCTCATACTCAAAGAGGAGGATTTTGCATTGGCTGCAAATCGAGCTTTGGATCATGTAGCTGCCCACCCCAGCCTTATAACCCTTGGTATCAAACCCTCCAGACCCGAAACAGGATACGGATACATCCAGGTTTCCGATCGGGTAAGTGATCACTTGTTCAAGGTAAAAACCTTCACTGAGAAGCCCGATCTGGAGATGGCTAAGATTTTCTATACCTCCGGTGAGTTTTTGTGGAACAGTGGTATGTTCGTGTGGAACATAGCCACTATCACAGAAGCCTTTGCACAGCATCTACCGGAAGTAGCCTCACAACTGGATAGGACAGATATATATGGCAGCGAAGAGGAAAAGACCTTTATCAAAGATCGTTTTCCACGTTGCCCAAGCATCTCTATCGACTACGGAGTAATGGAGAAAGCTGAGAACGTGCTCGTTATGCCGGTGGACTTCGGTTGGGCAGACTTGGGGACGTGGGGAGCTCTCTACGAATTGGGAAGTCCAGACAAGAATGCAAATGTGGCTCTCAAGAGCAAAGCTCTCTTTTACGAAGCCAAAGGGAACCTTGTGGCATTGGACAACCCCGATAGAGTGGTCGTAGTGCAAGGTATAGACAACTGCATCGTGGCAGAGAGCGACAACGTACTCTTGATATGTAAACAAGACCAAGAGCAACGAATCAAGCACTTCGTGGCTGACACGGCACTACAGTTCGGAGACGACTACAACTAGTCCTCTCTTTAGCCGAGAATATAGGAGACAAAGTGGAAGAGAAGCTCTTGCACTATGCTTTCAGGTACCGCCTGTACGACTCTCTTGTCTATGTAAATGGGACGGAGGCCGGACAGGCGGTGTCTGTTCTGTCTCCGGGAGAACTGAACATAGATGCCGGACCGGACTTTTTCAATGCCTCCATCAAGATAGGTGAAGTGGAGATGGTCGGATGTGTAGAGATACACAAGAAAAGCTCCGATTGGTACACACACAAACATGACAGAGATCCGGCGTACGACAACGTAATCCTACACATCGTGCTGCAAGACGATGTACCCGTCTACCATGCGAATGGCTCACCCCTACCTACAGCACGAATTTCTATACCGGGAGCCATGCAACGTCTGGCCGGCGAACTTCTCAGCCGCTCAAAAAGTCCGGCTTGCATAGCCGAAAAAGACCGGATACAAGAAGGGGAATGGCAACATTGGTTACTCCAGTTGGCAGGGGAACGCCTTGACCGAAAAGCCGAACAAATCAGCCAGATGCTCTTACCTCTGCAAACAGACTGGAATGAGCTAACCTATATCCTGCTCGCTCGCTACCTTGGTGGCAATGTAAATGCAGAAGCCTTTGAGCAACTGGCACGACACCTGCCCTATTCCTATATCCGCAAGCAACGCGGACAACTGCTGCAAATAGAAGCAATGCTGTACGGTATAGCCGGTCTGATACCCGATCCGTCTACTCTCGGGGAGGCGGACGAAGACACTATTCGCTATGTAGAGCAGCTTGACAGGGAATACTGCTTCCTGGCTCACAAATACGGATTGAGCCCTCTACCTGTGGGCTGTATACGTATGCTACGAATCCGCCCCGCTGCATTCCCAACCATTCGTATAGCTCAATTTGCAGCCTTGCTCCACAAACACGAATTTCTCTTTAGCCGTCTCATGTCAGCTTCCTGTGTAGAGGAGGCCGAAGCCGTATTCGACCAAGTGAGAGTATCACCTTATTGGCTCACCCATTATTCTTTCAGCACAACAAGGCCGGAGATAAAGGAGCAAGGAATAAGCCGCAACACTCGTCAGCTGATAATAGCCAATGTGCTCTGTCCCCTACTCTCTGCCTATGGGCATATCAGAAAAGATAACTCTTATCGAGAACGGGCAAAAAGACTCCTTGAGCAAATGCCAGCCGAACAAAATCGCTACACCCGGTTTTTTGTTCCCTCCGTTGTGAAGCCAACCAATATGCTACAAAGTCAAGGGCTGATACAGCTCTACAAAGTCTACTGCAGCGCAAGCCGCTGCCTGAGTTGCCATATCGGCTACTGTCTATTGAGCAACACTGCCCTAAGTTGAGCCAAACCGGTAGTCGCCTTTGCCTGTATGTGCTGTACTCCGGCTCTTGTGGCAGCTACAGGTTGGGGATCAATCAGGTATATAGGACAGCCTCGTGGCACATAGTTGAGCAAGCCAGCTGCAGGATAAACCACAAGTGAAGTGCCGACCACCACGAATATATCGGCCGTTTGAGCAAGTTGTATCGCTGGCTCTATCATAGGCACAGGTTCTCCGAACCATACGATAAACGGACGTAACTGACTGCCATCAGGGGCCAAATCTCCTACATGGAGGTCGGGATTGTCGAGATCTACATCATAGAGTACCCGGTCTGTACGCACACTTCTGTTTTTCATCAGTTCTCCGTGTAGATGTATCACAGAACTACTCCCTGCACGCTCGTGCAGATCATCTACATTCTGAGTAATGATTTTCACTTCGTACTGCTCCTCCAACTGAGCCAATATGCGATGCCCCTCATTAGGATCACAGCCCTTGTATGCTCTGCGCCTGGCATTATAGAAGTCCAGAACTAATTCTGGATTTCGCTCAAATCCCTCTATCGAAGCAACATCCTCGACACGATGATTTTCCCACAGCCCATTGCTGTCTCTAAAAGTAGAGATCCCGCTCTCGGCACTCATGCCGGCTCCAGTAAGGACTACCAATCGGGCTTTCTTTTTTGTTTCCATAAGCTGTTTTAATCTATTGTATGATGTACTCCTCAAAGCTAATCAAATCTCAGTGTAGGCGGATGTATGTCGCTGCTTATAGGGGAGTTTTGTCGATGAGAAGTGAACTGCATTGGAATAATTTCTGAAATATTATTGTAGCTTTGCCCCGGTGTCGGAGACTTTTTTTCGTAGGCCGTTCCTAAACCCTGCGAGCCTCCTCCGCCAAACGAGAAGTTCTTTTTAGTTTAATCTATCTTAATGAGTAAGGAGTTTTTTGAAATGAAAAAGTTGGTATCCGTTGTAGCTATTGCAGCTACCCTCGTTGCTTGTGGCGGTAACAAGACAACTAACGACGCTACACAAGACAGTATCGCCGCAGCAGAGAGAGCTGCTTTCGTAGCAGACTCAACCGCAGTAGCTGCCCTCGTAGGCACCTATACAGATACAATACCCGGTGCTAATGCCAAGAGCGAGACCCAGGTGACTTTGACATTGAATCAGGACAAGTCTTGGAGCAAGTTAGTACACTATACTCAAAATGCCGAAATGGCTGATGAGACTACCAACGGTAGCTTTGTCCTCAATGCCGACACCCTGTTGCTCAACAACGAGACCAACGACATGTTCTTGGTAATGCCTGAAAAGGTACAGATGCTCAATCAGGACAAGACAATGCCCGAAAATCCTGATTT
This sequence comes from Porphyromonas crevioricanis, assembly GCF_900476255.1. Lineage (NCBI taxonomy): Bacteria > Pseudomonadati > Bacteroidota > Bacteroidia > Bacteroidales > Porphyromonadaceae > Porphyromonas > Porphyromonas crevioricanis. Next base: position 2,118,717 of record NZ_LS483447.1, read on the forward strand.
CTACGATCTGAAGAAAGAAATGGCAACCGAATAAGTTGCTGCTTGTCACGAAAGGGGAACTAAGAACACTTCCCTAAAACTAAATCAAAGGAAAGACCTTTGCTTCGGACAGAAATGTAGAGGCAGAGGTCTTTCCTCGTTCTCGATATATCTGCAAACCTTTCTACTATATCATATTGTTCTCGGCTCGAAAGCGGAATGGAATCCACAGCTCAACAAATAACCCGTCTGCGTGAGGAAATCAGGCAACACGAATACCTCTACTATGTACGCTCGGCACCACTTATCAGCGACCAGGCATACGATGCCTTGATGAAACAGCTGGAGGAACTCGAAACATCTCACCCGGAACTCATAACAGCAGATTCCCCCACGCAACGTGTCGGTGCCGATAGATCGGAAGGATTTCGCTTGGTCGCACATCGCTACCCAATGCTTTCGCTCAGCAATACCTATGAATACGGAGAAGTAGCAGCTTTCTACCGCCGGGTATCTGAAGCCCTCGGTGGAGAAGCTTTCGTAATCACAGCCGAGTTGAAATTCGATGGGCTCTCCATCTCTCTCATCTATCGACAAGGTGTATTGAAGCAGGCTGTCACTCGGGGAGATGGTCTACAAGGTGATGATGTAACAGCCAACGTACGTACCATTCGCTCTATTCCTCTGCGGCTAAGGGGAGCAGGATATCCCGATGAATTAGAAGTCCGGGGAGAAATCCTACTTCCATTTGCTGAATTTGAGCGACTCAACCGTATTCGCATCGAGCAAGGAGAACCTCCTTTTGCCAATCCTCGCAATGCAGCCAGCGGTACACTAAAGCAGCTTGATCCAGCTATCGTAGCCGAACGGAACTTAGATGCATACTTCTACTACCTGCCGGGCAACACGGAGTTGGACGACAGTCACTACAGCCGACTACAGCATTGCAAAGAATGGGGGATCAAAGTATCGGAAGCAGTAGGATGTTGCCACTCATTGGAAGAAGTCTACGACTTTCTGTCGTATTGGGATATTCGTAGAAAAGACCTACCTGTGGCAACAGATGGAGTAGTACTCAAAGTAGACTCCAAAGAGCAGCAAGAGCGACTGGGCTACACCGCCAAAAGCCCTCGCTGGGCCATCGCCTATAAATACCAAGCCGAACGTGTGCGTACTCGCCTACTTTCGGTGGAATATCAGGTCGGACGTACCGGGGCCATCACACCGGTAGCCAATTTGGAGCCGGTACTGGTCAGTGGTACAGTAGTCAAGCGCGCCTCATTGCACAATGCCGACATTATACGTGCCCTCGACTTGCATAGCGGAGATTATGTATACATAGAGAAGGGGGGAGAGATTATCCCCAAGATCGTGAGTGTCGATACAGAAATCAGGAGTAGTGAGGGCAGCCCCATTACATTCATATCTCATTGCCCTGACTGTGGAAGCAAACTGATGCGCTTTGAAGGAGAGGCAGCCTATTATTGCCCCAATCGGCGCAATTGCCCTACACAACAAAAAGCCCGTATAGAGCACTACGCCTCACGAAAGGCTGCCGACATAAACATCGGTCCTGAAACGATCGAACGGCTATATGCTCTGGGCTTGGTCTGCGATGTGGCCGACCTCTACAACCTGCGCTCCGAAGATTTACTCCTACTCCCCGGTTTTGCCACCAAAGCCAGTAAAAAACTGGTTGCAGCCATAGAGACCTCCAAACACAGACCTCTCTCAGCTTTGATCTTCGGTTTGGGTATTCTTCATGTAGGAGAGACCGTTTCACGCCGTCTGGCTGCTACTTTCCGGTCTATAGATCGCCTTGCCCAAAGCAGCTTCGAGGAACTATGCCGCTTACCTGACATCGGAGAAGTCATTGCACGCTCCATCGTAGACTTCTTTGCTGACCCTCTCAACCGGGAGTTGATCGATCGGCTCTCAGCTGCCGGTGTTTGTCTCAACCCTCCTCAAGAGGATTTCGAGGAGACACGGGGGGAAACGCTCAAAGAAGGGCAATTACTGCAAGGGCGTACTGTAGTGATAAGTGGGGTTTTCGCTCGCCATAGTAGAGAAGAATATAAGACTCTGCTGGAGCGACTTGGAGCAAAAGTGTCTTCGAGTATATCCAGCAAAACCTTTTTTCTCTTGGCCGGAGAGAATATGGGACCTGCCAAGCAGGAAAAGGCTCTGGCTCTTGGAATAGAAATCATGGACGAAGAGACCTTTACTGCTCGGTATATTGATCGACCATAACCCCGGAAGATTGGCTTAACTTAGTGGCATGACTACCAATGTCCCATTGGCCGAGCGAATGCGGCCCAAAACTTTAGCCGACTACATCGGACAGGAGCACCTGATAGCTCCGGGGACTGCTCTGCGGAGCATGATAGAGCGCAAACAAATCCCATCGATGATTTTGTGGGGGCCTCCTGGTGTGGGCAAAACCTCTTTAGCCGAGATCATTGCCCATACAGCAGAAATACCCTTTTATACCCTGTCGGCAACCTCTTCGGGAGTAAAAGAGGTACGGCAGGTCATCGAAAGAATGCAGTCAGCCGGCTCCAATCTTTTTGCTTCTCCCCATCGGCCAATCCTTTTCATAGACGAGATACACCGCTTCAGCAAAAACCAACAAGACTCCTTACTCGCTGCTGTCGAACGCGGTGTTTTCACACTAATAGGAGCAACGACGGAGAATCCCGGATTTGAAGTGATCCGTCCTTTGATCTCACGATGCCAGGTATATGTACTCAAGCCTTTGCAAGACGAACATATCATACAGCTGACTAAACGGGCAATCGAGAATGATGCACAACTCAAGGCCAAACACTGCGAACTCCAAGAGACAGAAGCACTCATCCACTATGCTGGGGGAGATGCCCGCAAGCTGCTCAATATACTTGACCTGCTGCTATCCTCGGAAACAGAAGATCGGCTGATCATTACCAACGAGAGAGTACAAAAGAGCATACAGGCAAATCCCACCGCTTTTGACAAGGGAGGTGATTTGCACTATGACATAGCATCTGCCCTTATCAAAAGTATTCGAGGGAGTGATCCCGATGCTGCTATCTACTGGCTTGCAAGACTTATTGCTGGCGGAGAAGACCCCAAGTTCATCGCACGGAGACTGATCATATCGGCAGCCGAAGACATTGGCTTAGCCAATCCCAACGCACTATTATTGGCTGTCTCGGCAGCAGAAGCGGTAGAGCGTATTGGCTGGCCAGAAGGCCGAATCCCACTAGCTGAGGCGACTATCTATCTGGCGACAGCCGAGAAAAGCAATTCTGCTTATACAGCTATTGACAAAGCTCTCGACTATGTACAGCAAAGCGGAAATTTGCCTGTACCTCTCCACTTGCGAAATGCATCGAATCAGGTGATGCAGCAATTGGGATATGGTCAAGGATACAAGTATGCACATGACTTCCCAGGACACTATGTTTCCCAACAATACCTTCCGGATGCAGCCATCCGGGAGAAGTTCTGGCAAGGACAGAAGCACACGGCTATGGAAGCACGGATAGCAGAGCGAATAGAACAACTCCAGACGAGACAACACGAAGAGGAGAGATAGCAGCACTCTCACAGTATTTTTTATTTAGTCGTCCCTTAAAGAGCTTCTTTAAGCGAGAGAGCATTGGCAAATGGCACCTCGCTTATTATTTTGATAAGCACCCGATTCTCTCGATTGCGCCGTATCTTTTGCCCGATAATTCAATATCTTTTTGTCGATCGCTCGGCATCTTTTCCGGGAAGCTCCGAATGAGGACATCGAAAGCTTCTTAGCTTTCGGGAAAAAGCAATAAAGCTTTCTATCGAAAGCACCTAAGCTTTTCCAGAGAAACTCCTAAGCTCTTGCTCGATTGCTCAATGACTTTGGAAACTTCTTTCGCCATGGACAGATCTTTCGTTATTGAAATAGATTGATAGAGAATAGGTTGCTTGAGAAGAAACAAGCCACACATCAAACGAATCAGCTTACCGGAGCGACCATTGTTCTGACAATACAAAGACCCGAAAGTCGTATAGAATTGCTCCCTTTAATCATAAAAATCTGCATGTTTCCTACTATGAAGGGAAAGAAAACTTGCAGATTTATCAAAGGAGTTTTGTAGAATAATTTACTGAATATCAAGAAGTAAGAAGGATATTTAAGGGAAGAACGACTAATTTTCAAAAAAAAGAAAAAGCGTCGCACAGAAACCCATGCAACGCTTTATGGAATATAAATCTGGATTTAGCAAAGAAAGGAGACAGTCTGCTACAATTCGCCTCAGTCGAAGTACTTCTTTACCGAGGCATGGACAAAAGAATCCATTTCATTGACCATCCTCACAGCACTCTCCACGATTGGATAGGCACACACGGCCCCCGACCCTTCTCCCAACCTTAGACCCAAGTTAAGGATCGGCCGTGCCTGCATTTTGGCCAAAAGATGCTTGTGCCCCGATTCTTGACCGGTATGAGCAAAAATGGCATAAGCCAATACTTCCGGAGCAATAAAAGAGGCTGCCAGCATGCAGGCGGACATGATAAAGCCATCCACTAAAATCACCATATGCAACTCCGCCGCCCTAAGCATAGCCCCGACAGCCATCACCATTTCAAATCCTCCAAACTCACTCATCACAGCATAGACATCGTGACGATTTCCTTTGAAACGAGCGAGCGAACGAGTAAGGATATCCAATTTGTGTGCAACTCCCTTGTCATCGAGCCCGCTGCCTGCCCCGACACACACTGGTAGATCTATATCAGCCAGACACGACATCCAAAGAGAGGATGCAGAGGTATTGCCAATCCCCATCTCACCAATAGAGAGGATATTGCATCCACTCTGGCGTAGCTTATCCACTTCGGCAGCTCCGTCACGAAGACAACGCTCCATTTCTTCCCGACTCATAGCTGATTGGTAAAGATAATTATGTGTCCCTTTGCGCACTTTTCGATCAATAATGCTGCACTCTCGTGGGAAATCATAATCAACTCCAGCATCCACCAATACCAAACGGAAATTATGCTGGTTGCACAAAAAAGTAATGCCGGCTCCCTTGCCTCCCATGAAGTGTAGCATTTGCTGCCAAGTGACGCAACGAGGCGAAAGACTTACACCTTCAACCTCCACTCCGTGGTCTGCCCCGAAAAGGAGATTGGTAGGACAACTTAAATGGGGAGACAGACTGTGCTGAATCATACAAATCTGCTCAGCCAACGATTCGAGTAAGCCGAGGGAACCTTTGGGCTTGGTCAGATTATTGATTTTGTCAATAACGGCCGGTCTAAGAGTCTCGTCCGGCAGTGTGGGATGAAAAGGTATCATAGCTGCATTTATGATGTGAGTAAAAAAGTATCGATCATGCAATTTCCCTACCTCGAATTTAGGGCAGAGGCAATTTATTTCAAGCGCAGTGGCAGGCCGGATACTATCAAGTAGGCCTCATCGCTTCTGGATGCCACATACTGATTGACCCAGCCCAGTAAATCGGCAAATTTGCGCTGCATCCGATTGGCAGAAGTTCCTCCCAACCCTATTTCATTGCTCACCAATACGAGCAGATCAGCCTGACTTTTGCTTAGCAAGCGATCAAGCTCTTCTTGCATTTGAGTCCATGCTTTGTCTATTCCCTCTGCTTCGTAATCAAAAAAGAGATTGCTTGCCCAGAGGGTTAAGCAGTCTACCAATACAACACGGCCGGCCAAACCAAGAGCCCCAATTTGTCTGGTTTCTTCAATATTGGTCCAGGAGCTTCCACGACGCTCCTGATGTTTTCTTACACGGTCAGCAAAATCTGCATCATGCACCTCGGCTGTCGCCACATAGACCGGACAGTCCGATTCAGCCAAGACCAGACGTTCGGCAAAAAGACTCTTACCGGAACGTTGCCCTCCGCTTACAAAGATTATTTTTCCCATAGATGCTTTTTCAATGCATATTGGAGCTAAGCCCCACGATAGCAGCACAAAGGTACAGTCTAATAGCCCGTCGTGCAAAGATATTCGTGGAGCAAGTTTAATAGCATTGTTAATGCTGCTTTCCCTCAGTATTCAAGACATCCAACCATTGTGATATGCAGACGAGTACGAAGGCAAACTGGATCAGCACTAAGAGGGAATGGGAAATTTGGTTCCAAGTAATATCTTTGCGCCCGAATTGAGTGGGGGCAAAGTAAAATGTCCCCCTCCGTGACTTGTGCAAATCTAACATCCAATGAAAGACAAATCCATAGCAGGCATAATGGGAGGAATACTCCTAATGATGCTTTTCTCCGTAGTCGCATTCGTACTATCCGCCCTTCCCCCTTTTCGTTCTCTACATATCAGTCCTCTGATTATAGGTATCCTTCTGGGAATGATATATGCCAATACTTTCCGCAGCAAACTACCGGCTTCCTGGGAACCTGGGCTCAGGATCACAGCAAAAAATATCCTGAGGATAGCAATTGTCTGCTTCGGATTTCGTCTTACTCTCAACGATGTGGCAGCCGTAGGGTGGCAAGGATTATTGGTGGATGGTCTGGTGGTAAGCTCTGTAATACTATTGGGAACGGGACTCGGACGCCTGTTCCGATTAGATCGTAATCTCAGTATCCTTACCGCTTCCGGCTCTGCTATCTGTGGAGCAGCAGCTGTGCTTGGCACAGAGCCAGTACTTGGTGACAAACCCTACAAAACGGTGATAGCCGTATCGACAGTAGTACTATTTGGTACCATGGGGATGTTCCTCTATCCGGCCTTGTACCACTCGGGATTGCTATCCTCTCTCAGCGAACATCAGCTGGCCATCTATACCGGCTCTACGCTGCACGAGGTAGCCCATGTGGCCGGAGCAGGGGCTGCGATGGACAACCCCATAATTGCCAACTTGGCCACTATTACGAAGATGATACGTGTCATTTTGTTGGCTCCATTTCTGCTTCTGCTCAGTTTTTTCACAGGTCGCCGAAAGCAAGAATATTCCGGTCGTCGTGAAATATCTATTCCCTGGTTTGCTATTTGGTTCTTATTAGTGATCATTCTTAACTCATGGCTGGGACAGATGGCACAGATGCACGACTTCTCAGACTCATTTCAGCAAATGGGCAAATACATCGAACAGGCTGATACCTTTGCTCTCACCATGGCTATGGCTGCTCTGGGTAGCGATGCCGGATTTCGCCGATTCCGTGAAGCCGGATTCAAACCCTTCTTATTGGCCTTGCTTCTCTTCATTTGGCTCATCTTCTTTGGTTATACTGCCGTGAGACTCATTTGCTGACAGGCTTTCATTTCGCAGTCTCAATTATCTTTGTGTCTGTATGAAAGAATTTGTAATCTCCACCCTCAAGAGCGAAACAGCCGTGCTTGTGGGGCTAATCTCTCAGACCGAGACTGACGAACAGGTAAAGGAAAATCTTGATGAGCTGGAATTTCTGGCTGAAACAGCCGGATTGACCACCCTCCGACGCTTTACGCAAAAACTCGATCTACCTAACTCTACCACATTTGTTGGTAAAGGCAAATTGGAAGAGATTGCATCTTATATAGAGGAACACGAAGTCGGTGTCATTATATTTGATGATGAACTAAGCCCCAAACAGATTCGCAATATTGAGCTGGCACTCAAAATCAAGGTAATCGACCGTACAGGCTTGATTTTGGATATCTTCGCTACACGGGCACAGACGGCACACGCCAAGACCCAAGTGGAGCTGGCGCAGTATCAATATATGCTACCTCGTCTGACCCGTTTGTGGACCCACTTGGAGCGACAACGTGGAGGTGTAGGGATGAGAGGCCCCGGAGAAACGCAGTTGGAAACAGACCGCCGTATCGTGTTGGACAAGATAGCTCGCTTAAAAGAACAATTGCGAGATATTGACAAACAAAAGACCGTGCAGCGTAAAAACAGGGGTAAAATGGTACGTGTCGCATTGGTAGGCTACACCAATGTGGGAAAATCAACTTTGATGAATGTTCTCTCCAAAACTGATCTTTTTGCTGAAAACAAACTCTTTGCAACACTGGATACGACCGTGCGCAAAGTGGTCATACACAACCTCCCTTTCCTGCTATCCGATACAGTCGGTTTCATCCGCAAGCTGCCGACCCAATTGGTAGAGTCTTTCAAGAGCACATTGGACGAAGTCCGAGAAGCTGATTTATTGGTACACGTGGTGGATATTTCGCATCCCAATTTTGAGGAACAAATCCAAGTTGTGCAGCAGACTCTTAAAGAGATTTTAGATGGAGAAGACAAGCCCTCAATACTCGTATTCAATAAAATAGATGCTTTCACGTTTGTTCTCAAAGAGGAAGATGACCTTACGCCCATGACGAAAGAAAACATCAGCTTGGAACAACTCCGACAAACTTGGATGGCGCAAGCGGGGCCGGATTGTCTCTTTGTGTCTGCCAAGGACATGCGAGGGATGGATATGCTCAAATCGCTGCTCTACGAACGTGTGAAGCAAATACACGTAGAGAGGTATCCGTACAACGATTTTTTGTTTCAGGATTACAATGATGTACTGCAGGAAGATACCGAGTAGAGCAGTAGACATAAGATAACTTTATAAGATTTTAATTAATTGTTGATATGAAAAGGATTTCATTTCCCCTATTTATTGTCTCTACTCTTTTTCTCTTCTGGTCTCTTGTTAGCTTCGACAAGGCCGATGGATTTGAAACTGTATCAGCCGAAAAGTTTGCCAAACTACTGGCTGACACCACAGTGCAGATAGTAGACGTCCGGAGCGAAGCCGAATTTGCAGCCGGTCATCTGGAACGCGCAATAATGATTGATGTACGCCAGCCCGATTTTGAGAAAAAAGCCATTGCCTCTCTCGACAAAAACTGCCATTTAGCTGTCTACTGCCGCTCAGGAGCTCGCTCAGCCAAAGCTGCCAAAATACTTGTCAGTCTGGGTTATAAGAAAGTTTATAATCTGGAGGGTGGCTACAAAAATTACCCCTATAAGAAGTAAGCCCTATAGCCATCGATTCTTTTCTTAGTCGATAGGCAACCGCGCCCCATTTGCATGCACACGAAACTCATTCGACAACGCCATCGTATCCTCTCGGTCTTACTTGGAGTAAACCCGAGGGCATCTCTGGTTTTGCTTATCATTTTTATTCTCCTACTCTTGGGGTGTGCAAGCAAAAAGAATACAGCCTACAATCGGTTTTACCACAGCTTCACTACACGCTACAATGTCTATTTTAATGGCAAAAATGCCTACGAAGAAGCTTATAATCAGCTCATCGAACAAAGACGAGAGAGTTATTCGGAACTTATAGCTCTGGAGCCGATTGTCTACAACCCATCCGAACCCAAGAAAACAAGTGGAGGCCCCTTTGATGCGGCTATCATGAAAGCTCGTAAATCGATTAGCCTGCATAGTATACGAAGCAAACCGGAAAGAGAACCCTCCTCCAAAATATCTGCCAAAGAAAAAGCCTTCATGGAGCGTACCGAGTACAATCCATTCCTGCACAACGCATGGATGTTGCTCGGACAATCGCAGTACCACAATGGAGATTTTCTGGAAGCGATGGCAACGTTTGCCTATATCGCCCGTATATACAAAACACAGACAGAGCTGAGAGACGCAGCAAGACTATGGCAACTGAGATGTTACATTGCCATGGGATGGATCAGCGAGGGGCAACGTGTTTTGGAGCTGATTCCAGAACAGTCTCCTGCCAGACGTCTCCCCGGCCTATACGACCAGTGCATGGCAGCAAACATGCTTGGGCAAAAGAGATGGAAAGAGGCCATTCCCTTCTTGCAACAAGCAGCAAAAGCAGAAAAGCACAAGCTGCAAAAAGCACGAATACACTACCTCCTGGGGCAATTGGCTCAACAAAGCGGAGACTACCTTTTAGCAGTCCGGGCCTATTCCAAGGTTATTAGATCAAATCCCCCTTTCGAGTTGGATTTGGCCGCACGTATTCGCAAGACGGAGCTACAAGGGCGCGACAATCCACGACCTGTGGCAACTCGGCTCGAACGGATGGCCAGACAATACAAATACGCCGAAGTACAAGATCAAATCTATCTTGCTGTCGGACATGTGTACATGGGACTGCCGGATACCACCAAGGCTCTGGCTGCCTATCATCTGGCTGCTGACTCCAGCAAAGCCAAAGCAGCCGACTACGCTTTGGCCAATTTGCGTTTGGGGGATATCTATATGGCACGCAAGCTGTACACCAAGGCACAGCCAGCCTACTCGGCAGCCCTATCGAGCCTGGACAAGCTGCATCATGATTATGATCGCATAAACGATCTCTCGACCAAGCTGGATGCCTTGGTAGTGCACGTAGCAGCTCTCAACGAACAAGACAGTTTGCAACGTTTGGCAGCCATGCCCGAAAAAGAACGCATGGCAGTAATTGACAGTGCTATAGCAGCAGCAAAAAAAGCAGCACGAGAGGCGGAGAAAAGAGCTGAGCGGGAAGGACTTTTGGCTCAACAAGAGCAAAACGATTTCTTGTCACAACAAGACAATAGGCAAGGCAATAGAGGATCATCGGGCATGTCTCTCCAACAAGTTCCCGGTTCGACCAGCGGAGAGTTTTACTTCTACAATCCTCAATTGATCACCCAAGGAAAGGCTCTCTTTACACAAAAATGGGGACAGCGTTCTCTCGAAGACAATTGGCGCAGAAGACGCAAGGACATTGATTTTACTCCAAATGAGATAGAGTCCGACTCCAAAATGACTGATCGACTTTCTTCTGATGCCTCTAACACAGACAACTCCTCTGTTTCGCCTGATGGTGCCGATGCTCCGTCCAACGAAGCAGGCGCATCCGATCCTTTTGAGCCGGCCTATTATCTGCGTAATATTCCTCTGACACCAGAAGCGATGGAGGCCTCCAATCAAATTGTGGTAACTGCGTTAGAAGGCATGGGGCAGGTCTTTTCAGACCAGATGGAACTTCCGGATGAAGCAATACACTCCTACGAAGCCTTACTGAATCGGTTCCCCTCTGTCTCCAACAAAGTGGAGGTGCTATATAAACTGTATATGCTTTACAGCCAAATTGGACAGCCGAATCAAGCAGAGACATACCGCCAGCGTATTTTGTCCGAATACCCCAAGGATCCGCTTGCTCAAGCTCTAAGGGACCCGGAATACCTTAATAAACTCCGCAATATCCGGCAATACGAACAAAAGATCTACCAAGAGGCCTATGAAGCTTATATGCAAGGGAAGCCCGAAGAAGTACGTCGAAAACACAAGGAATTGCAAGAAAACTATCCAACAGCAGAATTACTGCCTCAAATGGCTTTCCTCGATGCACTATGCTATGTATTGGAAGGAGATAATGAAGGATTCAAACGCAGTCTGCAAGAAGTTGTACAACTGACACAAAAAAGCGATGTAGCAGAGCTGGCCCAAGCAATGCTTGCCCAACTGCTCAATGGGCGAAAGATCAGCAAAGGTGGGTACAAAGAATTGGATTGGGATCTACGACCGACAGCTACAGAGAAAGTCGACTCCATACTTCCTCCATTTTCTTTGCACAACGAACCCTATTGTACTATTCTGCTCTATCCCTCGGGCAGCATGGACAGGAATGCCATTGTCTTTGCTGTGAGTGCTTTTGACTATGCTCGTTTTACACGTTATACCTTGGATGCCATTCCCAGTCGCCGGGGAGAATATGAGCAGATTATGATACGCACATTCCCTTCGGCCTCTGTCGCTTGGTATTACATTAAACAGGCGTACGATACAGATGGCTATATGCCTAAATTAACTGATAGAGCTATTCTATTTCCTATTTCCGAAAGCAATGCCAGGCTTCTTGATGAAGGCCGAAGCTTAGCTGAGTACATGAACTTCCTTCAAGAGAATTTCCAAGGGAGAGACCCGGAGTTACTTCTCATGCGCTGGGCGACAGTCTCCGGCAGGAAATTAGGAGAAAAAACAGACGAAAAGCAATCGAGACAACAATCCGGAAAAATCGAATCAGACAGCATATTGCCAACTAATCCCCTCACGTTCGATATTGATCGCTCCATCAAGGAAGAGAACAACGACTCTATAGCTCTACCTGCCGCACAACCTTCTCTCTCAGCCGATACTGTCTCTACCAATCCTCTCCCAAGCCGAGATATAGCCAAGCCCGAACCTCTGACCTATGAAGACACACGCCATCTCTACAACTCCCGTAAAGAGCAAGAAAAGGCTGAGAAAAGGGCTGCCGAAAGGCTCAAAAAACAAAAAGAAAAAGAACGACGCAAAGAGCTTAAACAGAAAGAACGCGAAAGAAAAGAAAGGCTCAAGCAAAGAAAGCGCGAACAGCGTGAGCGTGCCAAGCAACGCAAACAGCAGCTCAAAGAGCGTCAAAAAGAACAGAAAGAACGAGAAAAAGAGCGTAAGTACCGACTCAAAGAGAAAGAGCAAGCAAAACGCAAGCAAAAGAGCTAGCAAGTTGCTCTTCTATATTGAATGGTCGTCCCCTTTTTTGGGGGAGATGAATATAGAGAGTATCTACAGAGAGAGCTCATGAACTAGCGAGGGAAAGCCTCTAACAATCAACCAAGAAAAGTTTGCAAGACTAACAAGACAATAAACACTGTACACAGACTTGTTATAATCCACGCCTGATAGCGCTTGGCTACAGTTTCTATAGCCTTCGCCAAAAGTACGGCTGAAGGCAAGAGCGAAAGGTAAAGCATACCGGCTGATTCTTTCGGCAAAAAGAGATAGAAAGGCAATAGGTAAAGAGGCCAAACAGTGAGGATTGCAAAAAAAGAGCGTATCCGAACTTTTTCTTTCCGAACAGTTAAATGAGTTGCAGATATAGCCCATAACAGAGAAGAAAGCAGTATCAAGGGATAAATCCAATGAGAAATCAGAGTGTAGGTATTGAAAGCCTCGCTGGGAAAAGCCCAATTGGACATTCGCATCCATCCCTCCAAGAGAAAAGCTCGCGCTTTAGAGAAAAAAAGTAGAGGTAAAGCCAACCACCAACTCAAAAACATCCCGAATAGAAAGGCAACGATCTGCCTGGGAGTCACTGATCGAAGGAGATACAAAAACAAAAACCAAAGAGGCAGAGTATATAGCACGGGAGGCCACAGCGGCACCGAGAAGCCGAATAACAAGCCACTGCTTGCGATCGTGATACTTCCCTCATCAGTATGATAGGCTCCTAATAGAATAATCAGAGAGAGAATAAATAGAGGAGCAGCATAAATATACATCCCCCCCCCTGACATCAATTCCGTATTGCTGCTATAAAGTAACAATGCCAAGAAAAGAAAGAGATTACTCCCTTTTTCGTCCAAAATCAATAGTTTCCGAAATGTCAGGTAACCCAATATAATCTGAACAACCATGGAAGAAATAGCAATAAAAACAGTTGAGGTCCCCCCCCTTCCGGACTCTTTTGAAAACAAAACATATCCCAGCCAAAGAAGATGTGCCAGCAATATCGCTAGCATATAATAGAGCTTACCGTTATTACCCCTCATGTGTTGTATTTGCTGTATTGATCTTACCACAAAAATAAAAAAGCCGATTGTCTCACGACAACCGACTTTTTCTCGTTAACCTTAAATCTAATACCATGAAAAACACGGCGCAAAGGTAGTAGTTTTTTTATTTATGCAAGTTTTATTTATTCTGCTTGAAGGTAAATTTCGTCTCCCTCTTCCATTTCAATCGTCGAGAGAAACATTCCCTAAAATCTCCATAAATAAACTGTTAATAGGCGATTGGCATATCTCACTCTCTTGTCCTTTGCTCCAAAACACAATGACTCACAAGGTATTGAAAGGGTTTTACAGTCCTTCTATTTTTAACAAATACAAAAAAACAAGAGTTGACACAAGCTCTTCGCATTGAGGATGCAAAGCATCTGCAGCAAAACTTTCGAAAACCATAGTTATAATGAGAATGATCTGACGAGGATCTTCTTTTCCAAGGGAAACGAAAGACATAGAAAGTTTTGCGCATAAAAAAACTCCCTCCGCAAATATGCAAAGGGAGTAAACGAAACAAGGGAGGGTGGACGATGGGATTCGAACCCACGACAACCAGAACCACAATCTGGGGCTCTACCACTGAACTACGTCCACCATTCAAACCAGCCGGAGAGAAACATGCCCTCTGACTTAGCGATGCAAAGGTAGCATATCTTTTTCAAAGCTACAAGAGGGAACTTCTCAAATCAGATGTAAGAAATCCAGCAGCAAAAATTCGCAAAAACAAAACCAAGGTCTCACTCCCTATTTTTCTGAAAACAAAAAATATAGAGCAATATCACTGTTAATATATATGTATCCATACGTAACAAAAACCTTTCCTAAAACAAAACAAAATTGGTACATCGTCTGAATTACTCATTCTTTTTGAAAGTCTATAATATCATTCATAAACGCCTATATTTCGGGTATTTACAGAGACTACTACAATAGCTGTTCATAACTCTTGTATCTATAGTAATCAACGACACAAACATCTTATATACAATCAATTGCCACACCATTACCAACTGTTCATAAGGCATGTTTTGTAACTAGCTTACTATCAACAGTTACACCTTTCTTCTCCACGTATAGAATGGCGATACAGGCTTGTAAGTTCAGTTGGAAAATTCAATCTTTGCAGCATAAAGACGGCACATGAGAGGCCGTAACAAAAATTTCATATTCGT